>NZ_JBIVVD010000014.1:1874-5085 GCF_044757505.1 Streptomyces sp. NPDC091271 | reverse complement strand
AACACAGTGGACGCGAGCAACTGAGGACAAGCCCTCGGCCTATTAGTACCAGTCAGCTCCACCCGTTACCGGGCTTCCACATCTGGCCTATCAACCCAGTCGTCTACTGGGAGCCTTAACCACTCAAGGTGGTGGGAATACTCATCTCGAAGCAGGCTTCCCGCTTAGATGCTTTCAGCGGTTATCCTTTCCGAACGTAGCCAACCAGCCATGCCCTTGGCAGGACAACTGGCACACCAGAGGTTCGTCCGTCCCGGTCCTCTCGTACTAGGGACAGCCCTTCTCAATATTCCTACGCGCACAGCGGATAGGGACCGAACTGTCTCACGACGTTCTAAACCCAGCTCGCGTACCGCTTTAATGGGCGAACAGCCCAACCCTTGGGACCGACTCCAGCCCCAGGATGCGACGAGCCGACATCGAGGTGCCAAACCATCCCGTCGATATGGACTCTTGGGGAAGATCAGCCTGTTATCCCCGGGGTACCTTTTATCCGTTGAGCGACAGCGCTTCCACAAGCCACTGCCGGATCACTAGTCCCGACTTTCGTCCCTGCTCGACCCGTCGGTCTCACAGTCAAGCTCCCTTGTGCACTTACACTCAACACCTGATTGCCAACCAGGCTGAGGGAACCTTTGGGCGCCTCCGTTACTCTTTAGGAGGCAACCGCCCCAGTTAAACTACCCATCAGACACTGTCCCTGATCCGGATCACGGACCCAGGTTAGACATCCAGCACGACCAGAGTGGTATTTCAACGACGACTCCACAACCACTGGCGTGGCCGCTTCAAAGTCTCCCACCTATCCTACACAAGCCGAACCGAACACCAATATCAAACTATAGTAAAGGTCCCGGGGTCTTTCCGTCCTGCTGCGCGAAACGAGCATCTTTACTCGTAGTGCAATTTCACCGGGCCTATGGTTGAGACAGTCGAGAAGTCGTTACGCCATTCGTGCAGGTCGGAACTTACCCGACAAGGAATTTCGCTACCTTAGGATGGTTATAGTTACCACCGCCGTTTACTGGCGCTTAAGTTCTCAGCTTCGCACACCCGAAAGTGCACTAACCGGTCCCCTTAACGTTCCAGCACCGGGCAGGCGTCAGTCCGTATACATCGCCTTACGGCTTCGCACGGACCTGTGTTTTTAGTAAACAGTCGCTTCTCGCTGGTCTCTGCGGCCACCCCCAGCTCACCGAGTAAATCGGATCACCAGTGATGGCCCCCCTTCTCCCGAAGTTACGGGGGCATTTTGCCGAGTTCCTTAACCATAGTTCACCCGAACGCCTCGGTATTCTCTACCTGACTACCTGAGTCGGTTTAGGGTACGGGCCGCCATGAAACTCGCTAGAGGCTTTTCTCGACAGCATAGGATCATCCACTTCACCACAATCGGCTCGGCATCAGGTCTCAGCCTTAACGTGTGACGGATTTACCTACCACACGGCCTACACCCTTACCCCGGGAACAACCATCGCCCGGGTTGGACTACCTTCCTGCGTCACCCCATCGCTTACCTAATACAAGTCTGGTTCGTCGGCTCCACCACTACCCTCAACTCCGAAGAGATCGGGCCGGCTTCACGGACTTAGCATCGCCTGATTCAGTATTGGGCGTTTCAAAGCGGGTACCGGAATATCAACCGGTTGTCCATCGACTACGCCTGTCGGCCTCGCCTTAGGTCCCGACTTACCCTGGGCAGATCAGCTTGACCCAGGAACCCTTAGTCAATCGGCGCACACGTTTCTCACGTGTGTATCGCTACTCATGCCTGCATTCTCACTCGTGAACCGTCCACAACTCGCTTCCGCGGCTGCTTCACCCGGCACACGACGCTCCCCTACCCATCCACACAGGCGTTGGCCCTATATGTGTGAATGACACGACTTCGGCGGTACGCTTGAGCCCCGCTACATTGTCGGCGCGGAATCACTTGACCAGTGAGCTATTACGCACTCTTTCAAGGGTGGCTGCTTCTAAGCCAACCTCCTGGTTGTCTCTGCGACTCCACATCCTTTCCCACTTAGCGTACGCTTAGGGGCCTTAGTCGATGCTCTGGGCTGTTTCCCTCTCGACCATGGAGCTTATCCCCCACAGTCTCACTGCCGTGCTCTCACTTACCGGCATTCGGAGTTTGGCTAAGGTCAGTAACCCGGTAGGGCCCATCGCCTATCCAGTGCTCTACCTCCGGCAAGAAACACACGACGCTGCACCTAAATGCATTTCGGGGAGAACCAGCTATCACGGAGTTTGATTGGCCTTTCACCCCTAACCACAGGTCATCCCCCAGGTTTTCAACCCTGGTGGGTTCGGTCCTCCACGAAGTCTTACCTCCGCTTCAACCTGCCCATGGCTAGATCACTCCGCTTCGGGTCTAGAGCGTGCAACTCAATCGCCCTATTCGGACTCGCTTTCGCTACGGCTTCCCCACACGGGTTAACCTCGCTACACACCGCTAACTCGCAGGCTCATTCTTCAAAAGGCACGCAGTCACGACTGCATGTGCAAGCACATACAGCGACGCTCCCACGGCTTGTAGGCACACGGTTTCAGGTACTATTTCACTCCGCTCCCGCGGTACTTTTCACCATTCCCTCACGGTACTATCCGCTATCGGTCACCAGGGAATATTTAGGCTTAGCGGGTGGTCCCGCCAGATTCACACGGGATTTCTCGGGCCCCGTGCTACTTGGGTGTCTCTCAAACGAGCCGTTGATGTTTCAGCTACGGGGGTCTTACCCTCTACGCCGGACCTTTCGCATGTCCTTCGCCTACATCAACGGTTTCTGACTCGCCTCACAGCCGGCAGACTGTGAAAAAGAGATCCCACAACCCCGTATGCGCAACCCCTGCCGGGTATCACACGCATACGGTTTGGCCTCATCCAGTTTCGCTCGCCACTACTCCCGGAATCACGGTTGTTTTCTCTTCCTGCGGGTACTGAGATGTTTCACTTCCCCGCGTTCCCTCCACACTGCCTATGTGTTCAGCAGCGGGTGACAGCCCATGACGACTGCCGGGTTTCCCCATTCGGAAACCCCCGGATCAAAGCTTGGTTGACAGCTCCCCGGGGACTATCGTGGCCTCCCACGTCCTTCATCGGTTCCTGGTGCCAAGGCATCCACCGTGCGCCCTTAAAAACTTGGCCACAGATGCTCGCGTCCACTGTGCAGTTCTCAAACAACGACCAGCCACCCATCACCCCACCCAT
>NZ_JBIVVD010000013.1:0-7551 GCF_044757505.1 Streptomyces sp. NPDC091271 | reverse complement strand
GGCCCGGACGCCACCCCCCACGACGCCCGCACCTACATCCACACCGCCCTCTCCACCAACAGCCTCGCCACCCTCCACCACGCCAAAGCCTTCGCGGAGGGCCGGGAGAACGAGCGGTGAGACAGGGGACGGCGGGCTCGCTCGCCGTCCGGAGGGGAGAGGTGGACGTGTGGCTGCTGCCGCCGCCCGCCTCTCCCCGTGACGTTCCCGGCCATGAGCTCGACGCGCGGGAGCGGGAGCGGGCCGCCTCCTACCTGCGCGCCCGCGACCGCCAGACCTACCTCGCCGCGCACGTGGGACTGCGCCGGGTCCTCGCCGCGTACACGGGCATCGCGCCCGGCCGGATCCCGGTGGCGGGCGAGCGGTACGGCGTGGACGGTGAACGTCAGGGACGGCCGAAAGTGCTCGGGGTGGCCGGTGCTCCGCAGTTCTCCCTCTCACACAGCCACGGACTGGCCCTGGTGGCGGTGGCGGCCGTCCGGATCGGCGCCGACGTACAGCGCGTTCCCACGGCTGAGACCGTACGGGCGTGCCTACCGGCGCTCCACCCCGCTGAGCGGCGGGAACTCCTCGCTCTCCCCGACCCGTGGCGCACGGCCGCTTTCGGCAGGCTGTGGACGCGCAAGGAGGCGTATCTGAAAGGGCTCGGCACCGGCCTCGCGCGGGCGCCGGGCCTCGACTGCCTGAGCGCGACGGACCTCCCCGCCCGCCCGCCGGGCTGGGTGGTGGGGAACGTGCCGCTGTGCCGGGGCCATGTCGCCGCGGTCGCGCTGTCCGGTTCCGGGGACCAGCGGGTGACGCTGCGGTCGGTGCCGGAGGAGTTCCTGTACGCCCGGGACGCGGTGGAGCGGATCGCCCGGATGGAGCCGGGAGTGCGAGCGGTGCTGCGGGACCGGGTCGCGGCGGCGGTGGGGAGGAGCAACCCGTAACGGCTGCTCCTCCCCACCGCCGCCTTTCCTGGTGGGTGCGGGCGCGCGGGTCTTCAGCGGCGGGTGCGGGCGTGCGGCGCCGGCCCCCCGTCAGACCGCCGACCGCCAGCTGCGCGGCCCCGCGGCGCGCGTCATCCGCTCCGGCCGGCGCCACCGGGCGCCCACCCGCCGGCGGCGGGCCATGTCGTCCGGTCCGAAGTCCGCCCCCGCGTTCAGGGTGGCCAGGACCACTGTCAGGGCGGCCAGCTCCTCGGGGGTGGGGCAGCCACGCTCCAGCCGCAGCCACGCGGACCCGGCCGCCGTGCCGGCGACGAGGTCCGGGAGGGCTGGGGCGGCCGGGGTGCTCCACTCGGCGCCCGGCATGCGGTCCGGGGTCTCGGACACGGTTCCTCCGGTGTTCACTGGGGCGGGTTGCCGTGCTTGCGGGACGGCAGGTCGGCGTGCTTGGCAGTGAGCATGGCGAGCGACCTGGCCAGCACGGACCGGGTCTCGCGCGGGTCGATCACGTCGTCCACGAGGCCGCGCTCGGCCGCGTAGTACGGGTGGACCAACTCCCGCCGGTACTGCTCGATCTTCTCCGCGCGGGTCGCCGCGGGATCCTGCGAGGCGGCGATCTCCCGCCGGAAGACGACGTTGGCGGCGCCCTCGGCGCCCATCACCGCGATCTCGTTGGAGGGCCAGGCGAGCGCGATGTCGGCACCGATGGAACGGGAGTCCATGACGATGTAGGCACCTCCGTACGCCTTGCGCAGCACGACTGAGATCCGGGGCACGGTGGCATTGCAGTACGCGTACAGCAGCTTGGCGCCGCGCCGGATGATGCCCTCGTGCTCCTGGTCGACGCCGGGCAGGAAGCCGGGAACGTCGACCAGGGTGACCAGGGGGATGTTGAACGCATCGCAGAACTGCACGAACCGCGCCGCCTTCTCGCTGGCCCGGATGTCCAGGACGCCCGCCATGGCGGCCGGCTGGTTGGCGACGATGCCGACCGGGTGCCCGCCGACGCGGGCGAGCGCGCAGACGATGTTCGGCGCCCAGGCCGCGTGCACCTCCATGTACTCTCCCTCGTCCACGAGTTCCTCGATGACACCCCGGACGTCGTAGGCACGGTTTCCGTCCGCCGGCACCAGGTCCAGCAGGGCGTCCCCGGGCCGGTCCGCCGGGTCGGCGGAGGAGACGACGGGCGGCAGTTCCCGGTTGTTCTGCGGCAGCATCGACAGGAGGTAGCGGACCTCGGCGATGCAGGTCTCCTCGTCGTCGTACGCGAAGTGCGCGACGCCCGAGGTCTCGGCGTGCACATCGGCGCCGCCGAGGCCGTTCTGGGTGATCTCCTCGCCGGTGACCGCCTTGACGACGTCCGGTCCGGTGATGAACATCTGCGAGGTCTCACGGACCATGAAGACGAAGTCGGTCAGCGCCGGGCTGTAGGCCGCGCCGCCCGCGCACGGGCCGAGCATCACGCTGATCTGCGGGATGACACCGGAGGCCCGGGTGTTGCGCTGGAAGATCCCGCCGTATCCGGCGAGCGCGGAGACGCCCTCCTGGATACGGGCTCCGGCGCCGTCGTTCAGCGACACCAGCGGGGCGCCGGCCGAGATGGCCATGTCCATGATCTTGTGGATCTTCGTCGCGTGGGCCTCGCCCAGCGCCCCGCCGAAGATCCGGAAGTCGTGCCCGTACACGAACACCGTCCGGCCCTCGACCGTCCCCCAGCCGGTGACGACACCGTCGCCGTAAGGCTTCCGGGCCTCCAGGCCGAACCCGGTCGCCCGGTGCCGGCGCAAGGACTCGACCTCGCAGAAGCTGCCCTTGTCCAGCAGCAGCGCGAAGCGTTCGTGCACGGTCAGTTTGCCTTTGGCGTGCTGCCGTTCGGTGGCCCGGGGGTCCTCGCCCGCCTGCGCCAGGGCCTTGCGCGCGGCCAGTTCAAGAAGGGGGTCGGAAGGCGGCGCGGCGGTGGTGGGCGGCAGGGTGGCGTCGGACGTGTCGGCGGGTGGTGCGATCCCCATCGGCGGATCTCCGTTTCCGGTGCGGTGGACAGGGTGGGCACGCAGGGCGACCGGTGACCGGCGGCCGTCTCCAGGAGGACGAAAACCGGCACGGTTCCGGGGCCGGCGCGTGCCGCCGGACGGCGCCGGCGGGTGGTGGTGGCACGGCCGCGAACAGCGGGCCCGCGGCGAGGGAGGAGGTCAGCAGTCCGAACGCGGTGGCGGCGGAGCGGAACACGGCGCCCGCGCCCGTCACAGGTCCGTCCGTTCCGTGGCACGGGACGGACGCGGGGCGGGACGCCGGGCCAGGCACTCCTCGAAGAACACGAAGGCCCGCAGGTGGTAGGCGCGGGCCTGCCAGCCCAGGCTGATGTTGTGACCGGCACCGGGCTGGCGGTCGACACGGACGCGCGGTGCCGAGGTGAAGTCCGCGGTGAGACCGGCCACCGTCTCCCCGTCGTGGCGCCACCACCGTTCGCACTCGGCGAAGGTCAGCCGCACCGGGACCCGGACCCGGCCTGCCGCCACGGTGAAACGGCCCGGCCACTCCGCGGCATCCGCAAGCTCGCGAGCCGGTACGGGGGCGACCACGGCGGATGCCTCGCGGAAGGTCCGCGGCGGGTAGAAGCGCAACGGACCCCAGTTCCGGGCCCAGTTGCGGCGCTCGTGGAGACGGGCCAGGCCGGCCGGGTCGACCGCGTAGTCCCGGCCGAGACCGGAGATGTCGAGACCGAGCAGCGGCGGTGGTGCGGCCTCGGTGGTGCCGGCGCGGCCAGGACCGGACGGGGTGTCGGCGGCCGCATAGGTGAGGGCCAGTTTCCCGCCGAAGGAGTGCGCGAGCAGGAACACCCCGGCACCCGTCTCGCGACGGCCACTCAGGTGGGCCAGCGCCGCCCGGACCGCGACGGCCTGCTCGGCAAGGGACCGGCCGCTCGGGGCCTGTGCCGCCGACAGGCCGTAGCCGGGCCGGTCGAGGGCGACGACCGTGTATCCGAGCCGCGCGCCCAGGGTCAGCAGCGAGACGTCCGGGTGCGCCTGGCCGTCGAAGTACCCGGCGCCGGTCCCGCCGCCGTGCACCGCGACGACAGTGGCACGGGGCGGGCCGGCCGGCTCGGCCATCAGCGCGGACAGCGTGAGGTCCCCGGCCTGCAGGACGACGGGACGCACCCCGGGTGACATCGTGACCGGCACGGGCCCCGGCCGTACGCGATCCGGCGGTACGGGGGCGGCCTGCGGCTCCTCGGCCCGTGTCCCCTGCGCCGTCTTCGCGGACGGGAGCAGCTCCGCGGCGCTCATGTCAGGTCCGGGGAGCCCGGAGCACCGAACCAGCGGCGCATGGCGGTGGCCAGACCGGCCGTGTCCGCGCCTGCCCAGGCGACGTACCCGTCCGGCCGGACCAGTAGGGCGGCCGCGCCCCCGAAGGCGTCCGCCTCGCGCGGGATGCCGGTGACAGTGTCCACGCGGTCCTTCCACCCGGCTGCTGTCCCGCGCAGCGCGGCGTCTCCGGCCAGGTCGAGCAGCACGCCCTGCCCGGAGTGCAGGAGTCCGGGGGTGCGCACCGGTCCTGCGGGGGTCTCCAGCACCCGCGGCGGCAGCCGGCGCCCGGTGAGCCGATGCTCGGTGAGCCAGGGCCCGGCGGCGCCCGATCCGGCGCCGTACCGTACGTCGAGGTGGCTGACCGAACCAGCCAGGTGCCGTTTCACCTCGTCGTAGCCGATCAGTTCCGCGAACAGGTCCCGGAACGGCTGGGACTCGGGGCCGCCCAGGAAGACCGTGCCCTGGGCGCGGGTGTTGGACAGCAGCCGCTCGCCCACCGCGTGCCGCTCCTCGTGGTAGGTGTCGAGCAGTCCTTCCGGGGCATGCCCACGGACCGTCGCGGCCAGCTTCCAGCCGAGGTTGACCGCGTCCTGCACACCGGTGCTGAGGCCTTGGCCCCCGGCCGGGAGGTGGATGTGCGCCGCGTCTCCGGCGAGCAGTACCCGGCCGCGGCGGTATGCGGTGACCTGCCGGGTGGCGTCGGTGAAGGAACTGACCCAGTCGGCCCCGCCGCCCGAGATGTCCTCTCCGGTCAGCCGCTGCCAGGCGGCGGCGACCTCGGCGAACTCCGGGTTCTCGCTCCGACCGGCCGGCGGGGTGCCGTCCTCGCAGACGATGATGCGGTCCACGCCCTCGCTCAGCGGTGCTGCCATCACCATGCCGCCGGGGAGTCGCTCGCCCAGCGGACGCGGCTTGACCGCGCAGCCGACCACGTCGGCGAGGTACATGCCCCGGGTGGCGGAGGTGCCGGGGAAGTTGAAGCCGCCGGCCCTGCGCACGGCGCTGTGACCGCCGTCGGCGCCCACCAGATAGCGGCCGCGCAACCGGTGCCCGGCGCCGTCCGCGCCCGTCAGGGTGACGGTGACTCCGTCGTCGTCCTGGGTGAGAGAGCGGAACACCAGACCCCGGCGGATGTCGGCGCCCAGCTCCCCGGCCCACTCCTCCAGGACCGCCTCGGTCGCGGACTGCGGGATGCCCCGGGCTCCGAAGTGGGCGTCCTCCAGGACGGTGTAGTCGAACACCACTCCGCCGAAGTGACCCATCGGGCTGGTCTCCAGGCCCTCGAATCGAGGAACGAGACCGCGCTGGTCGAAGGACTCCAGGGCGCGGGCCGTGAAACCGAGGCCGCGCGACTGGCCGGTGGGCCGCTCCAGCGCCTCGGCGACAACGACGCTCGCCCCTCCCAGCCGCAGTTCCCCCGCCAGCATCAGGCCGGTGGGCCCGGCGCCGATGACGATGACGTCCACGTCGATCTCCGCGTCCATGGGATTCCTTTGCTCGTGCGCGTCAGCGCGTATCGGTTGGGTGGGTCGGTGTGCGGGGCGGACGGGAGTGTCCGGTGGGGAGGCGTCAGGCTCCGGCGGTCGCCGGGTGCGAGCCGGGCCGGGACCGGGTGCGCGCGGTGGCGGCCGGCACGCCGAACCAGCGGCGCAAGGCCTCGGACAGACCCTCGGCCCGCGTCCCCGCCCAGGCGACATATCCGTCCGGCCGGACCAGCAGGGCTTCCCCGCCGGGCAGTTCCGCCACCTGTCCGGCACGGGGGCGGGCGTCGGTGACGGTGATCCGGCCCGCGCCGGCCCAAGGCGCGGCGGTCTCCCGCAGCGTCCCGGCGCCGTCCGTGCCGAGGAGCAGGAGCACGCCCCGGCCGGAGCGGAACAGTTCGGTGGTGCGCAGGGCGCCTTCGACCGCCGCCGGCGCCCCGGCCCCGGTGCCCGCCACGGCTCCGGCCTCCGCCTCGACCCCGATCCGGGTATCGGCATCGGCATCGACGAGGATCGCGTCCGGAAGCCGTAGGCCGAGCAGAGGATGGTGGCCCTCGGCGGTGTCGTACCGGATGCCGAGCCCGCTGATCGTGCCGGCCAGCGACTCCCTCACGTCCTCCAGGGCCATCAGCTCGCCCAGCAGGGCGCGGGCCGGTTCGACCTCCGGTCCGCCGAGCAGCAGATACGCCTGGGCCCGGATGTTCGTCAGGGTGCGGCGGCCCACCGCGTGGCGCTCCCGGTGGTAGGTGTCGAGCAGTTCCTCACCGGCGCTGCCGCGTACCACCGCGGCCAGCTTCCACCCGAGGTTGAAGGCGTCCTGCACGCCGAGGTTGAGAGCCTGGCCGCCGCTGGGCATCTGCCGGTGGGCGGCGTCGCCCGCGAAGAGCACCCGGCCGTGCCGGTAGCCGGCCAGCTGACGGTCGGCGTCACCGAAGGCGTTGACCCACAGCGGGGTGCCGTGGGAGATGTCCTCGCCGGTGACCCGCCGCCACACCCGGGCCACCTCGGCGAAGTCCGGCGCGCCCCCCTCACGGGGCACGGCCTCGCGGCCGAACTCGTGCACCATCACACGGGTCGTCCCGTTCCGGGTTGCGGCGATCGCGAGGCCCCGCTCCAGCCGCTGGAAGCGGCGGTCGGCGACCTGGACGCCGGTCACGTCGGCGCGCAGCAGTTCGCGTCCGGCGTCCCGGCCGGGGAACTCGGCCCCGGTGAGCTGCCGCACGGTGCTCTCCTCGCCGTCGCAGGCGACCAGGTACCGGGCGTGCAGGAGCAGCGGCCTTCCACCGGGCCCCTCGGTCCGGGCGGTGACCCCGTCCGCGTACGTCTCCAGGGAGAGCAGCCTGTGCCGCCGTCTCAGGTCGGCGCCGAGGACGGCGGCCCGTTCCTGGAGCAGTTCCTCGGTCCGGGTCTGAGAGACCTTCCACTGTCCGGGGTACGGGCCGGAGAGCGGTCCGGAGGGAGTCAGGTCCATGGGCAGCCCGCCGAAGTGGCCGCGTGATTCCCGGGGTGGACGGCCCAGTGCGGCCAGCAGGCCCCGGGAGTCCAGGATCTCCATCGTGCGGGCGTGCAGGGTGGATGCGCGCGACTGGGTGGTGGGTCCTGACCGGTCGTCGGCCACGACCACCCGGGCTCCGCCCAGCCGCAGTTCGGTGGCGAGCATGAGCCCGGCCGGCCCCGCGCCGACGACCACGACGTCCGTGTTCAGCGTGGCGGTGCCCGGGGTCACGGCCGGCGCTGGTTCTCTGCGAAGGCTTTGGCGTGGTGGAGGGTGGCGAGGCTGTTGGTGGAGAGGGCGGTGTGGATGTAGGTGCGGGCGTCGTGGGGGGTGGCGTCCGGGCC
>NZ_JBIVVD010000012.1:0-105366 GCF_044757505.1 Streptomyces sp. NPDC091271 | reverse complement strand
TTGGCCGATCCGTGGATCAGGACGGTGTCCTCGAAGGAGAAGGTCAGCTCCCGCGCGGTGTGCGCGGCCTCCACGTTCTCCTTCAACGCGGCCAGTTCCTTGCGGCTGTTGCTGTCCACCGCCCGGTCGATCCAGAGCAGGTCGTGCGGGTCGTCGTCGATGGCCCGGTAGTCGTGCAGCAGCCGGACCCGTGACTCCTCCGCCCCCAGCGGCTCGATGATCCAGGTGCCGCCCATCGCGGCCACCGGGGGCGTGGTGATCTCCTGTCGGAAGGTGATGCGCATTCCCTCGGGGTCGAGTTCACGCCGGGAGGTCCAGTTCTTGGGCTCGCCGTTGGCCGTCGCCCAGATCCGTATCCGCTCCTGCGTCCCGTCGCCGTCCACGCGGTCCACGTGCAGGGTGGGAGGAAAGATCAGCGGCCAGTTGTCCACCTCCGCGAGCAGCCGGTACACATCCGGTGCCGGCGCGGCGATCGTGATCTCGTGCTCAACCTCATGGGTCGTCATGACGGCTCTCGTCTCAAGTGGGTGCGGGTGCCGGGGCCCGGGTGCGGACACGGACCGAGGCAGGGTGCGTACGCCGGGCGGGGGCGGGGCCGCCCGCAGGCGTGTACGGGTCAGAAGTTGCCGAGTCCGCCGCAGACGTTGATGGCCTGCGCGGTGACCGAGGCGGCCGTGTCGGAGGCCAGGTAGGCGACCATCCCGGCGACCTCTTCGGGCGTGGAGTAGCGGCCGAGGGGGATCTTCGCCTGGAACTTCTCCAGGATCGCCTCCTCGGTGGTGTCGTACGCGGCGGCGTAGCCGGCCCGTACCCGTGCGGCCATCGGCGTCTCGACGTACCCGGGACAGACGGCGTTCACGGTGATGCCGGACGGGGCCAGCTCATTGCCGAGAGCCTTGGTGAAGCCGACGACACCGTGCTTCGAGGCGGAGTAGGGCGCACCCAGGACCACACCCTGCTTGCCCGCTGTGGAGGCGATGTTGATGATGCGGCCCCGGCTCCTACGGCGCATGCCACCGGCGTTGAGGACTTCCTTGGTCATGCGGAAGACGCTGGTGAGGTTGGTCTCCAGGACATCGGCCCACAGCTCCTCCTCGATGTCCGCGGTGACTCCGCCCCCGGACCGGCCTGCGTTGTTGACCAGTGTGTCGATGTCGCCGAACCGGTCGACGGCCGCCCGGACGAAGGCGGCGGCCGAGCTCTGGTCCCGCACGTCGAGGACGGCGCCGTCGGCTTCCAGGGCCTCGTCCTGCAGTTGCTTCACCGTCGCGGCGACGTTCTCGGCGTTGCGCGCGCCGATGAAGACACGGTGGCCGCCGGCGGCCAGCGCGCGGGCGGAGGCCAGCCCGATGCCGCTCGTGGCACCCGTCACGAGTGCGACGCGCTTCTCCTGCACAGACATGTTCTTCCTCTCCGGGAATTCCGGTGGTGGTGGTGGGCGGTACACGGGGCCGTCCGGTTCGGATCAGGCGGCGCTGCGGGCGTCCGGTATCGCCTGGTTGACGGCGGCTATGAGCGCGCGCGGGGTGTCGGCCTCGGACAGCAGCTCCTCGTCGAGGGCGATGTGGTACTCGCTCTCGATGCGGCTGCCGGTCTCCAGCAGGGCCAGCGACTCGTAGCCCAGGGCCTCGAACTGCACGTCGAGGATGTCGCCGTGCAGGTCGACGCCCTCGTCCGCGCCGGCGGCCTCCAGCAGGATGCGGCGCAGGTCGTCCAGGGTGAATTCGGCAGTGGACACAGGGGTTCCTTCCGGATCGGATCAGCGGGAAGTGGTGCGGGGGCCGGCGGGCGGCGGGTGGAGCACCGGTGCATGGTGTGCCGGCGGACCACGGGTGGCCGGGTCGCCGGAGCGGTGCGGTGCGGTGCGGGTTAGGGCGTGCCGGCGACGCCGGCCGACGCGTCGGCCTCGACGGCGCGGACGACGACGGCGGAGTTGAAGCCTCCGTAGCCGCGTGCCAGGACCAGTGCCGTGCGGACGCGGGCCGCCCGTGGTGCCGCGGTCACCAGGTCCAGGCCGTAGGACTCGTCGGCGGCGACGTTGACCGTAGGCGGGATCAGTCCCTCCTCGATGGACAGCAGCGCCGTGGCGACATCGAGCGGGGCGGCGCCCGAGTAGAGCCGGCCGGTCATGGTCTTCGGCGCGGTCACCGCTACGCTCCCGGCGCCGAAGACCGCGTTGATCGCCTCCGCCTCCGCCCGGTCCAGCTCCGGCACGCCGGCCGCGTCAGCGAAGACCACGTCGACGTCGGCGGCGTCCACCTGCGCGTCGGCCAGGGCCAGTTCGATCGCTCGGCGCAGCCCGGGCTCCCGCCCGCTGTCCGGCCTGGGGTCGAAGGTGGCGCCGTACCCGGCGATCTCGCCATAGATCCGGGCCCCGCGCGCGCGGGCCGACTCGGCCGCCTCCATGATCAGGATGGCGCCGCCCTCGCCCGGCACATGGCCGGACGCGTCGGCGTCGAAGGGGAGGTAGGCACGGGAAGGCTCGTCGCTGGTACTCAGCCGGCCCGATGCCTGCTGGGCCACCCAGCCCCAGGGGCAGATGGACGCGTCGACCGCCCCGGAAACGATCACCGGAGTGCCTCTGCGGATGAGCCGGCGGCCGTGCGCGATCGCGTCGAGACCGCCCGCCTGATCGCTGACGGTGACGCCGCTGGGCCCTTTCATGCCGTTGCGGATGGAGATCTGGCCGCTGTTGACCGCGTAGAACCATGCGAACGACTGGTAGGCGGAGACGTGCTGGCTGCCCTGGCTCCACAGCTTGCGCAGTTCGTTCTGGCCGAACTCGAAGCCACCCGAGGAACTCGCCGTGACCACGCCCATGTCGTACGCCGGAACGCCTTCGGGGTCGATGTCCGCGTCCGCCAACGCCCAGTCGGCCGCGACCAGCGCCATCCGGGTCATCCGGTCGGTCTGGGGAATCAGCCGGCTCGGCAGATGGTCCTGGGCGACGAAGCCGGGCACCTCCCCCGCCAGCGTCGAGGGGTAGGACGAGGGGTCGAAACGGGTGACACGGCCGATCGCGTTCTTCCCGCTGCGTGTCGCCGACCAGAAATCCCGGGTGCCCAGGCCGGTGGGGGCGATGACGCCCAGTCCTGTGACGACGACCGAGGTGGTCATGACACGCTCCTCTCGGGGTGCACCAGCACCATGGCGCTCTGGAACCCACCGAATCCGCTGCCCACGGTCAGGACGGCGTCGGTGAGCTGTTCCCGCGCCAGCAGGGGCACGTAGTCGAGGTCACACTCCGGGTCCGGGGTGTGCAGATTGGCCGTGGGCGGAACGACGTTGTGCTCCATGGCGAGGGCGGAGGCGGCGATCTCGATGGAGCCGATGGCACCCAGCGAGTGGCCGACCATCGACTTGATGGAGCTGACCGGGGTCCGGTACGCGTGGTCCCCGAGGCTCCGCTTGAAGGCAGCGGTCTCGTGCCGGTCGTTCTGCTTGGTGCCGGAACCGTGCGCGTTGACGTAGTCGATTTCGGTGGGGTCCATCCGCGCCTCGGCCAGCGCCGTCCCGATGGCTTCTGCCATCTCCGCCCCGTCCGGGCGCAGCCCCGTCATGTGATAGGCGTTGGACCGGGTGGCGTAGCCGGCTATCTCGGCGTAGACGTGCGCGCCGCGTTTTCTCGCGCTTTCCCGTTCCTCCAGGACGAACACGGCGGCTCCCTCGCCGAGGACGAAGCCGTTGCGGGTGCCGTCGAAGGGACGGGAGGCGCGCCCGGGTTCGTCGTGACGGGGAGTGGTGGCCTTGATGGCGTCGAAGCAGGCCATGGTGATCGGGGATATCGGGGCGTCGGACGAGCCGGCGACCATGACGTCGGCGGTGCCCTCGCGGATCAGCTCGACGGCGTGGCCGACGGAGTCGATGCCGGAGGTGCAGCCGGTGGAGACCACGGTGGCAGGGCCTTGTGCGCCGACCTCCCAGGCGACCTCGGCCGCGAACGAACTGGGGACGAGGTAGTTGTAGAGATGTGGGACGGCGTAGGTGTGATCGACCAGATGCAGCCGGCCGCTGTCGCTGACGACCTTGTACTCCTCGTCCAGGCCCATCGTGGCGCCGACGGCGCTGCCAACGGTGACGCCGACGCGGTAGGGGTCGTACGTCTCCAGGTCGACGCCGCTGTCCGCGACCGCGCCGCGCGCCGCGATCACCGCGAATTGCGCGGCCCGGTCCATGCGGCGGATTTCCTGCGGGGTGAGGCCGTGCGCCTCGGGATCGAAATCGATCTCGGCGGCGACCCGGGAGCGGAAGGGGGTGGCGTCGAAGAAGGTGATCTCACGGGTGGCGGTGCGGCCCTCGCTCAGCAGCTCCCAGAACCGGTCCCGTCCGACACCGCCGGGGGCCAGCACCTCGATGCCGGTGATGACGACTCGTCGGCCGCTCACGCGGACGCCTCCCAATGATAAAAGCGGGTGGCCATGGCATCGGCCGGGGAACGCCAGGTCTTCGGGTCGTACGCCTCGATGAACGGTTTGAGGTCGTCGCTGATCGCCACGAAGCGCGGGTCCGACTTGGCCTGCTCGATCAGCTCGCCGCCGTTGTCGGTGTCGAAGTCCTGGAGGTGGAAATAGAGCCCCCGGTACTGGAAGAGCTGACGCCGCCGCGTTCCCATGCGGTGCGGCATTTCCGTCTCGTCGAACGCGCCGAAAAGCTGGGCGACATCGATGCCCGACGCAGGATCCATTCGGGCCACGATCAGCGTGCTGTGCATGATTCTCCCCTCTCTGTATTTTTTCTGGAATCCACGAAAAGTCTGTCGGGGTGATTGAGAACAAGTATCCCGAGGGCCCTGCAAGGTTTCAACAACTGCAATGTCAGGACAGTGTCAGGTAATTGCAGAAGCGCTCGGGAACTCACGGACACCGCGAAGGGCGGACGAAGAACCGTCGGACCGCGGGGAATAATTCATTCCGCCCCCGCCCCGTGGGACGGACCTCTTCACCGCGCGGCGCTCGGCGAGCTGCCGGTCGGCCGGGCACTGCGCCTCCACGTGGCGCGGCCCGCCCGGACAGCGTTCCACGAAGCACTCGCCCCGGCCGAACGCGGCGACAGCCTCACGGACGGCGGAGCCGCGCAGTTCCGGCACCTCTCCGAGGGTGCGGGCGACCTTCAGGCCCCGCCTGCCACCGCCGGAGGCGGCCTCGATCGCGATCGGCAGGCCGTGCTCCCCGGTGAAGGCGACGACCTCGGCCGCGTCCGGGGCCGGGCCGGGAGCACCCGCGACGAGAGGGGCGCCCGCGCGCTGCGCGATGTGCCGGGCGGCCACCTTGTCCCCCAGCTCCCGGATCACCCGCGGCGGTGGGCCGAGCCCGATCGGACCCGCGTCCAGGACCGCCTGCGCGAACTGGGCGTTCTTCCCGCGGAAGCCGTGACCGGGGTGGACCTCGTCCGCGCCGGAGTCCTTCGCCGCCCGGAGCGCCTTGGCCATGTCCAGGTAGCCGGCGGCCGGAGTGTCACCGCCCAGGGCGAACGCTTCATCAGCGGCCCGGACGTGCAGGGCGTCCCGAGCCGGATCGGCGTACACGGCCACGCCGTCGATCCCCGCGCCCCGGCACGCTCGGGCCACACGGACAGCGATTTCACCACGGTTGGCGATGAGCACCTTACGCACGACGGTTCCCCCTGCACCTTCTCCTCCGGCGGTGCCACCAGCCTGTTCGTTCCGACGGTCCCGCTTCAACACGGCCCGGTCCAGGAGTGGGTTCGAATCGGCAGGCGGAGTGCAGCATTTACCCGGGGCTGCAAGAGCTGGGTCAGGACCACGTCAGGTCTTCGTCAGCCGTCGCCCGGCTGAGCGCGGCACGGGCCCGGACGCCCCGCACTCCGCCCGGGACGGATTTGCCGGGACGCCCCGGCCGGTTCCTGTGCGCGGGCGGTTCCATCCGTTGTTCGGATGATGTTTCCAAAAGATTTCGCATTGTTTCCCCGGGCCCCCGGTCGGCGCGGCGCGGAAGCGGGGTTTTTCCCGCGGTGCACCGGACGCGCTGCCGGGGTTTGACCACCGGCCTTGCGTCGGCAGGCCCGCGCGAGGCCGTGGCCTGCCCGCTGGGGCGATGAGATACAGGCAAGTCCGTATGTTCTTCGTCATACGCGGGTATCCGGAAGGGGAACCTTTACTTCCATTCAGTGATTCGATTGCGGGAAACACGAGGTCCGGAGGGGGGTCGCCCCCTACCCGCCGGCCGGACCATTCCATTTTGCCCGGGAAACGCCGTAGTAAGAAACCCGGTCTCGGCAGGAAACCTTTCCGTGCTAAAAACCGTCCTACTGTGCAGGAGATAACTGCCCAGCAGTAACGGCATCCACGATCAGACGAGTTTGTTTGCTAAGTTGCAGGTTGTGAGCGTTCAACAGTCCGTCATCGCGTGACTGTGCCTCAGGAGGAGCAGATGAATCGGCAGGCGGCGGATCTAATCGAACTTCCCTCGGAGCGCAATCGTCCTGGCCGACCCGCGGTGGCGCGGGCTCCGCGGGTGACCGAATCCCCCACCACCACACCCCCGGAGGAGGTCCTGCGTGTGCTGGTCGTCGAGAGCGACGCCCGGTCCGCCGAAATCCTCCTTCAGGGCCTCGCACGCCAGGGCTACGCCGCCCAGAGCGTCTCCACCGGGGCGCAGGCGCTCCAGGCGCACGGAAACGCCGACCTCGTCCTGCTCGACCTCGATCTGCCGGACCTCGACGGACTGGAAGTCTGCCGAAGCATCCGAGCCGTCTGTGACACCCCCGTGATCGCCGTCACTGCCCGCGACTCCGAACTGGACCGCGTCCTGGGGCTCCAGGCCGGCGCGGACGACTACCTCGTCAAGCCGTACGGCTTCCGTGAGCTCCTCGCCCGCATGGAGGCGGTGATGCGCCGGGTCCGACTGCACGCCACGGTGTCCCGGGTGGTCAGCCACGGCGCGTTGCGTATCGACGCGGGGGCCCGGGTCGCCACGCTGGACGGGGAGCCGGTGGACCTGACCCGCAAGGAGTTCGACTTGTTATATTTACTGGCCTCCCAGTCCGGCATGGTCATACCCCGGCGTCAGATCATGGCTCAGGTATGGGGAGACGCCTGGTCTCCGCGAGGCCGGACCATCGACACCCACGTCGGCACCCTTCGCGCCAAGCTCGGCTCCAGCGAGTGGATCCTCACCGTGCGGGGAATCGGTTTCCGCCTGGGGCATCCTTAGGCCGTGTCAGCAAAGCCTCGCCCGGCCGGACCCGCGACGCCCGGTACTTCCCCGAGCTCTCGGCTCCGCTCGCGCTGATGAAATCACCCTGGCCTGGCGGAACTTGCGCGGGTGGGGTGAGGCCCGGGCCGCTTGAGGCGCCTTTGATCCGGGCTCAGGTCCGAAGGCCCCGCTAGCCTCCCGTGGATGGGCTTCACCAACTTCGCACGCAAGGTCCGCGACCCCTCACTGCCGTACGGTCACCGGGTGGTCTCGCTCCGCTCCTGCGTGCAGTTGTACCGGCCGATCGGATTCGGGGCGACGGTGAGCTATCTCGCGCACAAGGCCGGTCCCTTCCGCGAGGACGAGGATGCTCTGCTGCGTGCTCTGGGCGTGATCGAGGCCAGCAGGGCCGCGTGGCAGGTGGAGCTGCGGGCGTACGCGGCGGAGCGGGCGGAGGCGAAACGCCGGGGCCTTCGCGCCCCGCGCGCCCGTGAGCGCAATCCGAACAGTCCGGAGTACTGGTACGGGGCCCGGCGTGAGGCGGCCCTGCACGCCGTGGGCCATTGGCGCGTACGGCTGCGGAGTGCGGGGCTCACCGACGAGCTGAGCCGCACCGTGGACCTCTGTGCCGCCGACTGCCTGAAGGCGGAGGGCACGCCGGGGGAGCGGGAGCGGGCCCGTCTGGCAGCCTGCACCCTGGAGCTGGAGCGACGCATGGAGCCGCCCGCCTACCGGGTTGACGCGGCCACGTATTTTCGGCACCGGGATCTGCTGCGCGTGGTGAGGCTGATAGGCATGGCGGCGCGGACCGATGACGGGGGCCAGGGGGACGGGAATGACTGAAGGCATGGGGACGATCGATGACGCGGGAAGCCTGCCCGGGCCGCTCGTCGGGCCTGAATGGCTCGGGGTGCGGCTGGCGGCCGGTGGGCTCGTGGTGCTCGACGCCTCCGTGGGTGCGCACCGCGCGACGGAACGGCGGATCCCCGGGGCGCTGCGCTTCGACATCGACGGGGTGATGTCCGACCACACCGTGCCCCTGCCGCACACGATGCCTGGTGCCCGGCGCTTCACGGAGGAGATGCGCGCCCTGGGAGTCGGCGGCACCGACAGCGTCGTCGTCTATGACGCCGCAGGTGTCTACTCCAGTGCCCGCGCCTGGTGGATGCTGCGCGCCATGGGCTTCGGCCGGGTCGCGGTGCTCGACGGCGGCCTGCCCGCGTGGACGGCGGCCGGGCTGCCGGTGGAGGAGGGCGCTGCGCCCGCAGGCACCAAGGGCACGGGGGGCGCCGGGGACTTCATCGCCCGTCCGCGGGAGGGCATGCTGGTCGGCAGCGGTGCTGTGATGGCCGCACTGGCGGATTCGGGATCGGCTGTCCTCGACGCACGCACCCGGGAGCGCTTCGCCGGTACGGTCGCCGAGCCTCGGCCTGGGCTCCGGCGGGGACACATGCCGGGGGCGCTGAACCTGCCGTTCGGGGAGATCCAGCGCGACGGCCGGATGCTCCCGGGCCGGGAACTGCGCGCGGTGTTCGGCGCGTTGCTCGGGGAGCGGGAACGCCTGGTCGTCAGCTGCGGTTCCGGTGTCACCGCCTGCGTCCTCGCGCTGGGTGCCCAACTCGCCGGGTACGACGAGGTGTCCGTGTACGACGGCTCGTGGAGCGAGTGGGGCAGTCCGTCCGAACTCCCCGTCACGACAGGTGTGTAGAGATGCGTTTGCAGACGAGGGCCCGGAAGGCGGCCGCCGAGGAATGAGTGCGGTGGCCCGTGGGGCCTGAGTATGCGCGCGCATGCTGCGGGGGAGCCGGCCCCCGCAGAGTGGAGGCACGTACTCCGCAGTGCTGAAAGGCAGCCGCGCATGTTCCCCGCACTCCCCGCTCCCGCCTCCACGTCGCCCGCGCCCCGCCCTCGCCCCGCCACGACGGGCCAGGTCTTCATGGTCGCCCTGATCTGGTGCGTGCCCCTCGCCGCGCTGTTCTTCCTCGGGTGCCTGGTGCTGATGGTGTCGGTGTGGAGCGCGGCCTCCGGTGAGTCCCCCCTGTCGTTCCTGCTGGGCGCGGCCGGGGTGCTCGCCGCGAGCGCGGCAGCGTTGACCGGGCTGTACCGCTCCCCGCCGTTGCGCCGCATGACCCCGATGGGCCGGATGGCCCTGCTCGGCGCGTTGGTGTGGCCGTTCCCGGTGATCACCCTGGCGTACGCGCTCAACGGCTGAGCGGCACCGGGTCACTCCCGGGCGCCCGCAACCTCGACCGGCCTCGTACGCAGTGCCACGAGCGCGGGCAGTACGGCGGAGACCACGGCCGCGAGGGAACACGCGGTCAGGACCGAGACGAGGGCGGCCCACGGGACCACCACCGGGGAGCTCACCGAGAGGAGCTCGAGGGCGCTCTTCACCCCCAGCAGGTTCAGCCCGGCCACCGCCCCTCCCAGGACCGCGCCCACGGCCACGACGACCAGCGCCTCGGCCGTCACCAGCCGGAGCACCTGCGGTTTCGTGGCCCCGGTGAGGCGGAGCACCGCCAGGTCTCGTACCCGGTCGGAGGTGGCCATGACCAGGGTGTTCGCCAGCGCGATCCCCGTGTACAGCAGCGCGATGCCCAGGATGAGCAGCAGGCCAGCCCGGGTGTTGCCGCCGGTGCGCGGGTAGTGCGCGGCCACCCACGCGTCGCGTGTCATGACCGGGGTGCCGGTGTCCCGCCCGGCCTTCTCCAGGAGAGCGTGGACGGCCGAACGGTCGGCCCCCTCACGGAGCTTGATGTCGATGCGGTCGATGGCCGCCCCGGCCGCGTTCGCGGGGGTCACGTACACCCCGTTGCTTCCGGTGCCGGTCCGCATCACCGCCGCGACGCGGAGCGACACCTCGCGGCCGTCGCCCAGCCAGACGCGCACGCGCCGGCCCACCGTCCGCGTCTCCCACTCCTCGTTGACGACGATGGAGTCGTCGTCCAGGTCCGTGATCCGGCCGGCGACGAGGGGCAGGCGGGCGGTCGCCGCCAGGGCGTCCGGATCCGCCGCCCATGCCTCCGACCTGATGAGCGCGGTGCCTTCTTCGAGGACGGTGACCCCGGTGGAGCGGGAGGCGGCGGCCACGGCCCCGGGCACGCTCCGTACGCGCTGCACGAAGCGCGGGTCCAGCGGGCCGTCACCGCCGGCCACGTAGTCGGCGCCGGAGACCGAGGCCGCCTCGGTGGCCTTGGCCTCGTTGATCGTGGCCACGGTGCCCAGCAGAGACCCCGCCAGGGCGACGGTGATCATGACGGGCGCGGCGACCGCGGCGGTGCGGCGCACGGCGCTGGAGGCGTTCTCCCGGGCCAGCAGCCCGGTGGCGCCCGGCAGCCGTGCGGGGAGCCAGGTGAGCAGGCGCGTCATCGGACGTACCGCGAGCGGCGAGAGCAGCGCGCAGCCGACGATGATCCACATGGGCTGCAGGATGTACGTCTTCCGCTTGAGTACGTCCCCGGGATCGGTCAGCAGGGACCAGCCCAGCAGCCCCAGACCGGTCAGCAGGACGGCGGCGCCCAGCAGCAGGCGGCTCGGCGGCATCCGTCCGGCGTCCACGGCCGCGTCGCGGAGCGCCTCCACGGGGCGGATCCGGCCCGCGCGGTGGGAGGAGACGGCGGCCCCGGCGAGCGCCACGGCCAGCCCGGTCCAGAAGGCGGTGTGCATCGGCCACGTCGCGTCGCCGATGGCGAACCAGGCCGGGGCGAAGCCCCCCTCGGCCAGCCGGCCGGCCAGCACGGGTGCGGCGGCATCGCCCAGCAGACAGCCGGCGGCCGAGGCCAGGGCGCCGATCACGAGCGCCTCCACGACGACCGTGCGCCGCACCTGACCGGGCGTGGCACCCGCCGTGCGGAGCAGCCCGAACTCCCTTCTGCGCTGGGCCACAGCGAAGGAGAACGTCGAGGCGACGACGAAGACCGAGACGAAACCGGTGATGCCGGCCGCCGTGCCGAGCAGTGCGTTGACGGCGGTCAGGGCCTCGGTGTCCCGGTCGGGATCGGCGTCCGCCCGTCGCCGGTCGTCGCCGGTCAGGACGCTCATGCCGGCGAACTTCCCGGTCAACTGCCGTACGGCGTCCGCGTCGGCGTGCACGGCGACCGCGTCGACGGCGGGGTGGACGCGGGCGGCCTCGGCGTCGCTGAAGAACACCGCCGTCTCGAAACCGGCGTCCGCCACCGTGCCGACGACCGTCCGCGTTCCCGTCCCGGCAGGGGCACCGGGGACGGCGACCCGGACCCGGTCACCGGCCCGGATACCCGCAACCGCGCCCGCCGTCACGACGACCTCGCCCGCCGCGGCCGGCGCCCGGCCGGAGGTGACGCGGTAGGGGGTGGCGGCGGCCACGGACCACGGATGTCCCACGGCCCCCTCGCCGGCCAGACGGACGGGGAACGTACGGTCCTCCGCCGTCGGCCCCAGCGCGGAGAGCCCGTCGGCCAGGCGCTGCGGCACCGGCCGGGGGTCGGTGAGCCGGGCCGTACGCTCCCCGATCGGTGTGGCGACCCGGAGGGTGTCCGAGGGCGCCACCACGACCGGTGCCGCGGCGAAGCGTTCGGGGCCGCGCTCCGGGGCGTCGAAGGTGGCCGCGAGTGCCAGCCCGGTCATGGCGATCAGCCCGACGCCCAGGGCGAGTGCGACGAAGGAGCCGACGAAGGTGACCCAGCGGGTTCGCATCGAGCGCAGGGCGGAGCTCAGCACGGGGCCACCGCCAGGGCGGTCATGCGCGCGGCGATCTCTCCGGCGGCCGGGTCCCGCAGCTCGTCCCGTATCGATCCGTCGGCCAGGAACACCACACGGTCCGCGTAGGAGGCGGCCACCGGGTCGTGCGTCACCATGATCACCGTCTGGCCGCCGTCGGCCATCGACCGCAGCAGCCCCAGGACCTCCTGGCCCGTACGGGAGTCGAGGGCCCCGGTCGGCTCGTCGCCGAACAGGACCTCGGGGCGGGTGACCAACGCCCGCGCCAGGGCGACGCGTTGCTGCTGGCCGCCGGAGAGCTCGGTGGGCCGGTGGCGGGCCCTGGAGCCGAGGCCGACCCGCTCCAGCACCTCGCGCACCTCCGCGCGCCGGGGTCTGCGGCCGGCGAGCCGGAGCGGGAGCGCCACATTCTGCTCGGCGGTGAGGGCCGGCAGCAGGTTGAAGGCCTGGAAGACGAATCCGATCCGCTCGCGGCGCAGCAGCGTGAGCCTCCGCTCGCTCAGCCCGGTCATCTCCGTGTCCCCGAGAAACACCCGGCCGGAAGTGGGGCGATCGAGGCCGGCCGTGCACTGGAGGAGCGTCGACTTCCCCGAACCTGACGGTCCCATGATCGCGGTGAAGGAGCCCCTGGGGATGGTGAGGCTGACGCCGTCCAGCGCGGTGACCGCGTCGGCGGCCTTCCCGAAGGACCGGGTGACGGTGTCGAGCTCTACGGCTGCGGGTACGGCTGCGGGTCGTTGGTTCATGGGTTCGATCCAACCGGCGGCGCCCGCCGCCCACATCGCACCGAGGAGGAGTCCTGGGGGTGGAGCCAGCTCCACCCCCGGCCCCCCGCCCACCGGGTGGTGGTGACCGGCCCGTGCTGTCTACGGTGCGGTCCATGAGATCGCTCACCCTCCGGCAGGCCCTCGTGCGGCGCCGTTATCTCCTAGGCGCCTGGCCGTGGCGCGTGGTGCTGTACCTGCTGAGCAGCGTCCCGGCGGGGCTGGCCCTCCTCGTGTCCGTCCTGCTGCTGGCCGTGGTGGGCGGTGCCCTGACCCTGGTGCTCGTCGGCCTGCCGCTGCTGCTGACGCTCGCCCTCATCGGCATCCCGGTGGCCGCGGCCGAACGCCGCAGGCTACGGCTGATCGACCCCGTGCCCCTAGGAGATCCGCACCGGGCGCCGGCGCGCGCCGGTCTGCCGGCATGGCTCCGTACGCGGCTCCGGGAGCAGGCCACCTGGCGGGAGTTCGGGTACGCGCTGCTGTTCGCCGGGGTGCTCTGGCCGCTGGAGGGCCTGCTCGTCGGGGGCGTACTGGCGGTCTGCGGCGGGCTGCTGGCGACGCCGGTCGTCATGGCGGCGGTCACCGGCGGAGAGGAGGTGCGCGTGCTGAAGCTCTATCTGGCCGACTCCTACCCCCAGGCCTTCGCGCTGGCCCTGCTCGGGCTGGTCCTGCTGCCGCTCCTGGCCTATCCCCTCGGGTGGGCGGCGGTGGCACGCGCGGCACTGACCCGGGCGCTGCTGTCCTCGTCGGCCGACGGACTCGACGCCCGCATCGAGGAGTTGGGCCGCTCCCGGATGCGGCTGGTGGACGCCTTCGAGGCGGAACGCCGCCGGATCGAGCGCGATCTGCACGACGGTGCGCAGCAGCGGCTCGTCGCCCTCTCGATGACGCTCGGACTGGCCAGGCTGGAGAACCCGGCCGAACCGCTGGGCGGGTTGCTGGCCAAGGCGCACGAGGAGGCGGGGGAAGCCCTGGTGGAGATCAGGGAACTCATCCGGGGCATTCACCCCCAGGTCCTCACCGACCGGGGGCTGGCCGCGGCGGTCGAGGACGTCGCCGACCGCTCGGCCGTACCCGTCGATGTGGACCTCGACATACCCGGGCGGCTGCCCCAGCCGGTGGAGACCGCCGTGTACTTCGCCCTCTGCGAGGCGCTGGCCAACGTGGCCAAGCACAGCGGGGCGGACCGGGCGTGGGTGACGGGCCGGGACGACGGCGAGCGGCTGACCGTCGAGGTGCGGGACGACGGGGCCGGAGGCGCGGCGACCACCAAAGGGACCGGGCTCCAGGGGGTCGCGGACCGGCTCTCCGTGCTGGACGGACGGCTGCTACTGTCCAGCCCGGCCGGGGGGCCGACCGTGCTCCGGCTGGATGTCCCCCGGGTCCCCGCTCACCTGGTCGAATGAGGGTTGGATGCTGCGCATCGTGCTGGCCGAGGACAGTGTGCTCCTGAGGGAGGGCCTCGTCGGCCTGCTGGAGAGGTTCGGCCACCAGGTGGTGGCAGGTGTCGGCTCCGCCGGCGAACTCACCGCGGCCGTCGCCGAACACGGTCCGGACATCGTGGTGACGGACGTACGGATGCCGCCCGGTTTCTCCGACGAGGGACTCCGCGCCGCCGTGTCCCTGCGGGAGACCCGGCCCCGGCTGCCCGTCCTGGTCCTCAGCCAGTACGTCCAGCGGGCCTACGCCGAGGAGTTGCTCGACTCCGGCGACGGCGAGGGGGTGGGCTACCTCCTCAAGGAACGTGTCGGGAAGGTGGAGGAGTTCGTCGACGCGCTCCAGCGGGTCGCCGAGGGCGGAACGGTCGTCGACCCGGAAGTGGTGCGCCAGCTCCTGAGGCACCGGCGTGACCCGTTGTCGCGGCTGACCGCACGGGAGCGGGAGGTGCTGGCCCTGATGGCCGAGGGCCGGTCGAACGCCTCGGTGGCCGAGGCGCTGACGGTCAGCGAGGGCACGGTCAGCAAGCACTTCGGCTCGATCCTCACCAAGCTGGACCTGTCCCTGACCGACGCGACGAACCGCCGGGTCCTCGCGGTGCTGGCCTACCTGCGGAAGTGACCCGGACGCCGGCGGGCTGACGGCGGGAGTGCCGTCAGGCCGCCAGCGAGGCGACCAGCTCCGCCGCCTCGTCCAGCACCGACGTCTCGTGCGCGGTGAGCTGCGGGTCCGCCGCGCGCAGGGCGGTGGCGCGGGTGAGGACGTCGGCGGGCACGCCGCCGTCGTCAGTGAACCGGGAGAGCAGCGCCGCCAGCAGCTCCCGGAGCTGAGCACCGGCGGGGAACGACGGATCGAGGGCGACCTGGGCCAGGATCACCGACGTCATGGCCCGGTCCAGCGCGGGCGGCCCCTCCCCGGCCGTCAGCCAGTCGATCACCATGGCGCCGTCGGGGGTCATGACCACGTTCTCCGGGTGCAGGTCCAGGTGGAGGATCCGGTCCTCGGGGTCCTGGGAGAGCCGTGGGGGGATCGCGTGCAGCTCCCGCAGGAGCCGCGCCAGCAGCTCCGCGCCCTCGCCCTCGGTGACGGCGCCCGTCATGAGCGCCTCGGCCAGTGTCGGACCGGTCAGCCGTTGCATCACCAGATCCGTGGGACGTGCCTCCTCGGCCGGCGGGCCGATGCGGGGGACGGGGTAGCCCGAGGCCGAGAGGTACGACAGCACGGCCAGTTCACCGGTGGCGTCGATGCCGTCGCGGTAGCGGCGCAGGACCCAGGGGCCGTCGAGTGCGTACACGTCGGCGGTGCGTCCCGAGCCCAGGAGTGGGCCTATATGCATGAGGGGAAACCTACCCGCGCCGTCGCGCCCGGGGGAGTCACCAGCGCATGTGAACGTCCTCGGCCCAGCCCAGCAACTGCTCCACGGCGATCTCGGTCCCGTCGTCGGTGCGGATCCGGCCGTCGTAGTGCCCGAAGCGCTGGTCTGTGCGGTTGGCGATCAGGCCGACGTCCGTGTGCACGGCCCGGTTGTGGAACGGGGTGAACGTCAGGTCCACCTGGCCGGACGAGGGCGTACGGAGGGTCCAGGGGGCCAGTGGATCGGAGACGGACCACTGCCAGTCCAGCTCCTCGCCGATCTTGGTGAGCCGGCCGTCCACACAGAGGCCGTTCTCGGTGGAGCCGGTGCCTTCCGTCCAGCGCCCGCCGAACTGGAGGCCGACCGTGTGCCCGCCGGTGCGGCCGGACGCGGCGCCCCAGTTCCACTCGACGGTACGCGGCCAGCGCCCGCGGCCGTGGTCCAGGACTGCCCAGGTGTCCTCCCCGCCGAACCTCAGGAGATCGTTGCCGATCCGCACCCGGCCGGAGGCGGGCAGCGCGGTGTGCTTGGAGGTGTACTGGAAGCGCTGCTCGCTCCACGGCACGACCACGGAGAGCGATTCGTGTCCTTCCGGCCGCGAGACCAGGAGGCCGACCTCCAGCGGCAGCCGTTCCGGGGTGAGACAGCGGGCCCGGAGCCTGGTGCCGGCGTTCTCGTCACGGATCTCGATGCGCACCCTGCCGCCGGTCGGGCGGGCGGGGCCGACGACCACGTCCTCGGAGCCAGGGGCCCCGGCGACGGTGTCGGGGAGACGGACGCCCCGGCCGGCGGGGACGATCGAGGAGCACTCGAACTCACGCCCGCCGGGGCCGAATTCCAGCACGTAGACCGTGTTCAGCGCCAGGAAGTCGAGGTCGCTCACGGTCAGGGCCACCAGATGGGTGGGCGTGGTCACGCACCAGTACTCCCACCGCTTCGTCCTGCCCCAGCCGCGCAGATTGGCCCGGTGCAGCGGCTTCCTGGACCAGCCGACCGCCGCCGGATTCAGGCTGCCGTCGGACAGACAGAGGTCGACGGGCTCGGTGATCTCGTGCTCGTGCGTCGCCATGGCCGGAGCCTATAGCGGTGCGGCGCCCCGCCCCGGCACGGTTCCGGGCGCGCCCCATAACGCGGTGGTAGGGGGCGGACGGGATCTCCTGTCCCGGGCCCGCGCGCGGCTACGTTTTCGGCAGTTCGCCACCCGGGCTCCGCTCCCCCGGAGCCCGACGCCCCCCGAACACAAGGAGAGTGACGTGGAGACAACCGTGCTCCGCAGACGCGCGTTCGCCGCAGGAGCCGCCGCCGTGGCGGTGGGCGCGCTCGCCCTCGCCGGTCTGACCGGTGTCGCCTCGGCCGACCAGGCGGGTGGCGCCGTGCCCGCCGCCGACCGGCTCTCGCCGGGACTGATCGAAGCCATGAGCCGTGATCTCGGCCTCGACGCCGACGAGGCCAGGACCCGGCTGGCGGAGGAGAACCGGGCGGCCGCCGTCGCGGCGGCGCTGGAGAAGTCCCTCGGCGCGGACTTCGCCGGAGCCCGGCTGAGCGACGGGGCCGCCGTCCTCGTCGTCGCCACCACCGACCGCGTCCACGTCGGCCGGATCACCGCCGCGGGAGCCCGTGCGGAGGTCGTCGGCCACAGCCTGGACCGCCTCGAATCCGCCAAGGCGGCGCTGGACGCGGTGGCGCTCGAGAAGGCACCGAAGGACGTGCCGTCCTGGTACGTCGACGTCCGTACGAACCGCCTGGTCGTCAACGCCGGCCGTACGTCGGCGGCGGACGGCTTCCTGGCGGAGGCGGGGGTCTCCCGCGATCTCGTACAGGTGAACCACTCCGCCGAACAGCCCCGCGCCTACGCGGATCTGCGCGGCGGCGACGCGTACTACATGAACGGCACGGGCCGCTGTTCCATAGGCTTCCCCGTCAAGCGCGGCACCCAGAACGGCTTCGTCACCGCCGGGCACTGCGGGACGCCGGGCGTCACCACCACCGGTGCCGGCCAGCAGGCCCAGGGCTCCTTCCAGGGCTCCACCTTCCCCGGCCGTGACTACGCCTGGGTCGCCACCAACGCCAACTGGACGCCCCGCGCCCTGGTGAACGGATACGGGAACGGCGATGTGACCGTCACCGGATCCACCCAGGCCGTGGTGGGCTCCTCGGTCTGCCGCTCCGGTTCCACGACGGGCTGGCACTGCGGCACGATCCAGCAGCACGGCAGCAGCGTCACCTACCCGGAGGGCACCATCTCCGGTGTGACCCGCACCAGTGTCTGCGCCGAACCCGGTGACTCCGGCGGCTCGTTCATCTCGGGCAGCCAGGCACAGGGCGTCACCTCCGGCGGCTCCGGAAACTGCTCCCAGGGCGGTACGACGTACTACCAGCCGGTCAACCCGGCGCTCGCCGCCTACGGACTGACCCTCGTCACCAGCGGTACGCCGACCGACCCGCCCACCGATCCGACCGACCCGCCGACCGACCCGGGCGGCACCTGGGCCGCGGGGTCGACGTACGCCGCCGGTGCGGTGGTGACGTACGGCGGTGCGAGCTACCGCTGTCTGCAGGGCCACAAGGCGCAGGCCGGCTGGCAGCCGCCGAACGTGCCCGCGCTCTGGCAGCGGATCTGACGGCCTCCGCGCTCACGAGCCCGTAGCCGAGGCTCACGGGACACGCGTCCGAGGAAACCCCGTACACCGAGGAAGCAGCCATGACCGAGAGTTCATCCTCCGAGGCCGGCCCTCCCGGCCGCCCGATCAGCCGCAAGAACCTCCTGCGGGCCGCCGTCGCGGCGAGCGCCGTGCCCCTGATCGCGGGCGGGGGCATCGCCCTGGCCCGTGACACCGGCGGCGCCCTCCTGGCGCTCACGCCGGCCTGCGCCGACGGGGACGATCCGACCCCTGAGCAGATGGAGGGGCCCTACTTCAAGCCCGACTCCCCGCTCCGGACCAGCCTGGTGACGTCCGGCACCTCCGGCACTCCGCTCACCGTCCGCGGTCATGTGTTCGGCAGGGCCTGCAAGCCGCTGCCGGGAGTGCTCCTCGACTTCTGGCAGGCGGACGCCGGCGGGGCGTACGACATGAGCGGGTTCGCCTTCCGCGGGCACCAGTTCACCGACGCGAACGGGGCCTTCACGCTCACCACGGTGGTGGCGGGCCTGTATCCCGGGCGCACCCGGCACATCCATGTGAAGGCCCAGGCGCCGGGGCGCCCCGTGCTGACCACCCAGCTCTACTTCCCGGGTGAGCCGCGCAACGCCACCGACGCCCTCTACGACCCGGCGCTGCTGATGGACGTGCGCACCGCGGGGTCCGGTCGGCAGGGCACCTTCGACTTCGTGCTCGATGTGGACCAGCAGCCGGACCCGACCGATCCGCCCACCGATCCGCCGGGCGGCACCTGGACGGCGGGGACCTCCTACCGGGCCGGTGACCGGGCGGCCTACGACGGAGTCTCCTTCCGCTGTCTCCAGGCACACTCGGCCATCGTCGGATGGGAGCCGCCGCTGGTCCCCGCGCTGTGGGAGCGCGGGTAGGCACGCGGCAGAGGCCCGGGCCGGGACTCCGTCCCCGGTCCGGGCTTCCGGCCGGCGTCGTCCGGGGCGGCCCTTCACAGGTGTCGCTCCGACGCCGCTACTTCGCGTCCGAATAGCGCTCGACGACCGCCGTGCTGAACGGGAACCGCACCGGTGTCTCCCCGAACGTGACACGGCCCGCCAGCTCCCCGGCCTCACGGATCGCCTCCACCACCGCGGGCGCCTCCCCGGCGGGGCAGTGCACGATCACCTCGTCGTGCTGGAAGAACACCAGTTCCGCCCGCATCCCCGCGGCGGTGAGCCTCTGCCGGAGCGCCGCCAGGAGCAGCAGCGCCCAGTCCGCCGCGCTTCCCTGCACCACGAAGTTGCGGGTGAAGCGGCCCCGCGCCCTGGCATTCGGCGATGCGTAGCCCGGGGTGAAGCCGTGTGTTCCGCTGCTCTCCCCGGCCGGCGGTTCCTCGCTCTCCTGAGGGATGCCGGCCTCCTCGTCCTCTCCCGCCCCGGCGGCGGGCGGGCTCGTGCGCCCCAGCCAGGTGCGGACGAGGCGGCCCTCCTCGCCGGCCTTCGCCGCGTCGTCGACGTAGGCGACGGCGTGCGGGAACCGTCGCCGCAGCGCCGCCAGGTTCTTCAGGCCGTCGCCCGAGGTCTGCCCGTAGATCGCGCCCAGCAGCGCGATCTTGGCGTGGTCGCGGTCGCCGTGGAACGCGCGGTCGGACAGGGCCTTGTAGAGGTCGCCCTCGTGTCCGGCCACCTCCATCAGCCCCCGGTCGCGGGAGATCGCGGCCAGCACCCGGGGCTCCATCTGGTCGGCGTCCGCCACGACCAGCCGCCAGCCCTCGTCGGCGACGACCGCCTGGCGTATGACCTTGGGGATCTGCAGCGCCCCGCCGCCGTTGGTCGTCCAGCGCCCGCTGACCGTGCCTCCCGGCTGGTACTCGGGGCGGAAGCGGCCCTCGCGCACCCAGTCCTGGAGCCAGCTCCAGCCGTGGGCCGTCCAGACGCGGTACAGCTTCTTGTAGCGGATCAGCGGCTCCACCGCCGGGTGGTCGAGCTCCTCCAGCTCCCACCGCCGGGTCGACCTGATCTTGATCCCGGACTGCGCGAACGCCTTCACGACATCGGCCGGCAGGTCGGGCCGCACCCGTCTGCCGAAGGCGGCCGACACCTCCTCCGCGGCCTCGGCCAGTCTCCGGGGCTCGCCGCCGCCCGCGTAACGCTCGCCGAGCAGGTCGTCCAGCACCTCGCGGTGCACATCGGCGCGCCAGGGGAGTCCTGATCTGTTCATCTCGGCGGCGACCAGCATGCCCGCGGACTCGGCGGCCGTGAGCAGCCGCATCCTGCCGGGGTGCTCCGTCGCCTCATGGCGGCGCAGCTGCTCGGCATAGACCTCGAGCAGCGCTTCGAAGGGCAGATCGGTGCCGGAGCGCGGCTCGAAGAGGGAGGACTGGGAGCCGGGCTCCGCCGAGCGGGGCGGCGGATCGGGCGGCACCGGCGCACGGCGCAGCCGGGCCCAGGCCGCCGCCGCGGAGCGGGGCTCCCCGAGCCGGCCCTCGTGGCCGAGCAGCAGCAGCTCGGCGCACTCGATGTCGTAGCACCGCTCGACCCGCACGCCTGCGGCGAGCAGCCGGGGGTAGATCCCGGCGGTCGAACGCCAGACCCAGCGGGCCACCTCGGGCCGGGAGCGGACGGACTCGGCGAGGTCGGGCTCGGCCAGGACGGGACCGGCGGGCAGGCCGTCGCGCGTCAGCGGCGCGAGGAGTGCGCCGGCCCCCTCCGCGGTGGCCAGAGCCCAACGTTCGGTCATGGGCCGAGTCTTGCACCCGGCACTGACAGCGGGCATCGGCTCACCGGGCGGGCGCGCCCGACTGCCGCGAGGATCGGAGTGAGGTGCGCGGGGCGCACCGGGACCACGGCAGGCGGCGGAGGAGACGGTGATGGAAGCGATCGTGTACGAGGAGTTCGGCGGGCCCGAGGTCCTGCGTCCGGCCCGGGTCGAGGACGTCCACGCCGGACCCGGGCAGATCCGGGTGGCGGTCAGGGCCGCCGGGGTCAATCCGATCGACTACAAGATCCGCAACGGCTGGATGGAGGCCGCGTTCCCCACCCCGCTGCCCGCCACACCCGGCAGCGAGTTCGCCGGAGTCGTCGACGAGACCGGCGACGGTGTCACGGAGTTCGCGGTCGGCGACGAGGTCCTCGGCCGGAGCGCGACCGGCGCGTACGCGGAGTACGTCCTGGCCGACGTGGGCTCCGTCGCGCCCAAGCCCGAGGGGCTGGGCTGGGCGGAGGCGGCGGCGCTGCCCGTGGCGACCGCGACCGCCGCCCGGGTGCTCGACGAGCTCACGGTCTCCGCGGGCGAGACCCTGCTGGTGCACGGGGCCTCCGGGGCGGTCGGTTCCGCCGCCGTCCAGATGGCCGCCGCCCGGGGTGCCACTGTCATCGGGACGGCCTCACCGGCCAACCACGACTATCTGCGGGTGCTCGGCGCGGTCCCGGTGGCGTACGGGGAAGGGCTCGTGGACCGGGTACGGGAGGCCGCTCCGCAGGGCGTGGACGCCGTGTTCGACGTGGCGGGAAGGGGCGCGCTGGCGGACTCGGTCGAGCTGCGCGGCGGTACGGCCGACCGGATCGCCACCATCGCGGACCCGGACGCGGCCCACCACGGGGTGGCCTTCTCGGCGGGCGGCGGGAGCGGTCCCGACGAGGGCCGGCGGCTCGCGGAGTACGCGGGGGCGGCTGCGGTCGGCGCTCTGCGGGTCCCCGTCGAGCGGACCTTCGCGCTCGGTGAGGCGGCGCGGGCCCAGGAACTGAGCGAGGCCGGACACGTGCGGGGCAAGCTCGTCCTGCTTCCCGGGGAACACTGAGCCCCGGACGCCCGCGGGACAGCCCTCACGACCTGGTGCACGATGGCGCGCGGACCAGGTCGTTACGCTGGCCCGATGGAATCGGTGATCGACCGGGCGTGTGCCGCGGCCCTGTATTCGGACGGCGACGCGGGCCTGGACACCGGCGCCTCCCTCCTCGCCGCCGACCCGTCCGCCGACGAGGATCTGCACCGACGTGGCCAGGAGTTCGTCCGCCGCGCCTGGACGCGCGGCTGGCAGCCCGCCGACGTCGTACGGACCGTCCGCCGCGAGCTGGACGAGGACGGCGCCGCGCTCGTCTCCGCCCTGATCACGGGGGAGACGGCGGGGTACGCCCGGCTGCCCCCGCGCTGGACGGACCAGCTCGCCGCCATGCCCGCCCCGGCGCCGCGCAACCGGCCCGACCGCTTCACGTACGCCTCCGCGCTCCTGGAGCTGTACCGCCTGCTGCTGCGGCTCCCCGTCGTCGAGCCGGTCGGGCCGGTGCCCGGCACGGCCGCCGACGCCCCGCACCGGCCGCCGGCGCACGGGGAACCGCGCATGCTCACCAGGATCCGGGCGCTGCTCGCCAAGGCGGAGGCGACCGGCTTCCCGGAGGAGGCCGAGGCGCTCACCACCAAGGCGCAGGAGCTGATGGCCCGGCACAGCATCGACGAGGCGCTCCTCGCCGCCCGTACGCACAGCGCCGACACCCCGGGGGCCGTCCGGATCGGGGTCGACGCCCCGTACGAGAGCGCCAAGGCCGTCCTGCTCGACTCCGTCGCCTCGGCGAACCGCTGCCGTGCCGTCTGGAACAGCGATCTCGGCTTCACCACGGTGGTGGGCTTCGAGCCGGACCTGGAGGCCGTGGAACTGCTCTTCACCTCTTTGCTGGTGCAGGGCACCGCGGCGATGACGAAGGCGGAGGCCGGACAGCGGGCCGGCGGGCGCAAGCGGACCAAGACCTTCCGGCAGTCCTTCCTGATGGCGTACGCCCAGCGCCTGGGCAGCCGGCTCGCGGCGGACACCGAGCGGGTCACCGCCGCGGCCGGCTCGGAGGCCGGCGCGGAAGGCCGCGACGGTGACGCCGGTGCCCTGCTGCCGGTCCTGGCGGCCCGGGACGTCGCCGTCACCGACACGGCGGAGCAGATGTTCCCGAGGACCACCACCACCCGGCTGCGTGGGGCGACCGACGCGGAGGGCTGGAACCACGGCACGGCCGCGGCCGACCGGGCCCGGATGGGCGGAGGAGGGCCGGAAATCCGCCGTTAGGTCGGCGGAGCGGCATAAGTCTGGGTTGTCCGTCATCCGGCTAGGCTCGGTCCATGAGCTGGCTCCGGGCGCTGAAGGAGACCGCCCGCTCGGGGCTGACGATCGAGCGGCGGCGTCTCGAACCGCTCATCGCGTTGCGCGGCGCCGCGGGTCTCGCGCTCGTCGTCGGGGTGAGCCTGGTGCTCTTCGGCCCGGTGATCGCCGCCAGCTCCGCGTTCGGTGCCTACCAGGCGGCCATCGCCACCTTCCAGCGCAGCTGGCGCCCCCGGCCCGTCCTCGCGCTGGTCTCCGGAGCCAGTCTGGCCGTGTCGACGTTCGTCGGCTACGTCACCGTCTCCCACACCCTGCTGTTCCTGGCCCTGCTGATCCTCTGGACGTTCACCGCCGGGCTGGCCTGGGCGGCGGGCCCGACGGGCGGCATCATCGCGGGCTCCAACGTCGCGATCATGCTGGTCACGATCACCCTGCCCACCTCCGTCGCCGACGCCGCCGCCCACGCGGCGATGATGGCGTTCGGGGGGCTCGTCCAGGCGGCCCTGATCGTGCTGTTCCCGGTGCGCAGATGGGGGGCCCAGCGCGACGCGCTCGCCGACGCCCTGGCCGGCGAGGCGGACTACGCCCGCAGGCTGCGGGACGACCCGGTGGCGCCCTTCGACCCCGTACCGCTGATGACCGCGCGCAACGCCGCCGCCGTCACCCCCCGCCAGGCCCGTCGCCGCCCCGCCGACCTGCACGGTGCGCGCGGGGTCGCCGAACGGCTGAGGCCGGTCCTCGCCTCGCTGGCGGACCCGGCCCTGGGGGTCCCGGCCGAGGGCCCCGAACGCTACTGGGCGTGGGAGATCCTCGGCGCCGCCGGATCCCTGCTCGACTCCGCCGCCCGGGCGGTACGCACGGGCGACCCGGTGCGGCTGGACGAGACGGCGCTCTCGGTGCTGAAGTCCCCCGACACGGAGGTGATCCTCACCGGCCCGCCCCGCAGGGCCGCCGACCGGCTCACCTCGCTGCTCGCCGACGTCATCGAGATCGCCGAGGGGACCGGCACGGACGACAGGACGCCGGGGGAGCCCCTCGTCTCGCACCGCCGCCGGCCCACTCTGCTGAAGCTGGTCCCCGTCGTCCTCCGCTCCATGCGCCGCGAACTGCGCCGTGGTTCGACGGTCCTGCGTCACGCGGAACGGGTCTCGGCGGTGACCGCGGCGGGCTACCTCATCGGGCTGGCGCTGCCGTTCGGACACGGTTACTGGGCGCCCATGACCGCCGTGATGGTGATGCGCCCCGAGTTCACCCATACGTACTCGCGGGCCGTGGGCCGCTTCATGGGCACCGTGCTCGGTGTCGCCGTCGCCACCGGCATCGTGCAGCTCGCGCACCCGAACGCGGAGCTCTCCGCCGGGCTCGCCGTCGTCTGCGCCGCGCTGATGTACCTGCTGATGCGCACCGGATACGCGGTCGGCCAGGTCTGTGCCTCCGCCTACGTCGTCTTCCTGCTCGGGATGGCGGGCGACGACTGGTCCCAGACGGTGCCCGAGCGGGTCGTGCTGACCCTCCTGGGCGGTCTGCTCGCGATGGTGGCGTACGCCCTCTACCCGGCCTGGGAGACCCCACGGCTGCGCGACCGGCTCGCCACCTGGGTGATCACGGACGGGAGGTACGCGGCCACGGTCCTCGACCGGTACGCCGATCCCGCGTCCAGGACCCTGGAGGAGGTGCGCACCGCCCTCCTCACCACCCGGGAGGCCCGCGTCGCCTGGCAGGAGGCGCTGGAGACGGCCCAGCACGAACCCGTACGCCATCGGGGCATCTCCCGGACCTCCGCCGCGGACGCCCAGGACGCGCTCGCGCAGTTCGGCCGCGTCGCGATGCTCATGGAGGCCCATCTGCCCGCCGCTTCCGCCACCCCCGTACCCGAGGCCGCCGGGCTGGCCTACGCGCTGCGCCGGGCCACCGAGGAGGGCGCGAAGGCGGTGAGGGAACGCCGCGTCCCGGACTGGGCTCCGGTCAGGGAGGCGCTGGCGCGCCGCGACGCCGCCGAGGGGCCGCCGCCCGACTCCTTCGTACGCAACGGGGCCACCCTGCTGCTCCGTGCCCTGGAGGACTTCTCGCGGGCGCTGGAGATCAGCAGCGGGCGGGCCTGAGGCGGGGCGTCAGGGAGCGGGGATCTCCGGCAGGCCCGTGGGCAGCTCGGAGGTGTCGGCCTTGGACAGGGTGTCCTCGGCACCGGCGTCCCAGGAGATGACCAGCTTCTTGCCGTCATTGGACTCGACGGACCCCATGGTGCGGTCGGTGTCCCCGTCGAGGCACTTCAGCGCGAGCATCACCTCGCCCATGTCCTTCACCTCGCCCTGGCAGACGTGCCGGCCGGCCACGAGCGCCACCTTGCCCGAGGCGACCGACAGCGTGACGGGCCCGCCGTCGGCCGTGCCCGTCCAGGTGCCCTCCAGCGCCGCGGCGTCCGCGCTCCTGGATCCGCCGTCCTCGCTGCCGGCTCCGGGGGACGCGGTCCGCCCCGAGCTCGATCCGGTGGCGGGGGCCTTCTCCGCCGCGGGTTCGTCACTGCCGCAGGCGGACAGTGCGAGTGCGGTGACGAGAGCGGCGGCGGCAAGAGCGCCGGAGCGCGGAAACTTGTCCATATGTGAGTACCCCTTGTGGATTCACTGCCGGAAGACCGCGCCAAGCTACCAGGGGCGAAGAGAACAACTCGGGGAAGTGGGAGCCGAATTGGCGTGCCGTTCGTCTGTTCCTCATAGAGGTGGGGGCGGGTGAACGGACGGGTCGGCGGATCAGGGTAAAACTGTAATCGAGCGCGCACCCGCCGTGCACGTGCATCTGCTCATGCATTGGCATATGAACACAGCTATGATCCGAGCTAGTTGACACTTGCACCTTGCAACTCGGGGAGCGTCCTGTGCACCACGTGTACAACGGCATGGCGGCCACAGAGCTTCGCGGGGTCGTCTGGCAGAAGAGCAGACACAGCAACTCCCAGGGGTCATGCGTGGAGTTCGCGAAACTGCCCGGCGGAAATGTGGCGATGCGGAACTCGCGCCACCCCGACGGGCCCGCGCTGGTCTATACACCGGCGGAGATCGAGGCGCTGCTGCTGGGCGTCAAGGACGGGGAGTTCGACCACCTGGCCGCGGGCGGCTGAGCGCACGGAAAGCCGCGGCCGGGCGTACACCGGGGCGATCGCGGACACCGCGAGCCGCCGGCCGGGCGCACGCCGGTATGTCCCCGGGGTGTGCCGTGCTACAGGCTGTCGGGGAACGCGTCGACCGGGGCGGGGCGCTCCGTCGTGTGGTCCTTCAGCCGGAACAGGGCCCAGACCACCTTGCCGAACCTTCCGTCGGGCGGAGTGTCGCCGACCGGTACGGGTGAGGGGTGCCAGCCCCAGCAGTCGCTGAACGACTCGACGAGGAACAGGCCCCGGCCGGACTCGGCCGAATCCGGCGCCTCGCCCGCGACCGGCCCCTTCTCGCTGGGATCGCGCACCGCGCACACCAGGCGTGAGGACCAGCGCATCAGATGCAGCCGCACGGAGGAGTCCTGCCGCTCCCGCGCCGTATCGGCCGGAAGGGCGTGCCGCAGCGCGTTGGTGACCAGCTCGGACACGACCAGGGCGACATCGTCGAAGCGGTCGCCCAGGTCCCAGGAGTTCAGCGTCGTACGGGTGAACCTCCGTGCACCGCCCACCGCTTCGTACCGGGCCGGAAGCGTGCAGGAGGCCGAGCCCGCGACCGCCGAGGGGTCGATGGGCGGAAGCCCCTGCCGTAACGGCTCGAGCATCGTCGATCCATTCGTCCCCATGCGAGGCACTCCCGGGATTCGCGGCTGTAGCGGCACTGCTTCTAGCGGGCACCGCGGGTACAGCGGCACAACACGAACGAGCACGCAGGTGCGCGGGGCCCATGGTTCCGAATGCGCACGGCAGATGCAAGGGCAGATGCACGTGCACGCGCGTGGTCTGCCCGGTAGCGTGCCGGTTCGAGTCATTTCTTCCGCTTCACAGTTTTGAAGCTTTCGGAAAGTCTTGCCATTTCTGTAATCGAATGAGTACGGGGTGAAGCGTTTTGGTGGCAGAATCCGCCTCCGGGGTTCGGGGGGACCCCGAAGCACGGGAAGCGATGGGGAGGGCTGGGAAGCCGGTGTCGGCAGGCGAGTCGAGTGGTTCTGTGGTGCGGCGCATCCTCCTGGGCTCACAGCTCAGGCGCCTGCGCGAGTCGCGGGGCATCACCCGTGAGGCGGCCGGCTACTCCATCCGCGCCTCCGAATCGAAGATCAGCCGCATGGAGTTGGGACGGGTGAGCTTCAAGGCCAGGGACGTCGAGGACCTGCTCACGCTGTACGGAGTCACGGACGAGGCGGAGCGGGATTCGCTCCTCGGCCTGGCCCGTGAGGCCAATGTGGCGGGCTGGTGGCACAGTTACGGCGATGTGCTGCCCGGCTGGTTCCAGACGTATATCGGACTGGAAGGGGCGGCCTCGCTCATCCGGATCTACGAAGTCCAGTTCGTCCACGGGCTGTTGCAGACCGAGGGGTACGCCCATGCCGTCGTCGCGCGCGGCATGCCCGGTGCCCCGGCGGCCGAGATCGACCGCAGGGTCGCGCTGCGTCTCGCGCGGCAGAAGGCGCTGGTCTCCGAACGCGCCCCGCGCTTCCACGCCGTGCTCGACGAGGCGGCGCTGCGCCGTCCCTACGGCGGGCGCGAGGTGATGCGTGCGCAATTGCGGCATCTGATCGATATGTCGGAGCAGCCGAATATCACTCTCCAGGTGATGCCCTTCAGCTTCGGCGGCCATGCCGGCGAGAGCGGGGCATTCACGATGCTGAGTTTTCCGGAATCCGATCTGTCGGACATCGTCTATCTGGAGCAGCTGACAAGTGCGCTCTATCTGGACAAGGCCGAAGAAGTCGCCCAGTACGAAAAGGCCATGGTCCGGCTCCATGAGGACAGTCCGGGCCCGGAGGAGAGCCGGGATCTTCTCCGGGGACTCCTTCAACTGACGTGATTCGCCAGTACGATGAATGACCGACAGGAGTCTGCGCCTGCAGTAAGGGATTGCATGTCCTTCCCCAGTGAACTGGCCCGCCAGTACATCGACGGCGAGTGGCTGACCGGCAACGGTGCGTGGGACATCATTGATTTCAATCCCTACAACGGCGAGAAACTCTGCTCCGTCACCGTGGCCACCGCGGCGGAGGTCGACGTTGCTTACCGGGCCGCCGAACGCGCCCAGCGGGAATGGGCGGTGGCCGGTTCTTATGCGCGGCGGGCCGTTCTGGAGAAGGCCGTGCGGCTCGTCGGGGAACGCAGCGACGAAATCACCGAGCTGATCATCGATGAGCTCGGCGGCACCCGGGCGAGGGCCGAATTCGAGGTGCGGACCGCGCAGGAGTTCCTGCGCGAGGCGGCGGGACAGGCGACGCGTCCGTCGGCCCAGCTGCTGCCCTCGGTCGCCGACGGCAAGGAGAACCGGGTCTACAGGCTGCCCGTCGGGGTCATCGGTGTGATCAGTGCCTTCAATTTCCCATTCCTGGTGACGATGAAGACCGTCGCCCCCGCGCTCGCGCTCGGCAACGCGGTCGTGGTGAAGCCCCATCAGAACGCCCCGATCGCCGGCGGGAGCCTCGTCGCCCGGATCTTCGAGGACGCGGGGCTGCCCCCGGGGCTCCTCAACGTCCTGATCACCGACAGCGCCGAGATCGGCGACTCCTTCATCCAGCACCCCGTGCCCAAGGTGATCTCGTTCAGCGGTTCGGACCGGGTCGGCCGCCATGTCGCCGCCGTCGCCGCCGGGCTGTTCAAGCGGACCATCCTCGAACTGAGCGGCAATAGTGCCCTGGTCGTGCTGGAGGACGCCGACCTCGACCACGCGGTCCGGGCGGCCGTCTACAGCCGCTTCCTGTTCCAGGGCCAGGTCAGCATGGCCGCCAACCGCATCCTGGTGGACCGGTCCGTGGAGGAGGAGTTCACAGGGCGGTTCACCTCTGCGGTGTCCGCCCTGGTCTCAGGGGATCCGCGCGACCCCGGCACCCGTATCGGGCCGGTCGTCGACGCTTTCCAGGCCGAGGCGCTCACCGCGCTGGTCGACGGGGCGATCGAGGCCGGTGCCACCGCGCTCGTGCGGGGCCGCACACGCGGCAACCTCGTCGAGCCGACCGTGCTGACCGGGCTGCCGGAGGGATCGCCGCTGCTGGAGCAGGAGATATCCGGGCCCGTGGCGCTCCTGATGCCGTTCGACGGCGAGGACGACGCCGTCCGCATCGTCAACGACAGCCCCTACGGGCTGAGCGGCGCCGTCCACACGGCGGACGCGGAGCGCGGGGTGCGGTTCGCCCGGCGTATCAGGGGCGGAATGTTCCATGTGAACGGCGCGACCGTGCAAGACGATCCGGCGGTCGCCTTCGGGGGCGAGAAGCGGTCAGGCATGGGGCGGCTGAACGGCGAGGCCGCCGTGGAGGCGTTCACCACCCGGAAGTGGATCTCGGTGCAGCACGGGCGAACGGTCTTCCCCTTCTGATCCCCCTCTCCGCCGTGCGGATCGAGGGCAGGGCCAGACCTGATGGGCCCGAAAGGGCGGGCTACCCTGGTCAAAGTTGACTACAAAGGGTGGGTGGTATGTCGGCGATCCGTCTCCTGGTCCTGGGGGCCGTGCGCCAGCACGGCCGCGCGCACGGCTATCAGGTGCGCAACGACCTGGAGTACTGGGGCGCCCACGAGTGGTCCAACGCCAAGCCCGGGTCGATCTACCACGCACTCAAGCAGATGGCGAAGCAGGGACTGCTCCTCGCCCACGAGATCGCCCCGTCCACGGCCGGCGGCCCGCCCCGCACCGAGTACGAGATCACCGGGCGCGGCACCCAGGAGTTCTTCACGCTGCTGCGGTCCTCGCTGACCTCGTACGACCAGAGTGTGGACGTGCTCTCTGCCGGCATCGGCTTCATCGTCGACCTGGAGCGGGCCGAGGCGCTGGAGCTCCTGAGGAAGCGCATCGCCGCCATCGAGGGCTGGCGGGCCGCGGTCACGGAGCACTACACGCCGGAGGACGGCCCGGAGTCGCTCGGGCACATCGGCGAGATCATGAACATGTGGGTGCACTCGGCGGACGCGGGGGCCGAGTGGACCCGTGGCCTGATCGCACGGATCGAGACGGGGGCGTACACCTTCGCGGGTGAGGGCGAACCCTTTGTCGGAGTGCTCGCCGAGGGGCAGCAGAACCCCTTCGCCACAGGTGTCACAGATCCTGGGGATTCCCACTAATCAAGTTTGACGAATCGCTTCGGCGGGCTTACCTTCGCTTTGCTAGTCAAGTTTGACTACATGGAGTTGAGGGGTGGTGGGCACCGTGAGCGACGCGATCGTCGTCGAAGGAGTGCACAAACGGTACGGAGTCAAGCGCGCCCTGGACGGCCTCGACCTCGCCGTCCGCCGCGGGACGGTCCACGGGATGCTCGGCCCCAACGGGGCGGGGAAGACCACAGCCGTACGTGTGCTGACGACCCTGCTGCACCACGACGAGGGCCGGGCGGAGGTGGTGGGGTTCGACGTGCGGTCCGACGCGGCCGAGGTCAGGCGGCGGATCGGGCTGCTCGGCCAGCACGCGGCGGTCGACGAGGAGCTCGGTGGCCGGCAGAACCTGGAGATGTTCGGCCGGCTGTACCACCTGGGCGCACGCCGGTCGGGCCTGCGGGCCGACGAACTGCTGGAGCGGTTCGGGCTCGCGGACACCGGGCGCAAGGCGGTCAAGCAGTACAGCGGCGGCATGCGGCGCCGCCTCGACCTGGCCGCGTCCCTGATCACCGACCCGGAGGTGCTCTTCCTGGACGAGCCGACGACCGGACTCGACCCGCGGGGACGGGCCGAGGTGTGGAGCGCCGTACGGTCGCTGGCCGCCGGCGGCACCACCGTCCTGCTGACCACGCAGTACCTGGAGGAGGCGGACCAGCTGGCCGACCGGATCTCGGTGATCGACGACGGCAGGGTCATCGCGGAGGGCACGCCCGACCGGCTGAAGGCGATGGTCGGCGGTGACCGCGTCGACGTCGTCGTCCGCGACGCGGACCGGCTGGCCGAGGCGGCCGCGCTGCTCGGCGAGGGGGTGACCGTCGACGAGGACCGGCGGCTGCTCGGCGCACCCGCCCCGGACCGCATGCGGGCCCTGGCCCGGACCGTGCGGGCGCTCGAGGAGGCGGGCATCGAGGCGGAGGACATCGCGGTGCGCCGCCCCACGCTGGACGAGGTCTTCCTCTCCCTCACCGGCGCCGGCGGCGAGGCCCGCGCCCCCATGGACACGGAGGTGGCCGCATGAGTACGGCGACGTCGGGGCCGGGACGCATCGGCTGGGCACTGGCCGACTCCTGGACGATGACACGGCGTGAACTGGCGCACTGGGCGCGGCAGCCGGTCCAGATGGCCGTCGGCCTGGTCTTCCCGGTGATGCTGCTCCTGATGTTCAACTACCTGGTCGGAGGCGGCAGCGGGGTCGACGGGGACAACACCGAATTCCTGGTGCCCGGAATGCTCGCGCTCACCATGGCCTTCGGCCTGGAAGGCACGATGCTGGCGGTCACCCAGGACCTGAACAAGGGCGTCATCGACCGGTTCCGTTCCATGCCGATGGTCTCGGGCGCGGTCCTGGTCGGGCGGAGCGCCGCCGACATGCTCCAGTCGGTGGCCGCGCTCGCCGTGATGACCGGAGTCGGGTACGCCCTCGGCTGGCGCTGGCACAACGGCACGGCCGCCGCGCTGGCCGCGCTGGGACTGCTGATCCTGCTGCGCTTCGCGATGCTCTGGATCGGCATCCAGCTCGCGATGGTGGCGGGCAGGCCGGAGATGGTGCAGGCCGTGCAGATCCTGGTCTGGCCGGTGGGTTTCCTCTCCAACGTCTTCGCCTCGCCGGAGTCGATGCCGGGCTGGCTGGGCGCGGTCGTCGAGTGGAACCCCATGTCGGCCACGGCGACAGCGGTACGCGGCCTGTTCGGCAACCCGGGCGGCGCCTCCGGCTCCTGGGCCGCCGAGCACGCCGAACTCCTCGCGGTCCTCTGGCCGGTGGCACTGATCGCGGTGTTCTTTCCCCTTGCGGTAAGGAGGTTCGCGCGGCTCAGCCGCTGACCGCCACTAGTGATGGAACGCGGTCTGCACCCCCGGGGCGCGGTTCAACGGGTGCGGCTGGGCGCGTAGTTCGGGCAGGAGCCCGCGCAGGTCGTCCAGCAGCAGCTCCGCGAGGTCCGAGGAGAAGCCGTTGCGGCAGACCACGCGCAGCACGGAGAGGTCCTGGCGGTTGGCGGGGAAGGTGTAGGCGGGCACCAGCCAGCCGCGCTCCCGCAGCCGCCTGGACACGTCGAAGACGTCGTACGCCTTCACTTCGGGCTTCGTCGTCACGGCGAACACCGGGAGTTCGTCGCCCCGGGTCAGAAGCCGGAAGTCGTCCAGGGACTCGAACTCACCGGCGAGCCGCTCCGCGATGTCCCTGGACGCCTGCTGGACGGCCCGGTAACCCTCCCGGCCCAGCCGCAGGAACGTGTAGTACTGCGCGACCACCTGCGCGCCGGGCCGGGAGAAGTTCAGCGCGAAGGTCGGCATGTCGCCGCCCAGGTAGTTGACCCGGAAGACCAGCTCCTCCGGCAGCTCGGACGGTGAACGCCACAGCGCCCAGCCCACGCCCGGGTAGACCAGGCCGTACTTGTGACCCGAGGTGTTGATCGAGGACACCCTGGGGAGCCGGAAGTCCCACACCAGGTCCGGGTCGAGGAACGGGGCCACCATCGCCCCTGACGCCCCGTCCACATGGACCGGGATGTCGAGGCCGGTGCGCTCCTGGAGGTCGTCCAGCGCCGCGCACAGCTCCGCGATCGGCTCGTACGAACCGTCGAAGGTGGAGCCGAGGATCCCGACCACGCCGATGGTGTTCTCGTCGCACAGTTCGGCGGCCGCCTGCGGGTCCAGATGGAAGCGCTCGCCGTCCATCGGGACCTGGCGGGGCTCCACCTCCCAGAACGTGCAGAACTTCTCCCAGCAGACCTGCACATTGACGCCCATCACCAGATTGGGCCGGGCGGACGCCGGATAACGGTCGGAGTTCCTGGCGGACCAGCGGCGCTTCAGCGCCATCCCCGCCAGCATGCAGGCCTCGCTGGAGCCCGTGGTCGAGCAGCCCACCGTGGCCGCCGGGTCGGGGGCGTTCCAGAGGTCGGCGAGCATCGCCACGCATCGCCGCTCCAGCTCGGCCGTGCGCGGGTACTCGTCCTTGTCGATCATGTTCTTGTCCCGGCACTCGCCCATCAGCACGCCGGCCTGGGGCTCCATCCAGGTGGTGACGAAGGTGGCGAGATTGAGCCGGGAGTTCCCGTCGAGCATCAGCTCGTCGTGGACGAGCCGGTAGGCGGTCGACGGAGGCAGTGGGCCGTCCGGGAGGCGGTGCGTAGGCGGTGCCGCGACCATCGGAGCGGTCGGGTCGGCCTCTCCGAAGAACGGGTTGAGAGCGAGTCTGCGGTGCTCGTCGGACGGAGCTGCCCCGCCGTGCGAACCCTTGTGGAGCGGCATGGACGGACTCCTCAGTTCTCGGCCGCGAGTCCGGCCTTGATGGCCCGGGTGAATTTCACGACGCGTTCGGCCTGGACCCGCGCGGCGGTGAGGGTCTGCTCGGCGACCGGGATGTCGCCCTGCCCCGAGACATGGGAGGTGCCGTACGGATTGCCGTCGACGAACTTCGTGGCGTCCGTGTAGCCGGGCGGGACCAGGATGCCGCCGAAGTGGTAGACGGTGTTGTACAGCGCCAGGAGGGTGGACTCCTGGCCGCCGTGCGTGGTGCTGCTGGCGGTGAAACCGCTGTAGACCTTGTCGGCCAGCTGCCCCGCCTGCCAGAGGCCGCCCAGCGTGTCGAGGAACTGTTTGAGCTGGGCGGTGACATTGCCGTACCTGGTGGGCGTACCGAAGATCACCGCGTCCGCCCAGACCATGTCGTCCGGCGAGACCTCGGCGATATCGGCCGTCGCCTTGGCGTGCTCGGCCCAGACCGGATTGGCGTTGATGGCCGCCTGAGGGGCCAGCTCGGCCGCCTTGCGCAGGCGTACCTGTGCGCCGGCGTTCTCGGCGTCCCGCGCGATGGCCTTGGCGATCGTGGAGACGGTGCCGGTGGAGGAGTAATAGACGACGGCGACGTTGACGGGCGTGGGCATGCGGGGCCTCCGGGAGATGGAAGAGGGGGGAGAGGGAGCCGGTCAGGACCTGCTGATCACGGCCGCCGTGCCGTAGGCGCAGACCTCGGTGCCCACGTCCGCCGCCTCGCTCACGTCGAACCGCATCATCAGCACGGCGTTCGCGCCGCGCGCCCGGGCCTGGTCGACGAGCCGCTCCATCGCCTGGTTGCGGGTCTCGACGAGCGTCTTGGTCAGCCCCTTCAGCTCGCCGCCGATCATCGACTTCAGACCGGCGCCGATCTGGCTGCCCAGGTGACGGGAGCGGACCGTGAGCCCGAACACCTCGCCGATGACCTGTGTCACCTGGTGCCCGGGTACGTCGTTCGTGGTGACGACCAGGACGTCCGCCTGGGGTGTCTGTCCGCCGCCGTAGTCCTCGATGCTCATGATGTGGCACCTCCTGCGGAAAGCTTTGCCCCGGTTCGTTCCGCGCGCATCCTTGCTTACGCCAGTGGAACCCAGGCGTCCGCCACAGCGTTGATAGCTTGGGGCGGCCACGCAGCCGCGCACACACCGACCAACCCTGGAGCCCGGACCCTTGAATACGCTTGCGCTCGGCCCGAGCTGGCTGGACCCGGATTACCTGCTCAACACCTTCGGGCTGCCCGGCCTCCTGCTGATCGTGTTCGCCGAGTCCGGGCTGCTGATCGGCTTCTTCCTCCCCGGCGACTCCCTGCTGTTCACCACGGGTCTGCTGGTGACGACGGGTGACCTGAAGTACCCCCTGTGGCTGGTCTGCCTCCTGATCGCCCTGGCGGCGATCATCGGTGACCAGGTCGGCTATCTCTTCGGACGCAAGGTGGGGCCGGCGCTTTTCAAGCGCCCGGACTCCCGTCTCTTCAAGCAGGAGAACGTCGAGAAGGCCCACGACTTCTTCGAGAAGTACGGCCCGAAGTCGCTGGTGCTGGCCCGCTTCGTGCCCGTCGTCCGGACCTTCACGCCGATCATCGCCGGTGTGAGCCGGATGGACTACCGCTCGTTCATCACGTTCAACATCATCGGCGGCGTGCTCTGGGGCGTCGGCGTGACGCTGCTCGGCGCGGTCCTCGGCAAGATCGATTTCGTGCACGAGAACATCGAGATGATCCTCATCCTGATCGTGCTGATCTCCGTGGTGCCGATCGCGATCGAGTTCCTGCGGGCGCGCAGCAAGTCGAAGAAGGAAGCCGCCGCGCGCGGGGGGGACGACGAGGGCCCCTCGAACGGCGGGCCCGCTGCAGGCCCCCACGCCGGAGCGGACGACGACGGCCAGGGCCCTGCCGCCTACCGGTACACCGGCGACCAGCCGGCCCCGTACGGCACCGGCCAGGGCGCGCAGTACGGCAACGGTCAGTACGGCGGCCAGGGCGCGCAGTACGGCAACGGTCAGTACGGCGGCCAGGGCGCCCCGTACGGCGGCGGTCAGTACGGCACGCACCAGGACGGCAACGGTCAGTACGGCGGGCAGGAGGACCAGTACGGCGGGCAGCAGGGCCAGTACCGCTCTCCGTACGGCACGCACCAGGGCGGCAACGGTCAGTACGGCGACGCGCAGGGCCAGTACGGTGACGCGCAGGGCCAGTACGGCGCGGATCAGGGCGGCCGGTACACCGGCGGCCAGAACGGTCAGTACGGCGGCCAGGGCGGCCAGTACGGAGCCGGTCAGTACGGCGCCGCGGACCAGGGCGGTCAGTACGGCAACGGCCAAGGCGGCCAGTACGGCAACGGCCAAGGCGGCCAGTACGGCGGTAACCAGGCCGGCCAGTACGGCGACGGTAACCAGGCCGGCCAGTACGGCGACGGCAGCCAGGCCGGTCCGTACGGCAGCGCCCAGGCCGCCCCGTACGACGGCGGATACGACGGCGGGTACGGCGGCGGGCAGCCCGGCCCGTACACCGACGGCGGGCCCTACGGTGAGCGCCCCGCGGCCGGCCCGGGCGACAGCCAGGAGGACGACCCGGGTCAGTACGGGTGGCAGAACAGGCGCTGACCCCTTCCGAGCGCACCGACGGCGCCCCGGTCCCCCTGAGGGGGCCGGGGCGCCGCGCGTGTGTCAGAAGCCTCGGGTCCGCTTGGCCGCCCGGCGGGACGCGCCCTCGACCGCGCCCGGCACCCGCATGAAGAGCCGGGAGATCTCGCTCCCCAGGTTGACCCCGATGGCGATCGCCAGCGCCGTGGCGACCGCCGTGGAGAGCGAGGTGAGCCCGGCCTCCACCTCGTTCTGCGCGACGAACAGCAGACCGAAGTAGGTTGCCGAACCGGGCAGCAGCGGGCCGATCGCGGCCGTGATGTAGGGCAACGACGAGCTGTAGTGGTAGCGCGAGAAGAGCTGGCCGAACAGTCCCACCAGACCGGCGGCGACCGCCGTGGCGGCCACCGGTGAGATACCGCCCTCACGGGCCATCGCCCCGTAGATGATCCAGGCCACGCCCCCGTTGAGGGTCACGGCGAGCACCGTTGAGCGCTCCTGCTGGAGCAGGATGGCGAACGCCAGCGTCAGGGTCATCGAGACCAGGATCTGGAGCACCGGCCGGTCGTTGGCAACGACCTGCGCCTCCGGATTGAGCTGTGCACCGAGCTGGACGCCCAGGTAGAGCATCAGCAGGACGCCCGCCACGATGCCGATGAAGAAGTACATGACCTCCAGGAGCCGGGCACCCGCGGTGATGTAGTAGCCGGTCAGACCGTCCTGCACCCCGGCGACGAGAGCCCGTCCGGGCAGCAGCGCGAAGAGCCCACCGGTGATCACCGCGGAGGGCCGCACATCCGTCGAATGGGTGAGGGTCAGAGCGATGCCCATCGCGGCGGGGGGCATGGCCGCCACCGTGAACTGGTAGAACTCGGGCAGCCCGCGTCCGGCGCAGAGCCAGGCCAGCCGGTCGCCGAGCATCGCGCCCGCCGCCGCCACGATGAAGACCAGGAAATTACCGCCGACCAGCACCGATGCGGAGCCGGCGAGCAGACCCGCGGCGACCGTCAGCACCCAGCCCGGGTACGGGTGCCGGTTACGGCGGATCTCGGCGAGGCGCCGATAGGCCTCCTCCAGCGAGACCTCGACGTGCTCCGCCGTGGTGATGTCGTCGATCAGCCGGAACACGGCCGCCAGTCGGGTGTAGTCGGTGCCCCGGCGCCGCACGGTGCGGCTCGCCGTCACGGGGTCGTCCACCAGTGACGGCTGGTACGAGATGGACAGCAGCGTGAAGGTGACCGTCGGTTCGCTGCGGTCCAGGCCGTACGACCGGGTCACGGCGAACATCGCGGCCTCGACGTCCTCGGCGCCCTCGCCGCCCGCGAGCAGCAGCTCGCCGATACGCAGCGTCAGGTCGAGGACGCGCGGGACCGCGGGCCCCGAGTCGTCGGTCCTCTGCACACTCTCGGGCGCCGGACGCTCCGTCACCGGCATGCGCAGCATCGTGCGCATCCGGTCCTGCCAGGGGGCTTCCTTGGTCAGCCGGACCATCGGAATGCCGTGCGCGGGAGTGAACGCCGGCGGATGCTGCTGTGCGTCGTACCCGCTCGGCGGGACGAAGGCCGACGAGAGCGTGTCGGAGCCCGGCCCGCTCCCCGGGCCGGAAGGGGAACCGGGCCCGGACGCCGTCGGATCGGTGTGCAGACCGGCCGGAAGGGCGAATTCCGATGTCGGATGGTCGTCCTCGGACGGGGCCGGGGGCTGCTCCACACCGGTCGGCGGGACGAAGGCACTGCGCGCCTCGTCGGACTGGGGCTTCTGGTCCTCGGGACCGCCCTGTTCCGCCACTACTCGACCTCGTTCCTCCACGACCGCTCGTTACGGGAGCGCTTCTGCCCAGTATGTGCACGGACATGGGCCGCCACACGCAACGGGCGGCGCACCGGTGAAGGTGCGCCGCCCGTCGTCCGTACGACTGGCTGGGCCGGTCGGCCCATGCGCCGCGATCCGCGCCGTCCCGCCCGTGAGCGGAACAGTGGGATCACGTCAGTGCTTGCCGCCCTGCGCCTCGAGGCGCTTGTAGGAGGCCTCGATCTCGGCCTCGGCCTCGGTGCGGCCGACCCAGTCGGCGCCCTCGACGGACTTGCCGGGCTCCAGGTCCTTGTAGACCTCGAAGAAGTGCTGGATCTCCAGGCGGTCGAACTCCGACACGTGGTGGATGTCGCGCAGGTGCTCCACCCGGGGGTCGGACGCCGGGACACACAGCAGCTTGTCGTCGCCGCCGGCCTCGTCCGTCATCCGGAACATGCCGATGGCGCGGCACTTGATGAGGCAGCCGGGGAACGTCGGCTCCTCGAGGATGACCAGCGCGTCCAGCGGGTCGCCGTCCTCGCCGAGGGTGTTCTCGACGAAACCGTAGTCCGCGGGGTAGCTGGTCGAGGTGAAGAGTCGACGGTCCAGACGGATCCGACCGGTCTCGTGGTCCACCTCGTACTTGTTCCGCGAACCCTTCGGAATCTCGATAACGACGTCGAACTCCACGGGTGGCTCCTCCATGATCAACACATACGACTGGTGGTTAAGTGTCCCTCACGCAGATGAGTGCTCGCGAAAGGGGCTGGTCAACGGTGGCCGAGCCGGTGGAGAAACCGACGGACGGACCGTTGAACAGGTGGGGCAAGTGGAAAGTCCCGAAGTCCCTGAAGCATGGGAGCGGCCGGGGCGACCTCCGGCTCGTCGCAGGCTCCGCGGTGCTCGGCCTGGTGGTCGCCGCCGGTGCCGTCCTGGCCACCGGTCCCTGGGACTCCGGTCAGCGTAAGGCCGAGCGGGACCGGGCGGCCGTCCTGCAGCGCTCAGGTGGCGCACATCACGAAGGGACCACGCCGGACGGTCCGGAGCCCGCCGCCAGCGCGCCGGCCGTCCTGAGAGCCCTCGGCGCCAAGGGCGGCCTTACGGCCCCTGCGGGCGCGAGCGGCCTGGACGACGCCCTCACGCCCCTGCTGGACGCGCCCGCACTCGGCTCCGTACGCACCGCCGTGGTCGTCGACGCCGCCACCGGCAAGCAGCTGTTCGCGCGGGGTGCGGGGACGCCCATGACCCCCGCGTCCACGGTGAAGATCGCGACGGCCGCCGCCGCGCTCTCCGCGCTCGGCCCCGCCCACCGCATCGCGACGACGGTGCGGCTCTCCCCGGACTCCCGGACGCTCACCCTTGTCGGCGGGGGTGACCCCACCCTGGACAAGGCGGCCCTGCGCTCCCTGGCGGCCGACACGGCGCGCTCCCTGCGCGACGCCGGCGCCGGGCCCGTGCGGCTGGTCTACGACGTGTCGCGCTACTCAGGTCCGGCACTCCACCCCATCGGCCCCAACGAGAACATCGCGCCCGTCAGCGCGCTCATGGCCGACGAGGGCCGCCTCGACACGAGCGACCGGGGGCCGGCCCCCCGTACGGACGACCCGGCGGGTGACGCCGCGCGCGCCTTCGCGGACCTCCTCGACGACGCCGGTGCCGCCACCCGGTCCGCCCCCGTTCCCGGACGGGCTCCGGCCAAGGCGCGGACGGTGGCGACGCATCTGTCGAAGCCGCTCTCCGCCCTGGTCGAGCGGGCCTTGACCAACAGCGACAACGACATCGCCGAGGCGCTGGCACGGCAGACCGCGCTGAAGGCCGGGGAGCCCGCCTCCTTCGCCGGGAGCCGCCGCGCCGTCACCGCCCGGCTGAAGTCGCTCGGTCTGCCCCTGGGCGGTGCCCGGCTCGCCGACGGCAGCGGTCTCGACCGTGCGGACAGGGTGACGGCGGGGCTCCTGGCCCGGCTGCTCGCGCTCGCCGCCGGCCCCGGCCACCCGGAGCTACGCCCCGTCCTCACCGGCCTGCCGGTCGCCGGATTCAGCGGCACGCTCGGCGACCGCTACACGGCGACGTCCCCGGCGACCGGCCTGATCAGGGCCAAGACGGGCACCCTCACCGGGGTGAACAGCCTCGCCGGAACCGCGGTCGACGCACAGGGCCGGCTGCTGGCCTTCGCCTTCCTGGCCTCGGGCACCACATCGGCCGACGACGCGGAGGCCTCTCTCGACACCCTGGCCACCACGCTCACCCAGGGCACCCGGTGAGCGGCTGACACCCCACCACGGAGCGACCACCTCACGTACGGTTGACGCATGACGAGCATCGGTGGTGCCGAGATGGTCGACTGGAATCTCGCGGTCGCGACTGCGACCCGGTTCGTGCGGCCGGGTCCCGAGATCAGCCGTGAGGAGGCCCGCGCCGTCGTCGCGGAGCTCCGGCGGCATGCCAAGGCCTCGGAGGAGCACGTCCGTTCGTTCACCCGGATGATCCCGGAGGGGCACGAACCCGAGGACACCCCGGTCCTGGTCGTCGACCGGGCCGGCTGGATCCGGGCCAACGTGGCGGGCTTCCGTGAGCTGCTGCGTCCGCTGCTCGGCAAGATGCAGGAACGCCGCGGCAGCGGGCCCGGCAACGCCGTGCTCGGCGCGGTCGGCGGCAAGGTGACCGGTGTCGAACTGGGCATGCTGCTGTCCTTCCTGGCCTCCCGGGTCCTCGGACAGTACGAGACCTTCGCCCCCGCCACCCGGGAGCTGCCCGCATCCTCGAAGGGGGGTGGCAGGCTGCTGCTGGTGGCCCCCAACATCGTCCATGTCGAACGCGAACTCGAGGTCGACCCGCACGATTTCAGGCTCTGGGTGGCTCTCCACGAGGAGACGCACCGGACCCAGTTCACGGGTGTCCCCTGGCTCCGCGACCATCTGCAGGGCGAAATCCAGTCGTTCCTCGACGAGACCGACGTCGACCCGATGACCGTGCTCGAACGCCTCCGCGAGGCCGCGCAGGCCTTCTCGGGGGGCAGCCGCCCCGAGGGCGAACGGGGGGAGGAGGGCGACGACGGCGGGCGCAGCCTCGTGGAGATCGTCCAGACACCCTCCCAGCGCGAGATCCTGGGCCGTCTCACCGCGGTGATGTCCCTGCTCGAAGGCCATGCGGACTTCGTGATGGACGGAGTGGGGCCCGATGTGGTGGCCTCCGTCGCCGAGATCCGGGAGAAGTTCCAGCAGCGCAGGGCGCGTGGCGCGAGCCGGCTGGACCTGGCGCTGCGCAAGCTCCTCGGGCTCGACGCCAAGCTCCGGCAGTACCGCGACGGCGAGAAGTTCGTCCGGGCCGTCGTGGACGAGGTCGGTATGGACGGATTCAACCGGGTGTGGACCTCCCCCAACACTCTTCCCACCAAGGCCGAGATCGCCGCACCGGCGGACTGGGTGGCGAGGGTGCACCGTAAGGCAGAGTCGTGATCTTGGGTGGTCCGGTGGCACGGGATTGCCTCTCCAATCACCCATCCGAGGGACCATAGGGGCATGGGAAGGCGTGCAATGCTCGATGAACAGCTTGGCTCTGTCACCATCGACGCACTCTGAGTGACGGGACTCCGTCCCGCGCACTCGGAGGCACCCTCCCCAAAACTTCACCCGAAGGGCACCGGACATGGGTCCCCATCCTGCGGTCGCGGCGATACGCCTGGCGGTCCGCCGCGTACTTCACGACGTCGTCACCGAATACAACCGTCACACCGAACAGGCCGCACGCGGCGAGCTCGCCGAAGCAGGGACGGGCGGGCGGCGTTCCGCGCTTCCCGAGCGGCCGGACACCCCGCTGGTGCTCGTCGCATGCTCCGGGGGTGCCGACTCCATGGCCCTCGCCTCCGCCCTCGCCTTCGAGTCGCGCAAGCTTCCCGTCCGCGCCGGCGGCATCACCGTCGACCACAACCTCCAGCCCGGCTCCGGACTCCGCGCCGACGAGGTCGTCGCCCGGCTCTCCGAGATGCACCTCGACCCGGTCGAGGCGGTCGCCGTGCGGGTAGGCCGCGACGGCGGCCCGGAGGCCGCCGCCCGCGACGCCCGCTACGCCGCCCTGGACGACGCCGCGGAGCGTCACGGCGCCGCCGCCGTACTCCTCGGCCACACCCGCGACGACCAGGCCGAGACAGTCCTGCTGGGCCTCGCCCGCGGTTCGGGGATCCGTTCGCTGTCCGGGATGGCCGCGGCGTCGGGCCCCGCCGGCCGGTACCGCCGCCCGTTCCTCCAGCTCGACCGGCAGACCGCCCGCAAGGCCTGCCTGGTCCAGTCGATCCCCGTCTGGGACGACCCGCACAACATCGACCCCGCGTACACCCGCTCCCGGCTGCGCCACGAGGGCCTGCCCGCCCTGGAGAAGGCGCTGGGCAAGGGGGTCGTGGAAGCCCTCGCCCGTACGGCGCAGCTCTCCCGCGACGACGCCGACGCCCTCGACACCTGGGCCGCCGAGGCCGCGCGCTCGGTCCGCGACGACGACGGACGTCTGGAGTGCGCCAAGCTCTCCGTCCTGCCGCCCGCGGTACGCCGCCGGGTGCTGCGCCGGGCCGTGATCGACGCCGGTTCCCCCGCCGGTTCGCTCTTCGCGCGCCACATCGAGGAAGTCGACCGGCTCATCACCGGCTGGCGGGGCCAGGGCGCCATCAACCTGCCCGGCCGCGTCGAGGTGCGGCGGCAGGGTGGCAGACTGGTGATTCGGCAGAGCTGAAGCGCAAGCGGCTGAAGTGCAGGCGAAACGCCGGTCCGGCCCGGGGAAGAGTCCGGCCGGCAGGGCAGAGAAAGAGACGCGGGTGAACGAGAAGGACATGGGCACCGACCTTCAGTCGGTGCTCCTCACCAAGGAAGAGATCGACGCGAAGCTCGTCGAGCTGGCAGCGAAGATCGACGCGGAGTACGCGGGCAAGGACCTGCTCATCGTCGGCGTGCTCAAGGGCGCGGTGATGGTCATGGCGGACCTGGCCCGCGCGCTGTCCACCCCCGTCACCATGGACTGGATGGCCGTCTCGTCGTACGGGGCCGGCACACAGTCCTCGGGCGTCGTCCGGATCCTCAAGGACCTCGACACCGACATCAAGGGCAAGCACGTCCTGATCGTCGAGGACATCATCGACTCCGGTCTGACGCTGTCCTGGCTGCTGACCAACCTCGGCTCGCGTGAACCCGCGAGCCTGGAGGTCTGCACGCTGCTCCGTAAGCCGGATGCCGCGAAGGTCGCGATCGACGTGAAGTGGGTCGGCTTCGACATCCCCAACGAGTTCGTCGTCGGCTACGGGCTGGACTACGCGGAGAAGTACCGCAACCTCCCCTTCGTCGGTACGCTCGCCCCTCACGTCTACGGCGGCTGAGGCAACCGCCCCGACGGGAACCGGCGGCACCGGGTGGAACCGGCGGCACCCGGCCGAACCCGGCCGGAGTCCCGGGAACCCTTGCGGCGTTCGGGCCGTTGGAGCCTTCGAAGACGGGTTTGCCGGACCTCCCCTGCGGTCACGGGTGACAATGCTGGGGTACCGTCCGAAGAACAGTCTTTTCTCACAGCAGCATTTACCTACGGGCAGGAGGGACGGGGCGACTTCGCTCCGTATGGATGGACGTGAAGCGATACTTCCGTGGGCCGGTCATGTGGATCGTGCTGGCCGTCCTCGCCGTGGTCGTGTTGATGCAGGTCGTCGGCTCGTCCGGCGGCTACAAGACGGTGGACACCGGCAAGGTGATCCAGGCGATCAGTAAGAACCAGGTGGAGCAGGCCAAGCTGACCACCGGTGACGAACAGATCCTGAAGATCGAGCTGAAGGACAAGGCAAAGCTCGAGGGCGAGTCCGGCAGCAAGTTCCAGGCGAGCTACATCGGCAACCAGGGTGTCGAGCTCGCCGACACGCTGCAGAAGAAGTTCGAGAGCGGTGACATCGAGAAGGGTTACACCGTCTCGCCGTCGAAGCAGTCCCCGTTCGTCTCGATCCTTCTCTCCCTGCTGCCCTTCGTCCTGATCGTGGTCGTGTTCCTGTTTCTGATGAATCAGATGCAGGGCGGCGGCTCCAAGGTCATGCAGTTCGGCAAGTCCAAGGCCAAGCTGATCACCAAGGACACGCCGAAGACGACGTTCTCCGACGTGGCAGGCTCGGACGAGGCCGTCGAGGAACTCTACGAGATCAAGGAATTCCTCCAGGAGCCGGCGAAGTTCCAGGCCGTCGGCGCCAAGATCCCCAAGGGCGTCCTGCTCTACGGGCCGCCCGGTACGGGTAAGACGCTGCTCGCTCGCGCCGTCGCAGGCGAAGCGGGCGTTCCGTTCTACTCGATCTCCGGTTCCGACTTCGTCGAGATGTTCGTCGGTGTCGGTGCCTCCCGTGTGCGTGACCTCTTCGAGCAGGCCAAGGCGAACGCTCCGGCGATCGTCTTCGTCGACGAGATCGACGCCGTCGGACGGCACCGCGGTGCCGGCATGGGCGGCGGTCACGACGAGCGCGAGCAGACGCTCAACCAGCTGCTCGTCGAGATGGACGGCTTCGACGTGAAGGGCGGCGTCATCCTGATCGCCGCCACGAACCGGCCGGACATCCTGGACCCGGCGCTGCTGCGTCCCGGGCGCTTCGACCGGCAGATCGCCGTCGACAGGCCGGACATGCAGGGCCGCCTCGAGATCCTCAAGGTGCACCAGAAGGGCAAGCCGGTCGCGGAGGACGTCGACCTCAACGCGGTCGCGCGTCGTACGCCCGGCTTCACCGGTGCCGACCTGTCGAACGTGCTGAACGAAGCGGCGCTCCTCACGGCGCGCAGCAACAAGAAGCTGATCGACAACCACATGCTCGACGAGGCCATCGACCGCGTCGTGGCGGGCCCGCAGAAGCGGACCCGGATCATGTCCGAGAAGGAAAAGAAGATCACCGCGTACCACGAGGGCGGACACGCCCTGGTCGCGGCGGCCTCACCCCAGTCGGACCCGGTCCACAAGATCACGATCCTCTCCCGCGGCCGTGCCCTCGGTTACACGATGGTGCTCCCGGAGGAGGACAAGTACTCCACGACGCGCAACGAGATGCTCGACCAGCTGGCGTACATGCTGGGCGGGCGCGCGGCCGAGGAGCTGGTCTTCCACGACCCGACGACCGGTGCTGCGAACGACATCGAGAAGGCCACTGCCACGGCCCGCGCGATGGTCACGCAGTACGGCATGACCGAGCGTCTCGGTGCGATCAAGTTCGGTGGAGACAACACCGAGCCGTTCGTGGGCCGGGAGATGGGCCATCAGCGCGACTACTCGGAAGAGGTCGCGGCGCTCGTCGACGAAGAGGTCAAGAAGCTCATCGAGACCGCGCACAACGACGCGTGGGAAATTCTCGTCGAGAACCGCGACATCCTCGACGCCCTGGTCCTCGAGCTTCTCGAGAAGGAGACGCTCAACAAGGAGCAGATCGCCGAGATCTTCGCCCCGATCGTGAGGCGCCCGGCTCGCCCGGCGTGGACCGGTTCCGCCCGGCGTACCCCGTCGACGCGGCCGCCCGTGCTCTCTCCCAAGGAGCTCGCCCTCACCAACGGCACCGCCAACGGCTCGGGGACTCCGGAGATCGCTCCGACGGACATCACGTCGAAGAACACCGGCACCTCCCCGGAGGCGCTCCCCGAGGATCGCCCCGAGAGCTAGCCCCCTGCCCGACCAGGTGTGGCCCCTGTCACGGGGGCTCCACCAGGCCCGGAATGGATGCCGCGCCCCCCAGGTTCTAGCCTGTGGGGGCGCGGCTTTTCCGTATGCCTGCGTTGCCTGCCGAATTTCCGAGGTCCGGGCGGGCCCGCGCATGTGACTGCACAGAGGAACGAGGCACAGATGACCGACCCGGTGACGCTGGACGGGCAGGGCTCGATCGGCATATTCGATGAGAAGCGGGCCGAGTCGGCCGTACGGGAGCTTCTCATCGCCGTCGGGGAGGACCCTGACCGTGAGGGGCTGCGGGAGACTCCGGGCCGGGTGGCGCGCGCGTACAAGGAGATATTCGCCGGCCTCCACCAGGAGCCCGAGGACGTCCTGACGACGACGTTCGATCTCGGCCACGACGAGATGGTGCTGGTGAAGGACATCGAGGTGTTCAGCACCTGCGAGCACCACCTGGTGCCGTTCCACGGTGTCGCGCACGTCGGCTACATCCCGGCGACGAGTGGCAAGATCACGGGACTGTCGAAACTGGCCCGGCTGGTCGATGTCTACGCCCGGCGGCCGCAGGTCCAGGAGCGGCTCACCACGCAGATCGCCGACTCCCTGATGGCGATCCTGGAGCCGCGCGGGGTCATCGTCGTCATCGAGTGCGAGCACATGTGCATGTCGATGCGGGGGATCCGCAAGCCCGGGGCCAAGACGATCACGTCCGCCGTCCGCGGCCAGCTGCGCGACCCCGCCACGCGCGCGGAGGCGATGAGCCTCATCATGGCGCGCTGAGCCTCTGCGAGGGCGGGCCGACGCGGCAGCGATGAGTTCGTGCGGCGGGGGGAGTCGACCGTAGTGGAAGCGGCCGTACGGCCGTATCCACCAGGAGAGGAGCCTCCCGATGACATTCACCCATGTGCTCGCGGTAGCCCCCGTGACGGCCATCGAGCCGGCGGCGGAGTGGTACGAGCGCCTTTTCGGTCGCCCGGCCGACGCGAGGCCCATGAACGGGCTGGCCGACTGGCACATCTCCTCGTACGCCTGGCTCCAGGTCTTCGAGTCGCCCGAGCACGCCGGCGGGACGCTGGTGAATCTGGTGGTCGAGGATCTGGACCGGTCCCTCTCGGACCTCGCGGGCCGGGGGATCACGGCCGGGGAGACCCAGCCCGGCTCCCAGGGGGTGCGGTTCGCCGCCGTACACGACCCCGACGGCAACAGGGTCACCCTGATCGAGAACCCGGTGGCGGACTGAAGCCTCTCCTATGGATCAGGCTGAGGCTTCGAGGACGGGGCCGCGAGACCGGCCTGAGGAAGACGGGGCCTATGCGGCCTGGGCCGTGTTCCTGTCGTCGTCCCCGTCCTCCGGGAGCCTGCAGACACGCTCGAGGAAGTAGGCGGCGGCGACGACCGCGATGCCGGCCAGGACGGCGAAGCCCGCGTAGATGGCCTGATCCCGGCGGGGCGGGACGTCCAGGGAGCCGAGCAGGAAGACGCCCGTGCCGCCGTACATCCCCGCGACGAGCGCGACGACGAGCGCGCTCGCCTGGCCGAAGACCACGGCGCGCGCCGCCATGATCGGCTCGACCCCCTTCGCTCCCGGGCGGCGCTCCCGCTGCGCGCGCAGCCGCGCCCGGATCGACAGAGCCGTGGCGAGCAGGACGACCGCGATCACGGCCAGCACGACGGGCGCGGCGAGCGGCACGCTCGGCAGTGTCCCCAGGGAGTCCCAGAGGCGCGCCCCACCCCAGGACAGCACGCCGGCTCCGGCGAAGAGTCCGGCCAGGAGCCCGAGCCGTAGTTGCTTCACCGAGAGTGCCGCCCTTCGTCGCCGTTGCCCGTGTCGGTCGCCCGTGTCGGTCGACCGTGATCGTCGCCCTTGAGCCTAACGACTACTCGGGGAGACGGAGTTCCAGGTCGGGCCGGGGAAGCACTCCCTCGCGGCCGACACCGGCCAGCAGGTCGGCGACGGGGCCGGCGCCGGGGAGCTGGGCCTCCGGGTCCACGTCGTGCCACGGAGCGAGGACGAAGGCGCGCTCACGGGCGCGCGGGTGGGGGAGGGTCAGCAGGGGGTCGTCGGAGACCACCTCGGCGTACGACACGATGTCGACGTCGATGGTGCGCGGTCCCCAGCGCTCCTCGCGGACGCGGTCGAAGGCCTCCTCGATGGCCTGGCCGCGCTCCAGCAGCGAGGACGGGGGCAGAGTCGTCTTCACGACGATCACCGCGTTGAAGTACGAGGGCTGGGAGCCGGGCTCGACGCCCCAGGGCTCCGTCTCGTAGACGGGGGAGACCGCTTTGACCCTGAGGCCGGGGGTGTCCTCCAGGGCGTCGATGGCGCCCTGGAGGGTCTCCAGCCGGTTGCCGAGATTGGAGCCGAGGGAGATCACGGCCCGTTTGGGGTTGGAGAGGGTGACGTCTGCCGCGTCGACCTGCTCGACCACTGCGGCGGGAACCGGCTGTACGGTCGGGTCGCTCTGCCCCTCGGTAGAAAATGCAGTCATGCTCGGCTCCGGGTGATGGTGATGGTCACGTCGTCGAAGGGGACGGTGATCGGGGCATCCGGCTTGTGGACGACGACCTCGACCTCCTCGACCCCTTCGTGCTTGAGGCACTGCTGCGCGATGCGTTCCGCGAGGGTCTCGATCAGATCGACGGGCTCACCCTTGACGACATCGACGACCTCTTCCGCCACCACGCCGTAGTGCACGGTCTTCGTCAGGTCGTCGGCGGCTGCCGCGGGGCGGGTGTCGAGGCCGAGCACCAGGTCCACGATGAAGGTCTGGCCTTCTGCCCGCTCCCGGGGGAAGACACCGTGGTGCCCACGGGCCTTGAGGCCGCGCAGCGCGACACGATCCACGCGAATCACTCCTGCTGTTCGTCGTCTCTGGAGGCACCTGGCCGCGTGCGGGCGGTGCGGTGCCGTCTTTCGAATCTACCCGCGAGCACCGACACAGCCCGCCCGCGGGGGCGCGGACCGGCCCGGCGGGGGGTTGGTAGCCGCGTATACCCCGTGATCGGGGGGCGCAATCCCCGCAACCCGCTCCGCCCGCTCAGGCAGTAGGTTCTTCGTCCTCTTCCTCGCCGGTTTCGGCCAGTACGGGGGAGCCGTGGTGGGACCAGAGCTTCCAGCCGTCCGGTGTGCGCCGGAACACATTGGTGGCGACGACGAGCTGGCCGACGAGCGGGCCGAGCGAGTTCCCCTCCTCCGCGGGGCCACCGCTGAGGATGTTCTCCGTGCAGGTCACCAGGGCGGTGTCGCCGGTCATGGCGACCCCGACATCGGTGAGGAAGAACTGGATGTACTCCGTGTTCGCCATGATCAGCGCATAGCTCCGCAGCACCTCGCCGCGGCCCGTGAGCACCGGCCAGCCCGGGTGGACGCAGGACACCGTGAGGTCCTCTCCGGGCAGCCACAGCCCGGAGAGTCCGTCGAGGTCGCCGCGTTCCATCGCCTCGTAGAACGCGGTGTTGGCCTGCTCGACCGCCGCGATGTCGGCGGCTGCCTCCTCGTGCTCGTCCCGCGGGGCGCTCACGCGGCTCCCTCGACGGCACGGGCGACCCGCACCGCGTCCGCCGTCGGCCGTACCGCGTGCACCCGGACCGCCCAGGCGCCCGCGGCCGCGGAGAGCGCGGAGACCGCGGCCGTCGCGGCGTCCCGCTCGCGGGCGGGCGGCGGGGCCGCGCCCTCGCCGGCCAGGACATGGCCGAGGAACCGCTTGCGGGAGGCGGCGACGAGCAGTGGCCTGCCCAGATCAAGGAGGCGGTCGAGGTGCGCGACCAGCGCGAGGTCCTGGGCGGCGTTCTTGGCGAAGCCCAGCCCGGGGTCGATCACCAGCTTCTCGGGGGCCACCCCACCCTCGATGACGGCCTCCATGCGCTCCCGGAGCTCCGCCACGACTTCGCCGACGACGTCCCCGTAGACCGCGCGGCTGTTCATCGACTCGCTGAAGCCGCGCCAGTGCATGACGACGAACGGCACACCGGCGTCGGCGACGACCGGGATCATGCCCGGGTCGGCGAGGCCACCGCTCACGTCGTTGACCAGGACCGCGCCGGCCGCGACGGACTGCTCGGCGACGCCGGCCCGCATGGTGTCCACGGAGATCGTGACCCCCTCGGAGGCCAGCCCGCGCACCACGGGGATCACCCGGCGCAGCTCCTCGGCCTCGTCCACCCTGCTCGCGCCCGGGCGGGTCGACTCGCCGCCGACGTCGATCAGATCCGCTCCTTCGGCCACCAGTTCGAGGCCGTGCTTGATCGCCGCCGTGGTGTCGAACCAGTGGCCTCCGTCGGAGAAGGAGTCGGGCGTCACGTTGACGACCCCCATGACCGCACAGCGGTCCCACTCCGGGAGACCCCGCACCGTGCCCCGCCCTCGCAACGTACTCATGCGCCCAGCCTAGGCCGTGTCCGAGAGGTCCCGCCCTGCCCGTGGCGCCCGGTACGCACATCGGCGGACGTCGCCGTCCCCGCCGGCCGCGTCCGGTACGGCGCCGTTACGAGGCTCCCGGCCGGGGGCCCGCGTCCCGGAATCCGCCCGCGCCGCGTTCAGCCGGACGGACGGCGGGGCGCGGGCCCGTTCAGGGGGTACCGACGCCCGCCACGGTCTCCACGGCGACCTCGGCGCGCGGCACGTCCTGTGCGTCCGCGTCGATCGAGCGGCGCAGGGCCTCATGGAGCCGGGCAGGGGTGAGCACGCCCAGGAAGCGTCCGGTGGCCTCCTTGTCGATGACGGCGATCCAGCCCGCGTCGTGCTGCAGCATCGTGGAGAAGGCCTGCTTGAGCGGCGCGCCGAGCGGGAGCCAGGCCTCCATGCGCCGGGCGTGTTCACGGACCGTGCCCGTGGCCGTCGCGCCGTCGCCCGCCGGGATCCAGCCGTGCAGATTGTCCTGGCCGTCGAGGACGACCGCCCAGCGCGCGCCGTCCGCCCGCAGCCGTTCGGTCGCCTTCGCCAGCGGATCGTCGAGATGGACGACCGGCGGCTGGTCCAGGTCGCTTTCCTCGATGGGCGTGACCGAGAGCCGCTTCAGGCCGCGGTCCGCCCCGACGAAATCGGCGACGTACGGCGTGGCCGGAGCGCCGAGCACCGTGGCCGGGGTGTCGAACTGCTCGACGCGGCCGTGCCCGTACACCGCGATCCTGTCGCCGAGGCGGACGGCTTCCTCGATGTCATGGGTGACGAACAGCACGGTCTTGCGGACCTGCGCCTGCAGTTTCAGGAATTCGTTCTGCAGCCTTTCCCGCACGACCGGATCGACCGCGCCGAAAGGCTCGTCCATCAGCAGAACCGGGGGGTCGGCCGCCAGGGCCCGGGCCACGCCGACGCGTTGGCGCTGACCGCCGGAAAGCTGCTCGGGATAGCGGCCGCCATAAACGGAGGGATCCAGTCCGACCAGTTCCAGCAGTTCAGCCGCGCGTCGCCTGCCCTTTTCCCGTCCCCAGCCGAGGAGATGGGGAACGGTCGCGGTGTTCTCCAGGACCGTCTTGTGCGGGAACAGCCCGACCTGCTGGATCACATAGCCGATACGCCGGCGGAGCCGGACGGGGTCGATGGTGGATATGTCGTCCCCGTCGAGGAATATCCGGCCCTCGGTCGGTTCGGTCAGCCGGTTCACCATTTTCATGGTGGTCGTCTTGCCGCAGCCGGAAGGCCCGACGAGCGTGACCAGTTCACCCTCGGCGACCTCGAAGGAAAGGTCGTCGACGGCGGTGGTGCCGTCCTCGTACCGCTTGGTGACGTGCTCGAAACGGATCATGATTCCCCATTGTGACGCGGGTTCTGTGAAGGCCATGTTGCCGGAATAAGACAGCCTCGGCGATTGTCGGTGGTCGGGGATAGGGTCACCCAGGACCGGACCCGGGGCGGCATCGCGAGGGCAAACAGGAGGTGGGGGCGGATGGCCGAGCAGAACTGCCTGGTGGCGAACGACTGGATCTGCGGAGAGTATCTGCGCTCCCGCAGCCACGAGTTGACCGAAGCGACCGTCCAGCACATCTGGATCACCGCGGCTTCCGTGCTGATAGGGCTCGCGGTGGCATTCCCGCTCGCACTGCTCGCGCGCCGCGGCCGGCATTTCGCGGGCCCGGTGCTGGGCCTGACGACCGTGCTCTACACCGTGCCGTCGCTGGCGATGTTCTCGCTGCTGCTGCCGTTCTTCGGACTGTCGGCCGCGCTCGTCGTCACCGGCCTGGTGCTCTATTCGCTGACCATCCTCGTACGCAACATCCTGGCGGGGCTCGAAGCGGTCCCGCAGGAGGCCAGGGAGGCCGCCGAGGGCATGGGGTACGGGCCGGTCCGCCTCCTCTGGGAGGTCGAACTCCCCCTCGCGCTGCCCGCGCTGATGGCCGGGCTGCGGATCGCCACGGTGTCGACGGTCGCGCTGACGACGGTGGGCTCGCTCGTCGGCAAGGGCGGCCTCGGCAACCTCATCGAGGACGCGCTGCCGAGCTTCTTCAAGGCACAGGTGCTCACCGCGTCCGTGCTCTGCGTGCTGCTCGCGGTGGCGGCGGATCTCCTGCTGCTCGGCGTGCAACGCCTGCTCACGCCCTGGACCCGGATACGGACGCCCGCCGGGGCATCCGCCGGGGCGGGCATCGCGAAGACGGAGGCGGTCTGATCCATGGGAGTCGTCGGGGAGGCGTGGACCTGGCTGACCACGGGAGCCAACTGGTCGGGGGACGGCGGGGCGGGACACCGGCTGGCCGAGCATCTGTACGTCAGCGGGATCGCTCTCGCGGTGGCCTGCGTCATCGCCCTGCCGGTCGCGCTGTATCTCGGCCACGTGGGCAAGGGCGGCTCGCTCGCCGTCAACATCTCCAACGTGGGGCGCGCGGTCCCGGTGTTCGCGGTGCTGGCCCTGTTCATGATGACGCCCCTGCGTAACTCCGGCTATCTGCCCACGGTCATCGCCCTGGTGCTGTTCGCCGTGCCCCCGTTGCTGACCAACGCCTACGTCGGGATGACGGAGGTGGACCGGTCGGTGGTGGAGGCCGCGCGGGGCATGGGGATGTCCGGCGGGCAGCTCTTCGTCCGGGTCGAGCTGCCGCTCGCGTACCCCATGATCATGACCGGCCTCCGGTCCGCCGCCGTCCAGGTGATCGCCACCGCCTCCATCGCCGCGATGGTCGGTCTCGGCGGCCTGGGCCGGATCATCACCGCCGGTTTCAACACCTACGACACCGCTCAGGTCTTCGCCGGTGCCGTGCTGGTCGCCCTCCTGGCCCTGGTGGTGGAGGGCGTCCTCGTGGCGCTGGACCGGATGCTGTCGCCCCTGCGGCGCCGCCGGACCGTATGAGCGCGCTGACTTTTCGGACTGTGCACACCATTTTTCGCGGACGGAGAACAACATGAGAAGGACCTCGCGCATAGCGGGTGCGGTCATCGGAGCGGTCGCGCTGGCAGGGTCGCTCGCCGCCTGCGGCGGCGACAGCCTGGAGAAGGAGAAGGGCGGTTCGGACACGGGTGCCGGATCCGGCTCCAAGAAGGGCTCACTCGTCGTGGGCGCCGCCGGCTTCACCGAGTCCAAGGTGCTCGCCGAGCTGTACGCCCAGGTCCTGGGCGGTGCCGGATACGACACCTCCATCACCACGGTGAAGAACCGCGAACTGTACGAACCCTCCCTGGAGAAGGGCGAGATCGACGTCGTACCGGAATACGCGGCGACGATCGCGGAATTCCTCAACGCCAAGGTCAACGGTGCGAAGGCGGCGGAGGCGAAGCCGGTCGCCTCGGGTGACGTGACGGCGACCGTCGCCGCTCTGGAGAAGCTCGCCACCCCGCTCGGACTGAAGGTCCTGCCGGCGGGGAAGGCGGTCGACCAGAACGCCTTCGCGGTGTCCAAGGAATTCGCCGCGAAGAACAACCTGGAGACGCTTTCCGATCTCGGCTCCTCGAAGATCAAGGTGAAGATCGCGGCGGGCGACGAGTGCGAGGTGCGCCCGTTCTGCGCGCCCGGCCTGAAGAAGACGTACGGCATCGACGTCACCGGGATCGACCCCAAGGGCGTCGGCACGCCGCAGTCCAAGCAGGCGGTCAAGGACGGTAAGGACCAGCTGGTCCTCACGACCACCACGGACGCGGTGCTCGACTCCTACGGGCTGGTGTTCCTGGAGGACGACAAGAAGCTGCAGAACGCGGACAACGTCCTTCCGGTTCTCAATGCCAAGGACGCGGGCGCGCCGGAGATCGCGGAAGCGCTCGGGAAGCTCACCGACGTACTCACCACGGAGGACCTCGCGGAACTCAACCGCAAGGTCGACGCGGAGCGCGCCAAGCCCGCCGATGCGGCCGGGGACTATCTCCGGTCGAAGGGTCTGATCAAGAAGTAGAAAGGCATGGACGAGGGCTACTTGGGAGGCCCGCCCTACCCGGACCGGAGGCACTTAGGTAACCGGCGGGGAACAGATTGCCGGGCGGTCTCCCAAGTGACTCGTACACACGGTAAATTTCGGGCCATGCCACGAGGACGCCACCGCCATTCGCCGCCCCTTCACAGAATCCTGCCCCCCGCCGTGCTGGCCGGAGTGCCGGTCGTCTGTGCCGCCGGCGCCTGGCTCCTCGGAGAACCCCTGCCGCTGCGCGTCCTGGTGGCCGTGACGGCGGCTGTGGCTGTCACCGGCGCCTGGCTGATGCGCAGCTGGGACAGGGCGGCGGGTCTGCGTGTCGCGGAGCTGAACCGCGCCAGGGCGAGCGACGAGTGGAAGACCGAGGAGCGCATAGCCGAACTCGAGGCGGACCTCGAGGAATCCAGGGAACTGCGCACCCGGCTGGAGACCAAGCTGCGCCGCAAGCGCGTGGAGCTCGCCGGGCTGCGTGGCGAACACGCCGCGCTGCTGCGCCGGTACGCCAACGCCGAGACCGAGCGGGCCAGTGCCCTGGAGGGCCGCAGGCAGCTCGCCATCGAGGCTTCCGCACCGCGCGAGCTGCTGCCCGCCCGTTCCACACCGACTCCGGGCGCCTATCTGCGGGCCGCACAGGCTCTGCAGGACCTGGGCCGCAACGCCGCGCTCCAGGAGGCGCGCCGCACGGCCGAGCCGGCCCGGCATCGCGACGTCGCCGAGCGCTCGGTGGAAAAGGACCCGGAGGGCGACAGCCCGAAGGGGAAGCACGCGGCGGTCGTCGGAGCGGGTGACCTCCAGCACCGCCGTCCGCAGGCCACCCTGCCCGCACCGCAGCTGTCCCCCGCAGCAGTGCGCCCGCCCCGCGCCGTGCCCGCGGCATCCGCCGTCGTCCCGTACGCCGCCGCGCGCCGCCACCTCGTCCCGCGGGGGAGCTTCGACTTCTTCGGCACGCAGAAGGCGAACGCCGCGATCGAGTCCGTGCAGAACGAGGACCTCGCGGACGTGGTGGGCGAAGAGGCTCTGGCGGCGCACCGTACGGGCGCGGCCGAGAACCGGGCCGTCGGCAAGGTCATCGACCTGACGGCGCACGACGAGACGGAGCAGCTGGACGTCGTCGAGCTGCGCAGCGCGATCTCCTCGTAGCGGGAGGGCCCGTAGCGGGAGGCCCGTTGCGCGAGAGCCCGTATGAGGCCGGGGCTACTTGTCGATGTCCCCGACGACGAAGAAGAGCGAGCCCAGGATCGCGACCATGTCGGCGACGAGTGTCCCCGGCAGCAGCTCGGTGAGCGCCTGGATGTTGTTGAACGAGGCGGACCGCAGCTTCAGCCGGTACGGGGTCTTCTCGCCCGTGGACACCAGGTAGTAGCCGTTGATCCCCAGAGGGTTCTCGGTCCAGGCGTAGGTGTGGCCCTCCGGCGCCTTCAGCACCTTGGGCAGCCGCTGGTTGATGGGCCCCGGCGGCAGGTCGGCCATCCGGTCCAGGCACGCGTCGGCGAGGTCCAGGGCGTTGTGCGTCTGCTCCAGGAGGCACTCGAAACGGGCCAGGCAGTCGCCCTCGGTCCGGGTGACGACCTTGAGCGTGTCCCGCAGCTCCCCGTAGGCGAGGTACGGCTCGTCGCGCCGCAGGTCGAAGTCGACACCCGAGGCCCTGGCGATCGGCCCGGACACCCCGTACGCGTGCACGGCCTCGGCGGACAGCACGCCCACCCCGCGGGTGCGGCCCCGGAAGATCTCGTTGCCGAGCACCAGCCGGTCGTACACGTCCATCCGCGAACGCACGGATGCCACGGCGTCCCTGGCCCGGCCGAGCCAGCCCGCGGGCAGGTCCTCCTTGAGGCCGCCGACCCGGTTGAACATGTAGTGCATCCGGCCGCCGGAGACCTCCTCCATCGCGGCCTGGAGCTCCTCGCGCTCCCGGAACGCGTGGAACATCGGGGTGATCCCGCCGAGTTCGAGGGGGTAGGAGCCCAGGAACATCAGGTGGTTGAGGACCCGGTTCAGCTCGGCGAGCAGCGTCCTCGTCCAGACGGCGCGCTCAGGGACCTCCATGCCGAGCATCCGCTCGACGGCCATGACGACCCCGAGCTCGTTGGAGAACGCCGACAGCCAGTCGTGGCGATTGGCGAGCATGATGATCTGCCGGTAGTCCCTGGCCTCGAAGAGCTTCTCGGCGCCTCGGTGCATATAGCCGATGACGGGCTCGGCCTGCTGGATCCGCTCGCCGTCCAGGACGAGCCGCAGCCGGAGCACACCGTGGGTGGAGGGGTGCTGCGGACCGATGTTCAGCACCATGTCGGTGCTCTCCGCCGCGCCGCCGATGCCGATCGTCGTCTCCGTCATGCGGGACAGTATCCCTCTTCACGGTCCGGGGCCCTCCTCACGGTCCGGCGCCCTCCTCACGGTCCGGGGCCCTCCTCACGGTCCGGCGCCCTCCTCACGGTCCGGGACCCGATGCCGCAGCCAGCCGAAGTCGCCCAGCCCGCCCCGCGCCGTCAGATCCGCCGCCTCACCGGCCGAGGCGAGCGCCCGGACGTAGCCGACGGGATCGGCCGACGCCTGTGCCAGCGGCGGGCGTTCGCCGCTGATGCCCAGCTCCCGCAGCGCCGTCCGCTGGTCGAGGAGCTCGGCCACACCGCCCGCCGCCGCCGCGCAGGCGTCCAGGGCCACGTGCGAGGTGAGGTCACAGCTCCCGTCGGGCACGGGTGGCACCTCACGGCCTCCGCGGAACCCGGTCAGCGTCCCGAACGGCGGCCTCGACGCCCGTACATGCGCGTAGTCGACCGCCACAGCGGACCCGCCGGCCAGCGACGCGACGGCACCCGCCCAGGCCTCGTCGCGCGGCCACCCGATCTCCGCACGGTCGCCGGGCCGGGACAGCGGCCACCAGCGGCTCAGCCATCGGGCGTCCGCCCCGGTCACCGGATCGCCGAGCCGTTCGGTGCCGTCGGCGCTCCGCACGAGGACGTAGCGGGGCACCCCGTCCGCGTCGGCCTCGGCGATGTCCGTCGGGACGTTGTCCAGCCATTCGTTGGCGAACAGCAGCCCCCGCACACCCTGCGGTGGCCGGGCGCACCACTCGATGCCCGGGTCCAGGCCCGGCGGGCGCGGGGCGAGCTCCACGGCGTACGCCCGTACGGCCAGGCCGGGGGCCAGGGTCCCGTCCCGCAGCGCCGCCAGCACCCCGGTCAACAGCTCGCCGCGGCCCGCTCCCACATCCACGAGGTCCACCGAGTCCGTCCCCAGCTCCCGTGCCGTGCCGGCCAGCAGCCGGGCGACGGCGGTGGCGAACAGAGGGGAGGCGTGCACCGAGGTACGGAAATGGCCCGCGGGACCCTCCGGGCGCCGGTAGAAGCCCTCTTCCCCGTACAAAGCGGTCTCGGCGGCTTCCCGCCAGCGGCACCAGTCATACGTCACATAGGCAAGTCTCCACCTTGGGGAGTACGGTCCCAGGACCCGGATCGGCCCTCCGGCTGACCCGGGCACCGATCAGCTGTCCCTACGCTGGGTAATGTGCAGCGCTTCTACGATTTCATCCGCAGACACCCGACGGGCGTCGACATCCTCTGGGCTGTCCTCCTCCTCGGGTTCTCCGGCGTGTCCATCGTGGCCGGCCAGGTCGGCGGTGGGCCGGAGCGCGTCGCCGCGGTGCCGATCGCGGTCGGGCTGTGCGCCGTGGTCGCGCTGCGCCGCCGCGCGCCGGAGAAGATGCTGCTGCTCGCGATCCTGATGGGGCTCGCCCAGCTGCTGTTCGGGGTGCGGCCGGACGTGGCGGACTTCGCCCTGCTGGTGATCACGTACACCGTGGCCACGGTGGGGGAGCGCTGGGCGTCCCGGCTCGCCCTCGGATGCAGTCTGGTCGCCGCGGGGATCTCCCGGCTGCGCTGGTCCGACGACGCACCGTACGGGGGCTGGGCGCAGACGCTCGGCTACGTCGTGATGATGACCGTGCCCTTCGTCCTGGCCTGGGTGCTCGGCGATTCCATACGCACCCGGCGGGCCTACTTCAGCCAGCTGGAGGAGCGGGCCGCCCGGCTGGAGCGGGAGCGCGAGGCGCAGTCGAAGGTCGCCGTCGCCGCCGAACGGGCCCGTATCGCCCGCGAACTGCACGACGTCGTCGCGCACAACGTCTCGGTGATGGTGGTCCAGGCAGACGGCGCCGCGTATGTCATGGACTCGTCCCCCGACCAGGCCCGGCAAGCCCTGGAGACCATCTCCGGCACCGGACGCCAGGCGCTCGCCGAGATGCGGCGGCTGCTCGGAGTGCTCAGGACCGGTGACTCCCCGGAGAGCGGGGAGTACGTCCCCCAGCCCGATGTCGAACAGATCGAGGAACTCGTCGGCAAGGTCAGGGAGACCGGCCTCGCGGTGGACTTCAAGATCGAGGGAACTCCGCGTCCGCTGCCGAGCGGGGTCGAGCTCACCGCGTACCGCATCGTCCAGGAGGCGCTCACCAACACCCGTAAGCACGGGGGCCCCGACGCCGGGGCGAGCGTGCGGCTGGTCTACTTCGACGACGGTCTCGGCCTGCTGGTCGAGGACGACGGCCGTGGCGCCCCGCACGAGCTCTACGAGGACGGCGGCGCGGACGGAGCGGGGCAGGGAATGATCGGCATGCGGGAGCGGGTCGGCATGGTCGGCGGCACGCTGGACGCGGGCCCGCGCCAGGGCGGCGGCTTCCGGATCAGCGCGCTGCTCCCGCTCAAGCCGGCCAACCAGTGACAGAAGGACAGGACACCCCCATGGCCATCCGCGTAATGCTCGTCGACGACCAGGTGCTGCTGCGCACCGGCTTCCGGATGGTGCTCGCCGCCCAGCCGGACATGGAGGTCGTCGCGGAGGCGGGCGACGGGGCCGAGGCGATCGAGGTCCTGCGGTCCACGGCCGTCGACGTCGTGCTGATGGACGTACGCATGCCACGGCTGGACGGCGTCGAGGCGACCCGGCGCATCTGCGCGCGGACCGAACCGCCGAAGGTGCTGATCCTGACCACCTTCGACCTGGACGAGTACGCCTTCTCCGGTCTGAAGGCGGGGGCCAGCGGCTTCATGCTCAAGGACGTGCCGCCCGGCGAGCTGCTCTCCGCCATCCGTGCGGTGCACAGCGGCGACGCGGTGGTGGCCCCGTCCACGACCCGCAGGCTGCTCGACCGGTTCTCGCCGATGCTGCCCAGCGGCAAGAAGGAACCCCGGCACAAGCATGTCGAGAAGCTGACCGAGCGCGAGCGCGAAGTGATGCTGCTCGTCGCGCAGGGACTGTCGAACGGCGAGATCGCGGCCCGCCTGGTGCTGTCCGAGGCGACCGTGAAGACCCACGTGGGCCGCATCCTCACCAAACTCGGCCTGCGCGACCGGGTCCAGGTCGTCGTCCTCGCGTACGAGACGGGGCTGGTGCGGGCAGGCGGCGGGGCGGGCTGACCGCTCCTCAGCGGGGCGGCCGGACAAGGGAGTCGGCCGGACAAGGAGTCGGCCGGAACCCCGCGCGGTTCACCGCAGCACGCCCTCCAGGAAGTCGCTGCCCAGGCGTGCCACGACCGTCAGGTCCAGCGAGTGCAGGACGTACCGTCCGCGCCGGCGGGTGGTGACCAGACCGGCCTTCTTGAGCAGCGCCAGGTGGCGGGAGACCTCGGGGGGCGTGATGCCGTGCGACTCGGCGAGTTCACCGGTGGTGTACGGCGAGCGGGCCAGGTTGCGGCAGAGCCTCATCCGCATGGGGTGGGCCAGCGCCTCCATCCGGAGCTGGAGCAGCTCGACGGAGGCGGGGGAGGGCAGTTCGGGGCGGTGCACCGGGTAGTGGATCACCGGGCGCCAGCCGGGGGCGTGCAGCACCATCAGATGCGGCCAGCCGAAGCTGGTCGGGATGAGGGTGAGGCCGGTGCCCGCCGCCGATCCCGTGGCCTCGGTCCGGCCCGTGGTCAGCTTGTCGGCGCTGATCCTGCCGGTCCCCTCGTCCAGAGACAGGGCCGCGGAGACCGCACCCAGGGCCGCGCCGACGCCCTTGTGCCGCAGCACCTCGGTCTTGTGCCGGGCGTCGGCGACCAGCTGGACCTGGGTGCGCCGCCAGGTGTCGGCGAAGAAGGCCTGGTCGCAGTCCTCGAAGAGGCGCCGGACCCAGCCGCGCACGGAGCCGGGGCCGGCCAGCAGCTGCCGGGTGAAGGCGAGCTGCTTCGGTCCCCTGGCCGCCGCCATGTCGAGAGCGCGGGTCCGCATCCCGGCGTCGGTGAGCGGCGAGGGCGCTCCCGTTCCGTACAGGCTCGCGCAGGTGAACTCCAGGGCCGCCGAGACGAACCGCTCGTCATCGAGCCTGTCCAGGATGTCCAGGTCCTCGGCGAGGGTCGATCCGGTCCTGCCGTCCCCGCCTCGCACACCGGCGAACGGCATGAAGACGTCGGAGAAGGTGTTCCGCCACAGGAACTCCGCCTCGTGGAGCCGGTCCGCGAGGTCCGGTTCCAGGGCCGCGGAGGTCGCGGTCGCCCAGCCGTGCAGGCCGGGGTGGTGGCCGGGCTCGGAGAGCGCATGGAGGGCGAGCCCCAGCTCGGCGAGAGGGGAGGTCTCGAAAACGATGCGCTCGGGAGGCAGGCCGGCGATGTCGATGTGCACACTCACCCCTCCATGGTGCGGGGTGCGGGGGCGAGGGCCGACGTCACTTGACTGCGGCCGTCAATCCACGGGCGGGCCTGCCGGGCCGGGGTCAGGCTGGATTCATGGACACCGTTCAGCAGTACATGTTCGACAGCTACCGCGCCGCGCAGCACGGTGAGGCCCCGCCCCCGCCGCCCGGCGCGCACGACCGGGACGTCCTGCGCACCATCCGCAGGCGCATCCGCGTCTGGACGGCCGCGCACCGCCCGCCCTACTCCTGAGGTGACGCCTCCTCCTGGAGCCGCGCCACGAAATCCGCCACCGCTTCCCGCACGTCGCCGGCCGTCCACTCCAGCCCCGGCGCCGCCACCGTGACCTCGGTGAACGAGAGTCCGGGCGGCCCGGCCGGAGCCGCGAACCAGCGGCGGAAGAGCGTCACGCCCGTCTCCTCGGCCTGCCGCACCGACGCCTCGTCCAGCACGTCCGCGGCGTAGGGCAGCCAGACCTGGAACTGGTGCGTGTGTGGCGGCTCGGGGTGCACCCGGAACCACGGCACCGCCGACCCCGCGAGGCCGTCCGCCAGAGCACCGGCGACCACCTTCGCGTGCGCCACGTACGAGGGCAGCCTCGGCAGCTCCCGCTCCAGGCCCAGCAGGGCGGAGAGGGCGGCGGGGTACTGCTGGAAGACCTGGCCGCCGTACCTGTGGCGCCAGGTCCTCGCCTCCTCGATCAGGGACTCGGAGCCCGCGAGCACCGCTCCGGACAGCCCGTCAAGGGACTTGTAGAACGACACGTAGACACTGTCGGCGAGCGCCGTGATCTCCGGCAGGCCGCGCCCGAGGTGCGACGTGCACTCCCACAGGCGTGCCCCGTCCAGATGCACCACCGCGTCCCGCTCCCGTGCCGCGGCCACGACGGCCTCCAGCTCCTCCCAGGAGGGCAGGGCGAAGCCGGCGTCACGCAGCGGCAGCTCCAGCATCAGCGTGCCGAACGGCTCGGGGAAGTCCCGGATCTCGTCCGCCGTGGGCTGCCGGGGCTCGGTCGTCGGATGCACCGTACGCAGGCCGCTCACCGAGGTGAGCGCGCCGCGTTCGTGCACCTCCGGATGGGCCAGGGGGTGCAGAGCCACGGTCGGGTTGCCCGTGCGCCCCGCCCAGCAGCGCAGCGCGACCTGCTGGGCCATCGTCCCGGTCGGGAAGAACGCGGCGGCCTCCATGCCCAGCAGGCCGGCCGTGCGCCGCTCCACCTCGGCGACGACCCCGCCGCCGTAGACGTCCGTCCAGTCACCCAGGTCGTGGACCGTGCCGGCGTCGGCGGCCAGGGCGGCCAGGCGGCCGGCCAGCGTGTGGTCCGCGGACATCCGCGCCAGCACCTTTCCGGACCGCTGCCACGCGGTCAGCCTGCGGTGTCGCTGCTTCTGCTCCTCGGTGTCTCCCATGGGACGATCATCACCCGGACCGCTGACGGCGCCCATTCCGGGTTCTCCCTCCGCCAGAAGTTATCCACAGGCTGTGGACGGCTGGGGTGCGTGACGAAACGCTGGCGTAGCATGCAGAGGAATCGTCCGGTACCCCCCGCGGACTGGAACGGAAGGCCATCGCCGCGTGAACGCATCAGTTTCCAAGGAAGCCCTCGACGCGAGGGACCGCCCCGCCCGTCTCACCGTCGGCGTCGTCGGCGCGGGACGGGTCGGCCCCGCCCTCGCCGCCTCGCTGCAGCTCGCCGGGCACCGCCCGGTCGCGGTGTCGGGCGTCTCCGACGCATCCGTGCGCCGGGCCGCCGCACTGCTCCCCGACGTCCCCCTGGTGACCCCCGCCGAGGTCCTCGCACGCGCCGAGCTCGTGCTGCTGACCGTCCCCGACGACGCCCTGCCCGGCCTGGTCGAAGGCCTCGCCGAGACCGGCGCCGTACGACCGGGCCAGCTGCTCGTCCACACCTCCGGCAGGTACGGCACGAAGGTGCTCGACCCCGCGCTGCGGGCCGGCGCCCTCCCGCTCGCCCTGCATCCGGCGATGACCTTCACCGGCAGCTCCGTCGACGTACAGCGGCTGGCGGGCTGCTCCTTCGGGGTGACCGCCCCCGAGGAGCTGAGGCTCGCCGCGGAGGCGCTCGTCATCGAGATGGGCGGCGAGCCCGAGTGGATCGCCGAAGAGTCCCGGCCGCTCTACCACGCGGCGCTCGCCCTCGGGGCGAACCACCTGGTCACCCTCGTCGCGCAGTCCATGGACCTGCTCCGCAAGGCCGGTGTGGGCGCGCCCGACCGGATGCTCGGCCCCCTGCTCGGCGCCGCGCTCGACAACGCCCTGCGCTCCGGTGACGCGGCACTGACCGGCCCCGTCGCCCGGGGCGACGCGGGGACGGTCTCCGCGCACATCCGCGAGCTGCGCGCCCACGCTCCGCAGACGGTGGCCGGATATCTCGCCATGGCGCGCGCCACGGCCGACCGGGCCCTCGACCACGGGCTGCTCAAGCCCGAGTTCGCGGAGGACCTCCTCGGCGTCCTGTCCGACAGTGTGAACGGAACGAACGGAAAACACGGGCCGGACGCATCCGGGCCGGGGGAGAAGCGATGAACACCGCACCCGCCACCCTGCTGCGCTCCACCGCGGAGCTGGACGCCCTCGGCAAGGCCGCCGGGACACGCCGCGCCGTCGTGATGACGATGGGCGCGCTGCACGACGGCCACGCCACGCTGATCCGGGCCGCGCGGGCCGCCGCCGGGCCCGACGGCCAGGTCGTGGTCACCGTCTTCGTCAACCCCCTCCAGTTCGGCGAGGCCGCCGACCTCGACCGCTACCCCCGCACCCTGGAGGCCGACCTCGCCGTCGCCTCGGAGGCCGGTGCGGACGCGGTCTTCGCCCCTTCCGTCGACGAGGTGTACCCCGGTGGCGAGCCGCAGGTCAGGATCGTCGCGGGCCCCATGGGCGAGCGGCTGGAAGGCGCGGCCCGTCCCGGGCACTTCGACGGCATGCTCACCGTCGTCGCCAAGCTCCTGCACCTCACCCGGCCGGACGCGGCGTTCTTCGGGCAGAAGGACGTCCAGCAGCTGGCGCTGGTGCGCCGGATGGTGCGCGACCTCAACTTCGGCACCGACATCGTCGCGGTGCCGACCGTCCGCGACCCCGACGGCCTGGCGCTCTCCAGCCGCAACCGCTTCCTCTCCGCCGAGGAGCGACGGACCGCGCTGGCCCTGCCCAGGGCCCTGTTCGCCGCCCGCGACCGGCTGGTCGCCCAGCAGACGCTGCACGCCCGCGCTCGGACGGTCCCGGAGCGCGAGGGCCGCGCCGCCGCCCTCAACCAGCTCGGAGAGGTCCGTGCGGCCGCCGACACCCAGGCCGTGGCGCTGGCCCGGCCGACCGTCGCAGCCGCAGCGGTGCTGGCCGCCGCCCGGGCCGTCCTGGACGAGGCGGCGGAGGAAGCGGTGCCGCTCACCCTGGACTATGTGGCGCTCGTGGACCCGGCGGACTTCACCGAGGTGCCCGACGACCGCGTCAGCGGCGAGACGGTCCTCGTCGTCGCGGCGCGCGTGGGAGCCACCCGCCTGATCGACAACATCCCGCTGACCCTCGGAGCTCTCACGTGACCGGAATACGGCTGACCGCCCCCGCCCCCGGCTGGGCCATCGACGCGGACGTCGTCGTGGTCGGCTCCGGCGTGGCCGGTCTCACCACCGCACTGCGCTGCGCCGCGGCCGGCCTCGCGACCGTGGTCGTCACCAAGGCCCGCCTCGACGACGGCTCCACCCGCTGGGCGCAGGGCGGCATCGCGGCCGCGCTCGGCGAGGGCGACACCCCTGAGCAGCACCTCGACGACACCCTGGTCGCCGGGGCCGGCCTCTGCGACGAGACGGCGGTGCGCGCCCTGGTCACCGAGGGGCCCGGCGCCGTACGCCGGCTGATCGACACCGGGGCGCACTTCGACACCACCGACACCGGCGCGATCGCCCTGACCCGTGAGGGCGGCCACCACCGCCGCCGAATCGCGCACGCGGGGGGTGACGCGACGGGTGCCGAGATCTCCCGCGCCCTGGTCGAGGCGGTCCGCTCGGCCGCCCTGCGCATCATCGAGAACGCCCTGGTCCTGGACCTGATCACGGACGCCGAAGGCCGTACGGAGGGCGTCACCCTGCACGTCATGGGCGAGGGCCAGCACGACGGCGTGGGCGCCGTCCACGCCCCGGCGGTGGTGCTCGCCACCGGTGGCATGGGACAGGTCTTCTCGGCCACCACCAACCCGCCGGTCTCCACGGGCGACGGGGTGGCACTGGCGCTGCGGGCGGGCGCCGAGGTCTCGGACCTCGAATTCGTGCAGTTCCATCCGACCGTCCTGTTTCTCGGCGCCGACTCCGAGGGCCAGCAGCCGCTCGTGTCCGAAGCGGTACGGGGCGAGGGCGCCCACCTCGTCGACGCCTCCGGCACCCGCTTCATGCTCGGGCAGCACGAGCTGGCCGAGCTGGCCCCCCGCGACATCGTCGCCAAGGCCATCACCCGTCAGATGCACCTGCACGGCACCGAGCACATGTATCTCGACGCCCGCCACTTCGGCGCCGCGATGTGGGAACAGCGCTTCCCGACGATCCTCGCCGCCTGCCGCGCGCACGGCATCGACCCGGTCACGCAGGCGATCCCGGTGGCCCCCGCCGCGCACTACGCCTCGGGCGGCATACGTACGGACCTCCGGGGCCGTACGACGGTGCCGGGCCTGTACGCCTGCGGCGAGGTCGCCTGCACGGGCGTGCACGGCGCCAACCGGCTGGCGTCCAACTCCCTCCTGGAGGGCCTGGTCTTCGCCGAGCGCATCGCGGCCGACATCGTGGGCCGGCCCCGGACCGATTCCGGGGCCGCTTCCCGGCGCACCCCCGTGGCGGAACCCGCCGGGGCCCGTACCGTCCCGCTGCTCACCGCCGAGTCGCGGACCGCGATCCAGCGGATCATGACCAGGGGCGCAGGGGTGATCAGATCCGCCGGCGGCCTCGCCGTCGCGGCCGGGGAGCTGGATGCCCTCCAGCGTGCGGCGACCGCTGCCGGGAAGGACGGCCCCAAGGACGCCGTACCCGGGGTGGAGGCGTGGGAGGCCACGAACCTCCTCCTGGTCTCGCAGGTGCTGGTCGCCGCCGCGCGGGAGCGCGAGGAGACACGCGGCTGCCACTGGCGCGAGGACCGTCCCGAGCGCGACGACGACGCCTGGCGCCGCCACCTGGTCGTCCGCGTCGACCCGTACCTGCGGCCCGTCGTCCGCACGACGGACACTTCCGCGTTCCCGCCCGTACGCCCCGGAGACCCGGCAGACTCCGCACTGCCTGCAGGCCTCCCGAACCGCCCAGCCGACGCCCCCGAGGAGCCGTAACCGTGAGCACGCCCGAAGAGAATCCGCGCCCCACACCTGTGGACGTACCGCTGATCCACATCGGCGCCCCCGCCGAGTCCGGTGGTGGCTGCGGCGACGACTGCGGCTGCGGTGACGGATACGACCCCGACGGCCTGGAGTGCGGCCTCGACCCCGCCCTGGCCCAGCTCCTGGCGGAAGCCGGACTGGACCCGGTGCAGGTCGAGGACATCGCCCACGTCGCGATCGAGGAGGACCTCGACGGAGGCGAGGACGTCACCACCGTGGCGACCGTCCCGGTGGACTCCGTCGCCACCGGCGACTTCACCGCCCGTGAGGCCGGCGTGGTCGCGGGTCTGCGCGTCGCCGAGGCCGTCCTCTCCATCGTCTGTACCGACGAGTTCGAGGTCGAGCGCCACGTCGAGGACGGCGACCGCGTCGCGCCCGGGCAGAAGCTGCTCACGGTGACCACGCGCACCCGTGACCTGCTCACCGGCGAGCGCAGCGCGCTCAACCTGCTGTGCAGGCTCTCCGGCATCGCGACGGCGACCCGTGCCTGGGCCGACGTGCTCGAGGGCACGAAGGCCGAGGTCCGCGACACCCGCAAGACCACCCCGGGGCTGCGCGCCCTGGAGAAGTACGCCGTGCGCTGCGGCGGCGGGGTCAACCACCGCATGTCGCTCGTGGACGCGGCACTGGTCAAGGACAACCACGTGATCGCGGCGGGTGGCGTCGCCGAGGCTTTCCGGCGGGTCAGGAAGGCGTACCCGGAGCTCGCGATCGAGGTCGAGGTGGACACCCTGGAGCAGGTCCACGAGGTGCTCGAAGCGGGGGCCGACCTGATCCTGCTGGACAACTTCACCCCGACGGCGACCGCCGAGGCGGTCGCCCTCGTCGGCGGCCGTGCGGTGCTGGAGTCCTCGGGCCGGCTGACCCTCGACTCCGCCCGCGCCTACGCGGAGGCCGGCGTCGACTACCTGGCGGTCGGCGCGCTCACGCACTCCTCCCCGATCCTCGACATCGGCCTGGACTTCCGCGACACCGCGGCCGGGCCCGACGGGGCCGACGCCTGATGCTGCTCACCATCGACGTGGGCAACTCCCACACCGTCCTCGGCCTGTTCGACGGCGAGGAGATCGTCGAGCACTGGCGGATCTCCACCGACGCCCGCCGTACCGCCGACGAGCTCGCCGTCCTGCTCCAGGGGCTGATGGGCATGCACCCGCTGCTCGGCGTCGAGCTCGGCGACGGCATCGAGGGCATCGCGATCTGCTCGACCGTCCCCGCCGTCCTGCACGAGCTCCGCGAGGTCACCCGCCGCTATTACGGCGATGTTCCCGCGGTCCTCGTGGAGCCGGGCGTGAAGACCGGCGTCCCGGTCCTCACCGACAACCCGAAGGAGGTCGGCGCGGACCGCATCATCAACGCGGTCGCCGCGGTCGAGCTCTACGGCGGCCCGGCCATCGTCGTCGACCTGGGCACGGCCACGACCTTCGACGCGGTCTCCGCGCGCGGCGAGTACACGGGCGGGGTGATCGCGCCGGGCATCGAGATCTCCGTGGAGGCGCTCGGGGTGAAGGGCGCCCAACTGCGCAAGATCGAGCTGGCGCGGCCCCGCAGCGTCATCGGCAAGAACACCGTCGAGGCCATGCAGTCCGGCATCGTCTACGGATTCGCGGGCCAGATCGACGGCGTGGTCGAGCGCATGAAGAAGGAGCTGGCGGCCGACCCCGACGAGGTCACCGTCATCGCGACCGGCGGCCTTGCTCCGATGGTGTTGGGTGAGTCCTCGGTCATCGACGAGCACGAGCCCTGGCTGACCCTCATCGGGCTGCGTCTCGTGTACGAGCGGAACATCGCCCGGATGTAGGGCGCGCCCGCGACCACCTGCGGGAACGAGCCGGCGGCGCGGAGCAGGGCGCCGCGCCGCCGAGCGGTTGGTTAAGCCGATTTTGTCCATTTAGCACGTATTGTCGCGTCATGCCCACGCCCTACGGATCACGCGGCGGCATGGCGTTCAGCGCGGACGAGCTCCGGGTGCTCCGACGTGCTCTCGCCAACGCCCTCCACCCCACGCCCCTGCCGGAAGAGGATGTCCAGGACTGCCTGCGCCTCGCGGGCGCGGTGGACGAGGTGGTGAGCGAGGCGGGCCGGCTGCGCGCCTTCCTCCTCGCCGATCTCGCCCGCTACCGCGACGCGCTCCCCGGCTCGCTCAGCGGCTACCTGGAGCTCCTCCAGGACGCCCTGGCGGCCGGCTACGACCCCCGGCCGGACGATCTCGCGGCCTTGCGCGCTCTGCGCGCGGGGCCGGTCGCGGCGGCCCTGCTGGAGCGCTGCCAGGTGCTGGCCGAGCGCTCGGTGCGGGCGCGCCTGGCCGGTCGCGCGGTGCCCGTGACGACGCCCGCGCCGCGTGGCCGGCTGCTGGCTCTGCGCGGCGGCCTGTCGGCGGCCAAGGAGCCCGAGCGGCCCCGGACCCCGTCGCGGCCGGCCGAGCCGGCCCGCCCTCCGGCCCCGGGCGAGCGCCCGATGCCGAAGCCGTCCGAGGTCTTCCCGCCCCGTCGCCGGCCCGCTCCGGCGCCGCCGGCCGAGGAGCGCGCCGTGTCCTGAGGTGCCGACGCGCCTGAGGGGTGCCCGGGAGTGGCCGGAATGCCGGGCTCGCTACCCTGGATGTCATGGACTACGTATCCGCGCTCGTTCCCCCCGTGGTGATGGCCGTCTTCTTCATCGGCCTCGTCAGGACGATCATCAAGAGCCAGGGCGGCCCGAACAAGGCCAAGGAGGACGCCGCGGTGGACGCGGCGCTCGCCCGCGCCGAATCGGCCCGGCAGGCTCCGAGGCCCGAGGGCGCCTGACCCGGCCCGAGCATGAAGGGCGCACGGCTCCCCGGAGTCGTGCGCCCTTTTTTCGTCCCGGAATTATCCCATTCCAGACATCTAGCACTAAGGTGACGCCGTGCCTCGCCAATTGGGAGAGCTGGAAGACACCGTGATGACGCGGGTCTGGCAATGGAACCGCCCGGTCACCGTGCGGGAAGTTCTCGAGGACCTTCAACAGGAACGGTCCATCGCCTACACGACCGTCATGACGGTAATGGACAATCTCCATCAGAAGGGCTGGGTACGCCGGGAAGTGGACGGCCGGGCATATCGATATACGGCCGTCTCCACCCGCGCCGCATACTCGGCCGCACTGATGAACGAAGCGTGGTCGCAGAGTGACAACCCCGCGGCCGCACTGGTCGCGTTCTTCGGCATGATGTCCGCGGAGCAGCGCGAAGCTCTCCGGGATGCGATGCGCGTCGTGTCGCCCACCTTCCCCGAACCGGCCGAGAGCCGCCCCGATGACGGGGCCCCGGCCGATGAGGCGCCGCCGGAGAGCGGGCGATAGCGTCGGGGGATGTCCCCAGAGCAGTCGCAAACCGAGCACCCTACCGAGACGCAAACCGGAGATCGTACCGGGCCGGAAACGGGATCTCGCGCAGATGTTCATACCGGCCCGTCGGTAAATAGACCGGCCATCACCGTCCGCCGCGCGAGGACCAGCGATGTGGCGTCCGTCCGCGGACTCCTTGACGGCTACGTCTCCGAAGGCATCCTGCTCGACAAAGCGACGGTGACGCTTTACGAGGACATCCAGGAGTTCTGGGTCGCCGAACGCGACGAGGACGCCCGTGTCATCGGCTGCGGCGCACTCCACGTGATGTGGGAAGACCTCGCCGAAGTGCGCACTCTCGCCGTGGACCACGCCATCAAGGGCGCCGGAGTCGGACACCAGGTCCTGGACAAGCTCTTGCAGACCGCGCGCTGGCTCGGTGTCCGCCGGGTTTTCTGTCTCACGTTCGAAGTCGACTTCTTCGCCGCGCACGGCTTCACGGAGATCGGAGAGACACCGGTCGACGGAGATGTCTACAGCGAGCTGCTGCGTTCCTATGACGAGGGTGTCGCCGAGTTCCTGGGTCTCGAACGAGTGAAGCCGAACACCTTGGGCAACAGCCGGATGCTTCTGCACCTGTGAACGGCGGAAGATGCCGGAACCCTATGTCCGAATCGCGCACGTTTCCCGCGCTCTTGAGCTCCTGAACCTCTCCCAGGGGTTTGTGTTTTCCGGGGAAAAGCGGTTTCCTTTCCGCGTACTGCATTTTCGATGAAAGGAAATCCGGTGGCACAGAAGGTTCAGGTCCTTCTTGTTGATGACCTCGACGGTGGCGAGGCGGACGAGACAGTGACGTTCGCTCTGGATGGCAAGACGTACGAGATCGACCTCACGACGACCAACGCGGACAAGCTCCGTGGTCTTCTTGAGCCGTACACCAAGAGCGGACGCCGCACCGGCGGTCGTGCCGCGACCGGCCGTGGCAAGGGCCGCGCCGTTACCGGTGGCAACAAGGACACGGCCGAGATCCGTAGGTGGGCGCGCGAGAACGGCCACAACGTGAATGACCGCGGTCGCGTTCCCGCCGAGATCCGTGAGGCTTACGAGAAGGCGAACGGCTGACCTGTCGGCCGATGGGTCCACAGGTGCGTCCGGGCGTGAGCGAGTCTGGCCCGGTGGCATTCCGTCGCCGCCGCGTCCACGAGTCGTACGAGATCGGGAGCATCCCCACCGCTGCTCCCGAGGCCGCCGAGGGCCGGGAGTGACCGTTCCACCTCCTGGCGCGATCCGGGGGGCCGCAGCCAGACCGCGGTCCCCGGCGAGCCCACCGCCCCGCCGGGCGGTACCGGGGCCGTGATGTGCCCGCCCGTGCCGACGGCGGACAGGTCGAGGGCGATCCCGCCCCACTCCAGCCAGTCGAGCAGACCCGGCAGCTCGTCGGCGCTGCCCGCGGCCACCAGCAGCCGCATCCGCTGCCCCGCCAGCGCCACCGGGCCGGTGCGTCCCACCCGGCGCAGCACCGCGTGCCCCGCGGAGGCGGGCAGCTCCAGGACGTCGAAGCGCAGCCCCGTCAGCAGCAGGACCGGCGATGTGCCCGCCGTGGCCCAGTCGAGTTCACGGGCGTACCACTGAGCGCGGTCGCCGGATTCCGGCGACGAGCGGGGAGGCGGGACGAGGAAAGCCATGTCCGATGAACCGTCGAACCGGTCCCGTGGTTACGCACCGTCCATGATCGACTGCCTTACGTGTGCGATACGGGGGCGTGCGGAAGCCCTCGGCGGCGCGAAGTTGTTCGCCCGTAGCGGAGGAAACGGGGGTGCGCCGCATGGACTGTCAGTGAGTGCGGGTAAGACATCCCTTGTGGGAAGGGGCGACACGCGGGCAAAAACGTCTCACGTTCGCCATCGGCGTACTGGCGAAAGGGCTATCTGCCTGGCCTGCGGGAACATCGTCTCGCACCATCGGGTTGGAGCAGTTGTCGGCGTTCGGGGCGGGGGATCCGCCTGGTAGCAAGGCCGGGTGTCGGCAGTTGAAATGAGCGGTCCCCGCTTGCGGGACTAAGCTGCGGAAGGACAGGGAGGGGACCGACCCCTTACTGCCTGACCGCTCTGAGGAGCGATTAACGATGTTCGAGAGGTTCACCGACCGCGCGCGGCGGGTTGTCGTCCTGGCTCAGGAAGAAGCCCGGATGCTCAACCACAACTACATCGGCACCGAGCACATCCTCCTGGGCCTGATCCACGAGGGTGAGGGTGTCGCCGCTAAGGCCCTGGAGAGCCTCGGGATTTCGCTCGAGGCGGTCCGCCAGCAGGTGGAGGAGATCATCGGTCAGGGCCAGCAGGCCCCGTCCGGGCACATCCCCTTCACTCCCCGGGCCAAGAAGGTCCTGGAGCTGTCGCTCCGTGAGGCCCTTCAGCTCGGCCACAACTACATCGGCACCGAGCACATCCTGCTCGGCCTGATCCGCGAGGGCGAGGGCGTCGCAGCCCAGGTCCTCGTGAAGCTGGGCGCCGACCTGAACCGGGTGCGGCAGCAGGTCATCCAGCTGCTCTCCGGGTACTCGGGAGGCAAGGAGGCGGCCACTGCGGGCGGCCCCGCGGAGGGCACGCCCTCCACGTCCCTGGTGCTCGACCAGTTCGGCCGGAATCTCACCCAGGCCGCTCGTGAGTCCAAGCTCGACCCGGTCATCGGGCGCGAGAAGGAGATCGAGCGGGTCATGCAGGTGCTGTCCCGCCGCACCAAGAACAACCCGGTTCTCATCGGCGAGCCCGGCGTCGGCAAGACGGCGGTCGTCGAGGGCCTGGCCCAGGCCATCGTCAAGGGCGAGGTGCCCGAGACCCTCAAGGACAAGCACCTCTACACCCTGGACCTCGGCGCCCTGGTGGCGGGTTCCCGCTACCGAGGTGACTTCGAGGAGCGCCTGAAGAAGGTCCTCAAGGAGATCCGCACCCGCGGCGACATCATCCTGTTCATCGACGAGCTCCACACCCTGGTGGGTGCGGGCGCCGCCGAGGGCGCGATCGACGCGGCGAGCATCCTCAAGCCCATGCTGGCGCGAGGCGAGCTCCAGACCATCGGTGCCACGACGCTCGACGAGTACCGCAAGCACCTGGAGAAGGACGCCGCGCTCGAGCGCCGCTTCCAGCCCATCCAGGTGGCCGAGCCGTCGCTGCCGCACACCATCGAGATCCTCAAGGGTCTGCGCGACCGTTACGAGGCCCACCACAGGGTCTCCATCACGGACGAGGCGTTGGTCCAGGCCGCCACCCTGGCCGACCGCTACATCTCGGACCGCTTCCTGCCGGACAAGGCGATCGACCTGATCGACGAGGCCGGCTCCCGGATGCGCATCCGCCGGATGACCGCGCCGCCGGACCTCCGCGAGTTCGACGAGAAGATCGCGGGCGTCCGCCGTGACAAGGAGTCGGCGATCGACTCCCAGGACTTCGAGAAGGCAGCTTCGCTCCGCGACAAGGAGAAGCAGCTGCTGGCGGCGAAGACCAAGCGGGAGAAGGAGTGGAAGGCCGGCGACATGGACGTCGTCGCCGAGGTCGACGGCGAGCTCATCGCCGAAGTCCTCGCGACCGCCACCGGCATCCCGGTCTTCAAGCTGACCGAGGAGGAGTCCTCGCGTCTGCTGCGCATGGAGGACGAGCTCCACAAGCGCGTCATCGGCCAGAAGGACGCCATCAAGGCCCTCTCGCAGGCGATCCGCCGTACGCGAGCCGGTCTGAAGGACCCGAAGCGCCCCGGTGGCTCGTTCATCTTCGCCGGCCCGTCCGGTGTCGGTAAGACGGAGCTCTCCAAGACGCTCGCCGAATTCCTCTTCGGCGACGAGGACGCGCTGATCTCCCTCGACATGTCGGAGTTCAGCGAGAAGCACACGGTTTCCCGCCTCTTCGGTTCGCCCCCCGGTTACGTGGGCTACGAAGAGGGTGGCCAGCTCACCGAGAAGGTGCGCCGCAAGCCGTTCTCCGTCGTCCTCTTCGACGAGGTCGAGAAGGCCCACCCCGATATCTTCAATTCCCTGCTCCAGATTCTGGAAGACGGTCGTCTGACCGACTCCCAGGGCCGGGTCGTGGACTTCAAGAACACGGTCATCATCATGACGACCAACCTCGGGACCAGGGACATCTCGAAGGGCTTCAACCTGGGCTTCGCCGCCCAGGGCGACGTCAAGACGAACTACGAGCGCATGAAGGTCAAGGTCAACGACGAGCTCAAGCAGCACTTCCGGCCTGAGTTCCTCAACCGTGTCGACGACACGGTGGTCTTCCACCAGCTCACCGAGGAAGACATCATCCAGATCGTCGACCTCATGGTCGCCAAGGTGGATGAGCGTCTGAAGGACCGCGACATGGGCATCGAGCTCAGTGCCGAGGCCAAGTCGCTCCTCGCGAAGAAGGGCTACGACCCCGTGATGGGCGCCCGGCCGCTGCGCCGGACGATCCAGCGCGAGATCGAGGACATCCTCTCCGAGAAGATCCTCTTCGGCGAGCTGCGTCCCGGTCACATCGTGGTCGTGGGCACCGAGGGCGAAGGGGACGAGAAGAAGTTCTCGTTCCGCGGCGAGGAGAAGTCGGCTCTGCCCGACGTCCCGCCGATCGAGCAGGCAGCGGGCGGCGGCCCGAACCTGACGAAGGAGGCGTAGGGCGCGTAGCGCCTGAGCGTTCCAAGGGGCTGCCCCGGACCGGTTTCGGTCCGGGGCAGCCCCTTTTCACGTTCGTTCAGTAGAGGCCTATGTGCAGGCGGTCGCCCAGCTTGTCGGCGCCGGCCAGCAGCGGGCGGGGGTGACCCTTGACGCTCACCTGGAGGAGTCCAGCCCAGGCATGCAGGGCCGAAAGGTCCAGACTCGTGGTCTGGTGGGAGGCATCGAACGTCAGATGGGTGAGCGAGGGGAAGATCCGCCGGAGCAGCGCCAGGTCGGCGCCGCGGTCTGGAGCCTGCACGGTCAGACTCTGTACGGAGTACACCGGCTCCGGCAGGTCCGGCAGGTCCGACCAGGGGAACGCGACGAACCTCAGGGTCGTGATCTTGGGGCAGGCACGGATCTCCGTCAACGCGTCGTCGAGCGCGGCGACCTCCGAAAGCTCCAGATCGACGAGCTGAGGCCATCGGCCGAGGCCTTCCAGGACGAGCGGATTCCGGCTCTCCACGGTGAGCAGGGCGATCGAGGGTGAACCCGGGATCGAACTGATGCGGTCCGAGGCGAGGCCGCTCAGGCTCAGTGAGGTCAGGCTGAGGCGGCCGAGCGGTGCCAGGCGTGAGGTGGGAAGGCCTGTGACGTCCAGGTCCAGCGTCGTCATGGCCGTCAGGTCCGCCAGCGGGACGAAGTCCTGGACGGCCGGGCAGGAGCTGAGACTCAAGTACCACAAGGAGGAGGACAGGCCGCGAAGACAGGAGAGATCCGTGAGCGACGGATTCTCACGGATGAAGAGGATCTGTAGCGCGGTGTTCTTCAGGGCCGTACGAATCTCCATGTCGGGAGCGTCGATACCGATCGACAGATGGTTCACGGCGTGCAGATGCGGCAGAGACGCGAGCTGATCCCTGGTGTCGACCGAGACCACGGCGGTACTGAGGTCGCAGTGCGCCAGGACCTCCCTGGCGAAGGGCTCCGCCGGGAAGTTGCCCCAGGCGAGCTCGAAGTCCCGGCCGCGGTCGGGGTGCTGGAGGGCCCAGGCGTGCGCGTACGGGACGGCCTCGCTCCCGCCGATCTGGCCGATCAGGTGCACCGCTTCGAGTGCCGCCGGTGTGTCGGGCGGCGTGCTTTCCGGCGCCGGGAGAAACGGCAGCGCCGCCGCCCCCAGCCGGGCGAGCGCGGACACCCGGTCGCCGGTCGGCGGGAACAGCGCCGCCGTGCTCTGTCTCACCCTTTCCCGGACCGCCTTGTCCAGCCAGGTGGCGTGCTGCTCGCACAGGGCCGCCAGTACGTGGATGTCCGTCCGCTCCAGGGAGCCCTCCTCGTGTGCCAGCCCGGCGTCCACCAGCCCTTCGACCAGCAGGGGGAGCTCTCGGCGCCCGCAGTGCCCGGCCGCCAGCAGGATCACGTCCTGCCACTGCTCCTCGCCCGCGTGCCCGAGGAGCTCGTTGAGGTGGTCGTCCTCCACGAGTTCCTTGGCGGCGAGGAAGTCCTGGAAGGTGCGGTGGGCGAACTGGTAGGTGTCGTCGGTGCACTCCTGGAGGAGGCCGCTGCGGTTGAGGAGATGGGTCAGGATCTTGTCGGCCGGACCTTGCGCGCTCACCCGCTCCATCCCGGGCAGGGCACGCTCCAGCTGCCTCAGAGCCTGGTCGCGGGTGAACTCCGATTGCCCCTCACGCACCAGCCACGCGGCGATGCGCTGGAGGAGCTGGGTGTGCTCCTCGACATCCATGACGATCCCCTCGGGGCCGTCGATCCGGCGCCGGCGGTCGCGGTGGCCCAGCAGCATCTCCAGGGCCGAGCGGTACAGCTTCCAGCGGGTCTCCGGGAGGAAGCCCTCGCGGCGGCGATGAAGGGCGCAGATCACGGCGCACAGGAGCGGAGTCCGGGCCAGATCGCTGAGCGTGGTGTTCTGCGCGAACTGCCGGGTGAGGTCCCGTTCCAGCTCGCGCAGTCTCTCGTGGTCCTCCTCCTGCTCGACCATTCGAGCTGCCCGGTGCCACGACGCCACGAACGACTGGATGTCCTCGTTCCGCATCGGCAGAAGCCGCAGTTCCTCGAAGCTCTCGGATCCGAGCCAGTCCGGTTCGACGGCCAGCGGGCGAACCGTGGCCACACAGCGTGTGTCCGGGTAGCGCAGGAGGAGCTGCGACACCCAGGCGTGAGCCTCTTCCCGTTTCTCCGGGGGCACCTCGTCCAGGCCGTCGACCAGAAGGACGGCCCGGCCCGCCTCCAGTACTCTGCCGGCCCAGCCTTCCGGTGCCTGGTCGACCACCAGTCCGGTCGTGTCGGCCAACTGGGCGGGTCCGGGGAAGGTGCTGCCCCGGGCGCGCAGCGTGCGCAGTGGGACCACGAAGGGGATGAGGCCGTTGAGCGGTTCCAGCGCACCGCTCAGGGTGCGGGCAGATGCGTGTGCGGCCAGCCACCACAGCAGCGTGGTCTTCCCCGCACCGGCGTCGCCGCGGAGCAGTACCCGGCGTCGGTCCGCGAGCAGGGTGTCGACGCGCTCAGGGCCGGAGGGCGGGAGTGGCAGGGCAGGTGACGGGGACGAGGGCTGGGCCCTGGTCTGCGGCTGCGCCTCCAGGCTCAGATAGGCCGTGTCCAGGTCCCACTCCGAGTCGTGCCGGCCCAGCTCGTCCAGCCCGAAGATCTTCGTACGCCGGTACGCGGCCCCGATGGAGGCCGCGTACTCCTCCTCGTACCGGAGGTCCCGCGGGAAGTGCCCGTGGACCTTCTCGTGGCGGAGCCGGGGGCCGCTCTGTTCGTAGACCAGCCGGAACGGCTTCGCCGTCACCACGGGGCCGAGCGGTACGCATTCGACCCGCCTGCCGCCCCGCTGCTGGGGGACCTGTCGGGCGATCCCGAGCAGGACGTCCCCCGCGAAGACGGGCCCGCCGGAGAGCCCCGCGAGCACGGAGGGCGCCTGGTCGGACCCGACGACCGGCGGACCGTCGAGGTCGCAGACCAGCAGGTTGCGCATCCGGCCCGCCATGGGCAGGACCGTCGCGGTGTACTGGTCCGCCTCCGCGTGCTTCTCGGCGCCGTACCGCTGGAGGCGGGGGAACCCGGTGATCTCGCAGTCGGCCATCGCCTGTCTGGTGTCCACCAGGCCGAGCCGGGCCGGGCCCACCGGAAGGACCGGGCTCGCGGTCTGGAGCAGGGCGGCGTCGAGGTCGTGGTCGATCCAGGCCACCGTCGCCGGGACCGGGCCGGTGACGTCCGGGTGCGCGAGGTGGCACCCGTTGCTGCTCTTGACCACATGGGCGCAGGTCAGCACCAGCCGGTCGGTGAGCAGCACCCCGCTGCCCTGGAGGGCGCCGGAGACGACGACCGTGCGGTCCGCCGGCTGCAGCACTCTCACGACCCTGCCGTGCCGCTGCCACCGAAGTGCGCGGTGCTCCCCGCCTCCTCGTCCCCGATCTCCCATGCCTCACCGGTCACGGCGTTGTGCGGGGTCAGGGTGAAGCCGACCTTGTGCGTGCGGCCGGTGGAGCGCGAGGTGTCGGTGCCCGCCTCGACGACCCAGGCCTTCACCTTGCCGCCTGCCTTGTGCTCCCTGCGGAGCTCGAGGGTGAACTCCATCTGGATGTCACCGACGGAGAAGGCGAGGGGCCTGCCGGTGGCCCGGGCCGCCGCGTCGACGAGCTGGTTGCGGATCGACTCGACGGCGTCGGCGAGCTCGATGCCGTCGAGGTCATGGGTGGTGTCGTCGTCCATCTGTTCCCCCGGGGTGTTGGCGTGTGCCCGGACAGCGTAGCCAGGGCGGCTGGGCCGAAGGTCCCGAAACGGGCAGGCTTCCGGCCCACCGGCGGTGACAAGGCGCACAGGCCCTCGGAGGCCTACTAGGCGCCTTCGGAGGAGTCGGGGTGGGCGGCCGCGGGACCTTCGGCCCACCCGAGAGGTACCTTTCGGCGTTTGGGTGGATATGACCGTATTGCTGGCTCATATCCCGGAAGGGCGCCTTTGGAGCTGGGGTTAAACCTGCTTCGCGAGAAATGTACCCAAGATCGTCCGCGGTCTCCAGGCCGGTGGGCCGCGATGCATTCCCGCCCCCTCCGCTACGGCTTTTGATCGTAGATGGGGTGTTTGAGTGTTGTCGGGGGTGCGGGTTACCAAGGTGGAGCAAGCCCGGTCGAGCACCGGGTCCAGTCACCCCGGAGGTTCTCCCCGCATGTCGAAGCGCGTTACGTTCCAGCACTCCCGCCGCCCGTCCATGCCCCGCGTCAGTGGCGCCGTCGTGGCCGCCGGCCTGGGTGCGTCGATGGTGTTCGGTGCGGGCGCGGCGTTCGCGTCCGGCACGACGGGCACCGCGGACACCGCGGCCCTCGCCGGCGCGGCCACCGCCGACTCCGTCGCCCAGCAGGCGACCGCCCAGAGCAAGGCCGCCGCCAAGGCGAAGGCCGACAAGGCCGAGAAGGCCGAGGCCGACAAGAAGGCGGCTGCGAAGAAGAAGGCCGCGGCCAAGAAGAAGGCCGCCTCGTGGGAGGCCCCGGTCGACCACTACGTCCTGAGCGCCACCTACGGCACCGGCGGCGACCGCTGGGCCAGCAAGCACTCCGGTCAGGACTTCGCGGTGCCGATCGGCACCAAGGTCGAGGCCGCGCACACCGGCCGGGTCGTCAAGGCCGGCCCGAACGGCGGCGGCGACGGCCCCGCGTACGGCAACGCCATCGTGATCAAGCACGCCAACGGCAAGTACTCGCAGTACGCGCACCTGTCCAAGATCGAGGTCAACGTCGGCGACCGCGTGAAGACGGGCGACGAGATCGCCAGGTCCGGCAACACCGGTAACTCCAGCGGTCCGCACCTGCACTTCGAGATCCGGACCTCGCCCGACTACGGTTCGGCGCTGAACCCGGTCTCGTACCTGAAGTCCGTGCACGTCAAGGTCTGACGCACGCCCACCCGTAGCCGCTAAGCGGCGGGCCCCGGGTCATGGGCCCTGGTCACCAGCTCGACGGCGACCTCGAGAGCAGCCTCGCGCTTCTCGTCGGGGTCGCCTTCGGCGTCGTTGAGGGCCATCATCCCGGCGTGCATCGCGAAGAGCGCGGTGAAGCAGCGCACCTGGTCGGTGAGCGGGGCGTCGGGATCCTTGATCAGATCCACCAGGGCCATGACCCGGTGCTTCACGGTGTGGCCGATGCTGAGCTCGCGCACCGTCGCCTGGTTCTCCTGCATGAAGACGAAGAGCGGCGCCGCCGCCTTGAGCGCCTCGCTGTAGCGGACCAGGATCTCCTTCTTCGTCTCCAGGGTGCGCGGCTGCCCCTGGCCCCAGGCGACGATCTCCTCCACAGGCCTGTTCAGGTCCTCGAAGATGCTGATGAGGATGTCCTCCTTGGTCTTGAAGTGGTAGTACAGCGCCGCCTTGGTGACCTGCAACTGCTCGGCGATCTCGCGGAGCGAGGTCTTCTCGTAACCCTGCTCGGCGAAGAGCTTCAGAGCGACGTCCTGGATGCGCTGACGGGTGTTTCCCCGGCGCGGCTGCGGCGTGCTGCTCATTCGACTCTCCCAAGAACTTACTTGACGCCCGGCTAGTTACGGGTCTACTTTTCCTCAGTGTAGCCAACTAGCCGGGCGGCAAGTAAGTGCCGGATCGGCGGCAGACCGGGCATCAGGGGATCAGGGGAGCGGACGGCATGGCAGAACTCAAGAAAGCGACGGCGGGCGGGAAAGCGGAACCACAGCCGCGGAGCGTCCGGGTGGTGGTCCTCGCGCTGATGATCGCGATGCTGCTGGCCATGCTCGACAACCTGATCGTGGGCACCGCGATGCCCACGATCGTCGGCGATCTGGGCGGAATGGAGCATCTGTCCTGGGTGGTCACCGCCTACACCCTGGCCACCGCGGCCTCCACCCCCATCTGGGGCAAGCTCGGCGACATGTACGGACGCAAGGGCATCTTCCTCACGTCCATCGTGATCTTCCTGATCGGCTCAGTGCTGAGCGGAATGTCCCAGGACATGAGCCAGCTGATCGGATTCCGGGCCGTCCAGGGCCTCGGAGCGGGCGGCCTCATGGTCGGCGTCATGGCCATCATCGGCGATCTCGTACCGCCCCGGGAGCGCGGCAAGTACCAGGGCATGATGGCCGGCGTGATGGCGATCGCCATGATCGGCGGACCGCTGGTCGGCGGCACCATCACCGACCACCTGGGCTGGCGCTGGAGCTTCTACATCAACCTGCCGCTCGGCGCCGTCGCGCTGGCCATGGTCACCGCGGTGCTGCACCTGCCCCGCAAGGAGCGCCGGAAGGCGAAGGTCGACTACCTGGGCGCCGCGCTCCTCACCGTCGGCATCACCGCGATCGTGCTGGTCACCACCTGGGGCGGTACGGAGTACGCCTGGGGCTCGGCCGTGATCATGGAGCTCATCGCCCTCGGCGTCGCCTCCCTCGTCGGCTTCCTCTTCGTCGAGACGAAGGCAGCCGAACCGATCGTGCCGCTCCACATCTTCCGCAACCGCAACTTCACCCTCATGTCCGTGGTCGGCTTCATGGCGGGCTTCGTGATGTTCGGCGCGGTGCTCTTCCTGCCGCTGTTCCAGCAGTCGGTCCAGGGGGCGTCCGCGACCAACTCCGGACTGCTGCTCCTGCCCATGCTGCTCGCGATGATGATCGTCTCGCTGGTCGCCGGCCGGATCACCACCAGCACCGGCAAGTACAAGATCTTCCCGATCATCGGCAGCCTCCTGATGGTCGCCGGCCTGTTCCTGCTCGCCACCATGGACACCGGCACCACGCGCTTCACCTCCGGCATCTACATGGCGGTACTCGGTGCCGGCATGGGCTTCCTGATGCAGATCACGATGCTCGTCGCCCAGAACAGCGTCGAGCTCAAGGACATGGGCGTCGCCTCGTCCACGACCACGCTGTTCCGCACGCTCGGCAGCTCCTTCGGAGTCGCGATCATGGGCGCCCTGTTCACCGGCCGTGTGCAGGACGAGATGGCGGCACGCGGCGGCGGGGGAGCCACCGAGAAGTCCGCACAGCTGGACGCGGCGAGCCTGGCGAAGCTGCCGGCCGCGATGCGCGAGGCGTACGAGTACGCGGTGGCCTCCGGCACCCACATCGCCTTCCTGGTGGGCGGCTCGGTCGCGGTGGTGGCCCTGGTGGCGGCGCTGTTCGTCAAGGAGGTCCCGCTGCGCGGCACGGCGATGCCGGACGCTCCCTCGGACGGCGACGGGTCGGCGCAGGTTCGGCCGCCGGCGGTCAAGGCGCCGCAGAGCGCCTGAGCGGCCCCTGACAAGGGTGGGCCCCCCGGACGCATCGTCCCCGGGCCCACCCCCGTCCCGTCAGCCCGATTCCGCCTGCCGCAGGACGGGGAAGCTTCCGGTGTTCGTCGGCGCGTGCTCGGGCAGCCACAGCACGGCGACCGCACCACCCGTGTCCCCGCCCCCGGCGGGCCCCGCGTTGCGGAACGTCAGCCTCGCCCCCAGCACCCGCGCCTGCCCCGCGGCGATGGTCAGTCCCAGCCCGTGGCCGCGCCCGGACCTGTCACTGCTTCCGGTACGGAACCGGCTCGGCCCCTCCCGCAGCAGCGCCTCGGGGAACCCGGGCCCGTGATCGCGGACCCGCACCACCCGGCCCTCGACCGTGACTTCGACCGGGGCCGCCCCGTGCTTGGCGGCGTTCCCCAGCAGATTGCCCAGGATGCGTTCCAGCCGTCGCGGATCCGTGGACACCCAGGACTCGTGCACCACCCGGACCGTGATCTCCGGATCCAGCAGCCGGACCCGCCGGCTGACGAATTCGCCGAGCTGCAGCTCCTGGAGCTCGGCCCGCTCCGAGGCGCCGTCCAGCGTGGCCACCTCCAGGACGTCCTCGACCAGGGTCCGCATCGCCTGCGCCCGGTCCCGTACGAGCTCCGTGGGCCGCCCCGGGGGCAGCAGCTCGGCCGCCGTGAGCAGTCCGGTCACCGGGGTGCGCAGCTCGTGCGCGATGTCGGCGGTGACCCGGCGCTCCGCCTCGATCCGCTCGTTCAGCGCGTCCGTGAGCGCGTCCACCGCCCGGGCCAGCTCGTCGGTCTCGTCCCGTACGACCCCGCCCACAGCCTCCCGCACGCGTACCTCCGTATTGCCCTGGGCGACCTTGCCGGCCGCTGCCGCCGCCTTGCGCAGCCTCCGGGACAGCTGGCCGCCGATCAGGACGCCCAGCGCGCAACCGCCGAAGACGACCGAGACCGAGCCGATGATCAGGGCCCTGTCCAGGTCGCCCATGACCGTGGCGCTGCGGTCGGCGAAGCGGGTGTGCAGGGACAGGACGTCGCCGTTGGCCAGGGGGACGGCCGCCCAGACGTCGGGCACCCCGTCGTCGTACTCGTCGACATGGGTGGCGCGTCGGTCGTCCTGCATCCGACTGCGCAGGCTCGCCGGCAGCGACGGGTCGTTGATCTTGGCGCCGAACTTCGGCGACGGCTTCTTCGTGTTCGTCGCCTCGTACAGCCGCTGGGCGAACAGCAGCCGCTCCAGCTGCACCTCGCGCGCGTTCTCCAGCATCGAGACACGGGCGGCGTTGTGGACGACGAGGCTCAGCGCCAGCGCGATGAGCGCGCCGACCGCGGCGATCGCGATGCTGATCTTCCAGCGGACCCCGGTCCGCAGCGCCAGCCGCCTCATGCGCGCAGCTTGTAGCCGAAGCCGCGGACCGTCTCGATCCGGTCCTGTCCGATCTTGGTGCGCAGCCGCTGCACATGGACGTCGACGACGCGGGTGTCCCCGCCCCAGCCGTAGTCCCAGACCCGCTCCAGCAGCCTGTCCCGGGAGAGCACGGTGCCGGGCGCCGAGGAGAACTCCAGCAGCAGCCGCATCTCCGTCGGTGTCAGACCCACGTGCGCACCCCCTCGGCGTACCTCCATGCCCTCCGTGTCGATCTCCACGTCGCCGAAGACCAGCACACCGCCTGCCTCGTCCCGCGTGCCACCGGCCCCGTCGGGTGCCGCGCCCGTTCCGGCGGCGTGGCCGAAGCGCCGCAGCACGGCGCGGATGCGGGCGACGAGCACCGCCCCGTCGAACGGCTTGGTGACGTAGTCGTCGGCCCCCGCCTCCAGGCCGAGCACCACATCGATCGCGTCGGCGCGGGCCGACAGCATGATCACGGGTACGGTCGACTCGTCGCGGATGCGCCGGCACAGACTGACCCCGTCGAGGCCCGGCACCATCACATCCAGCAGCGCGATGTCCGGACGGTCCGCCCGGAAGGCCTCCAGGCCCAGCAGGCCGTCGGGTACCGCGGTGACCGTGAAGCCGACCCGCTCCAGTGCGAGCTGGGTGGCCTCACGGATGACGTCGTCGTCCTCGACGAAGAGGACATGGGTATCGGCCATGGCGGGCGGCTCTCAGTTCTGCGCCGTCTGCGGTGCGGGAAGAGCGCCTTCCCCGCTGCCGACGGCCCGGTTGAAATCGTTGTGCACCCGGTCGGTCTCGGTGAACCGGCCCGCGGTCCAGTGGTAGGTGATGACGTCCTCGCCCGAGGGGTACGTGACCGAGTCCTTCGACCCGTAGACCTGCGTCGTCACGACCAGGTCACCCCGGTCGATGGTGCTGTACACCGCCGGCACCTCGGCGGCGAAGACGTTCCCGTACGTGCCGTCCGCCCGCCGCTGGTAGACATACGTCCCGACTCCCACCGAATCACCGCAGGTCATCACGTTGACCACGACATCGCTCTCCGAGCCGCCGGTGAGCGAGCCGTACGAGGTGTCGACCGGGTACTCGTCCCCGGTGCAGGGCTTCAGGTCGTCCTTGAGCTGTCGGCTCACCTTCGGGTCGCTCTTGACGAGCATCACGGCGTTGACCCGCGGGGAGGGCTTCGCCGTCCCGCTGGGTACGGCCGCGCTCGACGGCGTGGCCCGGGCGACCTGCTGGGCGCTCGCCGGGCCCTCGTCACGCGTGCCCGTGCCTCCGGCGGAACAGCCGGCGCACAACAGCCCGAAGGCGGCGAGCCCGGCCACCGCCGTGCTCCCCGCCGCGAGGCCGCCCCGGAGTCTCCCGCGGCCGGCCCTCGTGCCCCCTCTGCTGCCCGTCAGGCCGCGCACCGCTCCCGCCCCCGCTCGTCATGACGCCTGTTCCGCTGCGAGGGTATCCGCGCCGGTGTCCCCTCGGCCTCGCGGCTCCGGGCCGCACGGTCCTCCAGCTCCTGGCGCAGACGCGCCAGAGCACGGTGCAGCGTGCTCTTCACCGTGCCGGCGGACATGCCGAGCGCCGCGGCCGTCTCCTCCGTGCTCATCTGCTCCCAGTGTCGCAGCACGACGACGCTGCGCTGCTTCGGAGCCAGCACCCCGAGCACGTCCATGAGCAGGGCCCGGTCGGCACGCTGCTCGGCGCCGTCGTCGACGCTCGCGTCGGGGAGCTGCTCGGTGGGGACCTCGTCGAGCTTGCGGGCCCGCCACCACTCCGTACGCGTGTTGATCATGACGCGGCGCAGATAGGCGTCGGCGAGGGACTTGTCGGCGATGCCGTCCCAGCGGCCGAAGGTGCGGACCAGGGCGGTCTGGAGCAGGTCCTGCGCGTCCACGGGATCGGGAACGAGCCGACGGGCACTGCGCAGCAGCGCGTCCTGTCGGGTCCGTACGTACTCCTCAAAACCGAGCACCTCGCCCTGAGCCATTACAACCGCCTCCGTCCCCGTGGATCCCCGTGTACCGCCGTCGGCCGGGTGGTCCCGTTGCCGACGTCCGGTGACGTTACGGAGGCGTTGTCACGAGGGTGTGCGGAGCAGCCGTAGGCGGACGCACGGCTGTCCATCGGTTGTGTAACAGCCGCTGGACAGCCCGGTCCGCCGGAGCATGATCAGGTCAGGGGCAGCCGGTACCGGCCGTTCGCCAGCGGCTCGACCAGGCCGTCGGCGACGAGCCCGTCCAGGGCGCGCGCCCGCTGCACGGGCTCCTCCCACACCGAGTCCAGCGCCGACTGCGGCACCGGTGTGACCGCGTCCCGCAGCACCGCGAGCAGCCGCCCCCTGACCTGCCGGTCCGTGCCGGCGTAGGTCTGGCCGCGGCGCGGCGGACCCTGGTGGGCGGGCTTTCCCGCCAGCCGCCAGGCGCACTGTCCGGCGATCGGGCAGCGCGTGCAGTCCTCGTTCTTCGCGGTGCACACGAGTGCGCCGAGTTCCATCGTGGCCGCCGCCCAGCTCGCGGCGCGCTCGTCCTCCTCCGGGAGCAGTGCGCGGGCGAGCTTGCGCTCGGCCGCGGTGGTCGCGTTCGGCGGGTACTGGATGCCGGTGGCGGCCCGGGCGAACACCCTGCGGACGTTCGTGTCCAGCACGGCGTGACGCTGCCCGTACGCGAACGAGGCCACGGCCGCGGCCGTGTACTCCCCGATCCCGGGCAGCGCGAGCAACTGGCCGTGCTCGCTCGGCACGTCGCCGCCGTGGCGTTCCGTTATCGCCTGCGCGGCCCCGTGCAGCCGCAGCGCACGCCGCGGATAGCCGAGCCGGCCCCAGGCGCGGACGGCTTCGCCCGGTGCGTCGGCGGCCAGGTCCGCGGGGCGGGGCCAGCGGGCCATCCACTGCTCGTAGACCGGAAGGACTCTGTTCACCGGGGTCTGCTGGAGCATGAACTCGCTCACCATCACACCCCAGGCACCCGCATCGGGGCGGCGCCAGGGCAGATCGCGCGCGTGCTGCTCGAACCACCCGATGACGGGGGTATGGAGGGAGGCGGGGGGCGTCTGTGTCGAAGTCGTGGCAGTCATCGCACCCACGATCCTGGCACGGAAGGCGGGACATCGGGCACGGCTACGGGGGTGTCGGCCCGGCAGAGCGCTCAGGGAGTGATAACGCCACCCGTTCTGTCCCCTCGAACGGGGCGGACGGGGCCTAGCCGGTGCAAAGCGGATGGAAGCGTCCCGGTAACGACCGCTCCATGATGATGATCCGGAAAACTTGTCGATCAGAGCGGCGGTTGAGGGCCGGAGTTGGCCTGGATCTCTCGTACAGTTCGGTCCGTGGGTTCTATGCGCAATCCGGTCGGGCCGCTTCCCTCCAGCATCTACTGGCGTCGGAGAACAGTAGCGGTGCTGGTGATCGCGCTGCTCGCGGCGCTGGTTGCGTGGGCCGTCACCTCGGGTCGCGGCAGCGGCGGCGGACAGGACGACGGGAAGCCCGGAGGCTCCGGCCCCGCCCCGTCCATCACCCCCGGGCCTTCGAGTTCCGGCCCGGTCACCGGCCAACCCCCCGGCGGACGCGACGAGTCGGACGACTCCGGTACGGACGCGGGCTCCGGGTCGAGCGGCGGGAGCACCGGGGCAGGGACGGGCGGCGCCGGTGGATCGGGCGCCGACGGGGACACGGGCGCGGGCACCGGGGGGCCGGGCGGCTCCGCGTCGGGCGCGGGAACCGGCGGCGGTACGGCCGGCCAGCAGGTACCCGCGGGGTCACCGCTCCCCAACTGCACGCCCGCCGTGGTGCAGTTGAGCCTGAAGACGGAGATCAGCTTCGGACCCGACGACAAGCCGAAGTTCCGGCTGAGCGCCAGGAACACCTCGGCTGCCGACTGCAAGGCCGACTTCGGCCCGAAGAACGCCGTGCTCACGATCACCGAGGCCGGCGAGGACGACGAACAGGTGTGGTCCTCCAAGGACTGCCCGAAGCCCGGCGGCGCCTTCTTCCTGAGGGTCCCGGCGGGAACAACGGTCGTCCACACCGTGGAGTGGGACCGCAAGGGGAGCGCGCCCTCGTGCGCGACACCGCCTGTCCGGTCCGCGGGCCCGGGGACCTATCTGCTGGAGGCCAAGGTCCCGGGCGAGACCGTCCAGCGCGCCTCGTTCGTCCTGGCCAAGGACTGACGGCGCGGCCGGGCCCCGGTGACGAACGCCACCGGTGCTGACCGGGACGAACGCCGCCGGTGCTGACCGGGACGAACGCCGCCGGTGCTGACCGGCGACGAACGCCGCCGGGCCCCGCCGGAACGCTTGTCCGGCGGGGCCCGGTGTGGTTCGTGGTCCGGACGGAAGGCCCTAGACGTACCGCTCAAGGATCGAGGACTCCGCGAGCCGCGAGAGCCCCTCCCGGACGCTCCTGGCCCGTGCCTCGCCGACTCCGTCCACGGCCTGGAGGTCGTCCACGCTCGCGGCGAGCAGCTTCTGCAGGCCGCCGAAATGCTCCACCAGCCGCTCGATGATCGCCCCGGGCAGCCGCGGCACCTTCGCCAGCAGCCGGAATCCGCGCGGGGAGACAGCCGAGTCCAGCGTCTCCGGTGAGCCGCTGTAGCCCAGTGCCCGTGCCACCACGGGAAGTTCGAGCAGCTCGGTGTGGGTGAGCGTGTCCAGCTCGGCCAGCGCCTCCGCGACCGTACGGGACCGCTTCGCGGTGGGCTCGGGCACGTAGTCGCGTACGACCAGCTCCCGCTCCGGCTCCACGCCCGCGATCAACTCGTCCAGCTGGAGCGAGAGAAGGCGGCCGTCGGTGCCCAGCTCCACGACGTACTCGGCGATTTCCGTCGCGATGCGGCGCACCATCTCCAGCCGCTGCGAGACCGCCGTCACGTCCCGGACCGTGACCAGGTCCTCGATCTCCAGCGCGGAGAGTGTCCCGGCGACCTCGTCCAGCCGGAGCTTGTACCGCTCCAGGGTGGCGAGCGCCTGGTTGGCGCGGGACAGGATCGCGGAGGACTCCTCCAGGACCCGCCGCTCCCCGTCCACGTACAGCGCGATCAGGCGCATCGACTGGGAGACCGAGACCACGGGAAAGCCGCAGGCCTTGGAGACCCGGTCCGCCGTGCGGTGGCGGGTGCCCGTCTCCTCGGTGGGGATGGAGGCGTCCGGGACCAGCTGCACACCGGCCCGGAGGATCTTGGTCATGTCCTTGTCGAGGATCATCGCGCCGTCCAGCTTGCACAGTTCGCGCAGGCGCGTCGCGGCGAAATCCACGTCGAGCACGAAACCGCCGGTGCACATGGATTCGACGGTTCTGTCCATGCCGAGGACGATCAGCCCGCCGGTGTTGCCGCGGAGGATGCGCTCCAGGCCGTCGCGGAGGGCCGTTCCGGGCGCGACCGCGCTCAACGAGGCGCGCATCAGCGCCTCGTTCCCCGTGCCTTGGCCGGACTTTCCGGGCGATGCTGCCCGGTCGTTGGCTGCCACTGCACTCCTCCGGTCACAGGTCGGCGGTGCCCTTGCGTCCCTCGTACCGTTCGTACGGGCGGGCGAGACCAGGGCAAAGTCTACCGGCGTGCGCCGTCCTCCTGTGGTCCGTCCGGCCGAGAGCGGCGGGGAAGGACTCTCAGAGCGTCGCCCATGTCGGCCACTTCTGTGACCTTCATACCGGCCGGAACCTGTCCCGGGTCCCTCGGGACCAGGGCGTGCTTGAACCCGAGACGGTACGCCTCCGCCAGCCTGCGCTGGACCCCGGTCACCCTTCTGACCTCCCCGGCGAGACCCACTTCACCGATCGCGACCAGGTTTTTCGGCAGCGGTGTGTCGCTCGCCGCACTGGCGAGTGCCAGGGCGATGGCGAGGTCCGCGGCCGGTTCGGTGAGCTTCACGCCGCCCACCGTCGCGCTGTAGATGTCCCGCTTGCCGAGGGCGCTGATCCGGCCCCGCTGTTCGAGAACGGCCAGCATCATCGAGACCCGGGAGGTCTCCAGGCCGGAGGTGGTGCGCCGGGGCGAAGGGATCTGCGAGTCGACCGTCAGTGCCTGCACCTCGGCGACGAGCGGCCGCTTGCCCTCCAGGGTGACCGTCAGACAGGTGCCGGGGACGGGCTCGTCACGGCGGGTGAGGAAGAGCCCGGAGGGGTCGGCCAGGCCCGTGATGCCCTCGTCGTGCAGCTCGAAGCAGCCGACCTCGTCCGTGGCGCCGTACCGGTTCTTGACGCCCCGCACGAGCCGGAGGCGTGCGTGCCGGTCGCCCTCGAAGGACAGCACCACGTCGACGAGGTGCTCCAGGAGGCGCGGCCCCGCGATAGCGCCGTCCTTGGTCACATGTCCCACCAGGAGCGTCGACATGCCGCGCTCCTTGGAGGCCCTGATGAGCGCGCCCGCGACCTCGCGGACCTGCGCCATTCCGCCGGGCGCGCCGTCGATCTCCGGGGAGGCGACGGTCTGCACGGAGTCGAGGACGAGGAGGGACGGTTTGACCGCGTCCAGATGCCCCAGGACCGCCGAGAGGTCGGTCTCGGCGGCCAGATAGAGGTGGTCGTTGATCGCCCGGATGCGGTCGGCCCGCATCCGCACCTGGCTGGCGGATTCCTCGGCCGTGACGTAGAGCGTGCGATGGTCGTCGCTCGCCGCCTTGGCGGCCACGTCCAGCAGCAGCGTCGACTTGCCGACGCCCGGCTCGCCCGCGAGCAGCACGACGGCGCCGGGGACGAGTCCCCCGCCGAGCACGCGGTCCAGCTCCCCGACCCCGGTCGAGCGGGCGGTGGCCTGCCGGCTGTCGACCTGGCCGATCGGCACAGCGGCGGTGGAGACGCGGCCGGCCGCCGTCGTGCGGACCGCGGGGGCGCCGCCGAACTCCTCGACCGTCCCCCAGGCCTGGCACTCGGGGCAGCGGCCGAGCCATTTGGCCGTCGTCCAGCCGCATTCGGTGCAGCGGTAGGACGGGCGGTCCTTCGCGGATTTCGTACGGGCAGCCATGGCGTCACCGTATAGGTGGGGTCTGACAGCTCCGGCCGTGGGCACTGTGGTCGAACATGTGCCCGATGCGTCATTTTTGATGGAATCCGGGATTCCTGTCCCCTTTCGAGAGGGACTGTCACCCGTAAGGATTAAATGTAGGAAAGTGCGGTCAGGGTTCCGCCCGTATCTGCCTACGGTCGCCACGTGACGAGCAGCAGGCTGGAGACCCCCACGCACCCCACCGGCGCACACCGGGCGCACCGCCGTGCGGCCCGTCCTTCGGCGCAGCGATCGTCCGCACGGTACGAGCCGTATCTCGACGGCCTGTTCACCTACTGCCTCTCCGTGCTCTGCGACCACGAGGCGGCCACCGAGGCGCTCGGCTCGGTCCTGGCCATCGCCGAGCGGCAGGACGGCCGGTGCCCCGCGGCCGAGGAGGAACGTAAATCCTGGCTCTACGCCCTGGCCAGATGGACCTGTCTGCGGGCGCTCACCGAGCAGCGGCGGGGCCGCCAGGCGCACCGGCGCCCGGCGCCCGCCCCGCGGACCGCGCCCCGCGAGGCCGCCCGCGCGTCCCGACACCGGTCCGCCCACGGCGCGCCGGAGGAGGCCGCCGCCCCCAGCTGTTCCACGGAGTCCCCGGTGGCCGAGGCGCGCCGGCGTGAACTCGCGCAGCTGGCCTGGCCCGAGGCCGCGGGCACCACCCCCGAGCAGCGCGAGGCGCTGGAGCTCGCCGTGCGCCACGGGCTCACCCCGCGCGCCGTCGCCGCCGTCCTCGGCCTCGACCCCGGCAGCGCCAGGGAGCTCCTGGCGGGCGCGGCCTGCGAGGTGGAGCGCACCCGCGCGGCCCTCGCCGTCGTGGAGACGGGCGACTGCCCCTCCGTCGCGCGGCTCACCGGCGCCCACCAGGTGCTGCTCTCGGCGGCCCTGCGCCGGGAGCTCGTCCGGCACGTCGACGACTGCCCCCGCTGCCGCCGCGCCGCCGAGCGGGCCGGGGCAACCGGCCCCTGGCCCGGCGCGACGGTCACCCCGGCCGCCGCACTGCCGGTCGTGGAGGCGCCCCGCCCCTCGGTGCACGTCGCCCTGACCCATGCCCGGCGCTCCCGGTCCGGTGCCCCGCGCTTCGGCCGGACCGGTTTCCCGCTGGACCCCAAGGACCACGCCGCGCGCCGGGACCGGCTGCGCGCCCGGGTCGTGACCACGACGGTCGTCGCGACCGTCGTCGCCGCCCCGGTGATCGCCCTCTGGGCCGCCTACCGGGGGGCGCCGCTGACCGGCGAGGGCCGCGACACATCGGTCACGGCGACGGACGTGGACGGCGAACCGAGCCCTGACGGCGATCCGTACGACCACTACGAGAACGCGGGCAACGCCCGCCCCGAGGGACACGACGGCTTCGCGGAAGCCGGAAGCCCGGATGTCTCGGCCGAGGTCATCAGCGTCGGCGCCGGCCCGGACGGGGCGGCCTCGCTCGCGGTCTCGGCCCGCACGTCCGGCAGCCGTACGACGATCACCCTGACCGCGACCGGCGACGAGGCCGTCGTCTGGTCGGCCCGGGCGGACGCCCCGTGGCTGCGTCTCAGCCGTACGTCCGGCACGGTCGCGCCGGGCCGGAGCGTCAGCCTCCATGTGTTCGTGAACAGCGCGGCCGAGCCTCGCGGCCCGTGGAGCGCCCGTGTCCTGTTCGCCCCGTCGGGGTCCGCGGTCGCGATCACCGGTTACGGGGCCACGGCCCCACGCCCCGGGAGCCCGCGGCCGTCACCGGATCCGTCGTCCGGGACCCCGAGCCCCGCCCCGTCCTCGCCGACCCCGTCGGAGCCGACCCCCGACCCCACGGACCCCACCGATCCGCCGGACCCGACGCCCACGCCGACGGAGCCGCCCACCGAAGGACCGGGCTCGCCCGGCCCCACCCCGTCGCCGTCCGGCGGCTCCACCGCGCCCGACCCGACGGAGCCGGGCGAACCGTCCGGGCCCGCCGGCTGACGCGGACGGCGCCCAGGTACGCGGCGGAACGTTTGTGCGCTGCACACCAGGACGCCGTCAGGACGCGGTCAGGACGCCGTCAAGGAGGCGGAAGCCGCCCCCGGAAGGCCTGCCTCAGGCCGGATCGGCCGGATGCGGCGCCATCGGAAGCAGCGACGCCAGCCGCTGCTCGCACAGCTCGACCAGCCGGTCGTAGGCCTCTTTGCCCATCAGTTCGGTGAGCTCGGGCCGGTACGACACATAGACCGGGTCACCGGCCCCGTGCGCGGACGTCGCCGAGGTGCACCACCAGTGCAGATCGTGACCGCCCGGGCCCCAGCCCCTGCGGTCGTACTCCCCGATGGAGATCTGGAGCACGCGCGTGTCGTCGGGCCGTTCGATCCAGTCGTACGTACGGCGGACCGGCAGCTGCCAGCACACGTCCGGCTTGGTCTCCAGCGGCTCCTTGCCCTCCTTGAGGGCCAGGATGTGCAGGGAACAGCCCATGCCGCCCGCGAACCCGGGGCGGTTCTGGAAGATGCAGGAGCCCTCCCAGCGCCGCGTCTGGCGCTCGCCGTCCTCGTCGACGCCGACCCAGCCGGTCTCGGTGCCGACGTCGTGGAACTGCCACAGCTCCGGAGTGAGCCGTGCCACGTGCCCGGCGACCCGCTTCTCGTCGTCCTCGTCCGAGAAGTGCGCGCCCAGCGTGCAGCAGCCGTCGTCCGCGCGGCCCGCCTGGATTCCCTGGCAGCCGCTGCCGAAGATGCAGGTCCACCTGGACGTCAGCCAGGTCAGGTCACAGCGGAAGACCTGCTCGTCGTCGGCGGGATCGGGGAATTCCACCCAGGCCCGCGCGAAGTCGAGCCCCTTCTCGTCGGGGCCGTCCGGCCCGGTCGCGTCCGGCTGCCGCCTCTCCCGCTCCGTCTTCTGCTGCTTCTTCGTGGCTTTGTCCGGCTTCGCCTTTTTCGTCTTTGGCACGTGCCCAGAGTAAGCCGCAGTAGCGTTCCCGTATGAGACTCGGAGTCCTCGACGTGGGGTCGAACACGGTGCATCTCCTGGTGGTCGACGCGCATCCCGGCGCCCGCCCGCTGCCCGCCCACTCGCACAAGGCGGAATTGCGGCTCGCCGAACTCCTCGACCCGGAGGGGGCGATCGGCCCCGAGGGTGTTGACCGCCTCGTGACGACGGTCACCGAGGCCCTCCAGGCGGCCGAGGACAAGGGCTGCGAGGACGTGCTGGCGTTCGCCACCTCCGCCGTGCGTGAGGCGGGCAACGCGGACCAGGTGCTGGCCCGGGTGCGGGACGAGACCGGTGTCTCCCTCGCCGTCCTCAGCGGCGAGGAGGAGGCCCGGCTTACGTTCCTGGCGGCGCGCCGCTGGTTCGGCTGGTCCGCGGGCAAGCTGCTGGTCCTCGACATCGGCGGCGGTTCGCTGGAGGTCGGTTACGGGCTGGACGAGGAGCCCGACGCCGCCGTCTCGCTGCCGTTCGGCGCCGGCCGGCTCACCGCGGCCTGGCTCCCGGGCGATCCGCCGGACGCCACGGCCGTGAAGGCGCTGCGCCGCCATGTCCGCGCCGGCATCGCCCGTACGGTCGGCGAGTTCACCCGGCTGGGGCCGCCCGACCACGTCGTCGGCACCTCCAAGACCTTCCGGCAGCTCGCCAGGATCGCGGGCGCCGCCCGCTCCGCCGAGGGGCTCTACGTGCAGCGCGTCCTCACCCGCAAGGCCCTGGAGGAGTGGGTGCCGAAGCTGTCGGCGATGACCGTCGAACAGCGGGGAAATCTGCCCGGGGTCACCGAGGGACGCGCCGCTCAGCTCCTGGCGGGCGCGCTCGTCGCCGAGGGCGCGATGGACCTGTTCGGGGTCGAGGAGCTGGAGATCTGCCCCTGGGCGCTGCGCGAGGGAGTCATCCTGCGCCGGCTCGACCACCTGCCGGCGGAGCAGGCCGCCCTGGCCTGAACCCGGCGTGTGCCCCTCATGGGCCTCGTCACTTTCAGCCGGGCTCCCTCGGACTCGCGTACCGCTGCCCGTACGCTGTCCACGTGGCAGAACCAGTGGTGCGCATCCCGGATGCGAAGGTCGCCCTGTCGACGGCTTCCGTCTATCCGGAGTCGACGGCGACGGCCTTCGAGATCGCCGCGCGCCTGGGCTACGACGGTGTCGAGGTCATGGTCTGGACCGACCCCGTCAGCCAGGACATCGAGGCGCTGCAGCGGCTGTCGGACTATCACCAGGTGCCGATCCTGGCCGTGCACGCCCCCTGTCTCCTGATCACCCAGCGGGTCTGGTCCACCGACCCGTGGGTGAAGCTCCAGCGGGCCAGGGCGGCGGCGGAGAAGCTCGGCGCCTCGACGGTGGTGGTCCATCCGCCGTTCCGGTGGCAGCGGAACTACGCCCGGGACTTCGTCTCCGGCATCTGGCGCATGGCGGACGAGACCGACGTGCGCTTCGCGGTGGAGAACATGTACCCGTGGCGCTACCGGGACCGCGAGATGCTCGCGTACGCCCCCGCCTGGGACGTCAGCAACGACGACTACCGGCACTTCACCGTGGACCTCTCGCACACCTCGACCGCGCGCACCGACAGCCTGGCCATGGTGGACCGGATGGGCGACCGGCTCGCCCATGTCCACCTCGCCGACGGCAAGGGCTCCGGCAAGGACGAGCACCTGGTGCCCGGCCGGGGCGACCAGCCGTGCGCGGAACTGCTGGAGCTGCTGGCCCGTACCGGCTTCGACGGCCATGTGGTCATCGAGGTCAACACCCGCCGTGCCATGTCCTCGGCCGAGCGCGAGGCCGATCTCGCGGAGGCGCTCGCCTTCACCCGGCTCCATCTGGCGTCGTCGGCGCGGACGCCCCGCCCGTGACCCCGGGCGCCGACGGCCCGTCGCCCCGGCGCAGGGGCCGCCCCTCCCGTACGGCGGGCGCCACCGGCCCCGACGCCAGGACCCGGATCCTGGAGGCGGCCCGCGAGGAGTTCGCCGAACGCGGCTACGACAAGACGTCGGTCCGGGGCATCGCCAGGGCGGCGGACGTCGACGCGGCCCTGGTCCACCACTACTTCGGTACGAAGGACGAGGTCTTCGCCGCGGCCATCGAGCTCTCCTTCGAGCCCGCGCTCGTCATCCCCACGATCCTGGGCGGCCCGTCGGAGGACCTGGGGGAGCGGCTGGCCCGGTATTTCATCGGCGTATGGGAGAACCCGGTCTCCCGGGCACCGCTCCTGGCGATCCTCCGCTCCGCGCTCACGCACGAGGCGGCGGCGAAGGTGCTGCGCGGCTTCGTGCTGCGCCGCCTGCTGGAGCGGATCGCGGCGGAGCTGGACGTGCCCGACCCGACCTTCCGCGCCGAACTCGCGGCCTCGCACATGATCGGTATCGCGATCCTGCGCTACGTCATCCGGGCGGAGCCCCTGGCATCCACGGACCCGGAGAAGATCATCGCGATGGTGGCCCCCACGCTCCAGCGGTATCTGAGCGAGGGCTGACCCCGGTCCTGCCTGTGTGACGGCTGTGCCGGTCGCATCACAACGATGTCGCGAGTCGGTACCGGCACCGGCCGTGGCCGGATCCGGATGGTTGGCTGTCCGGGATCATGCGGGCCGGACGTACACGGCGTGCACAACGGGCGGGGGAGACGATCATGAACGGGTCGATCAGAGGCGGGCACGGACAGGGCGGGCCGTCGGAGGACGGCAGGGGTGCCACCATGCCGCGCAGACGGCTCCTGCGGCTGGCCGGTGCGGGACTGGGCCTGGCGCTGGCCGGAGCGGTGACGACCGCGTGCGGGCCGGAGAAGGCCGACGCCTCCGGCGGCAACACCGGTGGCCCGGCGCCCGGTGGGAGCGGCAAGGGCGGCGGCGACGCGTTCACGACCCCTCCCGCAGGGACCGCCCCGCGTGCCCTGTGGCAGGAGAAGACCGACGTGGGCACCCTCGGCAACCACGAGGTGCTCGCCGTCGTGGGCGATGTCGTGCTGGTCGCCGGTGACCCCCTGGTGGGCCGGGACCTCGCCACCGGCAAGAAGCTGTGGTCGCTGCCGGGCGCCGCCCAGCCGGGCGCGCGGCTGATCACGAGCGGGGACACGCTCTACCTGGCCAGTGGCGAGTACGACGGCGATCTCGTGGGTCTCGACCCGGCCACGGGCAAGGAGACGTGGCGCAGCCGCCTGGAGGGGCGGTACAACCAGCCGCGGCCGATCGGCGCCGACAGCCGACGGGTGTACGTGATCGCGGGCATCCTGGAGAAGGACCTCAGCTCCCGGACCAATGTGATCGCCGCCATCGACGTCCGCACCGGCAAGGCCGTCTGGAGCGAGAAGCGGGACACCGGGACCGACGAGTCCGGACTCACCTCAGCGGTGCTCGGCGACCGCCTCGTCTACACCGACCTCCGCAAGAACCTGACCGTCCGCGACACCGCGACCGGGCGACAGCTGTGGACGAAGAAGATCAGCAGGGCCAACTTCGAGAGGATCGCCGTCCACGACGGCGCGGTGGTCGTCTCCGACGGGCGTCACCTGCGCTCCTTCGGGGTGGACGACGGCGCCGAGCGCTGGGCACTGGAGACCGAGGAGTTCGACACGTTCAACGGGCCGACCGTCCTCGAAGGCGTGGTTTACGCCTCCGACAGCGCCCACGCCCTGTGGGCCGTCGACCCCGCCACCGGCAGGAAGCTGTGGCACAACGCCGACGACCTGCGCGAGCTCTCGGTCCCGCTCCAGTTCGCCAGGGTGGGGGAGACTCTGTACGGGGCGACGGAGTTCGGCAAGGACGGCGGCGTCCAGGCGTACGGCGCGCGGGACGGCAAGCTCCGCTGGACCTTCGGCGACGGCGCGGGCACGGAGCAGTGGTACGTCGTCTCCGGCGGCAAGCGGCTGGCCGCGCTGCACGCCGAACGCCTCATGGCGCTGCCGGCGGTGTGACGCGAGGGGGCGGGGCCGGCGGGAAGCCCTCGCCGGACCACCCGTTGAGCATCACATCCCGCATTTCGGACGCCTTGTCCAGATCTTGGCACGGGAGGCGTACGCTCGGAGACAGTCTTTTCTGTCGAAGGAGCGAGAGACGATGCCCCAGCTGAGGTCCCGCACTGTCACCCACGGCCGCAACATGGCGGGCGCCCGCGCCCTTATGCGGGCGTCCGGCGTAGCCAGCGAGGACATCGGTAAGCCGATCATCGCGGTCGCCAACTCCTTCACCGAGTTCGTCCCGGGCCACACCCACCTCGCCCCGGTCGGCCGGATCGTCTCCGAGGCGATCAAGGCGGCTGGCGCGGTGCCCCGCGAGTTCAACACGATCGCGGTGGACGACGGCATCGCGATGGGCCACGGCGGCATGCTCTACAGCCTGCCGTCGCGCGACCTCATCGCGGACAGCGTCGAGTACATGGTCGAGGCCCACTGCGCCGACGCCCTGATCTGCATCTCCAACTGCGACAAGATCACCCCCGGGATGCTGATGGCCGCGATGCGCCTCAACATCCCCACGGTGTTCGTCTCCGGCGGTCCGATGGAGGCCGGCAAGGCCACCCTCGTCGACGGCACGGTCCGCAAGCTCGACCTGGTCGACGCGATCTCGGACGCCGTCAACGACAAGATCTCCGACGCGGACATCCTCCGCATCGAGGAGAACGCCTGCCCCACCTGCGGCAGCTGCTCCGGCATGTTCACCGCCAACTCGATGAACTGCCTGACCGAGGCCCTCGGCCTCTCCCTCCCCGGCAACGGCACGGTCCTCGCCACCCACACCGCCCGTAAGGCGCTGTACGAGGAGGCCGGCCGCACGGTCGTCGACATCACCAAGCGCTACTACGAGCAGGACGACGAGACGGTCCTGCCGCGCGCCATCGGCACCCGCGGCGCGTTCGACAACGCCATGGCGCTCGACATCGCCATGGGCGGCTCCACCAACACGATCCTGCACCTGCTCGCCGCGGCGGAGGAGGCCGAGCTGGCCTACGGCCTCGACGACATCAACGAGGTCTCGCGCCGCGTCCCCTGCCTGTCGAAGGTCGCCCCCAACGTAGCCCCCGGTGGCACGTACTACATGGAGGACGTCCATCGGGCGGGCGGTATCCCCGCCCTCCTCGGCGAGCTGCACCGCGCCGGGCTGCTGAACGAGGACGTGCACGCGGTCCACTCCGCGACCCTCGCCGAGTGGATGAAGAACTGGGACATGCGCGGCGGCTCCCCGGCGCCCGAGGCCGTCGAGCTCTGGCACGCCGCCCCGGGTTGCGTCCGCAGCGCCACCGCCTTCTCGCAGTCGGAGCGCTGGGAGACCCTGGACCTGGACGCCGCGGGCGGCTGCATCCGCGACCTCGAGCACGCGTACTCCGTGGACGGCGGCCTGGCGGTCCTCAAGGGCAACCTCGCCGTGGACGGCTGCGTCGTGAAGACGGCGGGCGTCGACGAGTCGATCTGGACCTTCGAGGGACCGGCCGTCGTCTGCGAGTCGCAGGAGGACGCCGTCGACAAGATCCTCCGCAAGGAGATCAAGGACGGCGACGTCGTCGTCATCCGCTACGAGGGCCCGCGCGGCGGCCCCGGCATGCAGGAGATGCTCTACCCGACGTCCTTCCTGAAGGGCCGCGGCCTCGGCAAGACCTGCGCACTCGTCACCGACGGACGGTTCTCCGGCGGCACGTCGGGCCTGTCCATCGGTCACGCCTCGCCCGAGGCGGCATCCGGCGGCACGATCGCGCTGGTCGAGGACGGGGACCGGATCCGGATCGACATCCCGAACCGTTCGATCGAGCTGCTCGTCCCGGACACCGAACTCGCCACCCGCCGCGAGGCACTGAACGGCGTGTACGCGCCGAAGAACCGCGAGCGCAAGGTCTCGGCGGCCCTGCGCGCCTACGCGGCGATGGCCACGAGCGCCGACCGCGGCGCGGTCCGCGACGTCACCAAGCTCGGCTGACCTGCGGGTCCCCCGGCCCCGTCCCTGGTCTCACCAGTGGGCGGGGTCGTCCGCGTCCACGGCGAAGACCGACCCGTCCGGAGCGGTGCCGATGACGCTCCGGCCCAGGACGACGGGGGCGGGCAGGGACGACGCGTGGCTGAGCTTCCCGTCCCGCAGCCGGGGGCGCGTCTGGCCGAGCAGCGTCCCGTGCTCCGTGTCGACGGCGAGCAGCCGGCCGTCGGCGGCGGAGAAGTACAGCCGGCCGCCCGCTCCGAGGACCGGTGCCGAGGTCATCCCGACGGCCGTCTCCAGCCGCCACCGCTCGGCCCGCCCGGCGCCCGGGCGTACGTCGAGAGCCAGCAGGGTCCCGCCGCGCTCGAGGAGCAGGGCCGTGTCCCCGTCCACCACGGTCTCCGGTCCGTTCATCCGGAAGGGCAGCGCGATGCGGGTCGCGCTCCGCAGCACCGGGTCGTAGCGGACGAGCCCGGTGGTCTGCGCCTTCTCGTTCATCGAGGTGAGCAGGAGCGCGCCGTCCGACGTCCCGGCGGGGGTGAGCATCCCGTCCAGCCTGCGCTGCCAGGCCGTCTCGCCGGTCTTCGCCCCGATGGCCGTGACCAGGGTGGTGGACCCCTCCGCAGAGCTCTCGAAGGCGTAAGCGAGGCCGGTCCGTGGATCGTGGAGCGCGTAGCCCGGGCTCACATGGCCCGGGACGGCGCGCCGCCACCGGGATGCGCCGGTCGCGGCGTCGAGTGCCTGGAGCGTCCCGTCCTGGCGGACCGTCAGCAGGGTCCCGCCGGCGGGGAAGGGGGCGTCGAGGTACGCGGAGAGGTCCTTGCGCCAGAGCTGAGTGCCCTCACCGGGTGAGTACGCCCGGACCTCTTCGCCCGCCGCGACGGTGAAGGCCGCGCTCCCGGTCACCGCGCCCGCGGGGCTCGGGCCCCCCTTCGACGCCGTGTCCCGGTGCGACCAGACCGGCCGGCCGTCCGACGGATCCAGCCGGACCGTGCCGTAGCCGGCGGAGACGCAGTACAGCTCCGAGGCTGCCCCCGTGGCGCACGACGGTGTGGAGCCGCCCCGCGACATCAGCGGTGTCTGCCACGGTACGAAGGCCGCCGCGCCCCCCTTCTTCGCGCCGGGCCCCGCCTCCGGCGCCCCGGAGCCGCCCCCGGCCGCCCGCAGGCCTCCGGCCACCAGCACCGCTGCCGCGGCGACGAAAGCGATGCCGTACCGCTTGCGACGGCCCTTCACCGGCTCCGCGCCGGACGGCAGGCCGTCCGCCGCCCGTACGTGCGTCGTGCCCTCGTCCGCCACCACCGACTCGGCGGCCACCGGTCTGCGCTGGACGGGTATGAAGGCGGCCGCCTCGTACGAAGGGGGGTGCAGCGCGGCCATGATCTCGTCCGGGGTGGGGCGCTCACCGGGGTCCTTGGCGAGGCAACGCCCCACCAGCGGCGCGAGATCCGCCGGCACCCCGGCCAGGTCGGCCTCGTCGTGCACCACCTGGTAGGCCACGAGGTACGGGCTGTCCGAGTCGAAGGGCCCCCGCCCCGTCGCCGCGTGGACCAGGACCGCCCCCAGCGCGAACACGTCCGCCGCCGGGCCGACCTCGCGGGGCCGCTGGAACTGCTCGGGCGCCATGTACGGCGGAGAGCCGATCAGCTTGCCCGTCTCCGTGCGGAGATCACTGTCGTACGGCCGGGAGATACCGAAGTCGATGACCTTGGGCCCGGAGTCGGGGAGCAGCACGTTGCTCGGCTTGAGATCCCGGTGGATGACACCGGCGCGGTGGATGTCGCGCAGTGCCTCGGCGAGCCCGGCCGTGAGCCTGCGGAGTTCGGCGGGGCTCATCGGCCCGTTCCGCTTCACCTGCGCGGCGAGCGTCGGGCCGGGGACGTACAGGGTGGCCATCCAGGGCAGCGCTGCCCCAGGATCGGCATCCACCACCGGCGCGGTGAACGCCCCGCTGACCCGCCGGGCGGCCGCGACCTCCTGCCGGAAACGCGCCCTGAACTCCGGGTCCGCGGCGTGCTGGCGGTGCACCACCTTCACCGCCAGCTGCAGCCCGGAGGGAGAGCGCGCCAGGTGTACGACACCCATGCCGCCCGCTCCGAGACATGCTTCGAGCCGGTACTGCCCGGCGTACTCAGGATGCTCCGCTTCCGGATGTGATCCGGTCCCTCGCAGCGGCGGCATCGCCCACCCCCGTGTGTTCGTGCGCAAGCGCGACGCACGGAGCCTAGTCGATGGTGCGTGCGAGGAGCGTGGGGCTTGTTAGCCTGCGCGTCACACGCATCGCTTTCAACGGGGGAGGCCCGCATGGGTGTTGAAGAGAACGCTGTCGCCACAGTCACCACGGACGAGTCGGACGCCGCAGGGGAGGTGACGACGCTCGCCGCGAGCACCGTCGTCTACCCGATCGCTCCCGGCTACCGGGTCAACGTCCGCAGGGGTCCCGGAACGCAGTACGGGATCGTCCGGACGCTGCCGTACGGGATGAGCGTCCCGGTGTACTGCCAGAAGCCGGGGGAGCGGGTGTCCGGTCCGTACGGCACGTCGAACCTCTGGGACAACATCGCCAACGGGCAGTTCGTGTCGGACGCCTACGTCAAGACAGGCAGTGACGGCTACATCGCTCCGCGCTGCGACTGACGGAAGAGACACGCGTCCGGGGATAATCGATTCCGTGAGCGAGAACAGCGAAGCCCCCGGAACGCCCTCGGCCGCGCCTTCGGGCTCCACCGCACCAGGGCCGCAGCCCGAATCCCTCCGCTTCTTCGGTACGACCTGGGTCGGCCACGACGGGGGATACGGGCTGCGGCGCGTGGGCGCCACCCTCGGCTCGCTCGCCGCGGCCGTGGCCGGGTGCTTCGTCCTGCGCTTCGCCTACCAGGGCCTGGAGATCGCGGAGGTCGGCAGCCTCGTCGGCATGCTCGTCGTCCTGATGTTCGCGGTCTGCAGCGCCATCGCCTTCCGCAAGACCTGGGAGGGCTTCACCCGCCGCCCCGCCGACCCGTCCCACGAGGACCGGCTGCGCGGCCTCAAGTCGATCGGTTTCATCGGCTCGCTGCTCGCCTACTTCATCCGCTCGTTCCAGGAGGCGCCGGGCGAGAAGCTGCGGCGCACGGAGTACGAGACGGCACTCGCCCAGTACACGAAGCGCCGCTCCTCCCGGACCGGCAACCCGGCGGCCCGCAAGGGTGGCAAGGGGAAGCGCTCCGGGCGCAGGTAGAGCTGACGCGCTCCACACGTGCGTGCGCCGGAGTGCCTGCACGATGAACGCATGACCGCATCCACGCCCCGCGCCCTTTCCTTCGACAGCGCCGCCGCCCAGTACGCCGCCGCCCGCCCCGGCTATCCGCCCGTACTCCTGGACACGGTCGAGGAGCTGGCCGGCCGCCCCCTCAAGGGCGCCCGCACCGTCGACGTCGGGGCGGGAACGGGCATCGCCACCCGCTTGCTGCACGCCCGGGGTGCCCTGGTCACCGCCGTCGAGCCGGGCCCCGGCATGGCGGGAGAGCTGCGCCGGTCGCTGCCGTCCGTCCCTGTGGTCCGGGGTGACGGCAACCGCCTTCCCCTCGCCACCGCGTCGGCCGACCTGGTCACCTACGCACAGTCCTGGCACTGGACCGACCCGGCCCTGGCCCTCCCCGAAGCGCTCCGAGTGCTGCGTCCCGGGGGCGCGCTGGCGCTCTGGTGGAACGTCGCCGACGACTCCGTCCCCTGGATCGCCGACCAGGACACCCGGCTGCGCCGCCACTTCGGCACGGACGACAGCGCCCACGGCGCACCGGGCGGCGCCGGCTCCCGGAACCTCGGGCAGCTGTCCGGTGGCGAGTTCACGCAGCGGCTCCTGCCCTGGTCCCGGACCGTGCCGGTCGACCTGCACCTCGCCAACCTCGCCAGCCACTCCGCGTTCCTCGTGCGCGGCGCGGCCGAGGAGGCGTCCACCCGCCGGTTCCTGGACGAGGAGCGCAAGCACCTGGCCGCCGTGTTCCCCGACGGTGCGGTCGAGGAGCGTTACGTGGTGGAAGTCGCCCTGCTGATCCGCTGACAGCCCGGTCCGGGCGCGCCGCCTCCCTTGACGCGGCGCCTTCGGCGGGATCAATATTCATCACATGATGAATTCCCGGCGTACCACGGACGCGGGGGCCGTCGAGGCACGTGCCCTCACCGTCGTACGAGGAGCCCGAACCGTCCTGCGCGGCCTCGACTTCACCGTCGAGCCGGGCAGGATCACCGGCCTCCTCGGTCCGTCCGGCTGCGGCAAGTCCACGCTGATGCGGGCCGTCGTCGGCACCCAGGGCAAGGTCACGGGCACACTCGACGTCCTCGGCCGCCCCGCCGGCCACCCCTCCCTGCGGGCCCGCGTCGGCTACGTGACGCAGGCCCCGTCGGTCTACACGGACCTCACCGTGCGGCAGAACCTGGACTACTTCGCGGCCGTGCTCCAGCCGGGCCGCGCCCACCGGACCGACCGCGCGGAAGCCGTCACCCGCGCCATCGGCGACGTCGACCTCACCAGCCACGCCGACGCACTCGCCGGTACCCTCTCCGGCGGTCAGCTCAGCCGCGTCTCCCTCGCCGTCGCGCTCCTCGGCACCCCCGAACTCCTGGTCCTCGACGAGCCGACCGTCGGCCTCGACCCCGTGCTGCGCCGTGATCTGTGGGACCTCTTCCACACCCTCGCCGCCGACCGGGGCACCACGATCCTCGTCTCCTCCCACGTCATGGACGAGGCCGAACGCTGCCACCGGCTGCTGCTCATGCGCGAGGGCGCGATCCTCGCCGACAACACCCCCGACGCCCTCCGCACCCGTACCGGCTCCGCCACCGTCGAAGAGGCCTTTCTCCACCTCGTGGACGAGGCCGCCGCGGACGAGGGCGCCGCCCGCCAGGAGACGACCCGATGAGCACCGACGCCCCCGCGCTCTCCCCGGCCCGCACCCTCGCCACCGCAGGACGCGTCCTGCGCCAGCTCCGCCACGACCCCCGCACCATCGCGCTCCTGCTGGTCGTCCCGGTCCTGATGATCACGCTGCTGCGCTACGTCTTCGACGCGGACGCGGGGACCTTCGACGCCATCGGCGCCTCGCTGCTCGGCATCTTCCCGCTGATCACGATGTTCCTGGTGACCTCGATCGCCACCCTCCGCGAACGCACCTCCGGCACCCTCGAACGCCTCCTCGCCATGCCCCTCGGCAAGGGCGACCTGATCGCCGGATACGCGCTGGCGTTCGGGACCGTCGCCGTCGCCCAGTCGCTCCTGGCCACCGCGATGTCCGTCTGGGTCCTCGGGCTGGACGTCGTCGGGTCCCCCTGGCTGCTGCTCCTGGTCGCCCTGCTCGACGCGCTCCTCGGCACGGCGCTCGGCCTCTTCGTCTCGGCCTTCGCCGCCTCGGAGTTCCAGGCGGTCCAGTTCATGCCCGCCGTGATCTTCCCGCAGCTGCTGCTGTGCGGACTGTTCACACCGCGCGAGCGGATGCACCCCGTCCTGGAGGCCGTCTCCGACGTCCTGCCGATGTCGTACGCCGTCGACGGGATGAACCAGGTCCTCACCCACACCGACATCACCGCCGACTTCTACCGCGACATCCTGATCGTCGCCGGCTGCGCCCTGCTCGTCCTCTGTCTCGGCGCCGCCACCCTCCGCCGCCGCACCGCCTGACGGCGCGGTGCGAGGATGGCGGCCAACGACGAGCACCGCGTACCGCGCGCCGCCACCCGGAGGATGAACCGCATGACCCAGACAGTCGCAGTCCTCGGTACAGGAAAGATCGGCGAGGCCCTGCTGAGCGGCATGATCAGGGCAGGCTGGCCGGTCCGCGACCTGCTGGTGACCGCTCGCCGTGCCGAGCGCGCCGAGAAGCTCCGTACCCGCTACGGCGTCGAGGCGGTCACGAACGCCGAGGCCGCCAAGAACGCCGACATCCTCATCCTCGCGGTCAAGCCCCAGGACATGGGCAGGCTCCTCGACGAGCTCGCCCCGCACGTCACCGCCGACCGGCTCGTCATCAGCGCCGCCGCGGGCATCACGACCGGTTTCATCGAGGACAGCCTCGCCGCCGGCACCCCGGTCGTACGCGTCATGCCGAACACCCCCGTCCTGGTCGACGAGGGCATGTCCGTCATCTCCGCAGGCAGCCACGCCACCGCCGAGCACCTCGACCACGCCGAGGCGATCTTCGGCGGCGTCGGCAAGACGCTCCGGGTCCCTGAGTCGCAGCAGGACGCGGCCACCGCGCTCTCCGGCTCGGGACCCGCGTACTTCTACTTCCTCGTCGAGGCGATGACCGACGCGGGCATCCTGCTCGGCCTGCCCCGCGCCCAGGCCCACGACCTGATCGTCCAGGCCGCCATCGGCGCGGCGGTCATGCTCCGGGACAGCGGCGAACACCCGGTCAAGCTCCGTGAGGCCGTCACCAGCCCGGCCGGCACCACCATCAGCGCCATCCGCGAACTGGAGAACCACGGCGTACGGGCCGCCCTCATCGCCGCGCTCGAAGCGGCCCGGGACCGGAGCCGGGAGCTGGCGACGGGCAACGGCTGACCTGCCGGGCAGGGCGCCCTGCCCGGCAGTGGACGACCGGCTACCTCACAGCGGCCATCAGCTCCTCGCAGCACACCACCCTCGCCGCCCAGAAGCCGTGGGGACGGACCGACCTGCCGGTCCCGGAGGTGGCCCGTCGCGTGGGGTTCGGCAGCGAGATCACGATGCGCCCAGAGGCGGGCAGGACGAGGGTTGACACGTCCTGCCCTGATCCGTAGTGTGCTCCGAGTTGTCCGACGTGAGCGCCGACCCCGGTCGGTCCCCGGACAGCCATTCCGCAGTAACCACTCGAAACGAACGACGTCTGTCGTGCGTTTTTACGTGCACACGTGCGAAATGAGGAATCAGCGTTCGAAGGTGGCCCGATTAGCGTCGGGGCCGGGGATTCCGCTAAAGTCTCACTCGTCGGAACGGCCCAAGGGCCGGGAAGGCAAACCCCGCTGACTGGGAATCAGGCCCGAAAGGATCTGATAGAGTCGGACTCGCCGGAAAGGGAAACGCGAAAGCGAAGAACTGGAAAGCGATT
>NZ_JBIVVD010000011.1:0-120705 GCF_044757505.1 Streptomyces sp. NPDC091271 | reverse complement strand
CGAACTCGCCCGCCCCACCGCCGACGACGGCCTCAAGGCCCTCCTCGCCGACAAATCCGCCTACGAGGACTTCGACGCCACCGCCGCCGCCGAACGCTCCATGGCCTTCGAAGCCCTCGACCAGCTCGCCATGGAACACCTCATCGGCGTCCGCTGACACCACCCCCCGGTGCCCGGCGGTGACGCACCCCCGCCGGGCCCGGGGGCGCGGCCGGACCCGGTGTCAGGCGTCCATGGACGCGGGCGGGGCGTACGCCACCGGGTCCGCCAGCACGTCCTGCACCACCAGCGCCGCCGCGCCCCGCGCCGCGTCACCCGCGACGGACGACGCGCGCAGCCTGCCACCGCCCCGGGACCACAGACCGGACACCACGCGGCCCGTCAGCTCCTCGTCGGCGGGGGGCGAGAGCCACGGCATCAGCCCGCGGTATATCCCGCCGAGCACCACGGCGTCCGGGTCGAACAGATTGACCGCGCCGGACAGCACCTGCCCCAGCGTCCGGCCGGCGTCGGCCACGGCGGTCAGCGCCACCGGGTCGCCGGCCTGCGCCCGCCGCTCCAGCTCCATCACTCCGGCCGCCCCGCCCGCGGCCTCGTCGATGCCGGCCGCGCGCAGCAGAGCCGACTGGCCGGCGTACTGCTCCAGGCAGCCGCGCGAACCGCAGCGGCACTCCGGGCCCGCGGGGTCCACCACCACGTGCCCGATCTCCCCGGCGAAACCGTGGGCGCCGCGCAGCAGTTCGCCGTCGAGCACCAGGGCTCCGCCGACACCGATCTCGCCCGTCAGATAGAGGAAGCTGCGGACCGAGTCGAGTCCGCCGAACCACAGCTCGGCCAGCGCCGCGAGATTCGCCTCGTTCTCCGAGCGCACGGGCAGAGGTGCGGTGCCGGGACGCAGCCCGGCGAGCGCCTCCGCGAACAGGTCCTCGGCGGCGACCTGGTTCCAGCCCAGGTTCGGCGCCTGGCGCACCGAACCGCCCGAGACGAGTCCCGGCAGCGCCAGCGCCGTGCCGACCGGGTACAGATCCTGCTCCCGTGCCGAGTCCAGCGTGCGGGCGGCGATCGCCGCCGCCCGGGCCAGGACCTCTTCCGGCGGGGCCCCGCGGTTGTCCAGGTGCTCGGTCTGCCGCACCCGGCCGGTGCCCGCCAGATCCACGACGCACACCGACACGTAGTCGATGTTGATCTCCACGCCCAGCCCGGCCGGCCCGGTGCGCGCCACCTTCAGGGCCGTACCGGGGCGCCCGGCCTGACCGCTGAACGTTTTGCCCGACTCGGTCACGAAACCGCTGTCCAGCAGCTGCTCGACCAGGGAGGACACCGCGGCACGGGTGAGCCCGACCCGGGCCGACACCCCGGCCCGGGTCGCCTCGCCGGCCTCGCCCTCGTCCCGCACGGCGCGCAGCACGAGACTCAGGTTGTGGCGTCGCACGGTGTCCTTGTCGGCCTTGGACCCCAAGGGCGTGAGGTAGCTCTTCATATCGTCGACGAGCCTATGCGATGCCCCTGCGTACACGGCTCGAGGTACGACGCCCCGGCCCGGGGCTACTACATGTCCGCCGCCTCCGTCACCGCGCCCAGGTCGACGAACTTGAAGCCGGTGGCCTCCCGGCCCTCCTCGCCACCCGACGCGGAGGTCTCGTGCCCGTCCTGGACCACGAGCAGCCCGTGCGGGTAGCGGGAGCCGAGCGGCTCGTTGAGCACCGCGGCGCCGTCGCACTCCTCGCTGCCGTCGAGGTCGGCCGAGACCGCGGTGACGCGGAAGCCGCCCTCGTACTCGTTGTTCTCGGACACCTCGCGGTCGTACAGGGCGAAACTGTTGTCACCCTGGCCGGACGCCAGGAGGTAGCCGTCGCCGCCGGACTCCCGGAAGAGGGTCAGGCCCTCCACGTCGGCCGCCAGCCGCTTGCCGCCGAAGCCGGGGTCGGCGCCGGGTGCGCACTCCTCGGTCTCCGGGTCGTACGTCCCGGGGACGCCGTACTCCCGGACCTTGTCCACCAGGACCGGGCGCCCGGTCAGCGAGGCCGGCAGCCGCCAGATACCGACGTCCTCCTGTCCGGCGTAGAGCGTGCCGTCGTCCGGGTCGACGACCATTCCCTCGACCTGGGGAAGCTCGCCCGGCTCGCCGCACGGCGTCCACGAGGTGCCGCTCGGGAGCCGGAAGGACGAGGGGAGCGAGAGGGTGCGCACCTTCCGGTAGCCCACCGTGCCCCTCGCCGTCGGCCGCAGCTCCAGCAGCGCGAGGTCCGTGGTGTTGCGGCGGCTGACGAGTGCGTACGACCGCCCGGAGGAGCGGTCCTGCCAGGTCGCGAGGCCGTAGGCCGTCCGCTGCTCGTTGATCTCGGCCTGGTCCGACGAGAAGACCGGGGCGGCGTCGGGGTCCGTGACGTCCTTCAGCGGGCCCCCGGGCTGCGACGGGTCGACGCGGTAGATGCGGAGGCGGTCGTTGCCCCGGTCGCTCACCACGGCCACGTCGGCGCGGCCGGAGGGAGTGCGGAGCCCGGTCACGAGGTCCACGTTGTTGAACCTGCCAGGGGCGTCGTCCTCCGTCGCGGGGGACGGTGCCGGGACCGACTGGACCAGAGAGGCGTCCAGACCGTAGACCCGCAGTCCGCCCTCCTTGGCGGTCGCGACGACCAGACTGCGCCCCGGGTCGGCGTCGTTGCGCCAGATCGCGGGGTCGTCGGCGTTGGCGTTGCCGCCCGCCTCGTCGTCGTACAGCGGGGCCGTCTCGGCCGTCGCACCGACGGACGGCAGCGACCGTGCCTGCGCGGGGGACAGCGGGACGATTGCGATCAGCGCCGTGCCGAGGAGGGCGGTTGCCACCGGCCAGGGGGAGCGGTGCATGCGCACGGATGCTTCCTGTCGTAAGAGGGACATGTCCATGACTCGTCAGGAAGTGTCGGGCGGGTGAGCGGTTGCCCGGTGTCGGGGCCATGAGGGCAATATGGGCGCCAGGTGAATTCGCGGGGGCGGGCGGGTCCGGCGACGTCTGTCACCGGACCCGCCCGTCGCCCGCCCCGGGGCTCAGGGCCGCGCAGCCCGGGCATTGAGCATGTCCGCCATCAGCGAGATCTCCGACTCCTGGGCACGGGCCATCCCGGCCGCCAGGTCCCTGATCTCGTCCGTGCCCGCCGAACCGGCAGCCGCCCGCGCCATGTCGGCCCCCGCGCGGTGGTGGACGGTCATCAGCCGCAGGAAGCGCACCTCCGCGTCCCTTCCCTCGGCCGCGCGCAACGCCTCCAGCTGGGTGTCCGTCGCCATGCCCGGCATCAGGGAACCGTCGGACGGGGTGACCGGGTGGCCCATCCACTCCATCGGCGGCCGGTCCGAACTCTTGGGCCGGCCCCAGGACTCCAGCCAGCCCAGCATCATGCCCCGCTGGTTGGCCTGCGTGTTGATGATGTCGTACGCGAGTCGGCGCACGTCCTCGTCCTCGGTGCGGTCCCGGACGATGAACGCCATCTCCACCGCCTGCTGATGGTGGACCGACATGTCCCGGGCGAACCCGACATCGACAGAACTCTCCGTCGGGGCGGCGCCGGGCGCCCCGGAGTCCGACGAGGAGGCCACCGAGGGCCGTACGACCATCAGCAGCACGAGCCCGACGGCCACGACGAACACCGCGGTCCCCGACCACACCAGTGAACGGGGAACGCGCCCGGACGAGGTCACTTGGCGACCCCGCCGGAGCAGGCGGCGCCCGGCTCGGGGGTCTGTGCGCCCTGGACGTACTTGGTGAAGAACTGTGCGACGCGGGCGTCGGTGGCGCTCTTCACGGTGAGCTGCTTGCCCCAGGCGCTGAGCATCAGCGGGTCCTTCTGGTCGGCCATGGGGCTCATCAGGGAGTAAGGCGTCTTGGCGACGCGCTCGGAGAGCGCCTTCACGTCCGCGTCCTTCGCCTTGTCGTTGTACGTGACCCAGACGGCGCCGTGCTCCAGGGAGTGGACGGCGTTCTCGTTCGGTATCGCCTCGGTGTAGACGTCGGCGTCGCAGTTCATCCAGACCGGGTTGTGGTTACCGCCGACGGGCGGGTTCATCGGGTAGTCCACGGGCGTCTCGACGTGGTCCTGGGTCAGGTCGTCCCAGGACTTCTCACCGGTGACGGGCGACGTCCTGGCCTGCTCCTCGGCCTTGTCCTGCTCGTCGGCGGCCGACATCAGGTAGCCGCCACCGGCGACGAGGCCCGCGACCACGACGACGGCCGCGGTGATGGTGATGATGCGGCTGCGGCGCTCGCGGGCCCGCTCCTTGCGACGCGCCTCGTCGAGCTTGGCGCGGCGTGCGGCGGCGGGGGTGTTCTGGTTCTTGGGGGAAGCCATGTGTGGTCCTCGGGTTCGGCGGATCGCGTGCGCGGACGGCGCGTCACGCGGGGGGAACGGGCACACGGACGAGCCACCTCCCGCGCGCCGGAGGCGGGCGGAAAGTGGATCCGAACGGGAGGCCTAGATCCGCTGGACCTGAAGACGCAGGTGGTCGACCGCGCCCACGCTGTCGTTCGTGGGACCCCGGATGGCCGCGGCGCCGGTGAGCGGGGCGGTCCGGAGCGCTGCCGAGGGGCAGGGCAGGGCGACGGGAGACGGATGGGCGGGCAGCACGACGGCCGTCGAGTGGTCCGCCGTTCCATGACAGGAACTGCCGATGCCGCGTTCGTCAGGGGCGTCGGCCACCACGACCGAGGTGGCAGCCGAGGGCACCGGGGTGAAGGCCCTCGCGGCCGTCGCGGAAGGTGCCTCGGCGCGGGGCGAGGCCGTGGCCGCCGGTGAGCAGCAGAAGAACACCGCCAGGAGCATCAGCGCCCACACCGGGGCGACGGGCAGGCCTCTGCCGCTCCGTCGCCGGTCGGTCCACACGCTCGCTCTGGTCATCGCCGCCATCGTAGATGGTGTGTGAAACTTCAATGAGTCGGCCCACAGATTGGCAGGATAGTGTGCCCCGGTGACGACGCAATCGAACGTACCTGCTGGTTGGCATCCCGATCCCCACGGCGCGCCCCAGCTGCTGCGCTACTGGGACGGCTCCCGGTGGACCGAGCACACGCACCCGGCCCAGGGACAGGCGCCCGCCCAGGCCCAGGCCCCCGCTCAGGCGGCCCAGCCGCAGGCCTCCCACCCGTACGCCGCTCAGTCGAACTCCGCGGCGCCGCAGCAGCAGGCGCCCGCCCAGCAGTTCGCCCCCCAGCCGGCGGCGGCCCCCCAGCAGGCCGGGCCCAGCGGCGGCACGCTCTTCAACCAGCAGGTCCTGGTCGTGAACCAGAAGGCCAAGCTGATCGAGCTCACCAACGAGTACAGCGTCTTCGACCAGCAGGGCAACACCCTCGGTTCGGTCGTCCAGGTCGGCCAGAGCGCCGTGCGCAAGGTGCTCAGGTTCGTCTCCAGTGTCGACCAGTACCTCACGCACCGCCTGGAGATCCGCGACGCCTACGGGCAGCCGCAGCTGCTCCTGACCCGCCCGGCGAAGTTCATCAAGTCCCGGGTGGTCGTCCAGCGCCCGGACGGACAGCCCGTGGGCGAGATAGTCCAGCAGAACGCCATCGGCAAGATCAACTTCGCCATCATGGCCGACGGCCGGCAGATCGGTGCGATCAAGGCCGAGAACTGGCGCGCGTGGAACTTCGCCATCGTCGACCACAACGACGCCGAGATCGCCAGGATCACCAAGACCTGGGAAGGCCTGGCGAAGACGATGTTCACCACGGCGGACAACTACGTGCTGCAGATCCACTACCAGCTGCCCGAACCGCTGTTGAGCCTCGTCGTGGCGACGGCACTCACCGTGGACACCGCGCTCAAGCAGGACGCCCGCGGCCTCGGCTGATCCTCCGGACGAGCGGCCCGGCGTCCGGCAGTATGGCGGGCATGCCGATACTGGTGTCCCCTCACATCCCGCCCGGACGGCTCTCCTCGTCCCCGCAGCCGTCCCTCCCCGTCGAGGACGGTCTGCTCCTGCGGCCCTGGTGTCCGGCGGACGCGCCGGCCGTCCTCTCCGCCTTCTCCGATCCCGCGATCCAGCGGTGGCACATGCGCAGGGCCGACTCCGAGGAGGAGGCCGCGTCCTGGATCGAGCAGTGGACATCGGCCTGGTACACCGAGACCGACATCCACTGGGCGATCGTCCGGCCCGGCACCGAGGGGCGTGACGAGGTGCTCGGGCGGATCGCGCTGCCGGGCCTGATCCCGCATGTCGGATACGCCGAGTGCGCCTACTGGGTCCTGCCCGCCGTCCGGGGCCGGGGTGTCGCGCCCCTGGCCGTCGGCGCGGTGCGGCGGTGGGCCTTCGACGAGGGGACCGGCTTCGAACGCCTCGAACTCGTCCACTCGTTGGCGAACGAGGCGTCCTGCCGCGTCGCGGCCAAGGCCGGGTTCCCCCTCGAAGGCATCCGCAGACGGGGAAACCTGCACGCCGACGGATGGCACGACATGCATGTACACGCCCGCGTCCGGGGCGACGGTCAGCCCGACTGAGCGTCGTCCGGCTCCGCCTCCGCCATCCCGGAGAGCACCCGTTCGGCCACCGCGAACGCCGAATTCGCCGCCGGGACCCCGCAGTAGACCCCTGTCTGTAGGAGCGCGGCCCCGATCTCCCGAGGACTGAGCCCGTTGCGCACCGCCGCGCGGACATGCATCGCCAGCTCGCCGTGGTGGCCGTGCGCGACCAGGGCGGTCAGCGTGATCAGACTGCGTTCGCGCCGGGACAGCGTCGGATCGGTCCAGATCTCGCCCCAGGCGTAGCGGGAGATGAAGTCCTGGAAGGGCGCGGTGAACTCCGTGGTCGCGGCCTGCGCCCGGTCCACGTGCGCGTCGCCGAGGACCTCGCGGCGCACCGCCGTCCCGCTTTCGCGCTCCCCCGGTGCGAAGTGGGCGCGCAGCGCCTCCCGTACGGCCGCGGGACGTTCGGCGGGAGCCAGGTGGGAGGCGCCCGGCAGTTCGGTCAGCGCGGCGCCGGGGATCCCGTCGGCGATCTCCCGGGCGTGCGCGGGAGGCGTCGCCGGGTCCTCGCGGCCCGCGACGACCAGCGTCGGAGCCCGTACCTCCGACAGCCCGGGCCGCAGATCGCAGTCGGCGAGAGCGTCGCAGCACGCGGCGTACGCCCCGGGGTCCGTCCCCAGGAGATCGTCGAGCAGCCGGGGCTCGGTGAATCCGGGTGTGAACCAGCGGCCCGCCGCGCTCTCCGCCACCTTGCCGAGGCCCTCGGCGCGCACGAGGGCGGCGCGCTCCCGCCACGGCCCCGGGTCGCCGAAGTGGGCGGAGGAGCAGACGACGGCCAGGCGGTCGACGCGCTCCGGGTGGTGGACCGCGAGCCAGAGGCCCACGGCGCCGCCCAGCGACACCCCGGCGTACGAGAAACGGTCCAGGGACAGCGAGTCGGCGAGATCCAGGACCAGGGCGCCCAGATCGGCGATCCCGGCCCCCGGGCCGATCAGACCGGCCGGCGAGCCGCCGTGCCCCGGCAGGTCCCACCGTACGACCCGGTGGGCGGCGGAGAGTTCGGGCGCGACCCCGTCCCAGAGCGCGGTGGAGGTGCCCAGCGACGGGCCGAGCAGGAGCGGGGGAGCGCTCGCCGGCCCTTCGGCGCTGTGGTGGAGGAGACGGTCGGGTGTCATGGTCATCGGCGCTCCAGTGCGCGGTCGGTGAGAGTGCCGGCGCAGCCGGTGTAACGGGCAGGGTCGGTCAGTTCCGCGAGATCCAGGCCCTCGAAGGCGGGCTCCCCGGCGAGGATCTCCGACAGCGGTATGCCTTCGTCGCGGGCACGGCCGGCGGCCTCGGTGAGGATCTCCTTGGCTCGGGCAGGTCCGACCCGGCCGGCGGCGACGGCGGCCAGCCGCTCCGAGACGATGAGCCCGCCGGTCAGTCCCAGGTGGCTCCGCATGGCCGACGGGAACACCTGGAGCCCCTCGGCGAGTTCGGCAGCGTCCCGCGCTGCCCCGCCGACGAGGCGCAGCAGATCGCGCAGCGGCTCCCATTCGGCGTGCCAGGCTCCCGCGGGCCGTTCGTCCTCGGCGGTGAGCGAGCCGTACAGCGTGGCAGCCTGCCCCGGCGCGCGGCGCGCCGCGGCGGCGATCAGGGTGGCTCGGACCGGATTGGCCTTGTGCGGCATCGCGGAGGAGCCGCCGCCGGATCCCTCCGCCACCTCGGCGATCTCGGTACGCGACAGCGTCAGCACATCGGCCGCGGCCTTGCCGAGCGCACCCGCCGTGAAGGCGAGCGCACCGGCCAGGTCCGCGACCGGGGTGCGCAGGGTGTGCCACGGCAGCGGCGGTTCGGCCAGGCCCAGTTCCCGGGCGTAGGCCGCGACGAGCGCCTGCCCCGCCCCGTCGCCGTCGGCCGAGAAGGCCGCAAGCGTGCCCGCCGCGCCGCCGAGCTGCACCGGGAGCGCGCCGCGGACGGCCCGCACCCGGTCCCGCGCGTCGAGCACCAGCGACCGCCAGCCGGCGGCCTTGAGACCGAAGGTCGTCGGCACGGCGTGCTGCGTCAGGGTGCGGCCGGGCATCGGCGTGTCACGATGCCCGGAGGCCAGCAGCTCCAGTGCGTCGGCGGTCCGCGCGAGGTCGTCGAGGACGAGTGCCAGGGTCCGCGACGCCACCAGCATCGCCGCCGTGTCGAGGATGTCCTGGCTGGTCGCGCCCCGGTGCACGAACGGCCGCGCGTCCTCGTCGACCGCCGCGGTGAGGGCGGCGACGAGCGGGATCACCGGATTGCCGCCGGACCGCGCCCGCAGCGCCAGCTCCCGTACGTCGAAGCTGCCGAGGTCGGCCGCCGCGGTGACCGCCCGCCCCGCCTCGGCGGGGGCGAGCCCGGAGGCGGCCTGCGCCCGGGTGAGCGCCGCCTCGGCGTCCAGCAGCGCCCGCAGGAAGGCGTGGTCGCCGGTGGCGGTCTCGGCGGCGGAGCCGGCCCGCCCGGGGGCGAGGAGACCGGCGTCGCTCTCGTGCATCAGCTGAACTCCAGGAAGACCGTCTCGTCGTCGCCCTGGAGACGGATGTCGAAGCGGTAGGTGCGGGGGTCCGTGCGTGTCGCGATCAGTGTGGCGCGCCGCTCCACGTCCAGCGACTCCAGCAGCGGATCGGCGTCGCCCACGCCCTCGTCGAGCAGATCGGGAAGATACACACGGGTGTAGAGGTGGTGGACCAGGCCGCGGGCGAACACGGCCGCACAGAGATACGGGACGCCGCCGGGCGGGAGCGTACGGACGAACCAGCGCCCGGCCGCGTCCGTCGGCGCCCGGCCGAACCCGGTGAAGTCCACCCCGTCGCGCCCGATCACCTTGCCCGTCGCGGGGTCGTGGCGCAGCGACCCCGGCAGACCCGTGCGCGAGCCGTCGGGCGCGGGCTGCCAGGTCTCCACGATCGCGTCGGGCACGGGCTCGCCCCGGCCGTCGAGCACGTGGCCGTGGACCGTGACCGTATCGGGGTGCCCGGCCGGGGCGACCTCGCTGCCGCCCGGGAAGGGCAGCGCGTAGCCGTAGAACGGTCCCACGGTCTGGGAGGGGGTGGGGGCGTGGGACATCAGGCGTCGCCTTCTTCCTCGGTCCAGGTGGCGCACGGTCCGTCGAGGACGATGTCCCAGCGGTAGCCGAGGGACAACTCGGGAACGGACAGATCGTGGTCGTACGTCGATATGAGCCGCTCGCGCGCGGCCTGGTCGGTGACGGACCTGATCACCGGGTCGTAGGGGAGGAGCGGATCGCCCGGGAAGTACATCTGGGTGATGAGCCGCTGGCTGAACGACGTACCGAACAGCGAGAAGTGGATGTGCGCGGGGCGCCAGGCGTTGGTGTGGTTGCGCCACGGGTAGGCGCCCGGCTTGACGGTCGTGAACGCGTAACCGCCGTCGTCGTCGGTCAGACAGCGGCCGAAGCCGGTGAAGTTCGGGTCGAGCGGCGCCGGGTGCTGGTCGAGCTGGTGGGCGTAGCGCCCGGAGGCGTTGGCCTGCCACACCTCGACGAGCTGACCCCGCACCGGCCGGCCCGCCCGGTCCAGCACCCGGCCGGTGACGGTGATCCGCTCGCCGAGCGGCTCGCCGTCGTGCTGGGCGGTGAGATCGCGGTCCAGCGCGGTCACATCGGTGACACCGAAGGCCGGACCGGAGAGCTCGACCGCCTCAGGGTCGCGTACGGGGATGAGCGAGCGGTGCGGGTGGCGGAAGTGGCTGCTGCGGTACGGGGGATAGTCGCGCGGCGGGTGGTGGGCGCCCGGCTCGGCAGCCGCCTGGGCCCTGGCCACCTCGGAGTCGATCTCCTGCTGGCTCATCCCGTCGGGCAGCGGATATGCGGGAAGGTCACGTGCGGTCATGTCACGGCTCCGTGAATTGCTGAAAATGCTCAGTACACTGAGTAAAATGCGATGGCCATGAAGCTACCCAGGGCGAGCTGTTGAGGTCAAGACCCTCAGTACACTGTGTATCTTCGGCATCCCGGCCGACGGAGCCGACGGCCGACGGCCGTCAGAGAGAGGGCGGTGCCGTGCAGGCGGTCGACCTGAGCACCCACCCCGGGCACCTGGCCCGGCGTCTTCAGCAGGCGCACCACCTGCTCTGGAACACCATGGTCTCCCAGGAGATCACCTCGCCCCAGTTCGCCGTCCTCAACGCCCTGACCGCGGAACCGGGCCTCGACCAGCGGACGGTGGGGGAGCGGGTCGGCCTCGACCGGTCCACCGTCGCCGAGGTGATCACGAGGCTGCTGCGCCGTGAGCTCCTGGACAAGGTGCGGGACCCCGGCGACGGGCGGCGCTTCCTGCTCCGGCTCACCGACGAGGGCGTGCGGACCCACCGACGGCTCGCCCTGCGCACGGTCGGGATGAACCAGGTCTTTCTCGGCCCGCTCTCCGCGGAGGAGCAGGAGACGCTGTTCGGTCTGATGCACCGGGTCGCGGACGCGGCCGAGGCCTTCCGCGCGCCGGAGGAGCCCGCGCAGCCCGCCCGGCGGTGACGGCGGGCCACGTCAGGGCGTGTGGATGCCGAACCGCGCCCCCTGCGGGTCGCGGAGCACCGCGACCCAGGGCCCGCCCGGGATGTGCGTCGGGGGTGCGAGCGGCTCGCCGCCCCCGGTCAGGGCCCTTGCGGCGGTGGCCTCGGTGTCGGACACCGTGAAGTAGGGCAGCCAGTGCGGTGGTGCCTCGGCCCGTTCGTCGTCGTCCTGCACCTTCATGCCGCCGAAGTCGGCTCCGTCCGCGCCCCAGTGCGTGAAGTGCGCGGAGCTGCTCACCGTCCAGTCGAACACCGACGGGTAGAAGGCGAGTGCGCCCCGCGGATCGGGGGTGCGGAGCTCTGCCCAGCCCAGGGCGCCCGCATCGTTGAGGCGCCCCGCTCCACGGAAGGCGCGGGCCTGCCAGAGGGAGAAGACCGCCCCCGACGGGTCGGCGGCCACGGCGAATCTTCCCTGGTCGAAGATGTCCATCGGTTCCATCAGCACCGTGCCGCCGGCCGAGCGCACGGCATCGGCCGTGGCGTCCGCGTCCTCGGCGGCGAAGGAGACGGTCCAGGCGGGCTGCTGCTCCGGCCGGTAGAGAGGACTGAAGGCCGCGACGGCGTCCTCCCCGAGGCGCGCCGTCGTGTAGCCGCCCGCCTCGGGCCGCGGATCGGTCTCGGACCGCCAGCCGAAGAGTCCCGCGTAGAACGCCTGTGCGGCCTGCACGTCCGGGGTGCTCAACTCGACCCAGCAGGGTCCGCCGGGCACCGGTTCCGTGGGCTTCATGCGGTTTCCTCCCGAGGCGCGCCGACAGTCACGTTCCTACGCTGTTGTGCAGCACGCTAGGGCCGCGCGGAGTGGGCGGCTACCGGAGACGTCCGGGTACGATCGCGGATCTTTTACGTGTGTAACACCTGCTAAAGTAAATGGGTGAGTGATACAGCCGTGCGACCCCGGAAGCCACCCGTCCACAGACTGCCGGTCACCGGTGTCCTGAGGCTGCACAGCCCCGCGGAGATCTGGTACAAGCCCGCGCTGAGCGTGGTGGTCGCCTCGGCCGTGCCGAACCTGCTGCTGTACTCCCTCGACCGCCTCGACCTCGTCATGTACACGATGGCGGGATCGCTCTGCGCGCTCTACGGACACAATCTGCCGTACGCCCGAAGGGCACACACCGTCCTCCGCGTGATCCTCGGGATGGCGGCGGGCCTCGCCGTCGCACTCGTGGCCGCCTCGCTCACCGACTCGACCGCCGTGCTGATCGCTGTCGGTGCGCTGCTCGCGGCCGTGCAGAAGACCTTCTGCGACGCGACGCGCATCGGCCCGCCCGGCAACGTGATCTTCGCCTTCGTCACGTCCGCCGCGCTCTTCGCCCCGCAGGAGCTCGGACAGGTGCCGGGGCACATGGCCCTGATGCTGGCCGCGGGCGCCTTCTCCTGGCTGGTCACCGCCGGCCCGGCCCTGTGGCGCAGGGAGGGGCCCGAGCGTCTGGCCACCGCCCGCGCGCTCGACGCCGCCGCGGCGCACGCGGCGAGTCCCGACGCCAGGACCCGGCACGCCGCGGCCGCGGCGGTGCAGGCCGCCTGGCAGTCACTGCTCGCCGCCGGACGCCCCACCCCCGTACGCCAGGAGCTCGAGCGGCTCGTCGTCCACGCCGAGCGGGCCCTCGCCACCACAGCGTCCGGCGGTAGCGTCCCCGGCGCCGGCGCCGACGAGCTCCGCCGGTGGGCGGCGGGGGCCCGGGCCCGCGGCCCCGTGCCCAGCCCGCCCCCCGCGCCCGGCACGGTGGAAGAGCTCTTCGGGATCGACGCCGAGCGGGCCGGACAGCGGATGCGGCGCGGCCGCCGCGAGGCCCGGCGCAGGCTGCTCCGCGCACTCGGCCCCGGCTCCCCGGTGCTGCCGGTGGCCTTCCGTACGCTCGTGGGCTGCGCCCTGGCCGGTTACGTGTCCTCGGCGCTCGGCGTCGGGCACCCGTACTGGGCCGTCGTCACCGCGGCCTCCGTCTACCAGCCCAATCTCACCCTCTCCTGGAGCAGGGCCCTGCAGCGGACCGTCGGCAACCTTCTCGGCGTGCTGGTCTTCGCGGCCGTCATCCCGCTCGCCCGGGTCAGCCCGCTCGTCCTCGTCCTGTGTGTCCTGTTCTTCAACTTCGCGGCCGAGGCCCTGATCACCCGTAACTACTGGCTCGGTTCCGTCGCCGTCACCCCGATGGCCCTGCTGATCCTGGAATTCGGCGGGTTCCAGCCGGCCGGTGAGCTCATCGCCGACCGCGCCCTGGACACCCTCGTGGGCGTGGCGGTCGGCGTCCTCGCCGCGGTGGCCGTCACCAACCGCCGGGCGTCCGGACGCGTGGAACGGGCCCTCGCCGCGGCAGCGGATGCCCAGGACCGCGCCCAACGGGCGGTCGCCGACCCGGCTGTCGACGCCCTCGCACTCGAAACGGCGCGCAGGAGGCTGACCGCCTCCCTCGTCGAGCTGCGCGACGCCAGTGACATCGCGTCGGGCGAGTGGTGGCAGCGCGCCCTGCCCGAGGAAGAGCTGCTGGCGGCCGAGCAGGCGGGACACCGTACGCTCGCGGCGACAGCACAACGGCAGGGGCTGATCACCCTGCCCCCGGCGAACGGAGCGGAGTGACCGACGACATCGTGGCCTCGGTGGTACGGCAGTGGCAGGCCGTCAACCCGGGGCTCGACACGGGACCGATGGAACTCATCGGCCGCATCAACCGCTGCGCGGCCCTGCTCCAGCAGGCCGAGGACGCCCCCTTGCGGGCCGCGGGGCTCACCCGTGCCGAATTCGATCTGCTCGGCGCGATGCGGCGCACCGACCGTGAGCTCACGCCGGGCGAGCTGGCCCGGGAGACCTTCTCGTCGGGAGCCGCCGTCACGAAGCGGCTGCGCGCCCTTCAGGAGTCCGGCCTGATCGGCCGCCGGAGCGACGCCAGGGACCGCAGGGTCGCCCACGTCGGGCTGACGGAGGCGGGGCGTGACCTCGTCGACCGCCTGCTACCCGAACAGCTCGCGTACGAGCGGTCGGTGCTCTCCGGACTCGACGAGGAGACCCGCAGAGGCCTCAGCGGACAGCTCGGCGAGCTGCTGGTGCAACTGGAGGGCCGGCTCGGCGGCCGCCGCTGAGGCCGCGGCGCTCCGACGCGGGCCGGGAACGGGGCATCCGACCTCCGGCGGCGGGGTGTCCTCACCGACGGTGACGGCCGCGCGGGCGGGTGACGGCCGTGCCGCCCCCGGCCGGCTGCCCGTCGACCGGACGGCTCGCCCCGCGCGGATTCCGCGCCGAGGCTTCGTACATCCGTCCGTCGCTCAGGGATCTGCTCCTTTCGATCCGATTCGATCACATGTGCCCTCGTCCCGCTCTGAGGTGCACTTCTATTCGTATGGGCTGATGGTTATCGCTCGCGCGTACGCATAATTTCTCGTTTCTGCTGGAAATTCACGGCCCGGAACGGCTGCCCCGAAGGTGCCGGTGTCCCGCAGGGTGGGACATCGGGGTCTGCTTTCTCCCGATTCCCGTAGAGCGTCACTCCCCGCGCACGCTCGACGGCGTTGAGTGCGAAAACTGGCGAGTGTATTACTGCCCGCGTGCTCGCGCAGGGGGTTGGGCGAATATGCCGAAGCGCTGTTCTGATCTGGCTAGGCTCACGCGCAGTGAAGTCGAGTTGATATGCAATTCGAGCACTTGTTCACAAATGTGCGTACTAGTGCCGTGCATCCCGAATACCTTCCCGAATCAACCGCCAGAGGGTTTAGATGGTCCGTGTTGAATCACCGCCGACCAACAGAGACATCCCCGTAGTGCGCGCGGCGCTCCTGCCCGTCGTGCTGATGGCCGGTGCGACCGCCGCAGGCGCGGTGCCGGTCACCGGGGCCACACGGGCGGCAGTCGTCTGGTGCGGCGCGATCGCCACAGTCGTGGTCGCCACGCTCACCGTCGTGCTGAACCGCCGGCGCCGGGCGATGCGCGTCCAGCGCGCCGAGTACGAACAGCGCATCGCCGCCCTGGAGCACCGCGTCGCCACGTACGACCAGGAGACGGAACGACTCAGCAAGGAACTCCTGCCGGCCGCGATCCGCAGGCTGCGGGCGAGCAACTCGCCGCAGGAGGTGATGCGCGACATCGTCGACGCGGACGCTTCGTACCGGAACCTCCCCAAGGCGCAACGCGCCCTGGTCCTCCAGGTCCTCGACATCATCGACAACGAAGAGGCGATGCGTGACTCCGCGCAGCGCGCCTTCGTCAGCGTCGCCCGCCGGGTCCAGGCCATCGTCCACCGACAGGCCAGTGAACTCCGGGAGATGGAGGACCACCACGGGCGCAACCCCGATGTGTTCGACGACCTGCTCCGCATCGACCACGGCACCGCGCTGATCGGCCGGCTCGCCGACTCCATCGCCGTGCTCGGCGGCGCCCGCCCCAGCCGCCAGTGGCCCAAGGCCGTACCGCTGTTCAGCGTGTTGCGCGGAGCCATGTCCCGGATCCTGGAGTACCAGCGCGTCGATCTGCACTCGATCGCCAAGGTCGCCATCGTCGGCACCGCGGTCGAGCCGCTCATCCACGCCTGCGCCGAACTCCTGGACAACGCGACGCGTTACTCGCCGCCCCAGACCCGGGTGCACGTCACCGCGGTCGAGGTGCAGACCGGCATCGCCATCGAGATCGAGGACGGCGGAGTCAGCCTCAGCGAGGAGGCCCGTGCGCGGGCCGAGAACATGCTCGCCCAGGCCCAGGCCGGCATCAACATGAACGACCTGGGGGAGTCCCCGCGCCTCGGCATGGCAGTCGTCGGCCGGCTCGCCCGCATGTACCAACTCCAGGTCTCCTTGCGCCAGTCCGCGTACGGAGGGGTCCGCGCCGTACTCATCGTGCCGCGCGACATGATCACCACCGGCCCGGCCCCCGGCATCGCACACGGCATCGGCGCCACCTCGCGGCCCCAGAGCTCGCTCGACATGTCGCAGATGAAGCACGTCGTCCCGCCGCGCGGCAAGCACAAGACGCGCCCCGCCGCGACCGGGCCCGTCCCGTCGCTCGCGCCCCCGGCGCCGGCCCCCGCACCGGCCCCGGCGGCGTCAGCCGCACGGTCCGCGCCCACCGCGTCAGCCATGGGCGACGACGAGATCGTCGTGACCGAGTGGACCGACGGCGGACTCCCGCAGCGCCGAAGCCGAGGGCGTGCGCCCCTCGGTTCGCACAACCTCCCGCAGCAGTCGGCATCGGCTTCGGAGCCCGCCGCCCGCAAGGGGCACAACGGACAGGGCGGCGGCGGCACGGCACCGCCCGGTCTCTGGCTGGAGGCCTTCACCCAGGCCGTCAACGGTGTGCCCAAGGAGCCGAAGCACGACACAGAATCTGACGACGTGTGGGACAAGGGAGACGAGAAGTGATCCAGCAGCGGGGAAACATGGACTGGATGCTCAAGGAACTGGCCGACGACGTACCGAGCATCCACCAGATCGTGGTGCTCTCCGCCGACGGACTCCGCATCGCCCGGCACGGCGGCGACCCCGACGTCGCCGACCGTCTCGCCGCCGCCTGTGCCGGGCTGCAGAGTCTGGCCGCGGCCGTCGCCACCGAGATCCCCTACAGCGACGGCCTGATGAAGCTCGTCGTCATCGAGGTCACCGGAGGGTTCTTCTACCTGATGGCGGCGGGCGCCGGTGCCTACCTCGCGGTCCTCGCCGGCGAGACGGTCGACGCCGGACTGGTGGGTGCCCGCATGCGCGACATGGTCGTCCGTATCGGTGCGCACCTGACGAGTCCTCCGCGCCACGACGGGCAGGCCGGATGAGTCCTCCCCGGCGAGAACGCCGTAAGGCCGACCCGGCGGTGAGCGACCCGGAACGGCTGTACGTGATCACCGGCGCCCCCGACGGTGAAAGGGCTGAACTCGACCTCGTCACCATGGTGGTGGCGCAGGCCGAGCCGTCGCCGACGGTCCAGCCCGAGCAGGCCGCGATCCTGCGGCTCTGCAGGGCGCCGTTGTCCGTCGCCGAGATCTCGGCCTATCTGAGTCTCCCCTTCAGTGTGGTCACCTCGCTCCTGACAGAACTCCTGGCGACCGAACTGATCGAGTCGCGCGCGCCCATCGTCCGCGCCGCGCTCCCGGACCGGTCCCTCCTCGAAGCGGTGATGCATGGACTTCAGAAGCTCTGACACGATCACGGGCCCCCGCAACGAGGACGTCCTTCCCGACACGGCCACGGCCGCGGTGAAGGTCGTCGTCGTGGGCGGGTTCGGGGTCGGCAAGACGACCATGGTCGGCTCGGTGAGCGAGATCCGGCCCCTGACCACCGAAGAGACCATGACCCAGGCCGGTGTCGGCGTGGACGACAACGTGGGTGTGGAGACCAAGACCGCCACCACCGTCGCCATGGACTTCGGGCGGATCAGCCTCAGCGACGAACTGATCCTCTACCTGTTCGGCACCCCCGGCCAGGAGCGCTTCTGGTTCCTGTGGAACGGACTATTCGAAGGAGCGCTCGGAGCCGTCGTCCTCATCGACACCCGTCGGCTCCAGGTCAGTTTCGACGTCATCGGCAGGCTGGAGGAGCGTGGCGTCCCGTTCGTGGTGGCCGTCAACACCTTCCCCGGCGCGCCGCGCCACCCCGTCGAGGCGCTGCGCAGCGCCCTGGACCTGCCCGACGAGGTCCCGATGATCGACTGCGACGCCCGGCTGCGCACCTCCAGCCGCGATGTGCTGATGACCCTGATGCGATACCTGCACCGCCTTGCCGTGCCGCTCGCCTGACGGCGGCACACACTCTGCCTCTGAACGGGCCCTGTCCCCACTCGCCCGGTCCCGGAACGTCTTACCAGGAGCCACTGTGACAACCCCCTTCCAGCATGAACCCGGCTCGGCCACCGGTCCGGTGCCGCCCCCGCAATGCCCCGCGCACGGCATGGGCATCGGGCCCGGCGGCCTGCGCCGGCTGTACGGCCCGGAGGCCGAGGCGGACCCCACGGGCCTGTACGAGAAGCTGCGCGCCGAACACGGCTCGGTGGCGCCCGTCCTGTTGCACGAGGACGTTCCCGCCTGGCTGGTGCTCGGGCACAGCGAGAACCTCCACATGACCCGGACCCCCTCGCAGTTCTCCCGCGACTCGCGGCGGTGGCGCGGCCTGCAGGACGGCAGCGTGGCCCCGGACCATCCGCTCGCACCGCTGTTCACCTGGCAGCCGGTGTGCTCGTTCGCGGAAGGCGCCGAACACGAACGGCTGCGCGGCGCGGTCACCGACAGCATGGCGCGCATCGACACCCGTGGGGTGCGCCGCCACATCAACCGGTACAGCAACCGGCTCGTCAACGACTTCTGCCGGGAGGGCCGGGTCGAGCTGGTCAGCCAGTTCGCCGAGCGCCTCCCGATGATGGTGATGTGCGCGATCATCGGCATGCCGGAGGAGTACGGCGACCGTCTGGTGCAGGCCGCCCGCGACATGACGCGGGGCTCGGAGACCGCGGTCGCGAGCAACGCCTACGTGATCGCGGCACTCGACAGGCTGGTCCAGCGCCGCCGGGCGGCCCCCGCCGAGGACTTCGCCACCTGGCTGGTCGAACACCCCGCAGGCCTCACCGACAAGGAGGTCAGCGAGCACCTGCGGGTGGTTCTGATCGTCGCCTACGAGACGACCACCAACCTGATCGCCAACGTGCTGCGCATGGTCCTCACGGACCCCAGGTTCCGGGCCAGGCTCAGCGGCGGGCACATGACCGTGCCCGAGGCGGTCGAGCAGACCCTGTGGGACGAACCGCCCTTCACCTCGGTCCTCGGCCGCTGGGCGGTGGGCGACACCGAGCTGGGCGGACAGCAGATCAAGGCGGGGGACGCCCTGATCGTCGGCATCGCGCCGGCCAACACCGACCCCGCCGTCCGGCCCGACCTCAGCGTCAACATGGAGGGCAACCGCGCTCACCTGGCGTTCAGCAGCGGCCCCCACGAGTGCCCCGGCCAGGACATCGGACGCGCCATCGCCGACGTCGGCGTCGATGCCCTGCTGATGCGCCTGCCCGACCTGGAACTCGGTGTCGACGAGGAGAAGCTGAACTGGGCCGGGAACTTCATGTCACGGCACCTGGTGGACCTGCCGGCGGGCTTCGCCCCTGCCCCTGAGCAGGAGATCGACGCCGAACCCCTGCCCGCGGTGGCCCGGTCCCGTTCGCACGTCGACTGGGAGGTGTCGTCGCCCGTCACCCCCCGCGGCCCCATGGCCCCCCCGGTGGGCCAGGTCCCGGCCGGAGTGCGCACCGCCGAGCCGCAGTACGCGGCACCCGGGGAGGGAGCTCTCATCCCGGCGCAGCGGAGCGGGCCGACGAGGATCTGGCGCGCCGTCGTACGGTGGTGGAACGGCCACTGACACCGGCACCGCCCGCCGTGCCGGTTGCCCCGGACCTCCGGGTCCGGGGCAACCGGCTGCCGGGCCCGTACCATCGAGCAGCGTGAAGCTGACAATTCTTGGCGGCGGCGGATTCCGGGTCCCTCTGGTGTACGGGGCACTGCTCGGCGATCACGCCGAGGGCCGCGTCTCGCGGGTGACCCTGTACGACACGGACGGGGACCGGCTCACCGCCGTCGCCCGGGTCCTCGACGAACAGGCGCGGGGCATCCATGACGCGCCCGCGGTCGTCGCCACCGACGATCTCGACGAGGCACTGCGCGGCGCGGACTTCGTCTTCTCCGCGATCCGCGTCGGCGGCCTCGAAGGCCGAGCCTCGGACGAACGTGTCGCACTCGACGAAGGCGTCCTGGGTCAGGAGACGGTCGGTGCGGGCGGTATCGCGTACGGGCTCCGCACCGTGCCCGTCGCGGTCGCACTCGCCCGGCGCATCGCGCGGCTCGCCCCCGACGCATGGGTCATCAACTTCACCAACCCGGCCGGTCTGGTCACCGAGGCCATGTCCCGGCACCTCGGCGACAGGGTCATCGGGATCTGCGACTCCCCGGTGGGGCTCGGCCGGCGCATCGCCCGGGTCCTGGGCGCCGATCCGGACCGGGCCAGGGTCGACTACGTCGGGCTCAACCACCTCGGCTGGGTGCGTGGCCTGGAGGTGGACGGCCGCGACGAACTCCCGCGCCTGCTCGCCGATTCCGCGCTGCTCGGCTCCTTCGAGGAGGGCAGGCTCTTCGGGGCGGACTGGCTGCGCTCCCTCGGCTCGATCCCCAACGAGTACCTGCACTACTACTACTTCAACCGGGAAGCGGTCCGCGCCTACCAGGAGGCCGACCGGACCCGCGGCGCGTTCCTCCGCGACCAGCAGGAGGGCTTCTACGCCCGGATGAAGGATCCGGCCGCCCCGGCGCTCACCACCTGGGACCGTACGCGCGCCGAACGCGAGGCCACGTACATGGCGGAGAACCGCGACGTGGCCGGGGCCGGCGAGCGTGAGGAGAGCGATCTGGACTCCGGGGGCTACGAACAGGTGGCCCTCGCCCTGATGCGGGCCGTCGCCCGCAACGAACGGACCTCCCTGATCCTCGACGTCCGCAACCGGGGCACCCTCTCGGTGCTCGACGAGGACGCCGTCATCGAGGTGCCCTGCCTGGTCGACGCCAACGGCGCCCACCCCGTGGCCGTCGACCCGCTCCCGTACCACGCGGTCGGCCTGGTCACCGCCGTCAAGGCGGTGGAACGCGCGGTGCTCGAAGCGGCGGAGACCGGCTCGCGTGCCGCGGCAGTCAAAGCCTTCGCCCTGCACCCGCTGGTCGACTCCGTCTCCGTGGCCCGCCGGCTGGTCGACGGCTACACGAAGGTCCACCCCGGCCTCGCCTACCTCGCGCCGTGACCGGTCAGGGAGCCGGCACGGCCTTCGGCCGGCCGGACGGGTCCCAGGACGGCACGACGCCGGTGACCTGACACACCATGAGGAAGAGCGGAATGGGCGGCGTGTACGGCGTCCGGCTGTCCGGTGCGTGGATCAGCCGGGGGCGCCCGGCGGGGACAAAGGCACCGGCGGCGTACGACGCCTGCTCCGGCCAGTCCAGATCGAGATCCGAACCCGACGGGACGATCCACCACCACCGGTCGGCGTCGGCGAACACGCATCCGGCGCGCGGCAGATGCGACATCAGCCTGAATCCGTACCGCGCGGGCACGCCCACCGCGTCGCAGCCGAGGCTCGCCGACAGCGCGGGCGGCAGCGGAAGCCGGACCCGGCCCGGTGCGCCGTCCTCCTCCGGGACCCGGGCGCGACGCGCGCCGAGCAGCTGGGCCAGGGCGTGCTTCAGCATGTCGGCTCCGGGCCGTACGGCAGCTCGGCCCATACGATGCGCCCGGAGTGGTTCCCCGCGTCGTGGGACCCCCACGCCGTGCTCATGGAGTCGACGAGCAGCAGCCCGCGCCCGTGCTCCCCGTCGGCGGTGAGGGACAGCCGGGGGCCGCCGGGCTGGTGCCCCTGGTCCTGTACGGCTATGCGCAACCGGCCGTCGTCGCAGCGGAGTTCGCAGACGACCCGGGCGCTCGCGGTGTGCACCACCGCGTTTGTCACGAGCTCGGAGACGATCAGCACCGCCGCGTCGTGGGCGTCCCCCGTCAGCCGCCAGTCCGCCAGCCGGGCCCGGGTGAGGCGCCGCGCACCGGCCACCGACTCGGGGTGCGCCGGCAGCGCGAAGCAGTAACGGAGCGCCTCCGCCCCGGGGCTGAGGTCCATGAGCCGGGGGATGAGCGCACTGCCAGGTGCCACGACCGATTCCTCACAGTGGGGGCTGTGTCACGCTTCGCACCGTCCCGCAACGGGGCGGGCGCGACCACGCGAACTTGGTTCGGTTACCAACTCTCCCCCTGACATGAACACTTGGCAAGAGGCACTCTGAAAAATTCAGAGTGACTGTGTCCCTGAAGCCCCGCGCATGGCACACTGCTCGCACACAGCGCATCGGGAGGTCTGAAGTGAGCGAACCGCGGTCGGCCCCGACCGTGGGCCAGGTCGTTCTCGGTAAGCGTCTGCAGGACCTGCGGGAACGCGTGGGCCTGAGCCGGGACCAGGCGGCGAAGGTGCTCCGTGTCGCCCCGGGGACCATACGCAGGATGGAGACCGCCGAGGTCGGGCTGAAGATCCCGTACGTCCAGCTCCTCCTCAAGGCCTACGGGATCGCAGACGACGAGACCGACGCCTTCGTCGAACTCGCAGAAGAGGCCAACAAGCCCGGTTGGTGGCAGCGTTTCCACGATGTGCTGCCCGACTGGTTCAGCATGTACGTCAGCCTGGAGGGCGCCGCGAGCCTCCTGCGCACGTACGAGCCGCACTTCGTCCCCGGGCTGCTGCAGACCGAGGACTACGCGCGCTCCGTGCTTCGCACCGGCGCGGTCGGCCAGACCAGGCCCGCCGACATCGAGCGCCATGTGGCACTGCGGATGGAGCGGCAGGCACTGCTCACCAAGGCGGAGGCGCCGAAGCTCTGGGTGGTCATGGACGAGACGGTCCTGCGCCGCCCCGTCGGCGGCCCCGACGCCATGCGGGCCCAGGTCGACCGCCTGCTCGAAGCGACCGACCTGCCCAACGTGACCCTGCAGATCGCGGAGTTCGCGACGGGCCACCACCCGGGTACGTACGGCCCGTTCGTCCTCTTCCGCTTCGCGGTCCCCGAGCTGCCCGACATGGTCTACAGCGAGTACCTGACAGGCGCCGTGTACTTCGACGCGCGCCCGGAGGTGGCCTCTTATCTCGAGGTCATGGACCGAATGGCGGCTCAGGCCGCAACTGCACAACGCACGAAGGAAATCCTCAGGGACTTCCGCAAGGAGCTGTGATGAACCACATATACAACGGCATGCCGGCCGCCGACCTCGGCACCGAAGGCTGGTACAAGCCGTGGAGCGGTGGTAACGGCGGCAATTGCATCGAGGCCATGAAGCTGGCCGACGGCAGGGTGGCGGTCCGTCAGTCCGCGGACCCGGACGGGCCCGCTCTCATCTACTCCAACGGCGAGATCGCCGCCTTCATCCAGGGCGCCAAGGCCGGACAGGCCGATTTCCTTCTCACCTGACGCACGAGCCGCCTATTGTCGCACCACACGCTGTTCGCCGAAGTCCCCGACCAACGGAGTGCGTTATGACCGGGCAGGATTCCCAGGCCGTCGAGATCGACACGAGCAAGCCGCATCCGGCACGGATGTACGACTGGTTCCTCGGCGGCAAGGACAACTACCCGGTCGACGAACAGATGGCCCAGCAGCTGCTCGCCCTGGATGCCCGGGGCCGCGACATGGCCCGGGTCAACCGTGCCTTCATGCACCGGGCCACCCGCTGGCTCGCGGAGAGCGGCGTGCGGCAGTTCCTCGACATCGGATCGGGCATACCCACCGAGCCGAATCTTCACCAGATCGCCCAGGGGACCGCCCCGGACGCGCGCGTCGTCTACTGCGACAACGACCCGATCGTCCTCGCGCACGCGGCGGCGCTGCTGCGCTCCACGCCCGAGGGCGCCACCGAATACATCCAGGCCGACGCCCGCAGGCCCGACGCCATCCTGGAGGCGGCGGGCAAGATCCTCGACTTCGACCGGCCGATCGCGCTCTCCCTCCTCGCCCTGCTGCACTTCGTCGACGACGAGGACGGGGCCGCCGAGCTCGTCGACCGCCTCGTGGAGCAGCTGCCCTCCGGCAGCTATCTGGTGCTGTCGCACACCACGGGTGACTTCGACCCCGAGGGCGCGGCCCAGGCCCGTGCCATGTACAAGGCGCGGGGGATGACCCTGCGGCCCCGCTCGCGCGCCGAACTCACCACGTTCTTCCACGGCCTCGAACTCGTCGAGCCGGGCGTCTCGCTCTCCGCGGACTGGCGTCCGGAGCTCGGCGAGGTCATCGACGTACCCGGCGTCGAGCCGATCCCCGGTTACGCGGGCGTGGCGCGCAAGCGCTGACCGCGCACGGCGGGGGACCGCCGTCTCCTGCCCCGTTCCCCGGGCGCCACGGCCGGCAGGTCACAATGGACCCATGTCACGACGCACCTCACGCCCCCGCCGGCCGGACGCCCCGCAGGCAGGGCCCCCGCGGATCACCCCGGAAACACCGTGTCCGTGCGGTCTGCCGGCCGCCTACGGGGAGTGCTGCGGCCGGCTGCACGCGGGCACCGTCGCCGCCCCGACGTGCGAGGCGCTGATGCGCTCGCGGTACGCCGCCTTCGTCGTCCGGGACGCCGGATATTTGCTGCGCACGTGGCATCCGGCGGCCCGCCCGCCGGCTGTCGACTTCGACCCGGCCCTGCGCTGGGAGCGGCTGGAGATCCTGGCCACCACCGAGGGCAGCGCCTTCCACACCACCGGTACGGTCACCTTCCGCGCCCACTACACCGACGACGGCAGGCCCGACTCGCTCCACGAGCAGAGCCGCTTCGTCCGCGAGCAGGGTGCCTGGGTGTACGAGACCGCGGTCTTCGTCGAGTAGTCCTCGGCCCGGATCAGGCCGGGACCCCCGTCCGCTCGGGCGGGGCGAGCTGCTGCTCCAGGTCCTCCGCGAGCAGCCGCTTGGCGATCACGTCGACCGCCGCGCGCAGCTGCCGGTCGTCGGGCCGGGCACCGTCCTCGGCCAGCCGGTCGTTGAGCCAGCGGCCCCAGGCCGCCGAGATCGTCGACGCCTCACGACTGCCCGCCGCCGTATGGGTGAAGAGCCGGCCGTCCCCGGTGAGATAGCCCTCCTCCATCATCCGGTCGAAGACGGGCACCAGCACCTCCGGCGGGATCCGGTGCCGGGCGGCGATCAGCGTGAGCCCCGCGTGGCCGACCATCCGGGTGAAGAGGTCGACCTGCATCACGGCCCAGGCCCCCGCCATGTCGAGCCGGGTGTCGGACTCCGCGACGATCCGCCGGGCCGTATCGGGGCCGGCCTGGTGCAGGATCCTGGCCACCGAGGATTCGAGCACCTTCGCCGCGTCGCCGGTCTGCGGCTGGGCGAAGCCGTCACCCATGTCGGTCGAGCCCGCACGGGCGCTGTCGCGCAGCTTCACCTGCTTCAGGAAGAGCGAGACGACGAAACCCAGCAGGGCCACCGGCACCGTCCAGAGGAAGACGGTGTGCAGGGTGTCCGCGTACGCCTGGGTGAGGGGCGCGGTCTGGCCGGCGGGCAGAGCGTGCACGGCCTTCGGACTCTCCGCGACGCGTGCCAGCGAGGCCGGATCACCGCCCGCCCGCGCTGCCTGCTCGACGCCCTGCGTCAGATTCGGCCGCAGAGCGTTGGCGTAGATCGTGCCGAACACCGCCGTGCCGAACGAGCTGCCGAGCGTACGGAAGAACGTCACGCCGGACGTGGCGGTGCCGAGGTCCGAGTAGTCGACGGTGTTCTGCACGGCGATCGTCAGCACCTGCATCGACAGACCGATGCCGATGCCCAGCACCAGCATGTACAGCGACTCCAGCCAGATGCCGCTGCCCGGGCCCATCCGGGACAGGAGGTAGAGGCCGACCGCCATGACGAGCGAACCGACGACGGGGAAGAAGCGGTAGTGGCCGGTCTTGCTCACCACGTTGCCGCTGAAGATCGAGGCCGCCAGCAGACCCACCACCAGGGGCAGGGTCCGCACCCCGGACAGGGTGGCCGAGTCCCCGTCGACGTACTGCAGATAGGTCGGCAGATAGATCATCGCGCCGAGCATGGCGAAGCCCACGATGAAGCTGAGGACGGAGCAGACCGCGAACACCGGATTGCGGAACAGCCGCATCGGCAGCATCGGCTCCTTCGCCCGTGTCTCCACGACGCAGAAGAGCGCCAGCGCGACGAGGCCGCCGATGAACAGACCGATGATGACCGGTGAGCCCCAGGCGTACTCGTTGCCGCCCCAGCTCGTGCCGAGGATCAGCGCGCTGGCGCCGACGGCGACCAGCGCGATGCCCAGGTAGTCGATGACCGGGCGTCCGGCCGCGCGCACGGACGGGATGGTGCGGGCGGCGGCGATGACCACCACGATCGCGATCGGCACATTGACGTAGAACGCCCACCGCCAGGTCAGATGGTCGGTGAACAGCCCGCCCAGCAGCGGACCGACCACCGTGGCGACGCCGAAGACCGCACCGATCGCCCCCTGGTACTTGCCCCGTTCGCGCAGCGGGATGACATCGGCGATCAGCGCCATGGCGGTGACCATGAGTCCGCCCGCCCCGATGCCCTGCAGACCACGCCAGATGATCAGCAGCAGCATGTTGGACGCGAGGCCGCAGAGGAACGAGCCCGTGATGAAGATGACGGCCGAGATCTGGAAGATCAACTTCCGGCCGAAGAGGTCGCCGAACTTGCCGACCAGGACCGTCGCCACGGTCTCCGCCAGCAGATACGCCGTCACGACCCACGACATGTGCTCCGCACCGCCGAGGTCCGAGACGATCGTGGGGAGCGCCGTTCCCACGATCGTCTGGTCCAGCGCGGCGAGCAGGATCCCCAGGACGATCGTGGCGAACACGATGTTCCGGCGTCCTGGGTCGAGGACGGGCGGCGCTGCGGCACTCTGCGCGGCGGGGGCGGTCTCGCTGGCAGTGGTCACCCTCGCACCCTCACACCCGGTCAGGCCCCACGCATGCGGGACGGGCCGGACGGGTCAGGCCAGCAGCTCCCGTACGGACTCCCTCATCCGGGTGACGAACGCCTCGCGGACCCTCTCCGGAACGAGGTCGAGCGACAGATACGGATTGAGGTCCTCCAGCTCGACGAGCAGCAGGCCGCCCTCCGGCGTCCGGCAGGCGTCCACCCGCTGGATGCCGTGCGTGAGGGTGTTCCACTCGACGAATCGGCGTGCGAAGTCCAGGTCCTCAGGGCTCGGGACATACGGTTCGAGCACCCAGCGCCTGTCCGGACGCGGTGCGTGGAGGGCGTACTGGAAGTCGTGGTCGACGAAGTAGAAGGACACCTCGTAGCGGAAGTCGATCCTGGGCTGGACGAGCAGTGTGCCGTCGGCACCCTCGGGATACTCCGGCCTCTCGGTGAAACGCAGGCCCACCGAGTCCGCGCCGAGCTTGGGCTTGACCACATAACCGGCCGAGCGGGGGAGCAGGCCGAGATCCGCCGCACGGTCCACGGTCGGGATCACCGGGAGGCCGGCCCGGCTCAGATCGACCAGATACTGCTTGCCGGCCATGTCCCCCCGCCCGTCGAGCGTGTTGTACACCCGCGTCCCCGAATCCCGAGCGCGGGTACGGAACGCGTCGTACGCCTCCTGGTAGTGCAGGACCGGTCCGCTGTTGCGGACGACGACCGCGTCGAACCCGTCCAGCAGCGCCGCCGCGTCACGGGGGTGACAGAGCGCGACGTCGAAGGTCTCGCGCAGCCGGGACGTCAGGAAAATGTCCTCGTCGCAGTAGCGCCGCCCCCGCGCCTCGTAGGCGAGGTCGGTGACGAACAGGACGGACGGACGTGGTGCCTCGGGCCCGGCGATCAAGAAATACTCCCAGGGGGTTCGCTATCCGGCTGACGGTCAATAGCCTTGCTGGTGTTGCCCGTTCACAGCAATGAAGCCCCTGCTCTCTGCCCCACAGGAGTCACACGTGTCCCAGGCGTCCTCACCGCCCGATATTCTCTCGCCCGCCTTCGCCGCCGATCCCTACGGGGCCTACCGGGCGATGCGCGAGAGTGCCCCGCTGATCCACCACGAGGCCACGGGGAGCTATCTCGTCTCGCGTTACGAGGACGTCGAGCGCGTCTTCAAGGACCGGGCGCAGGAGTTCACCACCGAGAACTACGACTGGCAGCTGGAGCCCGTCCACGGCCGCACCATCCTCCAGCTCAGCGGCAGGGAACACGCCGTACGCCGGGCCCTGGTCGCCCCCGCCTTCCGCGGCGCCGACCTCCAGGAGAAGTTCCTGCCCGTCATCGAGCGCAACGCCCGCGAGCTCATCGACGCCTTCCGGCACAAGGGGGAGGCGGACCTCGTCGAGGCGTTCGCGACCCGCTTCCCCGTCCTGGTCATCGCCGACATGCTGGGCCTGGACAGGGCGGACCACCAGCGCTTCCACGGCTGGTACACCAACGTCATCGCCTTCCTCGGCAACCTCGCGGGCGACCCCGCGGTCGCGGAGGCGGGGGAGCGGACCCGCCAGGAGTTCGCCGACTACATGATCCCCGTCATCCAGCAGCGCAGGGAGGAGCCGGGGGACGATCTGCTCTCCGCGCTCTGCGCCGCCGAGGTCGACGGCGTACGGATGAGCGACGAGGACATCAAGGCGTTCTGCAGCCTGCTGCTCGCGGCCGGCGGGGAGACGACCGACAAGGCCATCGCCTCGGTCTTCGCCAATCTCCTGGCACACCCCGAGCAGCTCGCCGCCGTACAGCGGGACCGGTCCCTGATCGACCGGGCCTTCGCCGAGACGCTGCGCTACACCCCGCCGGTCCACATGATCATGCGCCAGACGGCGGGGGAGGTGGTGCTGTCCGGGGGCACCGTCCCGGCCGGCGCCACCGTCACCTGTCTGATCGGGTCGGCCAACCGGGACGGAGCCCGCTACGCCGAACCGGACCGCTTCGACCTGTTCCGTGACGACCTGACCAGCACCACGGCGTTCTCCGCGGCCGCCGACCACCTGGCGTTCGCGCTGGGCCGGCACTTCTGCGTGGGTGCCCTGCTGGCCAGGGCCGAGGTCGAGACCGGGGTGAACCAGCTGCTCGACGCGATGCCGGACCTCCGGCTCGCCGACGGCTTCACCCCGGCCGAGGAGGGCGTCTTCACCCGGGGACCGGCATCGCTCCCGGTCCGCTTCACCCCGCTCGGAGCAGTGGGCGCATGACGTGGACGGCACCGCGGATCGAGCGGACCACGCTATTGAGCACTCTGGGCATGCTGCCTGAGCGCCAACTGCTGGAGGGCTGGCTGAACTGGCATCGGGAAACCCTGCTGGCCAAGTGCGCCGGTCTCGGTGCCGAACGACTGGCGACGGCGACCGTGGAACCGTCGAACCTCACCCTTCTCGGTCTGGTCCGCCACATGGCGGAGATCGAGCGGTGGTGGTTCCGGCGCAGCTTCGCGGGCGAGCCCGTCGGCGATGTCTTCACCGGGCCGTCGGACGGTGACGAGGGCTTCGACGGCGTGGACCCGGCCCACGCGGAGAGGGACTTCGGGAGATACCGGGCCGAGATCACGGCATGCGACGCGGCGGTGACCGGGCACGCTCTCGACGAGAGCTTCATGTCCACGCCCGAGGTCACCCTCAGCCTTCGCGCGGTCTACGTGCTGATGATCCAGGAGTACGCCCGCCACAACGGCCACGCCGATCTCCTGCGGGAGCGGACCGACGGGGTGACGGGCGACTGAACCGGAGGTCCGGGCTCAGCTGATCCGCGCGCCCCCCCAGGAATTGGCCTGGAACTCAGGCGTGCGATCGGACCGGGTCTCCGTACCGATGGCGCCTAGGTTTGTCGGTGCGGTGGTCCGCAGGCCACATGCCCCGTATGACCCGAAGGAGAATCGATATGCTGCGACGCCGCATCGGAGGCCCGAGTGGACCTGAGGTCAGCGCGCTCTGCCTTGGGGCGCTGCCCTTCGGCAGCACCGTGGACGAGCGCACGTCCTTCGCCGTTCTCGACCGTTTCGTCGAGGCGGGAGGCAACTTCATCGACACCGCCGACAACTACGTCTTCTGGCTTCCGGGGAGCACGGGGGACGAGAGCGAGACCACGGTCGGCCGGTGGCTGGCCGCCCGGAACCTGCGCGAGGAAGTGGTGATCTCCACCAAGTTCGGCGGGCGCCCCACGGTCCCCGGGACCGGGCTGGAGACAGCCGAAGGTCTCTCCGCGCCCGTAGTGCGCAAGGCGGCGCAGGAGAGCCTGCGCCGCCTGGGCACGGACCGTATCGATCTGTACTGGTCGCACGTCGAGGACCGGACCGTCCCGCTGGAGGAGACCGTTGGTGCCTTGAACGCACTGGTCTCCGAGGGCCAGGTGGGTGTGCTGGGGGCCTCCAACCATCCGGCCTGGCGCGTCGAGCAGGCCCGCGCCGTGGCCCGGGGGAACGGATGGGCGAGCTACAGCTGTGTGCAGCAGCGGTATTCCTACCTCCAGCCGCGGTTCGACGTCGCCCTGCCCGAAGCGGGCCACGTCCATGTGACGCCGGAGATGCTGGATTACGTGGGCAGCGAGCCGGATCTGACGCTCATGGCCTATTCCACCCTCCTGTCCGGTGCCTATGCCCGCGAGGACAAACCCCTGTCGGCGGCCTACGATCACCCGGGCACCGCACCCCGGTTGGCAGTGCTGCGCCAGGTGGCGTCCGAGCTGGGTGCCACGCCCAGCCAGGTGGTGCTGGCCTGGCTGCTGCACGGCACCCCTCCGGTGCTTCCCATCGTGGGGGTCAGTTCCGTCGAGCAACTCGACGAGCTCCTTGCCGCTGTGGACCTGCGCCTGGAAACCGAGCAGCGGAAGCGCCTCGACGAGGCCTGACGACCGCCCCCTGTCGGCTTCTGAAGTGACCGCGGTCGGGGCGGCCGCGGCGAGGCGTCAGCGGATGTGACGCCCCGAAATGGCCCGGGCGATGACCAGCCGCTGGATCTCGCTCGTACCCTCGAAGATCGTGTAGATCTTGGCGTCGCGGTACATCCGCTCCACAGGGTGCTCCCTGCTGTAACCGGCGCCGCCGAGGATCTGGACCGCCTTCTCCGTCGCGGAGACCGCGAGTTCCCCGGCGCGGAGCTTGGACATGGAGCCCTGGCCCGCGTCGAAGGTCCGGTCGTTACGGGCCATCCAGGCCGCCTGCCAGATCAGCAGGCGTACGGCCTCGATCTCCGTACGGATGTCGGCCAGGGCGAAGGCGATCGACTGGTTCTCGATGATCGGCCGGCCGAAGGCCTCGCGTTCGCCGGCGTACTCCAGCGCGTACTCGTACGCGGCGCGCGCGATACCCAGCGCCTGGGCACCCACGGTGGGGCGGCTGACCTCGAAGGTCGCCATCGCCGCCTGGCCCTTGGCGGTGCCGCCCTCACGGGCACGCGCCAGCCGGGCGTCCAGCCTCTCCTTCCCGCCCAGCAGGCAGAGCCCCGGGACGCGTACGTCGTCGAGGAACACGTCCGCGGTGTGCGACGCGCGCAGGCCGAGCTTCTTGATGGTGCGGCTCGCCGCCAGGCCCTTCGTGCCGGGCGGCACGATGAACGCGGCCTGGCCGCGGGCGCCGAGGGCGGGGTCGACCGAGGCGACCACCACATGGATCCCGGCGATCCCGCCGTTGGTGATCCACGCCTTCTGGCCGGAGAGCACCCACTCGTCCTTGGCCTCGTCGTAACGGGCCTTCGTGGCCATGGCGGAGACGTCGGACCCGGCCTGCGGCTCGGAGACGCAGAAAGCGGCCACCTTCGGGTCGTCCTCGTCGCCGTAGCACTGCGGAACCCACTCGGCGAGCTGGTCGGGCGTGCCGGAGGCGAAGATCCCGGCGACCGCGAGCGAGGTGCCGAACAGTGCCATGCCGATCCCGGCGTCGCCCCAGAAGAGCTCCTCGTTGGCGATCTGGAGAGAGAGTCCGCTCGGGTCGCCGTACATGTCGGCGAGCGACTCGAATCCATACAGACCGATCCTGGCCGCTTCCTGGATGACCGGCCACGGGGTCTCTTCGCGTTCGTCCCATTCGGCCGCCGCGGGGCGCACCACCTGGGCGGCGAAGCCGTGGACCCAGTCGCGGAGGTCCCGCTGTTCCTCGGTCAGGGCGAGGGAGAAGTAGCTCATGGGCTCAGGCCTTCGGGATGTCGAAGTAGCGGGTCAGACCCGAGGCCAGGCCGACGTCACCGGCGACCTTCAGCTTGCGCATCATGAACATCGTCACGGGATTGCCGTTGCCGGAGACCAGCTTGAGGAATTCGGCGTCGCCCATCACCAGCGTCGTACGGGGCTCGGCGTCGGATCGGCCCGCGCTCACCGTGCAGGTGCCGTCGGCTATGGAGGTCTCGTAGACCTCCTCGCTCTCGCCCGTGATCTTCCAGCGGATCAGGGCCTTCAGCCCGCCCGCTGCCTCCGGGCGGAACTGCTGCCGCATCCGGCCGAAGACCTCGCTCAGCACCCGGGCGCGCAGGTCACCTTGCATGACCTCGCCGAGCTGTTTGGCGGACAGGTCCTTGACGATTCGCGCGAACTCCTCCGGGGAGACGGCACCGAAGTCGAGCCCGGACAGTTCGTCGGTGAGGTTGCCGCTGCTGTTGTCGGCCACGCCAAATCCTTACTCCAGAGTAAACTTACTTCTGAGTAAGGTAAGTCGGCCGTCGCCCCCGCGCAAGCAGGCGAGCGTCACCAGGCGCCGTCGTGGCGCACCGCGAGGTGCGGGTGATGAGCGGACAGCACCTTGTTGGCCCACGCGAGCTCGGACAGCGCCTGTTCGCGGTCGGCCTGGTCCTCGATGCCGAGCCTCGGCCCGCGGAACCTGCGCACCTCGCGAGCGGCGCAGTCGGCGTCGAACTCAGCCTGCAGGATGTGCGGCGGAGTGCAGGACCCGATCAGCGCGGCGACCCGGTCCGGGATCGGCACGGGGACGAGGAGGTGCGAGGCGGTCATGTGGGGGTTCCCTCTCGGATGGTTGGCCAGGAGGTGGCGCTTCGCGGCGGCCGGTGGGCCACCGCTCCTCCCTATGTAACGGGACGCAGTTCCGGGTTTCTTGTTGAGAACGTCTCCGTGTCGCAACCGTTTGGGACTGACCGTCTATTTCCTGTTACCTGGAGGTAAGTTGACTCCATGCACTCAATGTGATGGCCCCTCAGTTCAGGGACTGACCGCCACGAGCGCGTAACCGCGACGCGCGCAGCACGGCTTCGGTCGAGAAGCGGCTCTCGGGATCGGTCAGCTGGTCGCCGAAGATGGCCTCGAGGCTGCGCATCCGGTAGCGGACCGTCTGAGGGTGCACATCCAGCAGCTCGCCCATCTGGGCGGCGGTGCCCCGGGTGTCGAGCCAGATCCGCAGGGTCTCGATCAGCCGCTCGCGCCGTGTGGGGCTGATGCCGGAGACGGCAGCCAGTTCGCGCTCGGCGAGCTGGTCGAGGAGAGCGGTGTCGGAGAGGAGCCACAGGGTGATGAGGTGGTCCTCGCAGAGGATGACGGGCGCGTCGTCGATGACCCCCGCGTCGACCAGTTCGAGGACACGCCGGGCCCAGCGGATCGAGTCGGCGGCGAGCGCGGTCGGCACGGTCAGCCCGATCGCCGCGCCGCCGCCGGGGATCGTCCGGTCGAGCATCTCTCTGCGCGCGTCGTTCATCGGCCCGGGAATCAGCAGGTGCGGCTGCGGATCGGCGGGATCGATCAGGACGTCGTGGTCCGCGCTGATCCGGTCCAGGCCGGACGGGGCGCGTACGGCGACGAGCGTGACCTGATCGGGCAGCGTCCATCCGGTCTGCTCGCACAACTCGGCGATGGCGCTGCGGGGCACGGGTCTGCCCGTGAGGATCAGATGCAGCAGACGCCGGCGCACCGCCTCGCTCTGCTGGTCGGACTGGGCCTGCACCTCCAGATAGCCCTCGCGGGACAGCGACTCGAGCTCGTCCACGTACGCGAACAGCGCGTCGGCGAAGCTGAGCATCAGCGCCGGCGAGAAGTTGTAACTCCGGCCCACCTTCTTCGCCCGCCGGAGCGCGACCCGCGCGCCCAAGCGGTAGGCGCCCTGGAGCGCGTCCATGGTGCGGCCCTCGTAGGCCTCGAACCTGCCGAATCTCCGGCACATGTCGTCGCGCAGGACCGTGGGTGACGAGGGCTCGGCGACCAGGTCGACAAAGGAGGAAAGGCTCTGTTCGACGCCCATGCGGATGGACGTTCCGTTGGGGCCGTTCAGCAGGCGCGCGTATTCCGGATAGGCGCGGGTCACTTCCATGCCTATCTCTTTGATCAGGCTCGGCAGTTCGGGCCGCATGATCGCGGCGAACTCCTGGGGGAGGGGCCCCAGCGGGTCTCCGGTGTCCAGCGGCTGGATGAGTCTCGGCATGACCGTCCCCTTGCTTCCTGGGCCCGGAGTGGGTGGAACGTGTGGGGGAAAGCGCTCCCACGGACCGGCAGGTGTGTACCAACAACGGCGCCGAAGATAGACCAAGTCGGGCGGGGTGCACACCGCCTGGACAGGATCGAAGTGCAGGGGGCACACAACGTGGCCCTGTTGTGGGGCTCCGGTGCAGGTGGGGCCATAAATGCTCACTTCCGGACAATGTTTTCGGCCGTGGGCGCACCGAGGGTGTCGACGGGGCGTCGCGGCGCCCGCCGCGCCGGCTGGGCCGAGGGATGTCTCCGGAATCTCCTCGGCGTCTTTTTGTCCTTTCCGGAAGCTTCGCGCGGTGGTGGCGCCGAGTCGGGGGACGGCGGCAACGCGGTATTCCGCAGCGATATTGCGCACGAAGTGACAAGTGAGCCAGGCGAATTAGTGACCTACTGACGAGGAAAAAAACTTGCCCAACCAATCTTGACCGGCGGGATTGTGCTCCAAGTTTCCCGCAAGTAACGTCACGCCCTGTCACAGAACGTGTGTGGCTGAAAGCGCAGCATGGCCCCCACGCAACACGATTCATCGCGGCACTCCCTGCGTCTTTGCAGGAATTCGGGTGCCTTCCCCGCAACAGTGCACCCGCACTGGCGAATCGGAGGAACTCACTGTGCGCAACTCCCTCAGAAAGATCGCGATCGCGGCCGGTGCCGCCGCAGCAGCCGTCACCCTCGGAGCCACCACCGCCACCGCCGGCGTCGCCGCTCCGACCTGGACCGTCGGCCCCAACTCGCCGGAGACCTTCTCGGCCAGTTCCGGCACCGTCACCCTCGTCCTCAACGGCGTCCCGATGACGTGTACGTCCTCCGCGGCGTCGGGCAACCTGGCCAGCGCCCCCGGCACGACGAACGTGCAGGTCGGCACCATCGCTCCGCTGACCTGGAGCGGCTGCACCAGCCCGTTCGGCCCGGTGACCCCGACCGCCGACACCTCCACCTCGTGGAAGCTGACCGCGAACACCTACAGCGCCGGTGTCACCAACGGGTACATCGCCGGAGTGAAGGCCACGCTGAAGGTCCTCACCTGCACCTTCACGGTGACGGGCAACGTCGCCGCCAAGTACACCAACTCCACCGGCGTGCTGGCAGTCAGCAACAACGCCACCTACAAGCTGACCGTCGCCACCGTCACCTCGGGCTGCGCCGGTATCGCGGCCGTGGGCAACAACCCGACCTACACCGCCAACTACAACGCGGTCACACCCAGCGGCGGCACCACCAAGCCGACCATCGTCTACACCCCCTGATCCGGCCACGAGCCACTCAGGGATGAACAGGGGTCGCACCGCGGGGTCCGCCCGCCGTGCGGCCCCGTGCCCACCGGACCGTTGCCGAAACGGAGGAGCCAGCTGTGCGCAGGTCTCTCAGGGAGCTCGTGATGGCGGCCGGTGCCGCTGTCGCCGCCATCGCCTTCGCGGCACCCGTCGCAACGGCGGGCGTCGCGGCGCCCACGTGGACCGTCGGCCCGAACCCGGCGGAGACCTTCTCCGCCGGCTCCGGGACCGTCCGTCTCCAATGGGGCCTCGACGCCAACCTTCCGACCACGTGCGAGTCATCGGCGGCACGGGGCAACCTGGCTACCGCCTCCGGTACGGCGAACGTGCAGGTCGGCACAATCGCTCCGCTGACCTGGAGCAACTGCACCAGCCCATTCGGCCCCTTGTACCCGGCCGCCGACACGACCACCCCTTGGAAGCTGATGGCGAACAGCTACAACGCCGGTGTCACCAAGGGATACGTCTCCGGAGTGAAGCTCAGGATGACGATGCTCACCTGTTCCATGACGGTGTCGGGCCGGCTCGCCACCACCTACACCAACTCCACCGGCGAGCTGAAGGTCAACGACGACAGCACCTACAAGCTCACGGTCGGGACAGCTACTCCGGGATGTGCCGGGCTTGCGGCTGTGGGGGACAACTGGGAGTACCAAGCCCTCTGTTCCGTGACCACGCCGAGCGGCGGCACCACCAAGCCAGCCATCGTGTTCACCCCCTGATCCGGCCGCGCACCCGCGATGAGTGAGCAGGGAGCCCGTGGCGAGTCCGCCTGACACGCGACGCACGTCCGGTCGGTCCGAGAGGGGAGATCGTCAGTGAGAGGCAGTCGTATGAATGGCGCACGCAGGCGCACGGCGCGTGGTGCGGCGGTGGCCACCGCGGTGCTGCTCGGAGGGATGATCCCAGGTGCGCAGGCCGCGTCAGGTATGCAGGAGATCGACGCTGAGCTGGCCTATACGTGCGACCTGCCCGAGGGCGGGCAGCCGGTGAAGGTCGGGATCACCGCGCAGCTGCCCGAATCGGCTCGGCCCGGGCAGGCGATACAGCCCGAGAACGTGGTCCTGGAGACGACTCTTCCCGAGGGCGTGATCCCTGTGCCGGCCGGTTCGTCTGCGACGAGCGTGAGCGCGGAGATGAAGCTCGCTGTCGATGTGTCCCAGAAGGACGAGCATGCGCAGGCCGAGTGGATCGGCACGACCGCCGAGCCCGTGCCGGTTCCCGCCGAGGGCGGTCTGCCGCTGACCACGTCGGGCACCGTCCCGTTCGTGAAGCCCGGGGCGCCCGGAGACCTGACCTTCGACGCGGGAGCACTCTCGGTGGAACTCTCCCTGAAGACCGCTCAGGGCACACCCGCGGAACCGTCCGCCATCTCCCTGAACTGCGCCCTCGACCCGGAGCAGGGGGCCGAGCTGGCGAAGATGGACATCAGTGGTGACGGCGAGGACGGTGCATCCGCGTCGGCGCCGCCCGCATCCGCGCCTGCCGAGAGCGAGTCGTCAGGCGGTGAGGCCACCCCCGAGGTCGGCGCCAGGGCGAAGCAGCCCGCTGCCCCCGACGCCCCTCCGTGCGTCGGCGACGTGAACAACGATCTGAACCTGAACGCCTATGTGACCGGCTATGCCAACGTGACGAAGCTGGACGGGGCGACCAAGTTTCCTCTGGCCTGTACGCAGATCCAGCAGGGGCCGACCCGCGTCGACCTGTCCGAGCCGGGATTCACGCACATCTACCAGGATTCGACCGCCCTGCTCGACTACGAGGGAAAGCCTCAGCTGCCGCCCGCTTCGGGCACTTTCCTGACCTTCGGCTTCATGCCGACCACCGCGACCCTGGAGATGACGCAGATCCCCCCAGGTGTGGATGGAGAGGGGACTCCGGACTACAACGTGAAGTCGCACCTGGTGGTCGACTGGTCCGACATGTCGAACAAGGGTGTGACGACCATCGATCTCGACCTCATGCTCCGACTCCGCGACGTCGAGGTGAACGGCGTCCCCCTGGACGTGGGTGACAACTGCCGTACCAGTAAGCCCTTCACTCTGTCCCTGGCAGGCAGTATGACGGCGAAGGACGGTGTCACGACGGGCTACACCTTGGCTACGGGGGGTGTCCTGACAGGGTCGGTGACCCTTCCCCCGTTCAGTGGGTGCGGCGTGGGCGAGGACCTCGACAGCCTCTTCACCGCGTCGTTGTCCGGTGTGCCGGGCTACGTCAAACAGGTGCAGGGTGCCCCTTGCGCGGCTCAACAGCACACCCCGGGTTCCGAAGGCGCCGTCTGTACGGACGAGTACGGGCCGGTCGACGTTCCCGAGGCGACCCGCTGACCCGCGAAGCCATACCGATCCATCGCACCGAACGAACCGAACGCAGCATCTTCCGTGAGCCGCTGACGAATTGAGGGAACAATGAGACCTGCCTCGAAGACCTGGATCAAGGCCGCCGGCGCCGTCACCGCGTCCGCCGCACTGGTCATGCCCCTTACCGCAACCCCGGCCGGCGCCGCCACGGCCGCCGCCCAGCTGAACGGTTCCTGGGCCCCCTTCGACCGCTGCCCGGTGGACGCCCCGGCCATGCTCGCGACGGACGGCGACACCGATGTCCCGCTGTGCGTGACGTCCACCTCGCCCAACGGGACGATCAAACTGGGCAACACCACGGCGACGACCGGGTCCACGAACCTGCAGTTCGGCGTCATCCAGCATCCGGCCGAGGGGACCTACACGGTCATCCCGCCGGCGGCCGGATCCATCATCAGCGGGAAGACCACCATCCCCGGTGGCCTCCTCGGCATCATGTGCCCCAGTAACGTCCCGGTCATCTCGGGCGTCTGCGGGCAGATCACCAACGCCACCCTGAACAAGGTGACCGCCACGGTGGAGTCGGCCGGCACGCCGACCGAATTCAGCCTGGTCGCGGGCATATCCTCAGGGCCGATCGTCAAGCTGCCTGTCAAGATCCGCCTGGAGAATCCGCTGCTCGGCTCCAACTGCTACATCGGAAGCAGCAGCAACCCGGTGATCCTGCGCCCCGGGAACCTCAGCGCGCCCAGCTTCTCCGCCTCCCGGTTCAACGGTGACGGCTCGGCGAACCCGGACGAGGGATCGATGATCCAGATCGCCCTGGCCGGGGCGGCCCAGGGTGACAGCCAGTTCTCCGTGCCGAAGGCCAGTGGCTGCGGTCTCGGCGGCATCCTCAGCTGGGCGATCGACCTCAAGGTCGGCCTGCCGGCCGCGGCCGGCTCGAACAACCTCGTGCTGAACGACGCCAAGACCTACACGGCCGGACTCACCGCTCCGGGCCTGTCGGTGCCCGACGCCGGCAAGGAACTCTCCGAGAGCTGGCACTCCGCGGTGAAGTAACCGGCGAGACCGGCACGGGGCGCCGTCTCCGGCTTCTTGTCACTTCATGCGCCCCGGACCTTGACCGCCCATGAGCCCGCCCCGGCCGAATGAACCCTGGTCGGGGCGGGCTTCGGCGTGTCCGGGCCCGCTTCCGGGAGCCGCCGCTTCGGCCGGGAGGTCCTCACTTTTCGACAGGTTTCGCGGCCCGATTGCTCATCGGCGCATAAGAAAACGGTGTGCTGCAATTACCTCGGAGAAAGTTCGTGAAGTGCTATTGCGGACTTAGGTTACCGGCCCGTAGCGTCCCGCTTGAGCAGCTCGGAAACGCGTCCGTACCTGCTCGTTCGACGCACGTGGAGTCCTGGTCGAGCCCCCTTTACCCGGGATTCCTCCGGGAGTTCATCCGGCCCCGAACCCTCCCACCCGGGGCGGGGTTCTCCCGACCGCCGGTGTCTCGTGGCTCCGGCCCCCCTGGGCCACGGGGCACCGGAGCACCCGGAGTGCTTGCGCAGATTCCGACAAAGCCGTCCGGCGGGTTTGTCAATCGGTGACAAGTGATCCACACAGAGATCGAAGTCCGGCGATTCCCGCTGTTCAACGGCTTGTCCTCGCGGTTTCGACGGACATAACGTGCGCCTCCTGGTGCATGTGTGACGAGCCGCCATTGCTTTTACCGGAGCCGGAGCGCTGACAGATGACGTCGTTCACCACCACTTCGAGGGAGGGCCGATGGGTATCGAAGTAGTCGTCGAAGGCCTGACGAAGTCCTTCGGCAAGCAGAACATCTGGCAGGACATCAGCCTCACGCTGCCGGCCGGTGAGGTGAGCGTCATGCTCGGGCCCTCCGGCACCGGGAAGACCGTGTTCCTGAAATCCATCATCGGACTGCTGAAGCCGGAAAAGGGCCGAGTCCTCATCAACGGCGTCGACATGGTGAACAGCCCCGAGCGCGAAATCATGGAGACCCGGAAACTCTTCGGCCTCATGTTCCAGGACGGCGCCCTCTTCGGCTCGATGTCGCTCTTCGACAACATCGCCTTCCCCTTGCGTGAGCACACCCGCAAGAAGGAGTCGGAGATCCGCCGCATCGTCATGGAGCGGATCGACATCGTGGGCCTGCTGGGCGCCGAAGGAAAGCTGCCGGGCGAGATATCCGGCGGTATGCGCAAGCGGGCCGGTCTCGCCCGTGCCCTCGTCCTGGACCCGCAGATCATCCTCTGCGACGAGCCGGACTCCGGCCTCGACCCGGTCCGTACGGCCTACCTCTCGCAGCTCCTGATCGACCTCAACGCCCAGATCGACGCGACGATGCTCATCGTCACCCACAACCTCGACATCGCGGCCACCGTCCCCGACAACATGGGGATGCTGTTCTGTCGCAACCTCGTCACCTTCGGCCCGCGCGAGGTTCTGCTCACCAGCGACATGCCCGTCGTCTCGCAGTTCCTCGCCGGACGCCGCGAAGGCCCCATCGGCATGTCCGAGGAGAAGGACGCGGCCACCCTCGCAGCGGAGCAGACCAACGGCTTCGTCCACACGGCCGGGCCCCGCACCGTCGTACCGCAGCTGGAGCCCTCAGCCGGACTGCCCGTGCGGCAGGGCGCCCTGCGCCGCCGGGAGCGGGTGCTCTCCATGATGGGCCAGCTGCCGGAGGCCGCCCGTACAGCCATCCTGAACAGCTACACGCCGACCTTGGACGGTGGGCGCCGATGACGGCACCGCTGCCCGTACGCCCCTCCGTGCCGGCCGCCGAGGAGGCGCGGGCGCAGGCACCGAAGCAGAGACAGCCCTCGCGGCTTCTCGCCCCGCTGCGCCAGACCGGTCAGCTGTTCGCCCTCGCTCTGGCCGTCGGCCGGGCGATCTTCCGCCGCCCGTTCCAGGTGCGGGAGTTCATCGAGCAGTTCTGGTTCGTCGCCAGCGTCACCATCCTGCCGGCTGCCCTCGTCTCGATCCCCTTCGGCGCGGTCATCGCCCTCCAGGTCGGCTCCCTCACCGAACAGCTCGGCGCCCAGTCGTTCACCGGCGGCGCCAGCGTCCTCGCCGTCATCCAGCAGGCCAGCCCGCTCATCGTGGCCCTGCTGATCGCCGGCGCCGCGGGTTCCGCGATCTGCGCGGATCTCGGTTCGCGCAAGATCCGCGAAGAGCTCGACGCCATGGAGGTCATGGGCGTCTCGCCCATCCAGCGCCTCGTCGTCCCCCGCGTGCTGGCCACCATGTTCGTCGCCGTCCTGCTCAACGGGCTGGTGTCCGTCGTCGGCACGCTCGGCGGCTACTTCTTCAACGTGATCATGCAGGACGGCACCCCGGGCGCCTACCTCGCCAGCTTCTCCGCCCTCGCCCAGCTGCCCGACCTCTACATCGGTGAACTCAAGGCGCTGATCTTCGGCTTCATCGCGGGCATCGTCGCCGCCTACCGGGGACTGAACCCGCGCGGCGGCCCCAAGGGTGTGGGCGACGCGGTCAACCAGTCCGTCGTCATCACCTTCATGCTCCTGTTCGCGGTGAACATGGTCCTCACGGCGATCTACCTCCAGATCGTACCCCCGAAGGGGGGCTGACCGATGTCGATGCTCGGCTGGCTCGACCGCTCAGGGGAGCAACTCACCTTCTACGTACGGGCGCTCATCTGGATCCCCAGGACCCTGCGCCGCTATCTCAAGGAGGTGCAGCGGCTGCTCGCCGAGGTCGCCTTCGGCAGCGGCGGCCTCGGCGTCATCGGCGGAACCATCGGCGTGATGATCGCGATGACCCTCGCCACCGGTTCGGTCGTCGGCCTCCAGGGGTACGCGGCCCTCGACCAGATCGGCACCTCCGCCTTCACCGGCTTCATCTCCGCCTACTTCAACACCCGGGAGATCGCCCCGCTCGTCGCCGGGCTCGCCCTCTCGGCGACCGTCGGAGCCGGCTTCACCGCCCAGCTCGGCGCGATGCGGATCAACGAGGAGGTGGACGCCCTCGAAGCGATGGGCGTGCGCTCCATGCCCTACCTCGTCACCACGCGCATCATCGCCGGCGTCGTCGCCATCATCCCGCTCTACGCGATCGGGCTGCTCTCCTCCTACCTGGCGTCCCGCTACATCACCGTCCTGTTCAACGGGCAGTCGGCGGGCACCTACGACCACTACTTCAATCTCTTCCTCTCCCCGGACGACGTGCTGCTGTCGGTGCTCAAGGTGCTGATCTTCAGCGTGCTGGTGATCCTCGCCCACTGCTACTACGGCTTCCACGCCACCGGCGGCCCGGCCGGCGTGGGAGTGGCCGTGGGCCGCTCGGTGCGCAACGCCATCGTGCTGATCAGCGTCACCGACTTCTTCCTCTCGCTCGCCATCTGGGGTGCGACGACAACGGTGAAGGTGGCCGGCTGATGCATTCCCCAACGGCGCAGACGGTGCGCCGCAGACTCGCGGGTGTGGCCTTCGTGCTCGTGCCCGCCGTGCTCGTATGGCTGTCGGTCTCCGTCTACGAGAAGGACTTCACGGACGACGCCACCGTGACCGTACGCACCGGAAGCGTCGGCAACGAGATGCACGACAACGCCGAGGTCAAGCTGCGCGGAGTCGTGATCGGCGAGGTGCGCGACATCGAGGCGGCCGGGGACGGGGCGCGGCTGACCCTCGCCATCCAGCCCGGCCGGCTGGGGCAGATACCCGCGGACGTCACCGCACAGATGCTGCCCACCACTCTCTTCGGCGAGCGGTTCGTCGCCCTCGTACCTCCGTCCGTCCCGTCCACGCAGACCCTGCGGGCCGGTGCCGTGATCCCGCAGGACCGCTCCTCCAACGCCATCGAGCTGGAGGAGGTCCTCGACAACGTCCTGCCGATGCTGACCGCCGTCCAGCCGCAGAAGCTCGCCGCCACCCTCAACGCGGTCTCCCAGGCGCTCGAAGGACGCGGCGACAAGCTCGGCGACACGTTGGTCACCCTCGACGCCCACCTCAAGGAGTTCAACCCGCAACTCCCCACGCTCAACGCGGACATCAAGGAACTCGTCAAGGTCAGCACGCTCTACGCGGACGCCGCCCCCGACGTCCTGGACGCGCTCACCGACTTCACCACCACCAGCGGCACCATCGCCGAACAGCAGGCGGAACTCGCCGATCTGTACGGCTCCACCACCGCCTCCGCCCAGGACGTCACCTCCTTCCTGCGCAAGAACAAGGACAACCTCATCCATCTCTCCGCCTCGGGCCGGCCGACGCTGGAACTCCTCGCGGAGTACTCGGACGCCTTCCCCTGCACCCTGCGTACGATGGCCGGCTTCGTGCCCGCCATGGACAAGGCGCTCGGCAAGGGCACCGACCGGCCCGGTCTCCACGTCACGATCAAGCCCGTGGAGTCGAAGGGCAAGTACGTGGCGGGCAAGGACACCCCGGTCTACGACGCGACCGGCGGGCCGCGCTGCTACTCGGTGCCGTACACCGGCAGGGCGGTGCCGACCGCCGACGCCCGGACCGCTTCCGTCACGGACAGCGCCCCAGGCGTGGCGGACCAGGACACCGGAGCCGCAGACACGGCCCTCGGCATGCCCAACTCCCCTGAGGAGAGCCGACTGGTCAACGAGCTCGTCGCCCCCTCCCTGAAAGTGCGGCCCCAGACCCTGCCCGACTGGAGCAGCGTGCTCATCGGTCCGGCCTTCCGCGGTGCGGAGGTGAAGCTCAAGTGAAGCGCCGCTCCCTCGCGGGACCCCTCGTGAAGTCGATCGTCTTCGTCGTGGTGACCGCCCTGGCCACCACCGTCCTGGGACTGTCCATAGCCAACACGGGCGTCGGCGACACCGTCTCGTACAAGGCGCGGTTCACCGACGCGACCGGGCTCGTCGTCGGCGACAGCGTCCGGATCGCCGGCGTCAAGGTGGGACAGGTCGAATCCATCCAGGTCGCCGACAAGCGGCTGGCCGAGGTGGGCTTCGCCGTCCGCAAGGGCCGGAAGCTGCCCGCCTCGGTGACCGCCTCCATCAAGTACCTCAACATGGTCGGCCAGCGCTACATCGACCTCGACCAGGGCGCCGGGCCCGTCGGCGCCAGCTTCAGCTCGGGAGCGACCATCCCGCTCTCGCGCACCACACCCGCGCTGGACCTCACCCAGCTCTTCAACGGCTTCCAGCCGCTCTTCGAGGGGCTGTCGCCACCGGACGTCAACCAGCTCGCCGGCTCGATCGTCCAGGTCCTCCAGGGCGAGGGCGGCACCGTCGACAGCATCCTCTCCCACGTCGGATCGCTGACCGGCACCGTCGCGGCCAAGGACAAGGTGATCGGCGAGGTGATCAAGAACCTCAACACGGTCCTGAAGACCGTCAACGACCGGGAGGCTGGCTTCGACGACCTCGTCGTCACCCTCCAGAAGCTCGTCACGGGCTTCTCGGGCGACCGCAAGCCGCTCGGCGAGGCGGTCACGGCGATGGGCGCGCTCACCACCGTCACCGCTGACCTCCTCCAGGACGGCCGCAAGCCGCTCAAGGAGGACATCGCCCAGCTCGGACGGCTCACCGGAGGGCTCGACAAGAACGCCCCCAAGATCGAGAGCTTCCTGCAGAAGACCCCGGCCAAGATGGAGGCGATCACCCGCCTCACCTCGTACGGGTCATGGCTCAACCTCTACCTCTGCGAAGCCAGGGTCAGCGGTGTGACGACGGAGGACGGCAGCGCGCCGCCCACCGGCGTCACCATCGAGCAGCCGAGGTGCCAGGGATGAGAATCAAGCCCGTACGGGAACGCAACCCCGTCGCCGTCAGCATCGTCGGACTTCTCGTCCTGACACTCCTCGGCCTCGCCGCCTACCGCGCCGACGCGCTGCCCTTCATCGGTGGCGGCACCACCTACAGCGCCGACTTCACCGAATCCGCCGGGCTCGACGAGGGCGACGAGGTACGGATCGCCGGAGTGAAGGTGGGCGAGGTCACCGGCGTCTCGCTCGACGGCGCCAAGGTGAAGGTGGACTTCCGGGTCAAGGACGCCTGGATCGGCAACTCCTCCACCGTCGGCATCGCCATCAAGACCCTTCTGGGCGACAAGTACCTCGCCGTCGACCCCCTAGGCAACGCCCGGCAGGACCCCGGTTCCCGCATCACCGTGAGCCGCACCACGTCCCCGTACGACGTCACCCAGGCGTTCAACGGACTCGGGGAGACGATCGAGGAGATCGACACCGCCCAGCTCGCCCAGAGCTTCGAGACGATCTCCGAGACGTTCAAGGACTCACCACCCGACGTACGCAGCGCGGCGAACGGGCTGTCGGCGCTGTCGAGGACGGTGTCCGAGCGGGACGCGCAGCTCGCCACCCTCCTCAAGGGCAGCAAGCAGCTCACGAAGACGCTCGCGAGCAAGAAGAGCAGCTTCGAGACCCTCCTGGAGGACGGCAATCTGCTACTCGGGGAGATCCAGGCGCGCCGCGACTCCATCCACCTGCTGCTCACCGGGACCCGGAACCTCGGGACGCAGCTCACCGGGCTCGTCACGGACAACGACAAGCAGCTGAAACCCACCCTGGACTCGCTGGGACGGGTCACCTCGGTCCTGGTGAAGAACCGCAAGAGCCTCGACAAGGTGCTCTCCCTGGCCGGCTCCTACAACCGCCTCGTCGGCAACACCCTCGGCAACGGCCGCTGGTTCGACAACTACGTCTGCGGGGTCGTCCCGAAGAGCTACCTGCCCGAGGGCACGCCCCCCGACGACGGCGACTGCATGCCACCGAAGCAGGGAGGGCGCTGACATGAGACGCACACGCATCATCGGGATCGGCGCCGGGCTCGCGGTCGTGGCGGTCGCCGCCACCTCGGGTGTGATGGCGATGGACGACCAGGGGAAGACCACCGTCACCGCCTACTTCGACCAGGCCACGGGCGTGTACGCCGGATCGGATCTGCGGATCCTCGGCGTGAAGGTCGGCACCGTCGAATCCGTCGAACCGAGCGGCAAGGAGGTCAGGGTCACCCTGCGGCTCGACAAGGGCGTCCAGGTTCCCAAGGGGGCGCACGCCGTCGTCGTGGCCCCCAGCCTGGTCGCCGACCGGTACGTGCAGCTCGCGCCGGCGTACACCGGGGGAGCGCGGCTCGAGGACGACGCCGTACTCCCGGCCGCCCACAACGCCACCCCCATCGAGGTGGACCAGCTGTACGAGTCGATCACCGAGCTCTCCACGGCCCTCGGCCCGGACGGCGCCAACACGGACGGTGCGCTCGCGGGACTCCTCGACACCGGGGCGAAGAACCTCGACGGCAACGGAAAGGCCATCGGAGACTCCGTCGAACAGTTCGGAAAGGCGACGAAGACACTCGACAAGAGCAGCGGGAACCTCTTCGACACGCTGGCCTACCTGCAGACCTTCACGACGATGCTGAAGGACAACGACGGCAACGTGCGGGCCGCCGAGCAGCAGCTGAACACCGTCACCGGCTTCCTCGCCGACGACAAGAAGAACCTCAGCGCGGCCCTGAAGGAACTGGGCAAGGCGCTCGGCCAGGTCAAGGGCTTCATCCAGAGGAACCGCGGCGCCCTCAAGCAGAACGTGGACCTTCTGCTGCCGCTCACCCAGACCCTGGTCGACCAGCGCGCCTCGCTCGCCGAGTCCCTCGACACGCTGCCCCTCGCGGCGGGCAACGTGCTGAACGCCTACGACCCGGCGAACCGCACCCTCAACGGGCGCACGAACCTCAACGAACTGTCGATGGGCGGGCCGCTCACCGGGACCGAGGCCGGAGCCGCCGGCCTGGAAGGGCTGGCACCGGTGGACGCCTCCCGGCAGAAAACACTTCCCGCACTGCCGCTGCCCGCCGTCGGCACCGTCTACGGCACCCCGGAGAAGTCCGGGACGAAGAAGCCCGGAACGGACGAGAAGAAGGAGGCGACCCCGTGAGCCACGCCCTGCGCAGCCCCGGCACCCGCGCGGTCACGGGCCTCGGCGCCCTCGTCGCCGCCGGTGTCGGCTTCGTGCTGGTCGCCACGACCGTCGGCCTGCCGTCGTTCTCGGGCATCGAGCAGGTGCCGCTGCCCGGCGGAGCCGACCTCGGAGACCACCCGTACGAGATCACCGCCGAGTTCGGCGACGTCCTCAGTCTCGCCCCGCAGTCCTCGGTCAAGGTCAACGACGTAGCCGTGGGCAGGGTCACCGACATCGCCCTGACCCCGGGCAGCTGGACCGCCAAGGTCACCATGCGCGTCAACGGGAAGATCGACCTGCCCGCCAACGCCTACGCCCACCTCGAACAGTCCAGCCTCCTCGGCGAGAAGTTCGTCCAGCTCTCGCCCCCGAGCGCCGGCACCGCCCGGGGCGCCCTCTCGGACGGCGACCGGATCCCGCTCTCCCGCACCAACCGCAACCCGGAGGTCGAAGAGGTCTTCGGCGCCCTGTCGATGCTCCTCAACGGGGGCGGGGTCGACCAGCTCAAGACCATCACCACCGAGCTCAACAAGGCACTCGCCGGACAGGAACCGCAGATCCGCTCGATGCTGAAGCGGGTCGACACCCTCGTCACGAACCTGGACGGCCACAAGGAGGACATCACCCAGGCACTCGACGGCGTCAACCGGCTCTCCGCCACCCTCGCCACCCGCAAACAGGACGTCGGCACGGTCCTCACCGGTCTCAGCCCCGGTCTGAAGGTCCTGGAGAAGCAGCGCGGATCACTCCTCACCATGCTGCGCTCGCTCGACTCGCTCTCCACCGTCGCCGTCGACACGATCAACAAGAGCAAGGCCGACATGATCGCCGACCTCAAAGCCATCGCACCCACGCTCACCGCGCTCGCCGACTCCGGAAACGACCTGCCGGACTCCCTCCAGGTCCTGGTCACCTACCCGTTCACCGACGAGGTGCTCCGCGGTGTGAAGGGCGACTACCTCAACGTCTACCTGGACGTGACCGCCCAGCCGGGCACCCAGGTCATCCCCGCACTGACCCCGCCCACGGAGTCCGGCGCGCAGAAGAAGTCAGGGGCGGCTCTGCCCCTGCCACTCCCCTCGGTCACCACTCCGGGAACGGAGGGCACCCGCTGATGATCACCCTCGCCATCCGGCTCAAGAACATCGCCTTCCTCGTCATCGCCGTACTCGTCCTCGGCTTCCTGGGGGTGCGGTACGCGGACCTCGGCCACTACGTTGGGCTGCGCGACTACTACACCGTCACGGTGCAACTACCGCAGACAGGCGGCCTGTTCACCCACTCCAACGTCAGCTACCGAGGTGTGTCCGTGGGCAGGGTCGGCCCGATCGAGCTCACCGACGACGGGGTCGAGGCCGAACTGCGCATCGAGAACGACGCGCCGCGCATCCCGGACAGCCTGCAGGCCGTCGTCGCCAACCTCTCCGCCGTCGGCGAGCAGTACATCGACCTGCGCCCCACCCGCGCGGACGGCCCCTTCCTGGAGAACGGCTCGGTCATCGACCAGGCCGACACCACCATCCCCGCACCCGTCACCGACGTCCTCGTCGGCGTCAACGACCTGACGGCCTCCGTCGACACGGAAGCCCTGCGCACGGTGGTCGACGAGTTCGGCACGGCGTTCAGCGGGCGTGGCGACGACCTACAGGTCCTGCTCGACACCGGCAGCGAGTTCGTCGAGGCCGCCGACGAGGCCCTGCCGACCACCACCAAGCTCATGGCCGACGGCGAGACCGTGCTGCGCACCCAGAACGAACAGGGCGAAGCACTCAAGGGCTTCGCCTCCGGAGCCGAGGAACTCGCCGCGGAACTCAAGGGATCCGACACCGACCTGCGCCGGCTCATCGCCGCGGCGCCCGATGCCACCGAACAGATCAGCGGCCTGCTGCGCGACCTCGACCCCGCCTTCGGCGTGGTCGTCGCCAACCTCCTCACCACCTCCGAGGTCGCCGTCACACGGCAGCGCGGACTGGAGGAACTCCTGGTCAAGATCCCCGCCGTCGCGGCCGCCGGCGCCAGCGCCGTCGACCAGGACGGGGCCAGGTTCGGCATGTCGGTCACCTTCTTCGAACCACTGCCCTGCACCGCCGGATACGGCTCCACCACCTACCGCCCCGGCGCCGACGTCTCGGCGGCCCCCGCGGCCAACACCAAGGCCCGCTGCGCGTCCTCGCCCGGCAGCGGCATCAACGTCCGTGGCAGCGCCAACGCCCCGAAGGGCGGCCCCGTACCCGAACCGTTCACGCCGGGCTCCGGCCTCCTCCCCGACACGCTCGGCACCACCGGGAAGACCACTGCGCCGCAGGCCGACGGTATGGCCGGCCTGCTCGGCCTGGGAGGCGGCTCATGAGCGACCGTACGAGAACGGGGCTCGGCTGGGCCGCCCTGCTCGCCGCCGTGCTGGTCTGCGCGCTCGGCACCTGGTCGTACGCCCAGGCCCGGGGGGACGACACGCTGGCGTACGCGAAGAGCCGCGACGCCGCCCTCGCCGACGGCAGGCGGCACCTCACCCGGCTGACCAGCATGGACGGCAAGAGCGCCGCGAGTGTGAAGTCCGGGCTCACCGCATGGCTCGACGCCTCGACCGGACCGCTGCACGACCGGCTGGAGCGCACCCGGAAGAAGGACGAGGGTGAGCTCACCGAGTCCGGCGCCACCGCACGCGGCAAGGTCACCGACGCCGCCCTCACCGCGCTCGACGACCGGGCCGGCACCGCGGCGCTCATCGCGACCGTCGACGTCGCGATCACTCCGCGCACCGGCAAGGGCGGGACGGAGCGCAAACGCTTCGAGGCGACGCTCGCCCGGACCGGGAACGGCTGGAAGATCAAGGCACTTGACGCGCTACCGGTCGGGAGCGGCTCATGAAGCAGAGCACGGGAACAGCGACGATCCCGCCGGCCCTCGATCCCGAACCGGACGCAAAATCCGTGCCGGAGGGCATCCCCGCCCGTCGGAGGTGGGCCCGCCCGGCCGCGGCACTGCTGGCAGTCGTCCTGCTGGGCCTGGGTGCCACCCTGTTCGTCCAGGGGCAGCGGCTGCGCGACACCCCCGCCACCTCCAACCACGCCCTGACGCACTCCGCCGCGACCACCCGGGTCGCCGGCGACGTGAGCAGCGCGCTGGGCAAGGTCTTCTCGTACGGCCCGCAGGCCACCGGCGCCACCAAGGAGTCGGCGAAGCAACTGCTCGGCGGCCGGGCCCTCCAGCAGTACGCGGCGCTGTTCGGCCAGGTCGAGAAGCAGGCCGCGGACCAGAAGCTGACGCTCACCAGCCAGGCCGTACGCGCCGGAGTCACCCGGCTCTCCGGCAGCAGCGCCCACCTCCTCGTCTTCCTCGACCAGGTATACGAGCGCAAGGGAAAGCCCGCCACCACGGCTGCGGCGCAGCTGTCCGTGACCGCGGAACTGCGGGACGGGCACTGGCGGATCGTCGACATCACCTCCAGGTAGGGGAGAGCACCGAGATGGCACGGGTACGCACTACGAGGAATCCGCTGCGGGCCGCAGCGGTCGCGCTGACGGTCGTGGCCGCCGTCGCCGCGGGCTGGGGAGGCTGGTCCCGCTACGACGCCGCGCACGACGACTCGGCGGCCTACGCGCAGGCCCGCGACGACGCCCTGGCGGCGGGGGAGCAGGCCGTGCAGAACATGAACACGCTCGACCACGCCCGGCTCACCGAAGGGCTCGACAGCTGGGAGGACTCGACCACCGGTGATCTGCACGAGCAACTCGTCGACGGACGGGACGCGTTCGTCGAGCAGATCGAGGCGGCCAAAACGGTCAGCACCGCCAAGGTCCTGTCCGGAGCGGTGACGGAGCTGGACGACCGGGAGGGGAAGGCCGGTGTGATGGTGGCGCTGCGGGTCACCGTCACCGCCCCCGAGGGCGAGCCCGCGGTCAAGGAGAGCCGGATGCTGGGGCAGCTCACCCGCACCCCCGGTGGGTGGAAGCTCAGCGCCCTCGGCCAGGCGCCCGTCGGAAACACCACCGGCTGACCCCGCCCGTCCGCCACGCACGTCTTCGAGAGGACCCCCGACATGTCGACGACCCGTCACCTGGTCAACCGACGACGCCGGCTCGCCACCGTCGCCGCCACGGCCGCGCCGCCACGTACGGCCGCGGCACCGGAAGGACCGGCGCCCGAAGCTCCCGGGACACCCGGGGCGGCGAAGCCACCGGAAGCGGAGGACACGGCCGCCGCCGAAGCGCCCGAGGACGGGACCGGGACCGAGGAGGAGGACCCAGGCGACGGGCCTCCGCGCGGACGGCTGCCCCGCCTGCGCATCAGGCTGCCCGCCGTCCTCTGCGCCGCGACGGTCCTCCTCGGCGCCTTCGCCGTCTGGTCGTTCACCTCGGCCGGCACGCTGCGCGACGAGCCGAGCCGGCAGAACGCGGCCCTCACCGACATCGGCAGGACCAGCGAGGTCAAGGGGCAGATCACCGAGGCCGTCGGCGCGGCCTTCTCCTACGACTACGCCTCGCCGGCCAAGTCCGACCAGGCCGCGCGGAAGCACCTGACCGGCAGGGCGGTCCAGCAGCACAAGGACATGCTCGCCGAGGTACGCGCGCAGGCGCCGAAGCAGAAACTCGTCCTCACCACGACCGTCACCCAGAGCGGGGTCGAACTGCTCGACGGCGACCGGGCCCGGCTGCTGGTCTTCGCCGACCAGAGCAACACCCGTACCGGCAAGGAGGAGGAGACGACGTACGCCGCCGCCATGTTCGCCGTGGACGCCGTTCGCCGCGGGGACACCTGGCGGATCGCGGCCATCGACACGTTCACGCGATGACCCAGGAGAGGGAGGACACATGAGGTTCGACGGAACCATGCGCCGCGGACTCGCCGGCACGGCCACCGCGGTCGCGGCCATGGCGGCGCTCACCGCGTCCCAGGCCCCGGGGCTCACGGGCGGCGGCCGTGCCGACGACATGAAGAACGTGGCGTCGGACGACGTGCTCTGGACCGAGGCGCCGAACGACGACAGCTACCACACCGAGCTGCCGCCCCTGGAGTCGCCGGAGCCGCCGAGGAGCACCGGCGCGAAGCCCCGCCCCGCCGTGGCGCAGCCCTGGGCCGAGGCGGGCATCCCCGCCACGGTCCTGGCGGCCTACCGCGACGCGCAGGGAGCGCTCGGCCGCAGCGACCCCGGCTGCCATCTGCCCTGGCAGTTACTCGCGGCGATCGGCAAGGTGGAGTCCGGCCACGCGAGCGGGGGGCGGGTGGACGCCGCCGGCACCACGGTCACCCCGATCCTCGGCCCCGTCCTCAACGGCAGCGGCTTCGCGCACATCGCCGACACCGACGGCGGCGCGTACGACGGCGACACCCGGTACGACCGGGCCGTCGGGCCCATGCAGTTCATCCCGTCCACCTGGGCCCACTGGGGGAAGGACGGCAACGGCGACGGGCGCAAGGACCCCGGCAACATCGCCGACGCGGCGCTCGCCGCCGGCCACTACCTCTGCGCCGGGATCCGCGACCTGTCCGTACGGGCGGACCTGGACAGGGCGGTCCTCAGCTACAACCACTCGGACACCTACCTCCGTACGGTCGTGTCCTGGCTGGAGTTCTACCGCAAGGGCGTCCACCCCGTGGCCGACGGCAAGGGCGTGATCCCGAAGAGCCCCGGCGCGGGAGGCCCCCGCGCCCCCGAGGGCCCGGTCGGCGGGGGCGCTCCCGGCAAGGGCGGCGGCCTCGTCGTCGGCCCGCAGCCCACCCGCACACCGGCTCCCTCCACCTCGCCGGCCCCCACCCCGACGGGCTCAGGCACCCCGGGCCCGAGCGGTTCGGCGACGCCCACGGAACCCGGCCCCGACCCGACCGACAGCGGGCCCACGGATCCGACGACGACCCCTGATCCGACGACGACGCCGGACCCGACGTCCACGCCGGACCCGACCACGACACCGGACCCGACCACCTCCCCCGACCCGGACCCGAGCACCACCGGCCCGGCCTGCCCCACGCCCTCAGCGGAAACCGGCCCCGCCGCCCCCACGGACGACCCCTGCCCCACGCCCACCGCATGACGGATCAGCGGCCGCCGAGCACCTCGGAAAGGTCGTACCGCACCACTTCCTCCAGCTGCGCGTAGGTGCAGCCGGAGGGGGTGCGGTCCGGCCGCCACCGCCGGAACTGGGTGGTGTGGCGGAAGCGGTCGCCCTCTATGTGGTCGTACGCCACCTCGCAGACCCGCTCCGGCGCGAGCGCCACCCAGGACAGGTCCTTCTTGCCTGACCAGCGGCTCGGCGCGCCCGGCAGCCGTGCCCCCTCGTGTGCCGCCGCCTCCGCCCAGGCCGCCCACGGATGTTCCCCGGGGTCGATGCGCAACGGGTCGAGCTCCTCCAGGAGTTCCGCGCGCCGCTTCATCGAGAAGGCCGCGCACACTCCCACGTGCTGGAGGGCGCCCCCGGCGTCGTACAGACCGAGCAGCAGTGAGCCGACCACCGGGCCGCTCTTGTGGAAGCGGTAGCCCGCCACCACGCAGTCGGCGGTCCGCTCGTGCTTGATCTTGTACATGGCCCGGGCGTCCGGCCGGTACGGCAGATCGAGCGGCTTGGCGACCACCCCGTCGAGCCCCGCGCCCTCGTACCGCTCGAACCACTCCTGGGCGAGGGCCGGGTCCGTGGTGGACGGGGCGAGATGGACGGGGGCCGAGGCGTCCTCCAGCGCCCCCTCCAGGACCGTCCGCCGTTCGGTCTGGGCGGTGGTCAGCAGGGACGTGTCGTCGAGGGCGAGGATGTCGAAGGCGACGAAACTCGCCGGGATCTGCTCGGCCAGCATCCGCACCCGCGAATCCGCCGGATGGATGCGCTCGCTCAGCCGGTCGAAGTCCAGCCGCCCGTCGTACGGCAGGACGATCTCGCCGTCGACCACACACCGCGGCGGCAGATTCTCCCGCACGGCGGTGACCACCTCGGGGAAGTAGCGGGTGAGGGGCTTCCCCGTCCGGCTGCCGATCACCACCTCGTCGCCGTCCCGGTGCACGATCGCCCGGAACCCGTCCCACTTCGCCTCGTACTGCATACCGGGCGGAATCGCGGACACGGACTTGGCGAGCATCGGTTTCACAGGAGGCATCACCGGCAGGTCCATGGCCCCGATTCTCACTCACCACGCGGAGCACGTCTTCCGATATGCGGCATATGTGGGCCCGGCCTACGGTGTCCGACATGGGAGCAGGAGCAGCGGTGGAGCTGGACGTGGACGGACGAGCCGTGCGGCTGTCCAATCCGGACAAGGTGTACTTCCCGGAGAAGGGCTACACGAAGAAGGACGTGGCCGGTTATTTCCAGGCCGTCGGGCCGGGGATCCTCCGCGCCCTGCGCGAGCGGCCGACCACCCTCCAGCGCTTCGTCGACGGGGTCGAGGGCGACTTCTTCTACCAGAAGCGGGCGCCGAAGAACCTCCCCGACTGGACCCCCACGGCCCGGATCGAATTCCCCAGCGGCCGGCACGCCGACGAGATGTGCCCCACCGAGCTGGGCGCCGTCCTCTGGGCGGTCAACCTCGGCACCCTCACCTTCCACCCCTGGCCGGTGCGCAGGGCGGACACCGACCACCCCGACGAGCTGCGCATCGACCTCGACCCGCAGCCCGGCACCGATTACGCCGACGCGGTGAGGGCCGCTCACGAACTGCGCTCGGTCCTGGAGGACCACGGGCTGCGCGGCTGGCCCAAGACCTCCGGCGGGCGGGGCATCCACGTCTTCGTCCCGCTGGTCCCGGAGTGGACGTTCACCCAGGTCAGGCGCTCCGCCATCGCGGTGGGACGGGAACTGGAGCGCAGGATGCCGGACCGGGTGACCACCGCCTGGTGGAAGGAGGAGCGGGGCGAGCGGATCTTCGTCGACTACAACCAGACGGCCCGCGACCGCACCATCGCCTCCGCCTACTCCGTACGTCCCTTCCCGCACGCCCCGGTCTCCGCCCCCCTGCGCTGGGAGGAGATCGACGACGCCGAGCCCCGCGACTTCGACCTGCGCACCATGCCCGCGCGGTACGCCGAGGTGGGCGACCTGCACGCCGACATGGACGAGCACGCCTTCCGCCTCGACCAGCTGCTGGAACTGGCGAGGCGGGACGAGCACGAGCACAAGCTCGGTGACCTGCCCTACCCGCCGGAGTACCCGAAGATGCCGGGCGAGCCGAAGCGGGTGCAGCCCAGCCGCGCACGCCACGACGACGACGGCGTCGCATGAGCGCCGGCGAGGGGGCCGAGCCCCCGGCGCACGGCGCCCACGGCAGGCCCCCGACCCGGGCCGAGAAATGGGCATCGTACAAACAGTCCCCGTACGTCCCCGCCTTCGTGCTGCTCTTCATCCTCGCCGCCGCGGCCGGACTCTTCGCCGGCTCGTACACCTACACGATGGCCGACCCGACGCCGCGTCATATCCCCTCCGCGGTGGTCGGCGACGTCCAGGCCAAGGGAGGGAAGCAGTTCATCGCCGGGATGGAGAAGGCGCTCGACGCCTCCCTCCAGCTGCGCCCGTACGCCTCCCGGGCCGCGGCCCGGGAGGCCATGGAGGAGCAGAAGGTCTTCGTGACCCTGCGGCCGGGCGAGCGCGGGGTGGCCATGGACATCGCGGGAGCCGCCGGGGCCACGGTCGCGCAACTGCTCGCCGAGACGGGGGCGAAGGTCGCGAAGTCCACCGGGGTCCCGGTCACGATCACGGACGTCAAGCCGCTCCAGCAGGGCGACCCGCGCGGGCTGGCGCTCTTCTACATCTCGCTGGCCGCCGTCATCATCGGCTTCGTCGGAGCCATCCAGCTCAGCGTGCACGCCCGAGCGCTGAACCCCCTGGAGCGGATCGCCTTCACGGTCGCCTACTCCCTGCTCGGCGGCTTCGCGATCGCCGCGGTGGTGGACTGGCTGATCGGCGCGCTGGACCTGCCGTTCGTCGAGTCCTGGCTGATCCTGGCGTTCACGATGTTCACGTCCGGCATGGTCTTCACCATGTTCAACACCATCATGGGGCGCTGGGCGATGCTCCCCACCTGGGGGCTCATGGTGCTGCTGGGAAATCCGTCGTCCGGGGGAGCGGTGTCCTGGCCGCTGCTGCCCTCGGCGCTCGGAGAGATCGGGCGCTGGCTGCCTCCGGGCGCCTCGGTCAACGCCCAGCACACGGCGGTCTACTACCAGGGCCACCAGTACGCCGCCCCCTTCCTGGTGCTGGCCGCCTGGTCGCTGGTCTCCTGCACGGTCTTCTGGGTGTGGCGCCACCGGCACCCGGGAGGCCGTGGCCACATGCCTGAGCATGCGGCCACGGCCTCGTGAGTGCGCCTCGCCCCTACAACTCCTGGATGCGGATGTCGCGGTACGAGATCACGTCCGTGGTGCTGTGGACCTGGAGCCCGATGTAACCGGAGGCGTACCGCCGGCCGTCGGTGCCCGGGTCGTCACCCCGCGGCGGCTCGAAGAGCTGGCCGCCGTTGTTGTCGAACTCGTTCAGCAGGACACCGTTGCGGTAGACCGAGTAGTGCTGGTCCACCACCCGGATCTCGTAGTCGTTCCAGGTGCCCTTGGGAGTGACCCCGGCGCCGCCGAGACCGACCCGGTCGAACCCGTAGACGGACCCGGTCTTGTACATGTCGCCGTCGGGCCGGTCGTTGACCTGGATCTCATGGCCGTACTTGATGGCGACCCACTCCGGACGGGACTCCTCCGGGTGGTCGTGGACGTTCGGGAAGCGGACGAAGACCCCGCCGTTGGCGTTGCCGCCCTCCGGGGCGTCGTCCCGCCACTGGAGCTTCAGCGAGAAGTCCCCGTACTGCCGGGACGGGAACCACAGCATCCCCATGCCGTCCACCGTGGTGGAGCTGGTGATCGAGCCCTCCTCCTCGTTCAGCGCGAACTGTCCGCCGCCGACCTGCTCCCACTTGGCGAGGGACGCGGCGGTGCCGTCGAAGAGCTTGCGGTAGCCCTCGTCCTGGCCCGGCTTGCCGATGCCGGACTGCTTGGCCGCCCGGTAGATCTTCTTGTGCTCACGGGCGTCGACGACCCCGTCGGTGAGCAGCTTGTCCAGGACCTTGTCGACGTGCTTGAGGAACAGGGCGTGCGAGGACCAGTCCTTCTCGTCCTCGATGAGCTCGTTGATCGTGCAGCGGTTGCCGGTGAGCCGGTTGGGGACACCGGTGTCGACCGTGCCGACGATGACGGTGCGCCGTTCGTCGAACTCGGGGCAGTTGGGTGCCGGGACACCGCCGCTCTGCGCGACGGTGAACGAGCTCTGCTTCGCCTCCGAGGTGTTGCCGGCCTTGTCCGTCGCCCGGTGGGCGAACGTGTGGTGGCCGACGCGGTCGACGATGACGGGGGAGGAGTACGCGAGGTACGGGCCGCCGTCGAGGGAGTACTCGGCCTTGTCCACGCCCGAGTCGTCGTCGGTCGCGCTGAGGGTGACCTCGGCGCTCGTGATGAACGCGCCGTCCGAGTTCTTGTCGCCCGCCACGACCACGGAGGTCTCCGGCGGCGTCTTGTCCTGCGAGGGCGGCTCGACGACGGTGAAGTCGACGGACTTCTCCTCGGCCGCGTTGCCCGACTTGTCGGTGGCGCGGTAGCGGACCGTGTGGGCACCGACCTCGTGCACCATCACGGGTGCGGTGTAGGGCTGCCAGGCGCCGTCCGCCCCGACGGCGTACTCGATGGTGTTGACCCCTGACCCGGTGTCGGACGCGGTCACGGTGACCGTGGCCATGCCGAGGTAGGCGCCCGTGTCGTCCTTCTCACCCGAGACGGTCGCGGAGGTCTCCGGCGGGGTCTTGTCGTCCGTCGGCGGCGCGGCGACCGCGAAGTCGACGGACTTCTCCTCCGCCGCGTTGCCCGACTTGTCCGTGGCGCGGTAGCGGATGGTGTGGCTGCCCACCTCGTCCACCACGACGGGCGCGGTGTACGGCTGCCAGGCGCCGTCCGCCCCGACCGCGTACTCGACGGTGCCGACGCCCGATCCCGCGTCGGTCGCCGCCACGGTGACGGTGGCCTGGCCGATGTAGGCGCCGTCGGCGTTCTTGTCGCCGTCCACCGTCGCCGAGGTCTCGGGGGCGGTGGTGTCGTCACCGCCGCCACCGTCCTCGGTCACCGTGAGGACACCCTGCATCGAGCCGTGGCCGGGGATCGTGCAGTGGTAGAAGTACTTGCCGGGCGTGAGGGTGACCTCGACGCTGTGCTTGCCGCCCTCGCTGTCACCCGGGTTGGCCAGGATGTTGACCTGGACGTCGCTGTTGTACTCCGGGTCCGACACGCTGAACGTCAGCGTGTGCGGCATGCTCGTCGTGTTGCCCGTGGCCTCGCTGTTCTCGAAGACGATGGTCGCGGCGCCGGCCACCGCGGTCTCGGGAGCCGTCAGATAGTGGTCGATGGGATCGCCAGCGGTCCAGGTGAGGACCTGGTCGGCCGCTGCGGCCCTGTCGTCGTCGCGGCCGTACGCCGCCGTCGACGCCAGCCCGAGGACCATCAGGAACGAACCGAGCAGGGCGAGCCACCACCGGGCGGGCCCGTACCGCCGTCGCGCGAGGAGTGAAGGGTGTCTCACTGCGCTGCCGCCTTCCTGGCCAGGTCTGCGGCGGCCGGGGTCGGCCCGCCGCCCTTGTACGTCACGCGCCACAGCGCGGACTTGGAGTCGGAGGTGAAGAAGCCGCGCCCGTAGTCCAGGACGTAGAGCGAGCCGTCCGGGGCGAACTTCCAGTCCATGAGGTTGCGGATGCCGTCCGCACCGACCGGAATGATCTTCTTCAGGGACTCGGCGTGCGTGGGCAGGCCGCCCTTGCCGACCGTCTTCGGGTCGGTCAGCACGGCGTGACGCGGCTGGGTGTCGTCGTAGAAGTCACCGACGAACCACTTCCCGTCCCAGTAGGCGGGCCACTTGGCCTCGCTGGTGCTCGCCGCGTCGTAGCGGTAGACCGGGCCGTTCATCGTGGCCTGGCCGCCGCCCTTGAGCCAGGGCAGGAGCTCCTTCTGGTCCTCCACCTTGTAGCTCGGGATGCCGTTCTCGTCACGCGGGTAGTCGACGCCGCCGCCCTGGGGGGAGTACCAGATGGTGTTTCCGGTCACCGGCGGCAGGTTGACCAGGCCGTCGTTGTTCGGCGACTCGTTCTTCGGCGCGTCGCAGTCGTACCAGTCCAGCGGCTTGGTGGGATCGGGCAGGTTGCGGTCCCGGTAGGGCTGCTTGTTGCCCATGCAGTACGGCCAGCCGTGGTTGCCGGCCTTGGTGATCGCCGCGAACGTGTCGTACTTGGCGGGGCCCCAGGTCGTGCTCGGCGCTCCCGCGTCGGGGCCGACCCAGCCCGCGTACAGCGTGTCGGTCGACTTGTCGATGGAGATGCGGGCGGGGTTGCGGACACCCATCACGTAGATCTCGCCACGGGTCTTGCCGCCGCCCTCGTCGGGCTCCTTGCCGGTGAAGAGGTTGCCCTCGGGCAGGGTGTAGGTGCCGTCGTCCTCGGGGTGGATCCGCAGAATCTTCCCGTTGAGGTTGTTGGTGTTGCCCGCGGTGCGCCGGGCGTCGGCGAAGGACACGCCCTTGTAGTTCGGCTGCGGATTGTTGCCGGAGTAACCGTCGCTGAACTGGGAGGAGTTGTTGTCACCGGTCGCGATGTACAGGTTCTCCTCGGAGTCCCAGGCCATCCCGCCGCCCGCGTGGCAGCAGCTGTGGATCTGGACCGGCCAGTGCAGGAGCACCTTCTCGGACGCCAGGTCCAGCTTGTTCGTGGCGTGGTCGAAGGTGAAGCGCGAGACCTGGCGCACCGCCATCTGCTTGTCGCGGTCGATCTTCGCGTGCGGGGTGTAGTGCAGATACACCCAGCCGTTGGTGGCGAAGTCCGGGTCGAGCTCGATCCCGAGCAGGCCCTCCTCCACCTTGACCAGTTCGTCGCCGCCGCCCTTGTTGCCGAAGACGCTCAGCTTGCCGGCGAGGGTGACCTTCTTGGTGGCGGGGTCGTAGACGTGGATCTCGCCCTCGCCCTTGCCGACGTTCGGATCGTTCCAGTCGGTGACCACAGGCACGCTGCTGTCCGCGCCGCCCCGCCCGATGTAGAAGATCCGCCCGTCCTTCGCGGTCACGAGGCCGTGCGGTTCGCCGATCTGGTCGTTCTGGCCGGGCTGATTGGGCTGGGTGAGCCGCTCGGCCGTGTAGTTGGAGTCGATCGTGGCCTTGCAGTCGGCCTGCGACAGACGGCTCGTCCAGGCCAGCGCGCCGCGCAGATGATCGCGGAAGTCGGTCTCGGCGAAGCTCGCCGCCGTACCGCCCATGGCGGTGTAGAAGGAGCGGCCGCCGTCGTAGTCACGGCACCAGGAGACCGGATGGTCCCAGCCGTTGGCGCTCTTGCCCGGGGTGTAGGTGAGCTCCCGGACGCGGGCCACGGTGTGCACGTCGCCGGACGGGTTGTCCTTCCAGTTCAGCCACTTGTCCGGGCGCTTCCACTCCAGCGGGAGGTTCTTCGTCGCCGGGTGCTGCCGGTCGCCGATCTCCACGGTGGCCCGCTGGACGCCTGTCGGGCTGTCCGCCGCCGGGCGGGCGCCGACCAGGCCGGTGAACCAGTCGGAGTACGGTTCGGTGCGCGCCGCGTCATGGATGCCGAGGAAGCCGCCGCCGGCCTCCATGTACGCCTCCAGACCCGCCTCCTGCTCCGGGTCCAGCACGTCGCCGCCGCCGGTCAGGAAGACGACCGCGTTGTACGTGCCGAGTTTCCTGCCGTTGGTGAAGACCCCGGCGTCGTCGGTGGCGACGGTCTTGAAGCGCCCGGCCTCAGGACCGCTGAGCCCGATCTTCTCGACGGCCGCGATGCCTGCGTCCACGGTCGGCGACTCCTCGCCGGCCGAAGCGTGGAACACCAGTACCTTGACGTCGGCCCCGCCGGGCGGCGTGGGAAGGGACAACGTTGTCGCCATCCGTTCCTTCAGCCCAGGATCCGGATAAGGGCTGGCAGTGGCCGCGTTGCCGCCGAGCAGGGACGCGGTCAGGGCACCTGTTGCCACGGCCGCCGCGATACCGCGGCGCGATCTGGACCTGTGATGTGGTGTGCGCTGCATGTGGTCACCCACCCCTCTTGGTCACTTCTCTGGTCACTTCTCTTGTCACCGCGCCTCTGTGGTCACTGCGACAGCGCACGAAGCTAGACCTCTTTTCGTGGCTCGCCAATAGGTATGGCAGCAATCGAACGAACTTTGTCCTGAGTGTGGATAAACCAACGGCCCACGGCTACCGTGTGGGCCGTCCAGGGGAGCAGCGCGTCAGTTTCCGTCTCGCAGTGGGGAGTTCGACATGGACCGAAGGACCTTCAACCGCCGGATGCTGGTGGGCGGCGGGGTGGCGGCGGCAACCGGCGTGACATCGATGTCACTCGGCGCCGTGCAGGCCACCTCCGCGGAGAACCCCGCGAAGACGGCCCCCGCGGGCGGCGCAGTCCGCCATCTCAAGCTGTACGCGGAGAAACTGGCGGACGGTCAGCTCGGATACGGATTCGAGAAGGGCAAGGCGTCGATCCCCGGACCGCTCATCGAGATCACCGAGGGCGACACGCTGCACATCGAATTCGAGAACACCACGGACGTCGACGCCAGCCTCCATGTGCACGGCGTCGACTACGACATCGCGAGCGACGGCACCCGGATGAACCGCAGCCATGTCGAACCCGGCGGCACCCGGACGTACACCTGGCGCACCCACGCCCCCGGCCGCCGCAAGGACGGCACCTGGCAGGCGGGGAGCGCCGGTTACTGGCACTACCACGACCACGTGGTCGGCACGGACCACGGCACGGGCGGCATCCGCAAGGGGCTGTACGGGCCACTCGTCGTACGCCGCAAGGGAGATGTCCTGCCGGACAAGACGATCACGATCGTCTTCAACGACATGACCATCAACAACAAGGCGGCCCACGAGAGCCCGAACTTCGAGGCCACCGTGGGCGACCGGGTCGAGGTCGTGATGATCACGCACGGCGAGTATTACCACACGTTCCACATTCACGGGCACCGCTGGGCGGACAACAGGACGGGGCTGCTCACCGGCCCCGAGGACCCCAGCCGAGTGGTCGACACGAAGATCTGCGGTCCGGCCGACTCATTCGGCTTCCAGATCATCGCGGGCGAACACGTGGGAGCCGGCGCCTGGATGTACCACTGCCACGTCCAGAGCCACTCCGACATGGGGATGGCCGGTCTGCTGCTCGTCGCCAAGGCGGACGGCACGGTGCCGGGTTACGACCCGCCGCACCACGCGGCAGGCGCGGCAGAGGAGCACGCACACTGAGACCGGCCGGCACACGGGGGCGGCCGGCCCGGGTCAGGCCCCGGCCGCCATCCGCTGCTGCTCCTCCTCGACGATGCGCCGGGCGAGGGCCCCGTCCGACACGTCGACGGCGTCAGGCGTCGCCTCGGCGAGATCGCTGCGCCGCGCGTACGCGTCGAAGAGCCGGTCCTTGCGCGCCAGGATGTCCAGCATCCGCTGGTCCACACTGTCCGCCGCGAGGAGCCGGTGGACCCGCACGGTCCGTATCTGCCCCATGCGGTGAGCCCTGGCCACCGCCTGGTGCTCCATCGTCGGCTTGATCTGCGGCTCGCAGAGGATGACCACCGACGCCGCCTGGATGTTCAGACCGACGCCGCCGGCCTGTATCTGGCTCAGCAGCACCGCGTGGCCGTCCACCGCGCCGAAGTGGTCGACGAGTTCCTGCCGGCGGGCCGCCGGGAGGCTTCCGGAGACCGGACCGAACACCCCTTCGCCCAGGGCCTCCCGGACGGTCCGGAGCACCTCACGGAAGTACGAGAAGACCACGACCTTCAGCCCGTTGGCCTCGGCCTCCGCGACGAGCTCGCGCAGCCGGTTCAGCTTCGCCGACGTCTCGGGGCGGGCGTAGGCGGCGCGGCGCATCCGCATGAAGTGCCCCGAGCCGACCGCCTCGCGGTACGCCTCCAGGTCGGCGGGGGAGAACTCCTCCCACTCGTCGGCCCGCACCAGCGCCGGGAGTTCGCTCAGCACGTCGTCCTGGTTCCGCCGCAGATAGGCGGGTGCGACGGCCCTGCGGAACGCGTGGGAGCCGGCGACGCCGTGTGTGGAGGTGACGAGCGGTGCCAGCTCGGGCCGCAGTTGCCGCACGAGGCTCCGGAACTCCTCGACCCGGTTCTCCATCGGGGTGCCGGTCAGGAACAGCACCCGTTCGGTGTGCCGCGTCCAGCCGTCCACGGCCCGGGAGCGCCGGGTCTCGGGGTTCTTCACGAAGTGGGCCTCGTCCACCACCACCATGCCCGGTCTGACCCCGGACTCCGGGCCTTCCGGCAGGGTGGACAGCGCGTCGAAGGTGGTCAGGGCGACCCCGCCCCGCTCACACCACTCGCCGAACGCCCCCTGCCGCTCCGGGCCGTGCACCGGCACGGCCCGCAGGGTCGAGCGGGCGGTGATCTCCCGCCGCCAGTTGATCAGGACGCTCGCCGGGCACACCACCAGGAAGTGCTTCTCGCCCCCGGCCGCGAGATGAGCCAGCGCGGCGATGGCCTGCACGGTCTTGCCGAGCCCCATCTCGTCGCCCAGGATCACCCGCTTCTGGGCCAGCGCGAAGCGCGCTCCGAAGGACTGGTAGCCGCGCAACGAGACCCGCAGGCACGTGTCGTCGAGCCGCAGCCCGCGGACCCGGTCCGCGATCCCGGCAGGCAGGAACCCCTCGGCCGCGTCCCGGTCAGGTCCGCTGCCGGACAGCTCGGCGAGCAGGCTGTAGTACTCGGCCGAGCGCAGCTCGAAGTCGACCCAGACCTCCGCCTCCGACGCGGGACCGCGCAGCAGGTCGACGGAGACCTGCCCGAACAGGGTCCGGAGCCCGCGTGCGTCCGCGTCCCGCACCACCTCCCGTACGGAGGCGACGGCGGCCGGAACCCGGGCACCGGCGGCCCGTCCCGAGAACAGCATCCGCAGACGGCTCCGCGCCGGCGCCGCCGCCACGAGCAGCGGTTCCAGCTCCGCGGTCAGACGCCGGGCTGCGTCGACCGCCCGGCGCACGTCGGGGCCACCCTCCACCAGCCGGTGCAGGGCGACGAGCAGCGTGTTCGTCGCCGCGTCCGACGCGTCCATGTCTATCCGTACGGCGACGGTGTCCCGGACCGCGTGCGCGATCTGCCGCGCGGCGGCCAGCGCCTGATCCGCCGTCTGCGCACCGACACCGGGGATCTGGCGGAGCTCGTAACGCCCCGCCCCGTGGACGCGGCCGACCGTCCTGTACCCGGCCTGTTCCAGCGCGCCGAGCCGCAGCCGGCCCTCCGTGACGTCCGCCAGCCGGGAGGCGGGGATGGCGGCCAGCTCGAGAGCGATGAGGGAGTCCAGCAGGGGGGTGAGCGCGGCGTGCGCGGCCCCGACGGCGCTGCGGTGATCGTCCAGCACGGCGAGGGCCGTTCCGGCGAGCGCCTGGGCGTCGTGGAGCAGCTCACGTGCGGCTCTGCCCGTCGGCGTCCGGCCCGCCGGCGTTCTTCCCGTCATGTACGTCCTTCTGTCCCCGTGGCCCCTCCGTGACCGGCGGCCGTGCCTCCCCGGGCGCCTCCCATCGTGCCACGGGCGCGGGGCGGCGCCGCACCTCACCGGGAGGCCTGCCGAGTCGCGGAACGGTACTACCGGCGCTGGGTGTCACGCGCTGAGCCCCCGGCAGCCCGGCCGGCCCGCCGGGGCTGCGGTTGTCAGTGCCCGGTGCAAGACTCGGAGGGTCAGGACGTCTGGCGTGAACAAACGCGTGAGACACGGATTCCGCCCGAGGAGCACACCATGCTCGACCCGGCCTTCGTAACCGGCGCCCCCAACTGGATCGACCTCGGGACCCCCGACATCGACGCGGCAACCACCTTCTACAACGGCCTCTTCGGCTGGGACCTGGTGGCCGGCGGCCCCGAGACCGGTGGCTACGGGATGTACCAGTTGCGGGGCAAGACCGTCGCCGGTGTGATGACCGTGCCGGAGGACCAGGGGAAGCCCGCCTGGTCGGTGTACTTCCAGACCCCCGACGCCGACGCCACCGCAAGGACGGTCGAGCAGGCCGGGGGCACCGCCGCGTTTCCTCCGATGGACGTGCTCGACTACGGGCGCATGGGCGGCTTCACGGACAGCACCGGGGCGTACTTCGGCGTCTGGCAGCCCGGGACGAACACCGGCCTCGGCATGATCATGGAGCCGGGTGCGCTGATCTGGTCCGAGCTGTACACCCCGGACGTCCCCGCGGCGGCCGCGTTCTTCCACACCGTCCTCGGCTGGCAGACCGACGAGATGTCGTACCCCAGCGGCACCTACACGATGATCCAGCCCGCCGGCAGCAAGAGCGTCGACTCCTCCTTCGGAGGGATCGTGCCCCTCGACGCGGTGCCCGCCCAGGCCGACGCCGGGCCGCACTGGCTGCCGTACTTCGCCGTGGACGACACCGACGCGGCGGTCGCCGGGGTGGAGCGGCTCGGCGGCCGGGTCACCATGCCGGCCACGGACGTGCCGGAGGTCGGACGGATCGCCACCTTCGCCGATCCCGCGGGTGCGGCGTTCGCGGTGATCAAGCCGGCACCCATGGGGTAGGACGGACCGGGCCGGGAGAGGCGGCAGGCCCCGGACCGGCCTGCCGTTGAACAATCGTTGATCACTTGTTTATCGCGACCGGGCACCGTGTGGCGCATGCCGACCAACACCATGACCGACCCCGACGAGCTCGCCTGGCAGGAGACCGCGCTGTGCGCGCAAGCCGGCCCCGAGTTCTTCTTCCCGGCGCCGGGCAGCTCCACCCGCGAGGCCAAGCAGCTGTGCAACGCCTGCGAGGGCCGGGTGGCCTGCCTGGAGTACGCACTCGCCCACGACGAGCGCTTCGGCGTCTGGGGAGGGCTCTCCGAGAAGGAGCGGGACCGGCTGCGCAGAGGCCGGTCCGACCGCGGCTGAACACCGGGGCGAGAGGCTGTTCCCGTCAGGGGATCCGGAAGGTCTCGCCGTACACCTGCCACACCAGCGGCTTCTCCAGTCCGAGATTTCCCTCGCGGAGGAAGAGCCGCTGTGCTGTGTCGATCCGGGTCGTGTCGCGCTGAAACTTCCGGGCCTTGATCGCCGACCGGCTCTCGTCGAGGAAGGCGTTCAGGTACGCCGTCTCGTCGCCGCCCTCCGCGGCCGTGTCCGCCGAGGCCATCGCGGCGTCACGGATGCCGTAGAAACCGTCCGCCTCGACACCGGGCCCGTGCAGAACCATCGCGTCGTAGTAGACGAACTGCCCCAGGGTGCCGAGGCCGTCCATCTTCGCCAGACGGACCGCGGGCTCGAAGTACAGGCTGTCGCGCGTCGCGTCCTGGGCCTTCCGGAACGCCGGGTCCTCCGCGGCCCTGTGCCAGGCGTCGGTGAAGCCCGGATCCAGGCCCTCGTGCGAATCGGTGCCGTCCACCGAGCGCAGGGCGGGGAGGTACGTGGCCAGCGGATTGTCCGGATGCTCCTCGGTGTACGCCTCGACCAGTTGCAGCATGTCGTTCGTGCCGGAGCAGAAACCGATGATGCCGGCGGTGTAGCCGGTGCCGTCGCCCACGTCCTCGATCGCCCCGTACTGGCTGCGCCAGTCCAGGGTGGACGCCTCCGCGCTGGCCACCAGCCGGGACGCGGTCTCCTTCATCGCCGGGGCGGCGAGGCCGGGCGGCAGGGCGTCGATCTCGTCGGCGTGCTCGTCGGCCTGCTCCGCCGCGGCCGGTGTCGCCGTTCCGGTCTTCCCGGGTGCCTGCCGGACGACGGTGGGCGGTTCCGAGTCGCCACCGCTGAACAGGATCGAAGCGGCGACGGCGATCGGTGCACCGAGAAGAACAAGACGCGTCACTGGTTTCACCCGGCACAGAGTACGTTCCGTAAAGCTGTGGGGACAGCCTGGATGTGCTGTGGGGGCCGTGTGAACGCGCGGCGGCGGCGCACGCGTGATGCGTGCGCCGCCGCTGTCCGGCGGGTCGGGGAGCGGATCCCGAGCCCGGCCGGGCGGATGTACCGCGCGGATCAGCCCTGGGCGGCCCGGGCCGCCATGCGGGCCTTGCGGTTCGCCAGCTTCTCGTCGAACTTCGCGGCCTCGCTGTCCAGGCCGTTCATGTACAGCCCGAGCTCCTCCTGCGCTTTGAGGCCCTCCGGGCCGAGGGCGTCGATGTCGAGGACCTTCAGGTAGCGCAGGACGGGCTGGATCACGTCGTCGTGGTGGATCCGCATGTTGTAGATCTCGCCGATCGCCATCTGCGCGGCGGCTCGCTCGAAGCCGGGCATGCCGTGGCCGGGCATCCGGAAGTTGACGACGACGTCGCGCACGGACTGCATCGTGAGGTCCGGGGCGAGTTCGAAAGCCGCGCCCAGCAGGTTGCGGTAGAAGACCATGTGCAGGTTCTCGTCGGTCGCGATCCGCGCCAGCATCCGGTCGCAGACGGGGTCGCCCGACTGGTGGCCGGTGTTGCGGTGCGAGACGCGGGTCGCGAGCTCCTGGAACGCTACGTACGCCACGGAGTGCAGCATGGAGTGCCGGTTGTCGGACTCGAAGCCCTCCGCCATGTGCGCCATGCGGAACTGCTCCAGCTTGTCCGGGTCCACGGCGCGCGAGGTGAGCAGGTAGTCGCGCATCACGATGCCGTGCCTGCCCTCCTCCGCGGTCCAGCGGTGCACCCAGGTGCCCCAGGCGCCGTCACGGCCGAAGAGGGAGGCGATCTCGTGGTGGTAGCTGGGGAGGTTGTCCTCGGTCAGCAGGTTCACGACGAGGGCGATACGTCCGATGTCGGTGACCTTGGACTGGCCGGTCTCCCACGCCTCCCCGTCCTCGAAGAGGCCGGGGAAGTTACGGCCGTCGGAGAACGGCACGTACTCGTGGGGCATCCAGTCCTTGGCGACCTTGAGATGGCGGTTGAGTTCCTTCTCCACCACCTCTTCCAGCGCGTACAGCAGCTGGGCGTCGGTCCACGCCTTCGAACTGCCTGTGTGGGGAGAGGTGATCGTCACGGGGGCTCCTGGGGACGGGAGAATTACCTACGGCTTCGTAGGTTACGTGACCGTAGGTTAAGGCGGCGGTAAGGCCGCGGCCAAGCCCGGCCCTCGCAGTGTGCGCTCACACGCTGTTATCCATGCAGGTCATGAGTGCATTGGAGGGGACAAGTCAGGCACCCTCACCCCCGACCCCCGGCAGCTGCCCGGGGGCGGTGTCCCGGAGTCCGTCCTCGTCCAGCAGCAGCCACCGGGTGATCCCCAGCGACTTCAGGAACGGCATGTCGTGGCTCGCCACGATCAGCGCTCCCTGGTACGCCGCCAGCGCCGACGTCAGGCGGTGCACGCCGGACAGATCGAGGCTGTTCGTCGGCTCGTCCAGCATCAGCAGCCGGGGCGCCGGGTCGGCCAGCAGCAGCGCCGCGAGCGTCGCCCGGAGACGTTCGCCGCCCGAGAGCGTCCCGGCGGGACGGTCCGCGCGCCCGCCCTTGAAGAGGAAGTGTGCCAGCCTCGCCCGGATGCCGTTGTCCGTGGTGCCGGGGGCGAAGCGTGCCACGTTGTCCACCAGGGACAGCGCGTCGTCGAGGACGTCGAGACGCTGCGGCAGGAAACCCACCGGCACCTGGGCGCCGGCCTCGCCCGACACCGGGCCAAGCTCGCCCGCGACCGTGCGCAGCAGCGTCGTCTTCCCCGCCCCGTTGCGGCCGATCAGCGCGATCCGCTCCGGACCGCGGAGCTCCCACTCGCCCGGCACCCGCGCCCCGTGGAGGAGCTCGAGGTCGCGGAGCAGCAGCACGTCGCTGCCCGGATGCACCTTGGTGTGCGGCAGTTCGATCCGGATCACCTCGTCGTCCCGTACCGCCTCGACCGCCTCGTCGAGGCGCTCCTCCGCGTCCGCCAGCCGTTCGGTGTGCATGATGCGGTGCTTGCCGGCCGACTCCTGGGCTGTCTGCTTGCGCTGGCCCATCACGGCCTTCGGCTCGCGCTTGGTGTCCCACATCTTCTGCCCGTACCGCTTGCGCCGGGACAGTTTGACGTGGGCGTCGGCGAGTTCGCGCTTCTGCCGTCGTACGTCGGCCTCCGCGACCCGCACCATCCGCTCGGCCGCCTCCTGCTCCACGGCCAGAGCCCGCTCGTACGCCGACAGGCTGCCGCCGTACCAGGTGACCGCGCCGTCGCGGAGATCCGCGATCCGCTCCACCCGCTCCAGCAGCGCCCGGTCGTGACTGACCACGACCAGCACACCGGTCCAGGCGTCGACCGCGTCGTACAGCTGCCCGCGGGCGTACAGATCGAGGTTGTTGGTCGGCTCGTCCAGCAGCAGGACGGAAGGGCGTGCCAGCAGCAGGGCGGCCAGGCGCAGCAGCACGCACTCGCCGCCGGAGAGCTCGCCGACGGTCCGGTCGAGACCGATGGCGGACAGGCCGAGCTGGTCGAGCACGGCCCGGGCGCGCTCCTCGACGTCCCAGTCGTCCCCGACGGCGGCGAAGTGCTCCTCGCGGGCATCTCCCGCCTCGATGGCGTGGAGTGCCGCCCGCGTCGTGGCGACATCCAGCACCTCGTCCACCCGCAGGGCGACGTCCAGGACGAGGTCCTGGGGGAGGTAGCCGATGTCGCCGGCCGTGGCGATGTGTCCCGCCGTCGGCGCGAGTTCACCGGCGATCAGCCGCAACAGAGTGGATTTGCCGCAGCCGTTGAGACCGATCAGCCCGGTCCGGCCGGGGCCTACGGCCAGTTGGAAGTCATCGAAGACCTCGCTCCCGTCGGGCCAGGCGAACGAGAGTGAGGTGCAGTGAATATGTGTGGTGGATGCAGGCACAAGGGCCTCCCGGCTGCGTCGAGGAAACACGGAGAACGGCTCGGACACTGGGGTCACGCAGGGCACGCGTGCGGCAGGGCACGCGGCGCGGAATGCGGACACCTCAGATGTGGAGCAACGTCCTTCTCCGATCCGACGACAACAGGGGCATCGACGACGCTACGAGCCGGCCCGTGGCCACGCAACCGAATTCCGGAGGCGCTCCAGGAGGACGGGCCGTCGTCTCAGGCGGACCCGCCCAGGAGGTCGCTCAGATCGCCGTCCAGGTCCATGAAGCGGTACTCGTCCCCCACGGGGACCAGCTCCTGCGCCCGTTTCAGGAAGCGACGCAGCTCGGACGTCCGGACATGGACCATGGCGATGCCCTCGACCGCGTGGAATTCCAGCACCGTACGGTCGTATCCGAACGGCCGGACCCGGACGTCACCGAGGCCGGCCGGCGCGTCCATGCCGGTGGCGAGCAGCTCACGCGAGAACTCCCAGGACACCTCGGTGCCTTCGAGGGTCGCGGGGGCCGGGAACGCCATGCGGACGGCGAAAGGGTCCCTGCGGTCGTAGTGCAGTGTGGCGGGCAGAGTCTCCATACGCGGCGCGGACGCGACCATACGGGCCTGCACGGACTGCTCGATAACGCTGGACAAGACCTGCTCCCTCTCGCCTCGGACGAACGGTTCCCGGCATTGGAGTAGACGTCGGAACGCCTGAATCCGTGCACCGGGGGGCGGCGTGAGCTGCGTCACCGCCCGGTCTCCCTCAGATCAACTGCCCCGTTCGGGGCGGTGCACCCTGGACGCGCGTCCACCGGTGGGTTAGCTTCCAGCGCCATGAGGGCCATGGGGAAGACGAGACGGCTGATCGCACCGCTCCTGTGCGGGGCGGCGGTGACCGCCGCACTGGCCGCACCTTCGGCGCACGCCACTCCGGCCGGGCACGAGGACCGGAAGCCGGAATGGACGCTCACCGCGACGGGCACGGACGCGCGCTTCCGCGGTCTCGCCGCCGTGGGCCGCGACGCCGCATGGGTCGCGGGCTCCGGGGGCACGGTGCTGCGCACGACGGACGGTGGACGCCACTGGCGCGACGTCTCGCCGGACGACGCCGCCGGGCTGGAGTTCCGGGATGTCGAGGCCTTCGACCGGCGGCGTGCGGTGGCCCTGGCCATCGGCGAGGGCGAGGCCTCCCGTGTCTTCCGTACCGAGGACGGGGGCGCGACCTGGACCGAGTCCTTCCGCAACAGCGACGCCCGCGCCTTCTACGACTGTCTGACCTTCTTCGACAGCCGTCACGGTGTCGCGATGAGCGACCCGGTGGACGGGAAGTTCCGCATCCTGTCGACCTCGGACGGCGGGCGTAACTGGCGGGTGCTGCCCGATGCCGGGATGCCCGCGGCGCAGCCCGGCGAGGCCGGATTCGCGGCGAGCGGGCAGTGCCTCGTCAGCTCGGGCCGCGAGGACGTCTGGCTCGCCACCGGCGGCGCGGCGGCCGCCCGGGTGCTGCACTCCGCCGACCGCGGCCTGACCTGGACGGAAGCCGGGGCGCGCATCCCGGCGGGGGACCCGGCGCGAGGCGTGTTCGGCCTCGCCTTCCGGGACCGTACGCACGGCATCGCGGTCGGCGGCGACTACCGCGCGGAGGAGGCGTCGCCGGACGCCGCGTCCGTCACCGGGAACGGCGGCCGGAGCTGGCGGAGCGCGGCCACCCCGCCGCCCGCCTACCGCTCGGGCGTCGCCTGGCTGCCCCACAGCCGGGGCTCGGCGCTCGCCGTGGGGCCGACGGGCACCGACGTCACGCGGGACGGCGGGCGTACCTGGCTGACCGTGGACACCGGTTCGTACGACACGGTCGACTGCGCCCCGGACGGCGGCTGCTGGGCGTCGGGCGAGAAGGGCCGGGTCGCGCGGCTGCGATAGAGCCCGGCCCCGGAAAATCTGATGAAAGGACCGATTCGCTGTGGCGGATGCTCATGAGGACGAAGTTCTGGCCCGGATCGCCAAGGGGCTCGTCTACACCGAGTCGGAAGCGGCCTTCCTGGCCCCTCGGCGCCGCGCGGAGCAGATCTTCGAGTACAACCTGACACCCCCGAACCGGGCGGAGAGGCGCCGGTCGCTGCTCGTCGAGATCTTCGGTTCGGTCGGTGAACGCACGGTGCTGCTGCCGCCGTTCAACGCCGCGTTCGGCAGCAACGTCCATATCGGCGACGACTTCTTCGGGAACGTCAACCTGACGTGCGTCGATGACGTGGACATCCACATAGGCGACGACGTCATGATCGCTCCGGGCGTGACCCTGACGACGACGGGACACCCGGTGCATCCCTCGCGCCGTGCCGACTTCGGGCGGTTCTCCGAACCGATCGTGATCGAGGACAAGGTGTGGATCGGCAGCAACGTGGTGGTCCTGCCCGGCGTCCGCATCGGATACGGGTCCGTCATCGGTGCCGGCAGTGTCGTCAGCCGCAGCATTCCCGCGATGACCGTCGCGCTCGGCACGCCTTGCCGGGTGGTCCGCCCCATCACGGACGAGGACCTCACCACGCGCGCCGCCGGGCAGTAGGGGTGTCATCCGCCCGGCGGACACGGGAGGGACCCTAGCCGGGCTGCTGCTGCCGGTACGGTGCGAGCGCGTCGGCGGTCTTCGTCGCGAGGAACTCCGTGATCCGGTAGGTGCACACCCCGTGCGCCGCGAAGGGATCGGAGGCCGCGATCCTCTCGATCTCCGCACGGTCCTCACCCACCGCCAGGATCACACCGCCGTCGCGGGGGTTCTTGCGCCCCGACGCGATGAACACCCCGGCCGCGTACCGCGCGTCCAGCCAGGCCACGTGCTCCGTCATGAGGGCGTCGACGCGCTCGACCGGTGCGGTGTAGGTCAACTCGAGTACGAACATGATCGCCAGGCTACCGGTGCCTAGACTGACCGGTCATGACGACGTTCCGGATGCCCGCCGACGAGGCCGAAGCCCGCGCCGCGCAGGACGCGCTGCGTGCGCAGGTGGTGCTGGACGAGCCGGGGCCGCCGCCCGGTGCCGGCCGGGTCACCGGCGTCGACGTCGCGTACGACGACGAGCGCGACCTCGTCGTCGCGGCCGCCGTCGTCCTGGACGCCGCGACCCTGGAGGTCGTCGCCCGCTCCACCGCCAACGGCACCGTGACGTTTCCGTACGTCCCCGGCCTCCTCGCCTTCCGGGAGATACCGGCCGTCCTGGCGGCGCTGGAGGGCCTGCCGGTCGACCCGGGGCTCGTCGTCTGCGACGGCTACGGGCGGGCCCACCCGCGCAGGTTCGGGCTCGCCAGCCATCTCGGAGTCCTCACCGGCCTGCCGGTCATCGGCGTGGCGAAGAACCCCTTCACCTTCCGCTACGAACAACCCGGCCCCCGGCGCGGTGACTTCACCCCGCTCATGGACGGGGACGAGGAGGTGGGCCGGGCCCTGCGCACGCAGGACGACACGAAACCCGTCTTCGTCTCCGTCGGCCACCGCACCGGCCTGGACAACGCCTGCGCCCATACGCTCGCGCTGGCACGCGACTTCCGTCAGCCGGAGACCACACGCAGGGCGGACGCCCTCTGCCGGGCCGCCCTGAGGGAAGCGATCGGCTGAGAGGCCCTCGCTCAGGGATCTGTTGCCGACTGAGTACAAATACGGATGTTGTTTGTCGAACATCAGGGGCAGGCTGGTACACATGATCGACCACCACGCACCTCAGATGAGCACCGGAACCGTACGTCTCTCCCAGCGCGGCGTCGCCGTGGGTATGACCCTGGGCGTCCTCGCGGGCGCCGGCTGGACCGTGTCCATGGTCGTCACACTGGCGTCCTGGATGCTCTGACCCACGTGCGGGCGCGCCCTCCGGGTCAGCGCACCGCCGCGACCCGGAAGCGCAGCCCGGCAGCCGTCAGCCGCTCCAGCAGTGCGTCGCCCATCGCCACGGCCGTCGTGACCTGACCCGACGTCGCCGGCAGATCGTCGAGGGCGAGCGCCAGAGCCGCTTCGGCCAGCATCTTCGCCGTCTCGTCGTAGCCCGGGTCGCCGCCCGACACCTCCGTGCAGACCCGTCGGCCGTCGCCCTCCCCGATGAAGCGGACCGTGAACCAGCTGCGCTTCCTGCGCTGTTCGTCGGGGCCGGTGCCCGGCTCGACCCGGGCGGACAGCCAGTTGCGCGCGGCGGGGATCTGGGCGGCCCCCGCCAGCAGGACCGTCGCCGCCGTGCCGCCGAGCGCCACCGGCAGGTGCTTCACCGAGGCGAAGTGCCGGTAGCGGAAGTCGGGGCCGTAGCGCTCCAGCCCTCGCGCGGACCGCTCCACCACCCGGGGGTCCAGGGTCGGCAGCGGCAGTGCCCAGGTGCCGGTCTCCGGGCTGAAGTGCGGTGCTCCCTGCGGGGCGCGGGCCCTGCGGCCGACCAGGCGCGGCTCGTGCAGGCGCCGTTCCCGCGCCGCCCGTGCCATCTGCGCGCCACGGCCCATCGCGGTGAGCGCCGAGGCGAACGTGCCGCCGGAGAAGACCGCGTTGGTGCGGACGTAGCCGTCGACGGTGAGCGGCACTCCCTCGGGAAGCTGCTGGACCGTGAAGTAGGCGCCGAGGTCGTGCGGTACGGAGTCGAAGCCGCAGGCGTGCACCAGGCGCGCCCCCGTCTCGCGGGCCCGGGCGTCGTGCTCCAGGTACATGCGGTCGACGAACTCCGCCTCTCCGGTGAGGTCGGTGTAGTCGGTCCCGGCCTCCGCGCAGGCGGCAACCAGCTTCTCGCCGTACCAGACGTACGGTCCGACCGTGGACGCCACGACGTGCGTGGACCCGGCGAGTTCGCGCAGGGCGTCGGCGTCGTCCGCGTCGGCCGTCAGCAGCGGCAGGTCCGCGCAGTGCGGGTGCCGTGCGGCGAGGCGCTCGCGCAGCTGTTCCAGCTTGGCGCGGCTGCGGCCCGCCAGGGCCCAGCGGCAGCCGTCCGGCGCGTGCGCCGCGAGATATTCGGCCGTGAGCGCCCCGACGAAGCCGGTGGCTCCGAAAAGGACGACGTCATAAGGGCGTTCTGCCCCGCTCTGCCTGTTCATGAGTGCCTCCGCCTGCGCCGGCGCCGATGTAGCAGGCAGAGGGTAGCGGAGGCATTCGTTGTGCCGTGCCGCCGGGGGAGGGCCTCGGTGCGAGAGGATCCCGGAGAAGGAACTAAGCGCTTGCTCGGCCAAAAGGGTTGTGCGGAGCGCGGTCCGTTCTTAGCATCATCGATGTTACATCAGTTGTGTCACACCGCTGGGGGCTTGATGGCAACGACAGGACGCGGGCCGCAGGGCCCACTCACCGGGGTGCGCGTCGTCGAACTGGCGGGCATCGGCCCGGGGCCGTTCGCCGCGATGCTCCTCGCCGACCTCGGCGCCGACGTGGTGCGTGTCGACCGGCCGGGAGGTTCGGTCATCGGCATCGAACCCGCCTTCGACCTCACCAACCGCAACAAGCGATCGGTCCTCGTCGATCTGAAGGCCGAGGGCGGAGCCGGGCAGGTCCTCGACCTCGTCGAGCGCGCCGACGTCCTGATCGAGGGCTACCGGCCGGGCGTCGCCGAACGCCTCGGGGTGGGCCCGGACGCCTGCCTGGAACGCAATCCGCGGCTCGTCTACGGGCGGATGACCGGCTGGGGCCAGGACGGGCCGCTGGCCGAGCGGGCAGGACACGACATCGGCTACATCGCCCTCACAGGGACCCTGTCCATGATCGGCAGATCCGGCGAGCCCCCCACCGTCCCCGCCAATCTGGTCGGCGACTACGCGGGCGGCTCGCTCTACCTCGTCGTCGGCGTGCTCGCCGCCCTCCAGCACGCCCGTACCCCCGGCGGGACCGGGCAGGTCGTCGACGCGGCCATCGTCGACGGGGCGGCCCATCTCGCCACGATGATCCACGGCATGCTGGCGGCCGGCAGCTGGCAGGACCGGCGCGGCACCAACCTGCTCGACGGCGGCTGCCCCTTCTACGGCTCCTACGAGACCTCCGACGGCGGGTACATGGCGGTCGGGGCCCTGGAGCCACGCTTCTACGAGGAGTTCGCCGGGCTCCTCGGACTCGGGGACGAGGCCCCCGACCGCAACGACCTCGGACGCTGGGAGGAGCTGCGCGCCCTGGTCGCCGACCGGTTCAGCACCCGTACACGCGCCGAGTGGACCGAGATCTTCGAGGGGACGGACGCCTGTGTGGCTCCCGTCCTCTCGCTCCGTGAGGCGCCCCGCCACCCCCACCTCGCCGCCCGCTCCACCTACGTGGAGCACAGCGGACTCACCCAGCCCGCGCCCGCGCCCCGCTTCTCCGCGACGCCCGTCTCCGTACGCAGCGCGCCCGCGTTGCCCGGAGCCGACACCGAGGCCGTCGCCGCGGACTGGGGCCTGCCGGGCCTGCTGACCACCGGGAAGGAAACGACCGGCTGATGGAACTCTCCCTGCCGCTGAACTACGCGGGCGATCCGCGCGCCGCCTGCGACGAGGTCGCGGAACTCGAGTCCGCCGGACTCGACGCCGTATGGGTCGCCGAGGCGTACGGCTTCGACTCGCCCACCCTCATGGGATACCTCGCCGCCCGCACCGAACGCCTGAAGATCGGCGCGGCGATCCTCAACGTCTACTCCCGCACCCCCGCCCTCATCGCCCAGACCGGCGCCGGGCTCGACGCCGTGTCCGGCGGCCGCGCCCTGCTCGGCCTCGGCGCCTCGGGCCCGCAGGTCGTGGAGGGCTGGCACGGCAAGCCGTACGACAGACCGCTCGGCCGGACCCGCGAGACCGTCGAGCTCTGCCGCCGGATCTGGCGCCGCGAGGTCATCGACCACCACGGCATCACCGACATGCCCCTGCCGAAGGAGAAGGGCGGCAAGCTCGGCAAGCCGCTGAAGATCCTGACCCGGCCGGTGCGCGACACCATCCCCCTCTACGTCGCCTCCCTCGGCCCGGCCAATGTCCGGCTGACCGCCGAGATCGCCGACGGCTGGCTGCCCACCCTCTACATCCCGGAGAAGGCCCAGCAGGTCTGGGGCACGGCCCTGGCCGAGGGCGCGGCGAAGCGCGACCCGTCGCTCGGCCCGATGCAGACCGTCGCGGGCGGCCTGCTGGCCATCGGCGACGACGCCGCCGCCGTCCGCGATCTCGCCCGTCCGCAGATCGCGCTCTACGTCGGCGGCATGGGCGCGCCCGGCAAGAACTTCTACAACGACCTCGCCGTCGCCTACGGCTACGAGAAGGAGGCCGCCACCATCCAGGAGCTCTACCTCTCCGGGAAGAAGAGGGAGGCCGAGGCGGCCGTCCCGGACGAGTTCTGCGAGCTCATGACGCTCTGCGGCCCCGAGGGGTACGTACGCGACCGCATCGAGGCCTTCCGCGAGGCCGGCGTCACCATGCTCAACGTCACCCCCGTCGGTCCCGAGCCGGCGCGGCTGATCTCCACCGTCAAGAACTGGCTCCAGGGGGCTTGAAGTGCAGCGGCAGATCTTCACCGAAGAGCACGACGCGTTCCGCGAGACCGTCCGCACCTTCCTCGCCAAGGAGGTCCTCCCGCACTACGAGCAGTGGGAGAAGGACGGCATCGTCTCCCGCGAGGCCTGGCTCGCGGCCGGCCGCCAGGGACTGCTGGGGCTCGCCGTCCCCGAGGAGTACGGCGGCGGTGGCACCACCGACTTCCGCTACAGCGCCGTCCTCGCGGAGGAGTTCACCCGGGCCGGGGTCTCCGGGCTGGCGCTCGGCCTGCACAACGACATCATCGGCCCCTACCTCACCGGCCTCGCCACCGAGGAGCAGAAGCGGCGCTGGCTGCCCGGCTTCTGCAGCGGCGGGACCGTCACCGCCATCGCCATGACGGAACCCGGCGCGGGCTCCGACCTCCAGGGCATCCGCACGAGCGCCGAGGACAAGGGCGACCACTGGCTCCTCAACGGCTCGAAGACCTTCATCTCCAACGGCATCCTCGCCGACCTGGTGATCGTCGTCGCGAAGACCTCACCGGAGGGCGGCGCGAAGGGCCTGTCCCTGCTCGTCGTCGAGCGCGGCGCCGAAGGCTTCGAGCGGGGCCGCAACCTCGACAAGATCGGCCAGAAGTCCCAGGACACCGCCGAGCTGTTCTTCAACGACGTACGCGTCCCCAAGGAGAACCTCCTCGGCGAGCTCGACGGCGCGTTCATCCATCTCATGACCAATCTGGCCCAGGAGCGCATGGGCATAGCGGTCGCCGGGATCGCCGCCGCCGAACACCTCCTGGAGATCACCACCGAGTACGTCAAGGAGCGCGAGGCCTTCGGGCGTCCGCTCTCCAAGCTCCAGCACATCCGCTTCGAGATCGCCGAGATGGCCACCGAGTGCGCCGTCACCCGGGCCTTCCTCGACCGGTGCATCGTCGACCACTCCGAGGGAACGCTCGACGCCGTCCACGCCTCGATGGCCAAGTGGTGGGCCACCGAGCTCCAGAAGCGCGTCGCCGACCGCTGCCTCCAACTCCACGGCGGCTACGGCTACATGACGGAGTACCGGGTCGCCAAGGCCTTCACCGACGGCCGCATCCAGACCATCTACGGCGGCACGACCGAGATCATGAAGGAGATCATCGGCCGCTCGCTGCTCTCCTGACCTCCCCGCCCCGCACCGACCCCGAAAGGCAGCTGCCTTGAGTACCGAAGCATTCGTCTACGACGCGATCCGCACCCCGCGCGGGCGCGGCAAGGCCAACGGCGCCCTGCACGGCACCAAGCCGATCGACCTCGTCGTCGGCCTCATCCATGAGATCCGTGACCGCTTCCCCGGCTTGGACCCGGCGGCCATCGACGACATCGTCCTCGGCGTCGTCAGCCCGCTCGGGGACCAGGGATCCGACATCGCCCGTATCGCCGCGATCGCCGCGGGACTCCCGGACTCCGTCGCGGGCGTACAGGAGAACCGCTTCTGTGCCTCCGGCCTGGAGGCCGTCAACCTGGCCGCGGCCAAGGTGCGTTCGGGCTGGGAGGACCTCGTCCTGGCCGGTGGGGTCGAATCGATGTCCCGGGTGCCCATGGGCTCCGACGGCGGTGCCTGGGCCATGGACCCGATGACCAGCTTCGAGACCGGCTTCGCCCCGCAGGGCATCGGCGCCGACCTCATCGCCACCATCGAGGGCTTCTCGCGGCGCGACGTCGACGAGTACGCCGCCCTGTCCCAGGAGCGCGCCGCGATCGCCTGGAAGGAGGAGCGCTTCGCCCGCTCCGTCGTCCCGGTCAGGGACCGCAACGGCCTGCTCGTCCTCGACCACGACGAGCACATGCGCCCCGGCACCACCGCCGACTCCCTCGCCTCGCTCAAGCCGTCCTTCGCGACGATCGGTGAGATGGGCGGCTTCGACGCGGTGGCCCTCCAGAAGTACCACTGGGTCGAGAAGATCGACCACGTCCACCACGCGGGCAACTCCTCCGGGATCGTGGACGGCGCCGCCCTCGTCACGATCGGCTCGAAGGAGACCGGCGAGCGCTACGGCCTCACCCCGCGCGCGCGGATCGTCTCCGCCGCCGTGTCCGGCTCCGAGCCGACCATCATGCTCACCGGGCCCGCCCCCGCCACCCGCAAGGCACTGGCCAAGGCCGGGCTCACCATCGACGACATCGACCTCGTCGAGATCAACGAGGCCTTCGCCGGCGTCGTCCTGCGCTTCGCCAGGGACATGGGCCTGAGCCTCGACAAGGTCAACGTCAACGGCGGCGCCATCGCGCTCGGCCACCCGCTCGGCGCGACCGGCGCGATGATCCTCGGCACGCTCATCGACGAACTGGAGCGGCAGGACAAGCGCTACGGCCTCGCCACCCTCTGCGTCGGCGGCGGCATGGGCATCGCCACCGTCGTCGAGCGTCTCTGACCGTCCCCGGCCACCCCTGCTTACGGAGAAACAGCAATGACCGAGAGCACGACCATCCGCTGGGAACAGGACGAGACCGGCGTCGTCACCCTCGTACTCGACGACCCCAACCAGTCGGCCAACACCATGAACCAGGGCTTCAAGGAGTCCATCGCGGCCGTCGCCGAGCGCGCGGAGGCCGAGAAGGACTCCATCCGGGGCATCATCTACACCTCCGCCAAGAAGACCTTCTTCGCGGGCGGCGACCTCAAGGACATGATCAGGATCGGTCCCGAGAACGCCCAGGCGGCATTCGACGCCGGAACCGCCATCAAGAACTCCCTGCGCCGCATCGAGACCCTCGGCAAGCCGGTCGTCGCCGCCGTCAACGGCGCCGCGCTCGGCGGCGGTTACGAGATCGCGCTCGCCGCCCACCACCGCATCGCGCTGGACGCCCCCGGCTCCCGTATCGGCCTGCCCGAGGTCACCCTCGGCCTGCTGCCCGCCGGCGGCGGTGTGACCCGCACCGTACGGCTGATGGGCATCACCGACGCGCTGCTGAAGGTCCTCCTCCAGGGCACCCAGTACACCCCGCAGCGGGCGCTGGAGAACGGCCTCGTGCACGAGGTCGCCGCCACCCGTGAGGAGATGCTCGACAAGGCCCGCGCCTTCATCGACGCCCATCCGGAGTCGCAGCAGCCCTGGGACGTCAAGGGCTACCGGATCCCCGGCGGCACCCCGTCCCACCCCAAGTTCGCGGCCAACCTGCCCGCCTTCCCGGCCAACCTGAAGAAGCAGCTCGCGGGCGCGCCCATGCCCGCGCCCCGCAACATCATGGCCGCGGCGGTCGAGGGGTCGCAGGTCGACTTCGAGACCGCGCAGACCATCGAGGCCCGCTACTTCACCGAGCTGGTCACCGGCCAGGTCGCCAAGAACATGATCCAGGCGTTCTTCTTCGACCTCCAGGCCGTCAACTCCGGCGCCAGCCGCCCGGCAGGCGTCGAGGAGCGCCAGGTCCGCAAGGTGGCCGTACTCGGCGCCGGGATGATGGGCGCGGGCATCGCCTACTCCTGCGCCCGCGCCGGCATCGAGGTCGTCCTCAAGGACGTCTCCGCCGAAGCGGCGGCCAAGGGCAAGGGGTACAGCGAGAAGCTCCTCGCCAAGGCGCTCTCCCGGGGCCGCACCACGGAGGCGAAGCGCGACGAACTGCTGGCCCGCATCACCCCGACCGGGGACCCGGCCGACCTCGCGGGCTGCGACGCCGTGATCGAGGCGGTCTTCGAGGACACCGCGCTCAAGCACAAGGTGTTCCAGGAGATCCAGGACATCGTCGACCCCGACGCGCTGCTCTGCTCCAACACCTCGACGCTGCCCATCACCGCGCTCGCCGAAGGGGTCACCCGCCCGGCGGACTTCATCGGGCTGCACTTCTTCTCGCCCGTCGACAAGATGCCGCTCGTCGAGATCATCAAGGGCGAGAAGACCGGCGAAGAGGCCCTGGCACGCGCCTTCGACCTGGTGCGCCGGATCAAGAAGACCCCGATCGTCGTCAACGACTCGCGCGGCTTCTTCACCTCACGCGTCATCGGCCACTTCATCAACGAGGGCGTCGCCATGGTCGGCGAGGGTGCCGAGCCCGCGTCGGTCGAGCAGGCGGCGGCGCAGGCCGGCTACCCGGCCAAGGTGCTCTCCCTCATGGACGAGCTGACGCTCACGCTGCCCCGCAAGATCCGCAACGAGACCCGGCGCGCCGTCGAGGAGGCGGGCGGCACGTGGGCCACGCACCCCGCGGACGAGGTCGTCGACCGGATGGTCGACGAGTTCGGACGGCCGGGACGCAGCGGGGGAGCCGGGTTCTACGAGTACGGCGAGGACGGCAGGCGGGGCGCGCTCTGGGCGGGTCTGCGTGAGCACTTCACGAAGCCCGGCACCGACATCCCCTTCGAGGACATGAAGGAGCGGATGCTCTTCTCCGAGGCGCTGGACAGCGTCCGCTGCCTGGAGGAGAACGTCCTGACGACCGTCGCCGACGCCAACATCGGCTCCATCATGGGCATCGGCTTCCCCGCGTGGACCGGTGGCGTGCTCCAGTACATCAACGGTTACGAGGGTGGCCTGCCCGGCTTCGTGGCGCGTGCGCGGCAGCTCGCCGAGCGCTACGGAGACCGCTTCCTGCCGTCCGCGTACCTGGTGGAGAAGGCGGAGAAGGGCGGGACCTTCCACGACTGACGGCTGCCCCACGGGCCGCGTTCACTTCTCCTCGCTCGCGGTGAACGCGGCCCGCAGCTCCTCCTTCAGCGACCGCTGGAACGCTGTCAGCAGGGCCTGGAGCACCATCGGCTGCATATTGGCCGAGAGCGACTTCATCGCCTTCACATGCTCGGGGTCCGACTCCCGCTCCCGGTAGGGGTTCCACACCTCGTCGCGGAACAGGCGCGTCAGTTCATGGGCGGCCGACCGGGTGTGCTCCAGGAGGACCGTCCGTGCCGCCAGGATCGTCTCGTGGGCGATCGGTACGTCCAGGAGCTCCACCCCGAGCCGCAGCAGACCCGGGTCCACCTGGAAGGGCGCCTCGGGCTTCGCGGGGCGCTCCAGTACGCCCATGGCCCCCAGCCGGTCCACGTCCTGCTCGCTGAGCGGCCGGCCCGCCCGGCGCTCCAGCTCAGCGCGCTCCATGTCCTCGGCCGCGTCCGGGGCCCACGACGCCACCAGGGCGCGGTGGATGGCCAGGTCCTGCGCGCTCAGGTCGGGCGGCAGCTGCTGGAGATAGCGCTCGATGGCGGCCAGCGTCATGCCCTGGTGCTGGAGCTCCTCGATGAGGGCCAGCCGGGAGAGGTGGTCGTGCCCGTAGTGCCCGACGCGCCGGGGCCCGATCACCGGAGGGGGCAGCAGACCTCTGGTGCTGTAGAAGCGCACGGTGCGCACGGTGACTCCCGCGCGCGCCGCCAGTTCGTCGACGGTCAGCGTCGGCTCGTCGGTCCCGGTTGCCATGGCTGCTCCTTGTCGCGGGCAGGCCCGTCCTGCCGGGCCTGGGTCGATCAGGTGCAACAGTATTGCTGTATCACCACTGTTGTGAAAGTGCCCCGGAATCGACAGCCCGGCCCCGGAGGGCGCCGGGGTCGTGATCCCCGCGCCCGCGCCCGGCCCGGCGGACTCCTCCCTCCTGACGCCGCTCGGTCTCGAGGGTGCCGAGGACGTGGTCTACCGGCTGCTCGTGGATCGTCCCACCCTCGCGGACCCGTGCCAGGGCGCCCGCCTGAACTCCGGTGGGCGTCCTGGTCTGTTGGCGCCCACGGAGGCCGCGCCGGCGGCGTTGTACCAATCGGGTGCAACAGTATTGCTGTCTCACCAGTGGTGTGAAAGTCTCCGGCACCATCGAAGCGCGTCATTCCCTCCGGTACGGGCCCGTGCGGCCCGGCCGACGGCAACAGGAGACGGCCGTGACCACGATCCTGCGAGTTCCCACCGAGACCGACCGGCTCACCCTGCCGGCCCTGTTGGCGCGTAACGCCGAGGACCACGGGGACCTGCCCGCCCTCTCCTGGCGGAGCCCGGACGGCGGCGACGGATGGACCACCCTGACCTGGCGGGAGGTGCGCCGCGAGACCGCGGTGCTCGCCGCCGGATACGCCGCCCAGGGCGTCCGGCGCGGCGAGCAGGTCCTGATGATGATGGGCAACCGCCCCGAACACTGGCTCAGCGACCTGGCCCTCACACACCTCGGCGCGGTACCGGTCACCGTGTACGGCACCGCCGCCCCCGAGCAGATCGCTCACATCGCCCGGCACAGCGGTGCCCGGCTGGCGGTCGTCGAGGGAGCGCGGGAACGCGCACGCTGGGAGCCCCTCCTCGCAGACCGCACCGTCCCCATGGAGGTGCTTCTCGTCGTGGAGCCGGAGGGCGCCGGTGACCGGACGTACGCCTCCCTGTACGCGACCGGGCAACAGGCCTACGACGAGAAGCAATTCGAGGCGGCCTGGCAGGCCTCGGGCGCCGACGACCCCCTCACGGTCGTGTACACCTCGGGCACCACCGGCGACCCGAAGGCCGTGCCCATCACCCACCGCAGCGTGGTCGTCAACGCGCTGGCCCTCGACCGGGTGGTGGAACTGCCGGACCATGTCGCGCACATCTGCTACCTCCCCTTCGCCCACATCGCCGAGCGGATGCTGGGCATCTACCTGCCGGTCTTCCGGGCCTCGCACGTCCATCTCTGCGCCGACACCGCGGCCGTCGCGGCCACCGCTCGTGCCCTGCACCCCGCCCAGTTCTTCGGCGTGCCCCGGGTGTGGGAGAAGCTCGCCGCGTCCGTCAAGGCCGCGCTCGCCACCCTGTCCGAGGAGCAGCGGGCCGCGATCGGGGCGGCCGGGGACACCGCCCGCGAGCACGTGGCCTTCCGCGAGCGGGGCGAACAGCCGCCCGCGGAGCTGGAGACCGCCTACCGCCGCGCCAAGGAGACGGTCCTCGACCCGGTGCTCTCCCTCGCCGGCTTCGAGCGGCTGGTGTGGACGGCCAGCGCCTCCGCGCCCATGCCACTGGACGTGGTGCGCTTCTGGGCAGGCTTCGGCATCGTCGTCATGGACGCCTGGGGACTCACCGAGACGGTCGGTGTGTTCACCACCAACAGCCCCTCCGGGTTCCGCCTCGGCTCGGTCGGCAGGCCGCTGGACGGGCTGGAGCTGAGGATCGCCGAGGACGGCGAGATCCTGGTCCGGGGCGAGACGGTGTTCGCCGGATACCTGCGCGGCGACGGGACCGTGGAGCGGGCGCTCGACGCGGACGGGTGGTTCCCGACCGGGGACATCGGCCGGATCGACGACGACGGCTACCTGTGGCTCACCGACCGCAAGAAGGAAATGATCATCACCTCGACCGGGAAGAACGTCTCCCCGGCCCTGGTGGAGAACGCGCTCAAGGAACACCCGCTGATCGGCCAGGCGTTCGTCCACGGCGACGGACACTCCTACCTGGTGGCGCTCCTCGTCCTGGACGCGGAGATGGCCCCCGCCTGGGCTGCGGCCCGGGGCGTCGAGGCCGGCGAGGACATGACGGCGCTCGCCGCCCACCCCGCCGTACGCGAGGAGGTGGACCGCGCCGTCCAGGCCGCCAACGCCCGGCTGAACCGCACCGAGCAGGTCAAACGCCACCGGCTGCTGGCCAGGGAATGGGGCCCCGACACCGGTGAGCTGACCCCCTCGCTGAAGCTGCGCCGCCGCGTCGTCCGCGAGCAGTACGGAGAGGTGCTGGACGCCCTCTACGAGGAGGGCGGCACCTGATCCCGGCCCGGTTGTCAGTGGGGGGACGTACGGTGAGGACATGTCGGGGATCACCTACGTACAGGGCGACGCCACCAACCCTCAGGGCAAGGGCGTCAAGCTGATCGTGCACTGCTGCAACGACCTGGGCGGCTGGGGGAAGGGCTTCGTCCTGGCCCTCTCCCGCCGCTGGCCCGAGCCGGAGGCCGCCTACCGCCGCTGGCACCGCGAGCGCGCGGGCAACGACTTCGGCCTGGGCGCCGTGCAGTTCGTCCAGGCCGACTCGTACACCTGGGTGGCGAATCTGGTCGGGCAGCGGGGGATACGCACCGGCAGCAAGGGCGTGCCGGTGCGTTACGAGGCGATCGACGCCGGCCTGGACAAGGTGGCCGCCAAGGCGGCCGAGCTGGGCGCTTCGGTCCACATGCCGAGGATCGGCTGCGGGCTGGCGGGCGGCACCTGGTCCCGGGTCGAGCCGCTCCTCACCGACCGGCTGGTGAGCCGCGGTATCGAGGTGACGGTGTACGACTTCGGCTGAGTGCCGCCCCGCGTGGTGCCCTACAGGCCGTAGCTCCTGCCGATGATGTCGCGCTGGATCTCGCTCGTTCCGCCGTAGACGGTCGACACGACCGCGGCCCGCAGATGCCGCTCCATGTCGTACTCCGTCGCGTAGCCGTAGCCACCCATCATCTGCATGCCCTCCAGAGCCGCGTGCCGCGCCGTCTCGGTGGCCTTGAGCTTCGCCATCGAGGCCTCGCGGGGGAAGAGCCGCTCCGGCTCGGCGTCGCAGGCCGCCGCCACGTCGAATACCAGCAGCCGGGCACACTCGATCTCCGTCGCCAGATCGGCCAGCCGGTGCCGCAGCGCCTGGAAGGAGCCGACCGGGCGGCCGAACTGCTCGCGCCCCCGCACGTACGCGACGGTGTCCTCCAGGATCCGCTCCGCCAGGCCCAGCATGTTCGCCGCCAGGAAGAGCCGCTCCGCGTTGAGACCGGCCATCAGCTGGGTCCAGGCGCGGTCGGCCGTGCCGACCACCGCGTCGGCCGGCAGCGAGACATCCGTGAGGAAGACGTCGTTGACCTCGCGGCCGCCCATCGTCTCGATGGGCCGGATCTCGATCCCGGGCGTCCCGGCCGGAACGTGGAACATGGTCAGCCCCTCGTGCTTCGCGCCGCTCGCGTCGGTCCGGGCGACCAGCAGGATGTGCTCGGCCAGGTGCGCGTTGGAGATCCAGGTCTTGTGACCGTTGACCAGCCAGCGCCCCTCCGGCGTCCGTTCGGCCTTGCACCGCAGCGCCGCCACGTCGGAACCGGCCTCGGGCTCGGACATCGCGATGGACAGCACCTGGCCGTCCACCGCACCGCCGATCGCCGCCTTGCACTGGGCCTCGCTGCCGAAACGCTCGTACGCCTTCGCCGTGATCACCGAGGTGATGAACCCGCCCGCCGGTACGAGGCCGCGTGCCGTCTCCCGGAGGAAGAGGCAGGCGTCCGTCATGCCGCCGCCCGAGCCCCCGTACGCCTCGGGCAGGCACACGCCGAGCCAGCCGAGCTCCGCCAGCCGGGCGTAGAGGGACGGCGCGTGCGGACCGCCCGCCTCCGCCGCCAGCGCGTCACGCTGCTCACGCGTGCCGCACTCGCGCCGGGCGAAGTCGCGCAGGGCCGCGACGAAAGCCCGCTGCTCGGCGGAGACCGAGCGGGGAAGGGCGTGGTCGGTGAACATGGAAGCCTCCATAGGGGAGTTACAAAGAATCGGACCAGGTAACTTTGTTGCGATGTCGATATGGTGGAGTGGTCACGACGGAGAGGGAGGGCTCATGGCGGCACCGGGTACCAACGAGACACTGCTGGCCGAGGCGCTCGGCGAGACCCCACCGTCCGACGCGCTGAGCGAGCAGATCCTGGACGCCGCACGCGAGCAGTTCATGACCTTCGGGCTGCGCCGCTCGACCGTCGACGACGTGGCCAAGCGGGCCAAGGTCTCGCGGGTCACCGTGTACCGCCGGATCGGCAACAAGGACAGCCTGGTCTCCGCCTGCCTGCTGCGGGAGTACCGCAGATTCGTCCTGGACGTCGACAAGGCGGTGGCCGCACTGCCCACCATGGAGGAGCGGCTGGTCGCCGGTTTCGCCGCCGTCCTCCAGCACATCCGTGAACATCCGCTGGTGGGCGGGTTGCTGCGACTGGAGCCGGAGATCATGCTCCCCTTCCTCACGCTGGAGAGCGGTCCCGCCTTCCTCGCGATGCGCGAATATCTGGCCGACCGGCTCCGCCACGCCCAGCGCGCGGAGGGGCGACCGGAGACGGACACGACACCGGTCGCCGAACTGATGGTGCGGATCACCGTCTCCTTCCTCCTCAATCCTGTGAGCTGCTTCGAGCTGGACGACGACGAGCAGGTGCGCACGTTCGCCAGGCGCTACCTGGTGCCGCTGCTCGGCGCCGGGTGAACGCCCTCAGAACCTTGCGTGCAGCTTCCTGCCCAGCTCGACGGCCCGGGCGACCTTCTCCCGGGGCGTCGAGAACGACATCAGGTCCACCGCCGGTGCGAACCGCCGTACGGTGACCGAGCGCGGCGCCGCGAAGGACCGCAGCCCCTCCTCACCGTGGATCCGTCCGTACCCCGACTCGCCCGCGCCGCCGAACGGCAGGGACGGGATCGCGGCGAAGCCCAGCACCGAGTTCACCGACACGGCTCCGGAGCCGAGGCGTTCGGCCAGTGCGAGCCCGGCCGCCCGGGAGCGGGTGAACACGGCGGCGCCCAGGGAGTACGCCGACGCGTTGGCCCGCTCCACGGCCTCGTCCATGTCGCGCACCGGGTTCACCACCACGACCGGGCCGAAGGTCTCCTCCGTCACGGCCGGTGAGTCCTCCGGCACCCCTGACAGGACCACCGGCCCGAGCACGCGGTTCCGCAGGGCGTCGGGCCCGCCCAGTTCGGCGGTGCCACCGTCCACCAGGGCCTGCTTCACATGGTGTTCCACCACGCCGAGCTGGGACGGCAGGGTGAGCGGGCCGTAGGCGTCACCCGGCACCAGTGCCCTCGCACGGCTCACGATGCGCGCGCACAGAGCCTCGTGCACCGAGGCCACCGCGTACACCCGCTCCACACCGGCGCAGGTCTGGCCCGCGTTGCCCATCGCGCCCCACACGATCGCGTCGGCAGCCGCGTCCAGATCGGCGTCCGCCGCGACCAGCACCGCGTCCTTGCCCCCGCACTCGGCGAGCAGCGGTGTGAGCGTGGCCGCACAGGCGGCGGCGACCTTGCGGGCGGTGCCGGGCGAGCCGGTGAAGGCGACCTTGTCCACGCCGGACGGCCCTTCCGCTCCGGCCAGGGCGGCCCCGGTGGAGCCCGGGCCGGTGACCGTCCGCAGCAGCCCCACGTGGTCCGGGACGGCCTCCCCGAAGCTCCGGGCCAGCAGTTCCCCCACCCCGGGTGTGAGTTCGGACGGCTTGAACACCACGGCGTTGCCCGCCGCGAGGGCGTAGCCGATCGAGCCCATCGGTGTGTAGAGCGGGTAGTTCCACGGCCCGATCACGCCGATCACCCCGAGCGGGCGGTAGGCCAGGAGCGCCCGCTGATGGACCGACAGCAGGCCGGACGACACCCGCCGCCTGCCCAGCACCCGGTGGGCGTTGCGGGCCGCCCAGTCCAGATGGACCAGCGTCAGCAGCACCTCGGAGCGGGCGTCGTGCACCGGTTTGCCGGTCTCCGCCGCGATCACCTCGGCGAACTCGTCAGCACGGCCCGCCAGTTCACGCTTCCAGCGCAGGAGCGACGCGCGCCGCTCCCGCGCCCCGAGCGCCGCCCAGCCGCGGCCGGCGCTCCTGGCCTGCGCCACCGCGTCGCGGATGTCCTCGATGCCGTGCACCGCACGGTCTGTTCCGGTCGTCATGACTTCTCCATCGGCAGTGGTTCCAGGGGGCGGCTCTGCGCCCAGTGCGGTCCGAGGTCGTCGAGCTGGTATCCGAAGGGGTAGCTGCGTGGCCGGGGGCGGGAGGGCAGCCATCGGGGCCGTGCGGGCAGCAGTCGTACGCCGTGCGAGCGGGCGTGTACCAGACGCACGGCCGCCGCCCGCACCCATCGCGGCTGCGCAGGGAAGCCCAGCGCCCGCAGTAACGGCTCGTCCAGCAGCGCCAGCGCGAACCTGGCCACCAGAGGGCGCAACGGGGCCGGGTACCAGGCGGCCATGACCCGGAAGGTGGCGTTGGCGACGCGCCGGTTCGCCGGGTCGTACGCGAACATCCGGGCCTCGTAGGAGTCGAGCAGCTCCTCGAAACCCCTCGTAGGTGCCGGGTGCGCCCTCGATCCCCATCATGGCCGCCATCCGCCGCCCCACCTCCGCCAGCGCGCCCGCCTCCTGCGCGCACAGGGGCCGCCACCCGAACCGGTCGATCCAGCGTTTGGGGCCGACGACCGTGGTCGCCAGCACATAGAGGTAGTCCTCGTTCGGGATGCGGTACCTGCCGTGGATCCGGTTGAGGTGGCGGGCGGCGGCCCGGGCGCGCTCCGAATCGAAGCCCTCGGCCGCCATCTCGTATCCGAACAGGACGGTGTCGTCGTAGCGCTTCTGGCCGTTGCGCTCGAACTCCTGGGTGCGGTCGAGCAGTACGGAGATCCTCGGAACCCCGTAGTCGCGCAGGAAGGCGACACTGATGCCCTGCCGGTAGTCCCAGGGGAACTCGTACCGGGACATCAGCCGGAGTATCTCGGCGCAGTCGCTGACGGGGTCCATCCGGCGTATCTCGCGCAATCGGCTGTAGCGGCCCATGGTGTGTGCCCTCCTCCGCTCAACACACGTGCTGCATAAGGCATATGGCCGGACTCTCGCCTGGAGAGTCAAAGTTACAAATACTATTGACTTGTTTCATGTGGCGCGTCAACACTGCCGCGGGATCGCATACTGGAACACACACGGTCCGGGCGCCGCCCCGAGCACCCGCCGACCCCTGGGAGCATCCGCATGACCAGCGCAGGAGAGCCCGCACCGCCCCCGCCCGGCGGCGTCCTGTGGAGCCTCGCCGGAGACATCCGGGGACTGCTGATGCTGCCCGCCGCCCTCACGCTCCAGGTCGCCCACCCCGCCGTCGGCGCCGGTGTCGACGACCACTCGGTCTTCCGTACGGACCCCTGGGGGCGCGGCGAGCGGTCCCTGAGTTCGCTCCAGCTCTGGGTGTACGGGGGAGAAGCCGCCGCCGAGGAGGGGCGCAGGCTCAGGAAGCTGCACCGCACGATCCAGGGGACCGACACCCGCGGCCGCCGCTACCACGCGCTCACCCCCGCGAACTACGCGTGGGTGCACGCCACGGGCTTCCCCGTCTACCAGCACGCCTCGCGCTACCTGGTCCGTCCGCTCACCGACGCGCAGGAACGCGCCCTCTACGGGGAGTGGCTCCAGGTCGGCCGGATCCTCGGCATCCACGACCGGGACATGCCACAGACTCTCGAGGAGTTCTGGCCGTACTACCGCAAGATGCTGGCCGACGAGGTGGAGGCCACCGTCGTCGTACGGGAACTGGTCGCCGCGGACGCTCCCGTGCCACCGCCCGACCGGGGGCCCCTCGCCCTGCGGCTGGTCCTGAAGGTGCTGTGGCCCGTGCTCCTCCCGCCGTCGACGCGGTTCCGCAGATTCATCACGATCGGGCTGATGCCTCCGGACGCCCGCGAGGCCATCGGGCTCGACTGGACCCCGGACCAGGAGCGTCGTCTGCGGCGCTTCGGCGCCGTGGTGCGGCGGATCGTGCCCCTGCTCCCGGAGCGGCTGCGCTATCTGCCGCTCGCCAGGTCGGCGCGGGCCGAGTGGCGGCCCGGGGGAGGGCTCAGGCCGAGGCCCGGCGGACCAGTTCGGTCGGGGTGATCACGGAGTCCGGCCACGCCCCGGTGTCGCTGTTCAGCCGCTCCATCAGCAGCCGCACCATCAACCGCCCCATGCCCTCGACGTCCTGACGGACCGTCGTCAGCGGGGGCACGGCGGCCTCCGCCACCGAGGTCATGTCGTCGAACCCGACCACCGCCACGTCCTCCGGCACCCGCACGTCCCGCTCGCGCAGCACCCGCAGGGCGCCCGACGCCATCAGGTCGTTGGAAACGAAGACGGCGTCGAGATCCGGATGGGTGTCCAGCAGGTCCGACATGGCCCGGGCTCCGCCCTCCGCGGTGAAGTCGCCTTCCACGACGAGTTCCGGTCCCGCGTCCGGCAGCACGTCGTGGTACCCGTCGATCCGGTCGAGTGCCGACGTCTGGTCGCGGGGCCCGGCGATGTGAGCGATGCGCCGCCGGCCGAGCGAGACCAGATGACGCACGGCCTCTCGGGCACCGCCCCGGTTGTCGCAGTCGACGTACGGCACCTGTGTCGTGTCCTCGCCCGCCGCGGAGTGTTCCGGGCGGCCCCCGTAGACCGTCGGGACCCGGAACCTCCGGATGATCGCGGGGAGTTCGTCGTCGGTGTGCAGGGAGAAGGCCAGCACACCGTCCACGTGGCCGCCGGCGAGGTAGCGGGTGACCCGGTCGAAGTCACCGCTGCCCTCCACCAGGAGCAGGACCAGCTGTGCGTCGTGGGCGTTGAGCTCGCGGCTGATCCCGCGGATCTGGCGGGAGAAGAAGGGGTCGGAGAAGATCCGGAACTCGGGCTCGTCGATGATCACGGCGACAGCGCCGTTGCGCCGGGTGACCAGCGTCCGCGCCGCGTGGTTCGGGATGTAGCCGAGTTCGTCGACCGCCTTGCGCACCTGGTCCACCAGGGGCTGACGCACGCCCGCGCCGCCGTTGACGACACGGGACGCCGTGGCCCTGGACACTCCGGCGCGGGCCGCCACGGCCTCCAGGGTGGGCCGGGCGTCACGGTGCGGATCGGGGGTCGGGTCGGGCAAGGGTCGCTCCTCGTACACGCGCGCCCGGGCTGGGAACGGCTGGAACCGGCGGGGCTGGGCACGGCCGCTGTCAGCCTATCGGCCCGGCCGGAGGCGGCCGACGCCGGAGACGCGGACCCGTTCACTCCGTAAACGGTCGCGCGTGTACCGCTCGGGGATCCCGGAAGATGCGCACCGAGTGTGGTACTGCCTACGGAGAGCGAAATATTCGCATTGCGTGAAAGGTGCCATTTGTGTCACACGATGAGCAGAGAACGGGTGGGCGAGGGGAGTATCTGCCGGTAACGGCCGATCTGCCCACCGATCCACACCACGGCCGCCGTGCCACGACCGACCGGGTGGTGTTCGGCGTCTCCGCAGTGCTCACCATCGCCTTCGTGATCTGGGGTGCCACGGCCACCGACTCACTGACAGACGTCTCCAGCACGCTGCTCACCGGACTCATCCACAACGGCGGCTGGGCCTTCATGCTGGCGGCCTCCTGCTTCGTGGTCTTCGCCCTCTGGCTCGCGATCAGCCGTTACGGGAAGATCTCGCTGGGTCAGGAGGGGGAGAAGCCCGAATTCAAGACGGTCTCCTGGGTCGCGATGATGTTCAGCGCAGGCATGGGCATCGGCCTGATGTTCTACGGAGTGAGCGAACCGCTGGCCCATTTCGTCAATCCGCCCCCGGGCACGCACCCCGCCGACGCGGCCGAGGCCATGCAGACGGCGATGGCGACCACGCTCTTCCACTGGACGCTCCACCCCTGGGCGATCTACGCGGTCGTCGGGCTGGCCATCGCCTACAGCGCCTACCGGCGGCACCGGCGCCAGACCATCAGCGCGGTATTCATCCCGCTCATCGGCGAGCGGCACTCCCACGGGGCCGTCGGCCGCATCATCGACATCCTCGCCATCTTCGCGACGCTCTTCGGCTCCGCGGCCTCGCTGGGTCTCGGGGCTCTGCAGATCGGCAGCGGTTTCCAGGAGCTCGACTGGATGGAGAAGACCGGGACCGGCCTGCTGGTCGCGATCATCGCGGTCCTGACGGCCGCCTTCGTCGCATCGGCGGTCTCCGGTGTGGAGAAGGGCATCCAGTGGCTCTCCAACATCAACATGGTGCTCGCGCTGATCCTGGTGATCTTCGTGTTCGTCGTCGGCCCCACCATCATCATCCTGGACCTGCTGCCCACCTCGATCGCGGCGTACTTCGGTGACCTCGCCCAGCTCGCCGGACGGACCGAGGCGACGGGAGAGGGCGAAGTCGCCGACTGGCTCGCCAGCTGGACCGTCTTCTACTGGGCGTGGTGGATCTCCTGGACGCCCTTCGTCGGCATGTTCATCGCGAGGATCAGCCGCGGTCGCACGATCCGGCAGTTCGTCGGCGGCGTGATCCTGGTGCCCAGCACGGTCAGCCTCATCTGGTTCGCCGTCTTCGGCGGCTCGGCGATCGAGCTGCAGAGGGACGGAAAGCTCGGGGGCGTCGGTGACACCCCCGAGGCCCAGCTCTTCGGGGTCCTCCACGAATACCCGATCGCCACCGTGATGAGCATCCTCGTCATGATCCTGGTCGGCATCTTCTTCGTATCCGGCGCCGACGCCGCCTCGATCGTGATGGGGACGCTCTCCCAGAAGGGCGTCCTCGAACCCGCGAAGTGGGTGGTGATCTTCTGGGGTGTCGTCACCGGGGCCGTCGCGGCGATCATGCTGCTCATCGGCGACGGGCAGGGGGACGCCCTGGCGGGCCTCCAGAACCTGACGATTTTGGTGGCCGCCCCCTTCACCATCGTGATGATCGGGATGTGCGTCGCGCTCATGAGGGACCTGCGCCAGGACCCGATGATCGTCCGCAGGGAGTTCGGCGTGGAGGCCGTCGAGTCCGCCGTCATCGAGGGGCACGCCAAGTACGACGGGGACTTCGAGATCCGGATCGGACCCGGCACCGCGGAGATCACCACCGACGAACGCCACAAGCACGACCCGCCGGCCTGACGGGACTGCGGCTCAGCCCACCAGCTGGGCCGCAGCCCGCGCACAGCCCCGGGCCACCGTCACCCCGGCGCCGCCGTGGCCGTAGTTGTGCACCAGCAGTCCGCCGCCCGGCAGCTCCTCCGCCTCGACGCGCACCCCGGCGTCGCGGGCCGGCCGCAGCCCCACCCGGTGGCCGAGGACCCGGGCCCCCGCGATCTCCGGCCGTATCCGCGCGCACCGCGCCACGATCTCCGCGGCCGTCCGCGGATCGGGCGCGGTGCGCGCGTCGTCGGTCTCCGCCGTGCCGCCCAGCACCAGCCCGCCGGGCTGCGGAAAAAGATACGTCGTCGCGCTCGACGCCGGATCCGCGTCGGTGAACCACTCCTCGATGCCCGGGTTCTCCACCACCACCAACTGCCCGCGTACCGGCCGTACCCCGGGGTCGGGGACCAGTTCGCGCGCGCCGAGCCCGGTGCAGTTGACGACCACCCGCGCCTCGGCCGCCGCCTCCGCGAAGCCACGTACCGTACGCCGCTCGACCGCGCCCCCCGCTGCGGACAGCCGGCCCTCCAGCCAGCTCAGATGGGCCGGCATGTCGATCAGCGGAAGCGTGACCCGCAGCCCCTCCGCCACCTCGGACGCGCCCTCCAGGCTGCGGGCCCACGGCCCGAGCGCGGCCAGGCGTTCGCCCCCGTGCACCCCGGCGACCATGCGGACGCCCGTCTCGGCGGGTGCGGCGGCCAGTTCCTCGTAGACCCGGAGGGTTTCGAGCGACCAGTCACCCACCAGCGCCTCGGGCTCGATCCGGTACGGCCACCAGAGCGCACCGGCCACGGCCGAGGTCGTGGCCGCTGCCGGGTCCCTGGACCAGACGCGCACCCGCAGACCGCGCTCCGCCAGCAGCAGCGCCGTGGTCAGCCCGCTGACCCCGCCGCCCACCACGATCACGTCCGCCACGGCGCTCACCCCTGTCTCCATGCCGCCCCCGCGTGCACCGGGGGCGGGAAGGGCCATGGTCGCACCTCGTCCGGGGGGAAGACCGGCCCCCGCGGTTGGTTAGGATCAGCACCCTGATGACTGCCACCCTCGTCGCCAAGGAACTCGCCGCCGGGCACGGCGACCGCACACTCTTCGCGGGACTCGACCTCGTGGTCGCGCCCGGCGACGTGATCGGTCTCGTCGGAGCCAACGGCGCCGGCAAATCCTCGCTGCTCCGCTTGCTCGCGGGGCTCGACCGGCCGGAGGAGGGCGAGCTGAGGCTCTCCCCGCCCACCGCCACCGTCGGGCACCTCCCGCAGGAGCCCGAGCGCCGCGCGGGTGAGTCCGTACGGGAGTTCCTCGCCCGCCGCACCGGGGTCGCCGACGCCCAGTCCGCCATGGACGCCGCCACCCAGGCCCTGGTCGACGGAGCACCCGGCGCGGACGACGCGTACTCCGAGACGCTGGAGCGCTGGCTCTCCCTCGGCGGCGCCGACCTGGACGAACGCGCCGAGGAGGTCGCCGCCGACCTCGGTCTGACCATCGGTCTCGACCTCCCGATGACGGCCCTCTCCGGCGGACAGGCGGCCCGTGCCGGCCTGGCCTCGCTGCTGCTGTCGCGCTACGACGTCTTCCTGCTCGACGAGCCCACCAACGACCTGGACCTCGACGGCCTGGAGCGCCTGGAGCGCTTCGTGTCAGGACTGCGCGCCGGCACCGTCGTCGTCAGCCACGACCGCGAGTTCCTGATGCGTACGGTCACCAAGGTCCTGGAACTCGATCTCGCCCAGCAGGAGATCAACCTCTACGGCGGCGGTTACGCCTCCTACCTGGAGGAGCGCGAACGCGCCCGCACCCACGCCCGCGAGGAGTTCGAGGAGTACGCCGACAAGCGCTCCGCGCTCGAAGGCCGCGCCCAGATGCAGCGGGGCTGGATGGACAAGGGCGTCAAGAACGCCCGCCGCAAGGCCACCGACAACGACAAGATCGGCCGCAAGTTCCGCAGCGAGGCCAGCGAGAAGCAGGCCGCGAAGGCCAAGCAGACGCAGCGCATGATCGAGCGCCTCGATGTCGTCGAGGAACCCCGCAAGGAGTGGGACCTGCGGATGGAGATCGCCTCCGCACCGCGCTCCGGTTCCGTCGTGGCCACCCTCCGCGACGCCGCCGTCGTCCGTGGCGACTTCTCCTTCGGGCCGGCCACCCTGCAGATCGACTGGGCGGACCGGGTCGCGATCACCGGGGCCAACGGGGCGGGCAAGTCCACCCTGCTGGCCGCCCTCCTCGGACGGCTCCCTCTCGACGCGGGTCACGCCTCGCTCGGCTCGGGCGTCGTGGTGGGCGAGGTCGACCAGGCCCGCGAGCTGTTCCACGGCCCGGAGAGCCTGCTGGACGCCTTCTGCGCGGCCGTTCCCGACACCGAGCCCGCCGAGGTGCGCACCCTGCTCGCCAAGTTCGGCCTGCGCGCCGGCCATGTGCTGCGGCCCGCCACGACCCTCTCCCCGGGCGAGCGCACCCGGGCGGGCCTGGCGCTCCTGCAGGGCAGGGGCGTCAACCTGCTCGTGCTGGACGAGCCGACGAACCACCTGGACCTGCCGGCGATCGAACAGCTGGAGTCGGCGCTGGAGGCGTACACCGGGACGCTGCTGCTGGTCACGCACGACCGGCGCATGCTCGACGCCGTCCGGACGACCCGCCGCGTCGAGATCGCCGGCGGCAAGGTCACCGAGACCGCCTGACGCGAAGGCCCCGCCCGTCCCGTCGTACGGGAGGAGCGGGGCCGGTACGCCAGGGCTGCCTCAGTCGACGTAGCTGATGTCGGACGAGGAGTAGATGCAGTTCGTGCCGTCCGCGCCCGAGCCGATCTCGCTCGGCTCGCCGCTCGTCGTGCCCTTGTACTTGGTGCAGATCTTCATGTCACGGTCGCCGTCCTCGTAGATCGTGACGTCCGAGATCCGGGCCGTGTCGCCGTAGTTCGTGTTGATGCCGACCAGGCTCGTGCCGGGGGCCGTCGCCCAGATGTTCTGGAGCTGGATGTGCCGGGCGTTCTGCGTGGAACAGTTGCCACAGGAACGGACCAGCTTGCCGAAGTCGTCGACCTGGAAGTTCTTCACGACCAGGGTGCCGACGCCGTTGTGCTGGAACACCTTGTCCTCGGCCAGCTTCGCGCCGCCGCCGTCGATCGTGCGGACCGTCGAGGAGGAGCCGCCGCGGAAGGTCGCGGCGTCCTCGCCCACGTCCTCCCACCACACGTTCTTGATCGTGCAGGTACCCGCGCAGTGCACACCGTCGGCGGCCGGAGCACCGAGGATGACGTTCTGCAGGGTGGCGCCGTCCGCCAGCTTGATCATCGGGGGCTGGTCCTCGTCCTGACCCCCGCTGCCCAGGTCACCGCTGCCGTACAGGCGCTTCATGCCCCCGTCGTACGTGCCCGAGACCTCGATGGTCGACGAGACGGCCTGGCTGCCGTTGGCCGTCGGCCACGACGGCCGGTCCGTGGGCGGGTCGGTCGGCGGGTCCGTCGGGTCCGTGGGCGGGTCCGCCGGAACGGTGCCGGAGGCGGTGAAGGTCCAGCTCTTGCTGCTCACCGAGTCGCAGGAGTTCTGCTGGACCAGGGCGCCGGACGCCGTCGAGCTGTCCTTCACGTTGAGGCACTTGCCGCCGTTGCTGTTGACGACCCGGTAGGCGTTGCCGCTGACTGCGGTCAGGGTCCACACCTGGGTGGCCGCACCGCTGCAGTTCTGCTGCTCCACGGCCTTGCCGGCACTCGTGGAGGCGTCCCGCACGCCGGCGCACTTGGCGCTGTGCGCGGCGGCCAGGGTGTAGCCGCTGCCCGAGGCGGTGAGCTTCCAGGTCTGCGCGGCGGCGCCGTTGCAGGCGCTCTGCGCGAGCTGCGTCCCCGCGGAGGTGCTGGAGCCCGGCACTCCCAGACACAGCCCGCTCGCAGCGTTCGCCAGGCTGTACGAGCCTGCGGCAGGGGCGGCCGAGGCGGTGCCGGTCGCGAACAGTGCGGTGAGGCCGGCGACGAGGAGCGACACGACGGCGACCAGCGCGGCGGCCGCACGGCCGCCCCGTCTTCTGAACTGCTGATTCTCTGTATTCACTAGGCATCCCTTTCACCGCCTGCGGTATTCTCCGCAGGCACCTGACGGTGGTTGGTGCGGTGGTTGGCGCAGTGGTGAAGCCGTCCCCGGTTCCGGAGCAGCAATCTGCATGATGAACCGAGTTCGCGTACATGAATCGCCGTGACCGTACGTCACTCACCTGTAGCGGTCAATACAGCCGGACGGACGATCAGTAACGGCGACGGGCGGACAGGAGAAGCTCCTGCCCGCCCGCCACCGTGGTCCCTGCTCAGCGCTTGCGGCCGCCCGAGTCGGAGCCGCCCAGTCCGGCCCGCCGCAGCGCGTCCGCCATCGCGCTGTTGGCCGGCGCGGCCGCCGGACGCGGTGCGCCGCCCTGGCCACCGCCCCCACGCCGGTCACGGTCCTGGCCGCCGCCCTGGCGGGCCCTCTGGCCACCGCCCTGCGCCTGCCGCTGGCGCGGCGGGCGTTCCCCGCCGCCGCCCTGGTCGCCCTTCTCGCGCCGGGGCCCCTGGCCGCTGCTCCGGTCCGCCCCGGCCTCGTCGTCGAGCCGCAGGGTCAGGGAGACGCGCTTGCGCGGGATGTCGACGTCCATGACCTTCACCTTCACGATGTCGCCCGGCTTCACGACATCCCTCGGGTCCTTGACGAACGTCCGCGACATCGCCGACACATGGACGAGACCGTCCTGGTGGACACCGATGTCCACGAACGCGCCGAACGCCGCGACGTTCGTGACGACACCCTCCAGCACCATCCCGGGAGCCAGGTCCCCGAGCTTCTCGACACCCTCCTTGAAGGTGGCCGTCCGGAAGGCGGGCCGCGGGTCCCGGCCCGGCTTCTCCAGCTCCTTGAGGATGTCCGTGACCGTCGGCAGACCGAACTTCTCGTCCACGAAATCGTCCGGCCGCAACGACCGGAGGACCTCGGCGCTGCCCATCAGCGAGGCCACGTCACCTCCCGTCCGCTTCACCATCGTCCGCACCACGGGGTACGCCTCGGGGTGCACGCTCGACGCGTCCAGCGGGTCGTCCCCGCCCCGGATCCGCAGGAAGCCCGCGCACTGCTCGTACGCCTTCGGGCCCAGCCGTGCCACGTCCTTGAGCGCCCGGCGGGAGCGGAACGGGCCGTTGGTGTCCCGGTGGGCCACGATGTTCTCGGCGAGCCCGGAGCCGATGCCCGACACCCGCGAAAGCAGGGGCGCGGATGCCGTGTTGACGTCGACGCCGACGCCGTTCACACAGTCCTCGACCACGGCGTCCAGGGAGCGTGACAGCTTCACCTCGGACAGGTCGTGCTGGTACTGGCCGACGCCGATCGACTTCGGGTCGATCTTCACCAGCTCGGCCAGCGGGTCCTGCAGCCGGCGCGCGATCGAGACAGCGCCGCGCAACGACACGTCCATGTCCGGGAGTTCCTGCGAGGCGAAGGCCGACGCCGAGTACACGGAGGCGCCCGCCTCCGACACCATCACCTTGGTGAGCTTCAGCTCCGGGTGCCTGTCACACAGTTCACCCGCGAGCTTGTCGGTCTCGCGGGACGCGGTGCCGTTCCCGATCGCGATCAGGTCGACGTGGTGCTCCCTGGCGAGCCGCTCCAGCGTGGCGAGCGACTGGTCCCACTTGTTCGCCGGGACGTGCGGGTGGATGACGTCCGTCGCCACGACCTTGCCGGTCGAGTCCACGACGGCGACCTTCACACCCGTACGGAATCCGGGGTCGAGCCCCAGCGTCGCCCGGGTGCCGGCCGGGGCGGCGAGCAGCAGGTCGCGCAGGTTCGAGGCGAAGACGCGTACGGCCTCGTCCTCCGCCGCGGTACGCAGCCGCAGCCGCAGGTCGATCCCCAGATGCACGAGGATCCGGGTCCGCCAGGCCCAGCGGACCGTGTCGCCCAGCCATTTGTCCCCGGGCCGGCCGCGGTCCGCGACACCGAACCGGCGGGCGATCATGTTCTCGTAGGAGGACGGGCCGGGCTGCTCCGACGGCTCCTCCGGCTCCAGGACCAGGTCGAGTACGTCCTCCTTCTCGCCCCGGAGCATCGCGAGGACGCGGTGGGAGGGCAGCGCCGTGAAGGGTTCGGCGAAGTCGAAGTAGTCGGCGAACTTCGCGCCCGCCTCCTCCTTGCCGTCCCGCACCTTCGCGACGACCCTGCCGCGCGACCACATGCGTTCGCGCAGTTCGCCGGTCAGATCGGCGTCCTCCGAGAAGCGCTCGGCCAGGACCGCCCGGGCGCCCTCCAGTGCCGCAGCCGGGTCCGCCACGCCCTTCCCCGCGTCGACGAACGCCGCGGCGGCGGCGAGCGGATCCACGGACGGGTCACCGAGCAGCCTGTCGGCAAGGGGCTCCAGGCCGGCCTCGCGCGCGATCTGTGCCTTCGTCCGGCGCTTCGGCTTGAACGGCAGATAGATGTCCTCCAGCCGCGCCTTGGTGTCGGCCGCCCGGATCTGCGCCTCCAGGGTGGCGTCGAGCTTGCCCTGCTCACGGACGGACTCGAGGACCGCCGTACGGCGGTCCTCGAGTTCTCGCAGGTACCTCAGCCTCTCCTCGAGCGTGCGCAGTTGCGCATCGTCGAGCATCTCGGTCGCTTCCTTGCGGTAGCGCGCGATGAACGGCACGGTCGACCCGCCGTCGAGCAAGTCGACGGCCGCCTTCACCTGACGCTCACGTACGCCGAGCTCCTCGGCGATCCTGCCTTCGATGGACGTCGTCACGGTTTTCCCGACTCGCCTTCTCGTACTGGCTGTGCTGGCTGTGCCACTGGGGTGGTCCACACCCGGTGGGCCCCTTCGCCTGCATTGTGCCGGGTTGCCGGGGGCCGTGTCGCGTGACCTGCTCGATCACGGCCCCGACGTCCTGCCGAAGGGCCGGCTCAGGCGCGCCGGGTCCTGCCGCTGCGCGAGGCGCCGCCGAAGAGGCTCGCCAGGAGGCGGAAGGGCAGAGTCACCACGGTGGCGATGGCCGAGCCGACGGTACTCAGAGCGTTTGCGATCGCACGGAACACGGTGTGCCTCCTTCGTAGGGTGTGTCCTGCGCCTGGCCGGTTCCGCGCGTCGTAAACGTGGGCGGGCTCAGCCCTTGCCGACCAGGTCGTCCGGGAACGCGCCCGCCGAGGCCGCGGCGAACAGGAATCCCCGGCCCAGCTCGGTGAGCCTCTCCACACCGTCGGCGCCCAGGTGCTCGTACGGCGCGGCGTCCATCCGGTCCGTCGCCTCCTCCAGCTCCGCCCTGAGCGCGGTGCCCGCCTCGGTCAGCTCGCCCGTCGCGTCCAGGACCCCCCGGTCACGCAGCCGCTTTACCGCCGCGTCCCAGTCGGTGCGCCGCCAGCCGCGGGTGGCGAGGATCCACCGCGGCGCCATGCCCTTGCCGGTGGCGGTGTGGCTCACCAGGGCCTCGACGGGATCGAGACCGGCCGTCAGGAGGGCGGCCAGGTGCCCGTCGCCGCGGTGCTCGCGCAGCAGGGTCGCCGCGTGCCAGTAGGCCAGGTGCGGCTGCTCCGGCACCTGCAGATCCGCGTGCGCGGCGTACAGGGGCCGGGCGTGGCGGGTGCAGGCCTCGGCGGCCGTGAGGGCCAGGCGGGCGGCCTCCGCCATCTCCGGGGACGCGAGTGCCTCCTCGCCGAGCACCCGGCGCAGGGTCGAGTCGGCGGCCCGGAGGCGGGCGTCGAGTGCCGCCTGCGGGGTGATGTCCGACCAGACGGCCGGCAGATGGCGGGCCACGAGTTCGTGGTTGAAGTTGTAGAAGGTCGCGGTGACCGCACCCGCTCCGACCGCACCCAGGGCCGCGCCGCGCGCGGCGAAGTAGACCCGGCTCTCGTTGTCGATGCCGAGCTCCCCGAACTCCTTGCCGAGGTCGGGGGAGAAGTAGACACAGGAGTGCAGCGGATTGAGCGCGTTGTGGCAGCGGCGTCCGGCACGTGGCGGAAGAGTACTCATGCCCGCACGTTACCGACTGGTTGGTACGTGGGACAGGGCCGGGGCGCCGGTGAGGAACTCATGGCAGGAAAGGTGGGAAACTCGTCATTGCGGCCACCGGGCCGTCCGCCCAGGATGAAGGGCATGAAGCAGCGATCCGTACTCGTCGTCCTCTTCGAGGGCGTGCAGAGCCTCGACGTGAGCGGCCCGATGGAGGTCTTCGCCGGCGCCTCCCGCTTCCCCGGCGTCGCCTACGACCTGCGCACCGCCTCGCTGGACGGAGCCCCGGTCCGCTGCTCCAGCGGCCTCACGCTCGTTCCCGACGGCAGGCTCGTGGACGCCCCGGCGCCCGATCTGCTTCTCGTGCCGGGAGGTGCGGGCACGAGGTCACCCGCCCCTGAGCTGGTCGACTGGATCCGCACCCACGGCCCCCGGGCCCGACAGCTGGTGTCGGTGTGCACCGGCGCCCTCCTCCTCGCCGAGGCGGGCCAGCTCGACGGCCACCGGGTGACCACCCACTGGTCCTTCTGCGAGACGCTCGCCCGGACGTACCCGGCGGTGCGCGTGGACCCGGACCCGATCTTCGTACGCGACGGACGGGTGGCGACATCGGCCGGCGTCACCGCCGGCATCGACCTCGCGCTCGCCCTGGTCGAGGAGGAACACGGACGGGACGTGGCGCTCACCGTCGCCCGCCATCTCGTCGTGTTCCTGCGGCGCCCCGGCAACCAGGCGCAGTTCAGCGCCCAGCTCACCGCACAGACCGCCGTCCGTGAACCCCTCCGCGAACTCCAGCACTGGATCTCCGAGCACCCGGACGCCGACCTCTCGGTGGAGGCTCTCGCGGAACGCGCGCGGCTCTCGCCCCGCCACTTCGCCCGCGCCTTCCAGGCCGAGACGGGCCTCACCCCCGGCAGGTACGTCGAGCGCGTGCGCCTCGAACAGGCCCGCCGGCTGCTTGAGGACACGACCGACGGCGTCTCCGGGATCTCCCGGGCCAGCGGTTACGGCACTCCGGAAGCGATGCGGCGCGCCTTCGTCAAGGCCCTCGGGACCGCGCCCGCCGAATACCGGCGCCGCTTCCGGTCCCTGCCCGCCTGAAACGTCCCGACCACCACAGCACCGACGGAAGGAACATCATGCAGATCGCCATCGTGCTCTTCGACCGCTTCACCGCGCTCGACGCAGTGGGCCCGTACGAGATGCTCAGCCGGGCCCCCGGCGCCGAGACGGTCTTCGTCGCCGAGCGGCCCGGGCCCGTCCGCAACGACAACGGCAGCCTCTCGCTCGTCGCCGACCGGGCTCTCGCCGACGTGCCCGCCCCCGATGTGGTGATCGTGCCGGGAGGGCCCGGGCAGAGCGATCAGATGGAGAACGAGACGCTGCTCGGCTGGCTGCGGACGGCGGATGCCACCAGCACCTGGACGACCTCGGTCTGCACCGGCTCCCTGCTGCTCGCCGCCGCCGGGCTGCTCACCGGCCGTCGTGCCACCTCGCACTGGCTGGCCCTCGACGTCCTGAAGACCTTCGGGACCGATCCGACGGACGAGCGGGTGGTTGCCGACGGGAAGTACGTCACCGCCGCCGGTGTCTCCTCCGGCATCGACATGGGTCTGACCCTGCTCGGCAGGATCGCGGGTGACGACCACGCCCGGGCCGTCCAGCTGCTGACCGAGTACGACCCCCGGCCGCCCTACGACTGCGGTTCGCCGGCCAAGGCACCGGCGGCCATGGTCGAGGAGTGGCGGGCGAAGAGCCGCTTCATCCTGACGTAGACGGGTCGCTTCATTCTGACGTCGGCGAGGCCCCGGCATCCCCCGTCGTCCAGGTGAAACGGGGAGTGCGGCGCTCCAGGAAGGCGGCGACCCCCTCGGCGGTGTCGCCGCTTCCTCGTGCTTGCCGCGCCCAGTACGCGTCCCGGTCCTCGCGCCCGTCGGCGAACTCCTTCGCCGCGGCCTGGGTCAGCTGTGAACGCGACGCGAGGACCCGCGCGAACGCGGAGACCCGGGCCGCCAGCCCGCCCTCCGGCAGGACCTCGTCCACCAGTCCCGTGCGCAGGGCCCGTTCGGTCCCGATCAGCTCCCCGGAGAACAGCAGGAACTTCGCGGCGGCCGGGCCGACCAGCGCGACCAGCCGGCGCGTGGACGACGAGGGATAGACGATCCCGAGCTTGGCCGGGGTCACGCCGAAGGAAGCGCCCTCCTCGGCGAACCGCAGATCGCAGGCGGCGGCCAGCTGGCTGCCGCCGCCCACGCAGTATCCGCGTACGGCGGCCAGCGTGGGCCGGGGGAAGGCCGCCAGGGCCTCCTCGGCCCGGACGGCGAGTGCCTGAGGCCGCCCGGCCGGGTCCTGGAGGGAGGCGATGTCCGCACCCGCGCAGAAGGTGTCACCGGCGCCGGTGAGCACGAGGCCCCGCACGCCGGGGTCGGCGGCCAGCCCCTCCAGCAGCACGGGCAGCGCCTGCCACATCTCCGCGCTCATGGCGTTGCGCTTGGCGGGGTTGTTGATGACGACGGTGGCTACGCCGTCCACGACCGTGTGCTCCAGTCGCGGCTCCGTCCGAACCGCCTGCTCCCTGAGGTCCATGCGCCGGATGCTATCCGTACGGCCCGGACCCGTGAGCCGGCCGCTGTGGGCAGCGTCAGCTGACGGGGTGTCAGTCCGGTGACTGGACCAGATGGCGCCCGAAGAGGGCGAGAAGTAGTCCAATCATCTGGCGCTGTCATACCCACTCGGTCAAATTGCTTACAGAAGTGACCACTTGTGGTCAGAGCTGCAGTCCGGACCACGCTCTTCCCGACACTCATTACTCGATAGTCAGTGACATGCGAATCGAGAGCGGGTGGCGGTCCATGGAGAGCCGTGGGAGTGTTCCGGCCCATCCCGTGTCGTACGAGGGGGTGTGGCGCTTCACGGCGCCCGCCGTCGACGTCTCGGTACCGCAGGCGCGGCACGCCGTCCGGGACCTGCTCGACCGGCAGGGCGTACCCGTCGAGGACGACATCCTCCAGGGGCTGCTGCTGATCGTGTCGGAACTGGTCACCAACGCGGTCCGGCACGCGGCGCTGCTCTCGCCCGAGCTGGCCGTCGAGGTGGCCATCGGCGCGGAATGGATCAGGGTCTCCGTCGAGGACAACCACCCCTACCGCCCCACGGCGCTGGTCACCGACTACGCGCAGACCGGCGGCCGCGGGCTGCTCCTGGTCCGTGAGATCACCGCCGAGGCGGGTGGCACCTGCGACGTGGAGCACACCGCGGGCGGCGGCAAGATCATCTGGGCGGCGCTGCCCCTCAAGACGCAGCTCTGACCGCCCCCGGCGCGGCGGGCGGCCTCACCAGCCCGCGGACGGTCCCGTCAGCTCCCTGATCGCGGGCCGGGCGGCATCCAGCACGGTCATGAACCACGCCGAGAACGGCGCGGCGGCGTGCCGCTCCGCCAGCTCACCGGCGGTCACGAAGGCCGTCTCGCCGACCTCCTCCTCGTCCGGCCGCAGGCGCTCCTGCACCATGCCGACGAAGAGGTGGTTGAACTCCTGCTCCACCAGACCCGACATGGGGTCGGGGTGGTTGTAGCGGACCGTGCCCGCCGCGGCGAGCAGCGAGGGCGAGACCCCCAGCTCCTCGTACGTACGCCGGGCGGCCGCCGCGAACGGCGCCTCTCCCGGGTAGGGGTGGCCGCAGCAGGTGTTCGACCACACGCCGGGGGAGTGGTACTTGCCGAGCGCCCGGCGCTGCAGCAGCAGCCGCCCCTGCTCGTCGAAGAGGAAGACGGAGAACGCCCGGTGGAGCTGGCCGGGGGCCTGGTGCGCGGCGAGCTTCTCCGCGGTGCCGATGGTGGTGCCGTTCTCATCGACCAGTTCGAGCATGATCGCGTCTGCTGTGCCGTTCGACGAGCTGTTCGCCGCGGTGGCTGGTGTGGTCGGCATACCCATCCTTCGCTTTGGTTCCCGGCCTCGTGCGCCGGGCCCCTCGAGTGCGGTCAAGTCTGCCGTACAAAAGCCGCTTGTCCGCACTTCGGGTGCTGGCATGTCCGTCCCGCAGCGCCGGAGGGCGCGGCGGGACGGACACGGCGTCAGACTCCGAAGGCCGCCGCGTAGCGGATCGTGCCGCTGGGCACCGGGACGGATTCATCCAGGACCAGCGCCATCATCGCCTCGTCGGGAACCTCGAAGCCCGGCCTGATCCCGAACCGCGACGCCCGCCCGAAACCGAAGGCCGGGTAGTACTCCGGATGCCCGAGCACCAGGACGAGTGACTGGCCCTGCAGCCGTGCGGCGTCCAGCACCGCCCGGACGACCGCACGTCCGGCGCCGCCGCGCTGGTGTTCCGGCGACGTGGCCACCGGTGCCAGCGCGAGCGCGGGAGCGTCCCCGACATGGCACCGGGTCAGCAGGGCGTGGGCCGCCACGGAACCGTCCACAGCCTCGGCGACGTACGACAGGCCGGGCATCCAGGCACCGGGATCGGTGCGCAGCGCGTCGACCAGATCGGCCTCGTCCCGCGTCGGGAAGGCCGCGGCGACGACCTCGTGCACCGCGTCGCGGTCCGCCGCCGTCTCGGGACGCGTCCTCCAGCGGGGATCGAAGGGACGCAGCACATAGCCGTCCCGGTCGCTGTCGGGCTTCGCCGGCACCCCGAGCACGTGGCAGCCCGCCTCCACGGCCGCCGACGGCGAGCCGGCGGTCCGGCCACCGGTGATCACGATCGAGCCGCCGGGGGCGAGCAGCCGCCGCCAGTCCCGCAGCGCGGTGTCGAATGCGGTGATGTACGCCGAACCCTCGGCCCAGACCAGGTCGTAGGACCCGTCGGCGAAGCCGGCCCCGACGAGGCCGGCCGTGTCCGCCCGGACCGTACGGATCCGGGCACCGAGCCCGCGGGCTCCGGCGGCCTCGGAGAGCTCGTCGAGGAACGGCTGGTGCGGATCGACCGCCGTCACCCGGGCTCCCGCCTCGGCGGCGAGCAGCAGAGCGGCCCCGCCCGGGCCGCAGCCCAGGCCGAGGACGCGTGGATGTTCCGGCAGCGGGCCCGCCAGGGCGAGCAGCCGCAGTGTGGTGGCCTCCGAACCGGGGTCCTGCCGGATCAGCCGGTGACGCCGTTCGGGGAAAGCGTTGTACGTGTGGTCGGTCAAGGTGGGAACCCTTGGGTGAGAGGGCCCCGGCCGACGCGGCGCGAAGTGCCGAGTGGTCAGCCGGTGACCCGGGAGACGGTGAGGGAGGACCGATCGCTGCGCCGGGCAGCCGTCGTCGCGACAGTCATCAAACTCAGCTCCTTCTCTCTTCACGGGGCTCACGGGCCTCACGGGGCTCCGGACCCGCAGACCCTAGCACCGGGGCGGCTGTCAGTGGCAGAGCCGTGCCTCGTGCTCCTGGTGACCGCTGGGCTCCAGCTGGAAGGTGCAGTGCTCGACGTCGAAGTGGCTGCCGAGGCAGCCCTGGAGGTCGTGCAGGAGCTTCTCGTGACCGATCGAGTCCAGCATCTCCTGGTGCACCACCACGTGGGCGGAGAGGACGGGCATGCCCGAGGTGATCGTCCAGGCGTGCAGGTCATGGACGTCCAGCACCCCGGGCAGGGCCGTGATGTGGGCGCGTACCTCGTCCATGTCGACCCCCTTGGGCGCCGACTCCAGCAGTACGTCGAGCGTCTCCCGCAGGAGCTTCACCGTACGGGGGACGATCATCAGGCCGATCAGCAGCGAGGCGATGGGGTCGGCGGCCTGCCAACCGGTGGCCATGATGATGCCCGCCGCCACCAGCACCGTCACCGAGCCGAGCGTGTCCGCGACGACCTCGAGATAGGCCCCCCGGACGTTGAGGCTGTCCCGCTGCCCGCGCATCAGCAGGGACAGGGAGACGACGTTGGCGACCAGGCCGACGGCGGCGAACGCGATGGCCAGGCCGCCCTTGGTCTCGGCCGGGGTGATGAAGCGCTCGACCGCCTCGAACACCAGGTAGCCGCCGACGCCGAGGAGCAGCAGACAGTTGGCCAGCGCGGCGAGGATCTCGGCGCGGGCGAAACCGAAGGTGCGGTTGGGGCCCGCGGGCCTGTTGGCGAAGTGGATGGCCAGCAGGGCCATGCCAAGACCCAGCGCGTCGGTGGCCATGTGGGCCGCGTCGGCGATCAGGGCGAGCGAGTCCGCGAGCAGCCCGCCGACGATCTCCATGACCATGACGCCGAGCGTGATGCCCAGGGCGACCCTGAGCCGGCCCCGGTACGCGGCGGCGGCAGTCCCCGTCGGGGGCGGCCCTCCGTGCGTGTGCCCGTGATCGTGGCCAGCCCCCATGTGAACGCCTCCGTACATCCGTCGTGTCCCTCGGACACGTCTGACGCGCCTCGCCCGATGCGGCCAGTGAACTACGGGGGCGGGGTAGGGGGCAACACGGCACTGAACACCGTTGTCATATGCTCTGACCTGCGGAAACGATCGCAGGTCAGAGTGGATCCGGAGTCCGGGCCCTCACTGCGCGGCGCGGGCCTCGGGGTGGCGCAGGCACCAGCCCTCCCAGGCCGACTCCACCATCTCGCGCATGTCCCGGCGTGCCGTCCAGCCCAGCTTCTCGGTCATCCGCGCCGCCGACGCGACCGCCCGGGCCGCGTCCCCGGGCCTGCGGGGCTCGACGAGGGGCTCCGTGCGCAGGCCGGTGACCTCGCCCACCAGCTCGGCGAGCCGGCGCACGGACACGCCCTCGCCCCGGCCGATGTTCACGGTGAGGTCTGCGCCGTCCGAGGTCTCGTCCAGGTGCCTGGCGACCGCGAGGTGCGCCTCGGCCAGATCGGCGACATGGATGTAGTCGCGTACGCAGGTGCCGTCCGGCGTCGGATAGTCGTCACCGAAGACCCGCGGCGCCTCGCCCCGCGTCAGCCGGTCGAAGAACATCGGGACGACGTTGTAGACACCCGTGTCGGCCAGCTCGGGCTCGGCGGACCCCGCCACGTTGAAGTAGCGCAGGCAGGCCGTCGAGATGCCGTGGGCCCGCCCCGTCGCGCGCAGCAGCCACTCCCCGGCGAGCTTGGTCTCGCCGTACGGATTGATAGGCGCGCACGGCGTCTCCTCCGTGATGAGCTCCACGTCCGGGACGCCGTACACCGCCGCGGACGAGGAGAGGAGGAAGCGCGGCACACCGGCGGCGACCACGGCCTCCAGCAGCACTCCGAGCCCGGCCACGTTCTCCCGGTAGTAGAGCAGCGGCTTCTCGACGGACTCGCCGACCTGCTTCTTCGCCGCGAGATGCACCACACCCGTGACGGCGTGTTCCGCCAGGACCCTGTCGAGGACCTCGCGGTCCGAGGCCGACCCCCGCACCAGCGCGACGTCCGCGGGCAGCCGCGCCTCGATGCCCGTCGAGAGGTCGTCGAGCACGACGACCTGCTCCCCGGCCCGCATCATGGCCTTCACCACATGTGTCCCGATGTAACCGGCTCCGCCAGTGATCAACCACGTCATGCAGGTCAGCTTATGCGTTCCCCCGACGCGGTTTGTGGGGCGAGGCATTGATCGACGATGATGATCGCGAACGGCGCCGCATGATGGCCGATTCGGCCGAACGGAGCACGAACGGGCGGTGAACTCGGTCTTCCGTTCATCCGATAGCCTCAGCCGACGCGCCACCGGCCCACCTCCGGGCCGCATGTCCGCGCGCCGTTCCCGTTCAGTGCCAAGGAGTGAGTTCGTCTGTCGACCGCCATCCTCACCGGTGCGCCGGTACCCGGATCGTCGCTCGAGGACGATCTGCGGTCCCTCGGCTTCGACGTGACTGCCGCAGCCGACGCCTCCGAGGCCGCCGACCTGCTCGCCGCAGTCCCCGCGAGCAGGCGCGTCGCGCTCGTGGACCCCCGCTTCGTCGGCCATGTCCACGCGCTCAGGCTCGGACTCACCGACCCCCGCTTCGCCGCCGCGTCGATCCCCGGAGCGCTCACCGCGCAGCCCGAGGCCCGCCCCGCGCTGCTCCGCGCCCTCCAGCGGGCCGTGGCCGCCGTCGGCGCGGGGAGCCCCGTCGCGCCTCCCGGCGCCGAACCCGTCGCCGAGGACCGCACCGTGCCCGGCCGGCTGGCCGTGGCGCTGGACGCGGAGGGCACCACCGTGCAGCGCCCCGAGCTCGGTTCCCTCACGGCCTCCGTGCCCACCGGACCCGAGGAGCGGAGCACCGCGCAGGCCGCCGTCTCCGCCGTCGACGACGAAGCCGTACGGCTGCGCAGCGCGGTCAAGGCCCACGACGGCTTCTTCACCACGTTCTTCATCAGCCCGTACTCCCGCTACATCGCCCGCTGGTGCGCCCGCCGGGGCCTCACCCCGAACCAGGTCACCACCGCCTCGCTGATCACCGCGCTCATCGCGGCCGGCAGCGCCGCGACCGGCACCCGCGGCGGCTATGTCGCGGCCGGAGTGCTCCTGCTCTTCTCCTTCGTCCTGGACTGCACCGACGGGCAGCTCGCCCGCTACTCGCTCCAGTACTCGACGATGGGCGCCTGGCTGGACGCCACCTTCGACCGGGCCAAGGAGTACGCGTACTACGCGGGGCTCGCCCTCGGCGCCGCCCGGGGCGGCGACGACGTATGGGTCCTCGCGCTCGGCGCGATGGTGCTCCAGGCCTGCCGCCACGTCGTCGACTTCTCGTTCAACGAGGCCAACCACGACGCGGTCTCCAACACGAGCCCCACCGCCGCGCTCTCCGACAAGCTCGACAGCGTCGGCTGGACGGTCTGGCTGCGCCGGATGATAGTGCTGCCCATCGGTGAACGCTGGGCCATGATCGCCGTGCTCACCGCAGTGACCACGCCCCGGATCGTCTTCTACGCCCTGCTCATCGGCTGCGCCCTGGCCGCCTGCTACACCACGGCGGGCCGGCTGCTGCGCTCGCTGACCCGCAAGGCGCGGCGCACCGACCGTGCCGCCCGCGCCCTGGCCGAGCTGGCCGACTCCGGTCCGGTCGCCCAGGCCGTCGCCGCCGTGCTCCGGCGTCCGGGCGGCGGCTTCACGGCCCCGCTCCTGGCGTTCGCCGGAGCGCTAGTCATGGTCGCCGCGGCGCTGTTCGCCCCCTACGGCGGCTGGCTGACCGTGGGCGCCGCCGCGGTGTACGCGGCCGTCTCCGGACTGGCCGTCTCCCGGCCGCTCAAGGGCGCGCTCGACTGGCTCGTCCCCCCGCTCTTCCGGGCCGCCGAATACTGCACGATCCTGGTGCTGGCAGCGCGCAGTGACGTACCGCACGCCGTTCCCGCGGCATTCGGCCTGGTTTCGGCCGTCGCCTACCATCACTACGACACGGTGTACCGCATCCGGGGCGGCACCGGAGCGCCGCCCCAGTGGCTGGTGCGCACCATCGGCGGGCACGAGGGCCGGACCCTGGTCGTGGCCGTACTCGCCGCCGTACTGACCTCCGGTTCAGGTTTCACCACGGCTCTCACCGCGCTCGCGGCCGCCGTGGCTCTGGTGGTGCTCGTGGAGTCCATCCGCTTCTGGGTGTCCTCCTCGGCCCCCGCCGTACACGACGAAGGAGAACTCGCATGATCGGCCTCGTACTGGCTGCCGGTGCCGGACGCCGTCTGCGTCCTTACACGGACACGCTGCCCAAGGCCCTGGTGCCGGTGGACGGCGAGAAGACGGTCCTGGACCTGACACTGGCCAACTTCGCCGAGGTCGGACTCACCGAGGTCGCGGTCGTCGTCGGCTACCGCAAGGAGGCCGTCTACGCACGCAAGGCCGAGTTCGAGGCGAAGTACGGCGTGAAGCTGACGCTCATCGACAACGACAAGGCCGAGGAGTGGAACAACGCCTACTCCCTCTGGTGCGCGCGTGAGGTCCTGAAGCAGGGCGTCATCCTCGCCAACGGCGACACCGTGCACCCGGTCTCCGTCGAGAAGACCCTCCTGGACGCACGCGGCAAGGGCCAGAAGATCATCCTCGCCCTCGACACGGTGAAGACCCTCGCCGACGAGGAGATGAAGGTCATCACCGAGGACGGCAAGGGCGTCCGGCGGATCACCAAGCTGATGGACCCGGCCACCGCGACCGGCGAGTACATCGGCGTCACGCTGATCGAGCCCGAGGCGGCCGAGGAGCTCGCCGACGCGCTGAGGACCACCTTCGAGCGCGACCCCGACCTCTACTACGAGGACGGCTACCAGGAGCTCGTGAACCGCGGCTTCACCGTCGACGTCGCGCCCATCGGCGAGGTGACCTGGGTGGAGATCGACAACCACGACGATCTCGCCAGGGGCAGGGAGATCGCGTGCCGGTACTGACCCGCCTCATCCCGTCCCCGGTCGTCGTCGACATCCGTCGCGGCGCGATGGACGATCTGGCCGGTCTCCTTGCCGACCAGCGGATCTCCGCCTCGGGCAAGCTCGCCATCGCGATCAGCGGAGGCTCCGGGCGTGCCCTGCGCGAGAGGCTCGCGCCGGTGCTGCCGGGTGCCGACTGGTACCCGGTCATCGACGGCACGATCGACTCCGCGGTGCGGCTGGCCGACGGAATCAAGGGCAACCGCTACGACGCCTTGGTCGGCCTCGGCGGCGGCAAGATCATCGACGTGGCGAAGTACGCCGCGGCGCGTGTGGGCATGCCCATGGTCGCCGTCGCGACGAACCTGTCCCACGACGGGCTCTGCTCCCCGGTCGCGACCCTGGACAACGACAACGGACGGGGCTCCTACGGGGTCCCCACGCCGATCGCCGTCGTCATCGACCTCGACGTGATCCGGGAGGCGCCCGCGCGCTACGTGCGATCGGGCATCGGCGACGCGGTCTCCAACATCTCGTGCGTCGCCGACTGGGAGCTTGCCCACGAGGTGCGCGGCGAGGACATCGACGGCCTCGCGGCCGCCATGGCCCGCCAGGCGGGCGAGGCGGTCCTGCGCCACCCCGGCGGGATCGGCGACGACGCGTTCCTCAAGGTGCTGGCCGAGGGCCTCGTCCTGACCGGCATCTCGATGTCGATCGCGGGGGACTCACGTCCGGCCTCGGGCGGATGCCACGAGATCAACCACGCCTTCGACCTGCTGTACCCGAAGCGCGCGGCCAGCCACGGCGAGCAGGTCGGCCTCGGCGCCTGCTTCGCCATGCACCTGCGGGGCGCGCACGAGGAGTCGCTGCTCATGGCGTCCGTACTGCGGCGCCACGGGCTGCCGGTGCTGCCCGACGAGATCGGCTTCACCCCCGAAGAATTCGTGCGGGCCGTCGACTACGCCCCGCAGACGCGCCCGGGACGCTTCACGATCCTGGAACACCTCAACTTGTCCACCGACCAGATCAGGGACGCGTACGCCGACTATGCAAAAGCCATCCATAGCTGAACTCCGTCCGGTCGTGCACCCTCCGGGCGTGAAGGACCGGCGCAGTGGCGAGCACTGGGCGGGTCGGCTCTACATGCGAGAGATCTCCCTGCGCATCGACCGGCACATCGTCAACACCAAGGTCACACCCAACCAGCTGACCTACGTGATGACCGTCGCCGGTGTGCTCGCGGCGCCCGCCCTGCTGGTTCCGGGCATCCCCGGGGCCCTGCTCGGCGTGGTGGCGGTCCAGCTCTACCTGCTGTTCGACTGCGTCGACGGCGAGGTGGCCCGCTGGAAGAAGCAGTACTCGCTGGGCGGGGTCTACCTGGACCGGGTGGCCGCCTATCTGTGCGACGCGGCGGTGCTGGTCGGCTTCGGCCTGCGCGCCGCCGATCTCTGGGGCCCGGGACGCATCGACTGGCTGTGGGCCTTCCTGGGCACGCTCGCCGCGCTGGGCGCCATCATGATCAAGGCCGAGACCGACCTCGTCGGCGTAGCCCGTCACCAGGGCGGACTGCCGCCCGTCAAGGAGGCCGCTTCCGAGCCGCGCTCCTCCGGCATGGCGTTCGCCCGACGGGCCGCCGGCGCGCTCAAGTTCCACCGGCTGATCCTCGGCATCGAGGCGTCGCTGGTCATCCTGGTCGTCGCCGTCCTCGACACGGTCAGGGACGACCTCTTCTTCAGCCGTCTCGCGGTCGCCGTCCTGGCCGGCATCGCCCTTCTCCAGACCGTCCTGCACCTGGTGTCGATCCTGGCGTCCAGCAGGCTGAAGTGAGCTCACCCATGAAACTCGGCGCGGTCATCATCACCATGGGCAACCGCCCCGACGAACTGCGCGCCCTTCTCGAATCGGTCGCCGCGCAGGACGGCGACCGGATCGAGGTGGTCGTCGTCGGCAACGGCGCCCCGGTCCCGGACGTCCCCGCGGGCGTACGGACCGTCGAGCTGCCCGAGAATCTGGGGATCCCCGGCGGCCGCAACGTCGGTATCGAGGCGTTCGGCCCGTCCGGAGCCGATGTGGACGCCCTGCTCTTCCTCGACGACGACGGGCATCTGCCGAACACGGACACCGCCGAGCTCTGCCGGCAGGCGTTCGAGGCGGACCCGAAGCTCGGAATCGTCACCTTCCGCATCGCGGACCCGGACACCGGCGTCACCCAGCGACGGCACGTGCCGCGGCTGCGTGCCTCCGACCCGATGCGCTCCTCCCGCGTCACGACGTTCCTCGGCGGCGCGAACGCCGTGCGGAGCCAGGTGATCGCCGAGGCGGGCCCCCTCCCCGCCGAGTTCTTCTACGCGCACGAGGAGACCGACCTCGCCTGGCGTGCCCTGGACGCCGGCTGGATGATCGAGTACCGGTCGGACATGGTGCTCAACCACCCCACGACCGCTCCCTCGCGGCACGCGGTCTACCACCGCATGGTGGCCCGCAACCGCGTCTGGCTCGCCCGCCGCAACCTGCCCGCACCGCTGGTCCCCCTCTACGTCGGGGTCTGGCTGCTCCTCACGCTGGTCCGCAGGCCCTCCCTGCCCGCCCTCAAAGCATGGTTCGGAGGCTTCCGGGAAGGCTGGACCAAGCCCTGCGGACCCCGGCGCCCCATGAGGTGGCGTACGGTATGGCGGCTGACCAGGCTGGGCCGGCCACCGGTGATCTGAGAGGCTCTCCTCTGAGACCATGAACCATATTCAATCCGTACGGGGAACCTGTCCGCCTCGGCCGCGCCCGCGACCGGCTGCGCATTGTGAAGACGAGAGTTCTTAACTGTGAGTGACACGACCCATGACGGCGGGATTGCGCTGAGCAGCCCGCCGTCCGCCGACGAGGGACTGAGCGCGTCCCAGCTGGCCGACAAGTACGGCTTGACGGTAAGCGGCGCCCGGCCAGGGCTCTTCGCGTACATCCGGCAGCTCTGGGGCCGTCGGCATTTCATCCTGGCGTTCTCGAGGGCGAAGCTGACCGCGCAGTACAGCCAGGCCAAGCTCGGCCAGCTGTGGCAGGTCGCCACGCCGCTGCTGAACGCCCTGGTCTACTTCTTGATCTTCGGGCTGATCCTGGGCACCCGGAAGGGGATGCCCCAGGAGGTCTTCATCCCGTTCCTGGTGACCGGTGTCTTCGTCTTCACCTTCACCCAGAGCTCGGTCATGGCGGGGGTGCGCTCCATCTCGGGGAACCTCGGCCTGGTCAGGGCGCTGCACTTCCCCCGGGCGTCGCTCCCCGTCTCCTTCTCGCTGCAGCAGCTCCAGCAGCTGCTGTACTCGATGATCGTGCTGGTGGCCGTGGCGGTGGGCTTCGGCAGCTACCCGGCACTCTCCTGGCTGCTCGTCGTGCCGGCGCTGGCCATGCAGTTCCTCTTCAACACCGGCCTGGCGCTCGTCATGGCACGGCTGGGCAGCAAGACACCGGACCTCGCCCAGCTGATGCCGTTCGTGATGCGTACCTGGATGTACGCCTCGGGTGTCATGTTCTCGATTCCCGTGATGCTGGCGGACAAGCCGCAGTGGATCGCCGACGTGCTGCAGTACAACCCGGCGGCCATCTACATGGACCTGGTCCGCTTCGCACTGATCGACGGCTACGGCTCGGAGAACCTGCCGCAGCACGTCTGGGCCGTCGGGCTCGCCTGGGCGCTCGTGGTGGGCGTCCTGGGCTTCGTGTACTTCTGGAAGGCAGAGGAACGGTACGGCCGTGGCTGAGGAAACGTCCCAGGGACACATCCCCACCGTGATCGCGGACGACGTGCACATCGTGTACCGGGTCAACGGCACAGGTGGCGGCAAGGGAAGCGCCACCGCGGCACTGAGCCGGATCATGCGCCGGGGCAAGGGCGAACCGCGCGGTGTGCGCAAGGTGCACGCGGTGCGGGGCGTCTCCTTCACCGCCTACCGTGGCCAGGCCATCGGTCTCATCGGGACCAACGGTTCCGGCAAGTCCACCCTGCTGCGGGCCATCGCCGGCCTGCTGCCGACGGAGCACGGCAAGGTGTACACCGACGGACAGCCCTCGCTGCTCGGCGTCAACGCGGCTCTCATGAGTGACCTGACCGGTGAGCGCAACGTCGTGCTCGGCGGTCTCGCCATGGGCATGAGCCGCGAGGAGATCCGCGCGCGGTACAAGGACATCGTGGACTTCTCCGGGATCAACGAGAAGGGCGACTTCATCACGCTGCCCATGCGGACGTACTCGTCCGGCATGGCGGCCAGGCTGCGCTTCTCGATCGCGGCCGCCAAGAACCACGACGTCCTCATGATCGACGAGGCGCTGGCCACCGGTGACCGCAAGTTCCGGGTCCGCTCCGAGGAACGGATCCGCGAGCTGCGCAAGGAGGCCGGCACGGTCTTCCTGGTCAGCCACAACAACAAGACCATCAGGGACACCTGCGACCGGGTCCTGTGGCTGGAGAAGGGCGAGCTCCTGATGGACGGCCCCACCGAAGAGGTGCTGAAGGCCTACGAGCGGGAGACGGGCAAGTAACCGTCGCACGCGTGTGGCCCCCGCCGGAGTGCAGCGGCGGGGGCCCCGCGGTGTGCGGGCCCGCGTCGGGACGGCCCGCGGCGGCTGTGGACGCCCGGGTGGATCTCCTCCCGGCGGATGACGTCAATTGCTCAGGATCCGGGGAAGGTTGACGGCGGCCGATGCGTTGCACGGGGCGCGCTGCACCCCGGCGCGGTCCTGTGAGCTGTACAACGTAAGCTGTAGCGGTGCTGATTCGCGGCTATGTGGGGTGATACGCCCCCGCGCATCGCCCGTTGTGTGCGTGTCGCACTCGGCCGGACGAGCGGCGTGTCCGAAAAGGGATGTTTTGGGTCAGCAGTGTAGAACGGGAGATATGACGGCAATGATGGAAAATCTCCAGCTCCGACGTGGTTTCGCCGTCCCCGCGTCGGGCGGTACGCAGTGACTCGTACCCAGCAGGCGCGCGCCGACGCCGCCACCGCCACGCTCGACAAGGCCGCCGACGAGAACTTCCCCGTGGCCCCCTTCTTCCTGCCCCGGGCATGGCGCGACGACCTGATGGCCGTCTACGGATTCGCCCGCCTCGTCGACGACATCGGTGACGGTGACCTGGCTCCCGGTGGCGCCGACGCCCGCCACCTCGGCCTCGAACCCGGACAGGCCGAGGACCGGCTCGCCGTGCTGGACGCGCTCGAAGCCGATCTGTACCGCGTCTTCCGGTCCACCGGCGACGACCCGCGCCACCCCCTGATGCGCGCCCTGCGCCCCACCGTGCGGCGCTGCGCGCTCACCCCCGAACCCTTCCTCGGGCTCGTCGAGGCCAACCGGCAGGACCAGAAGGTCCGTCGCTACGGGACCTACGGGGACCTGCTGGCCTACTGCGAGCTATCGGCCAACCCCGTCGGCCGACTCGTCCTGCAGATCACCGGCACCGCGAGCCCTGAGCGGATCCGCCGCTCGGACGCCGTCTGCACCGCGCTGCAGATCGCCGAGCACCTCCAGGACGTCGCCGAGGACCTGGGCCGCGACCGGATCTATCTGCCCGCCGAGGACATGGCCCGCCTGCATGTCGGCGAAGCGGACCTGGCGGCACCGTCCGCGGGCGCGGCGGTGCGTGCGCTGATCGCGTTCGAGGCGGAGCGCGCCCGGGACCTGCTGGACGAGGGAGTCCCCCTGGTGGGCAGCGTCCACGGCCGGCTGAAGCTGCTGCTCGCCGGATTCGTCGGCGGAGGACGGGCCGCCCTCGGCGCGGTCACTGCCGCCGGCTTCGACGTACTGCCCGGACCGCCCGGACCCACCACGCCCAGACTGCTGCGCGAGGTGGGAGACGTCCTGCGAAGAGCGCACAGAGAGGGGTGAGCCGGACCGTGGAGGGACAGACGACGTACATGTCGGCACCGGTACAGGCCGCGTACAGCTACTGCGAGGCCGTGACCGGACAGCAGGCCCGCAACTTCGCGTACGGCATCCGACTGCTGCCGTACGAGAAGCGGCAGGCCATGTCGGCGTTGTACGCCTTCTCCCGTCGGGTCGACGACATCGGCGACGGCGAGCTGGATCCGGAGACGAAGCGCACCCGGCTGGAGGACACCCGGGGACTGCTCGTCCGGATCCGGGACAACGCGGTCGAGGAGGACGACACCGACCCGGTCGCGGTCGCGCTGGCCGACGCCGCGCACCGGTTCCCGCTGCCGCTCGGCGGTCTCGACGAGCTCATCGACGGCGTACTGATGGACGTGCGCGGAGCGACGTACGAGACCTGGGACGACCTCAAGGCGTACTGCCGGTGTGTCGCGGGTGCCATCGGGCGGCTCAGCCTGGGCGTTTTCGGGACGGAAGCGGGTGCACCCGGCGCAGAACGCGCCGCGGAGTACGCCGACACCCTCGGCCTCGCGCTCCAGCTCACCAACATCCTGCGCGACGTGCGCGAGGACGCGGGCAACGGGCGTACGTACCTGCCCGCCGACGACCTCGCGAAGTTCGGCTGTTCCGCCGGATTCCACCGGGCCACCCCGCCCCCCGGGTCCGACTTCGCCGGCCTGGTGCACTTCGAGGTCCGGCGCGCCCGGGCGCTCTTCGCCGAGGGCTACCGGCTGCTGCCCATGCTGGACCGGCGCAGCGGCGCCTGTGTGGCCGCCATGGCCGGCATCTACCGCCGGCTCCTCGACCGGATCGAACGCGATCCCGAGGCGGTCCTGCGCGGAAGGGTCTCGCTGCCCGGCCATGAGAAGGCGTACGTTGCGGTGCGCGGCCTGTCAGGGCTCGACGCGCGTTACATCTCACGCCGGACGGCGAGGGGGAGGATCTGATGACGGGTCCGATCCGGGTGCGGGGGCGGGCAACCCCGGGGCGCCGCGATGCGTCCCTGTCTGCGACGACACGGCGAAGGGAGCAGGCATGACCGGCCGGAACCCTCGGTCCTCCCGGGCAGTGGTCGTCGGCGGCGGGCTCGCGGGCGTCACCTCGGCGCTGCGTCTCGCGGACGCGGGTCTGGACGTGACCCTGCTCGAAGGCCGCCCCCGGCTCGGCGGGCTCGCCTTCTCCTTCCGGCGCGGCGACCTGTCCGTCGACAACGGCCAGCATGTCTTCCTGCGCTGCTGCACCGGCTACCGCTGGTTCCTGGGCCGGATCGAAGGGGCCCACCTCGCCCCGCTGCAGGACCGCCTCGACGTGCCCGTACTCGACGTGGGCCGGCCGGCCGGACCGCGGCTCGGACGGCTGCGCCGCACCGGACTGCCCGTACCGCTGCACCTCGCCGGCGGGCTCGCCGCCTACCCGCACCTCTCGCTCGCGGACAAGGCCCGAGTCGCCCGCGCCGCACTGGCGCTGGGCCGTCTCGACCCCGCCGACCCCGCGCTCGACGGCATCGACTTCGCCACCTGGCTCCGCCGCCAGGGACAGTCGAGCCGCGCCATCGAGGCCCTCTGGGACCTCGTCGGCGTCGCCACGCTCAACGCCACCGCGCCCCACGCCTCCATGGCGCTGGCCGCGAAGGTCTTCAAGACGGGGCTCCTCTCCGAGCCGGGCGCCGCCGACATCGGCTGGTCGGCCGTGCCGCTCGGGGACCTCCACGACACCCTCGCCCGCAAGGCGCTCGAGTCCGCGGGTGTCGAGATCCATGTGCGCACCCGGGCCGGCTCCCTCGCCCGCGCCGAGGACGGCCGCTGGGCCGTCGAGACCGACGGCGAACGGTTCGAGGCGGACACCGTCGTCCTCGCCGTGCCGCAGGGGGAGACCCACCGGCTGCTGCCCGACGGCGCGCTCGACGACCCCGGCCGGCTGCTCGACCTCACCGACGCACCCATCCTCAACGTGCACGTCGTCTACGACCGCAAGGTGCTGCGCAGGCCGTTCTTCGCCACGCTCGGCTCACCCGTGCAATGGGTCTTCGACCGCACGGCGTCCTCCGGACTCCAGGGCGCCGGGCAGTACCTCGCGGTGTCCCAGTCCGCTGCGCAGGACGAGATCGATCTGCCCGTCGCCGAGCTGCGCAAGCGGTACCTGCCCGAGCTCGAACGCCTCCTCCCGGCAGCGCGTGGGGCCGGGATCCGCGACTTCTTCGTCACCCGGGAACGCACCGCGACCTTCGCACCCACGCCGGGCGTGGGCCGCCTGCGGCCGGGCACGCACACCCGCGCCCCCGGGCTGCACCTGGCGGGAGCATGGACCGCCACCGGCTGGCCCGCCACGATGGAGGGTGCCGTCCGCAGTGGCTTCAGTGCCGCGGACGCCGCGCTCCAGGCCCTCGGCCGGCCACACGAACATCCGCTGCAGGAGGCGGCATGAGCAGTACCACCGGAACAAGAGGAGAGTCTGTGACCCCGGCGAATCCGGCTTACGACACCGTGGCGGACACCACGGACGTCACCGCGCTTCTGGAGCGCGGAAGGGCCCTGTCAGCGCCGGTGCTGCGAGCTGCCGTGGACCGGCTGGCGCCGCCCATGGACACCGTCGCGGCCTATCACTTCGGCTGGATCGATGCCCAGGGCAGGCCGGCCGACGGCGACGGAGGCAAGGCCGTGCGCCCCGCACTGGCCCTCCTGTCCGCCGAAGCGGCGGGCGCCCCGGCAGAGGCCGGCATCCCCGGAGCCGTGGCCGTCGAACTCGTGCACAACTTCTCGCTGTTGCACGACGACCTGATGGACGGTGACGAGCAGCGCCGGCACCGCGACACCGTATGGAAGGTGCACGGCCCCGCCCAGGCGATCCTCGTCGGCGACGCGCTCTTCGCGCTGGCCAACGAGATCCTGCTGGAGCTCGGCACCGTCGAGGCCGGCCGGGCCGCCCGCCGGCTGACCACGGCCAGCCGCAAGCTGATCGACGGTCAGGCCCAGGACATCTCCTACGAGCACCGCGAGCGGGTCACCGTCGAGGAGTGCCTGGAGATGGAGGGCAACAAGACGGGCGCCCTGCTCGCCTGCGCCGTCTCCATCGGTGCCGTGCTCGGCGGAGCCGACGACCGCACGGCCGACGTCCTGGAGGCGTACGGCTACCACCTCGGCCTCGCCTTCCAGGCGGTCGACGACCTGCTCGGGATCTGGGGCGACCCGGAGTCCACGGGCAAGCAGACCTGGAGCGATCTGCGCCAGCGCAAGAAGTCCCTGCCCGTCGTGGCCGCGCTCGCCGCGGGCGGACCGGCCTCGGAGCGCCTGGGCGAGCTGCTCGCCGCCGACGCGAAGAGCAACGACTTCGACAGCTTCTCCGAAGAGGAGTTCGCCGCCCGTGCGGCACTCATCGAGGAGGCGGGCGGCCGTGAATGGACCGCCCAGGAAGCCCGCCGTCAGCACGCGGTAGCCATCGAGGCGCTGCACGGCGTCGACATGCCGGAACGAGTGCGGGCGCAGCTCACCGAGCTCGCCGACTTCGTGGTCGTACGAAAGAGATGATGACCATCCAGATATGACTCGCAGTCGCCGGCGGGGGCCCCCCCGGGGGCCCCCCCCCCCCCCCCCCCCCCCCCCCCCCCCCCCCCAACCAACCCGGGGCCCCCCCCCCCCCCCACACGCCCACCACCACGCCCGCGAACGCCCCCGCCCCCGACCGACCCACTGCCCCCCCCACGCCCCCCACACCC
>NZ_JBIVVD010000010.1:0-323042 GCF_044757505.1 Streptomyces sp. NPDC091271 | reverse complement strand
ACTGCAGGGGGGACCCTGTGGGAGAGTAGGACGCCGCCGAACAAATATTACGGACTAGCCCCGTGCCCTTGTGGCACGGGGCTTTTCTGCGTTCAGAGCGTCCAGGGCCTCACCAACCTGATCGCCGGCCACCGAGGGACGGGTAGACGTGCAGGCCAGGGCGCTCCGAGAGTGCCCAGCCGGCCGCCACGCGGCCTGGTGAAACGCGAGTGGAAACTTCGAACCGGTGGTTCTGAGCACCCCTGGGTTCGGGGTATGCTTTATCCCGTTGCCGCAAGGCAGCAGGCCCCAATAGCTCAGTCGGTAGAGCGTCTCCATGGTAAGGAGAAGGTCTGCGGTTCGATTCCGCATTGGGGCTCAGCACAGAGAAAGGCCCCCGCCGGTGGCGGGGGCCTTTCTCATGTCCGGAGGATCCCGGGGAGCTGAGGAGACGGGTCTCTTCTAGAGGCTCTGTGGCTCGGGGACGCGCATGGCCAGGATGGCCATGTCGTCGGACGCGGGCTCCGCGGCGAAGCGCTCGACGGCCCGCAGGATGCGCCCTGCCACCGCTCCGGCCGTCAGGCCCGTACACACGGCGAGGACATCGGCCAGGCCGTCGTCGCCCAGCATGCGGGTCCCCTCGCGGCGTTCGGTGACTCCGTCGGTCACACACAGGAGTACATCGCCCGGCTCCAGAGTGACCTCCTGCTCGTAGAGCTCGAGGTCCTCGATGACTCCCAGGAGGGGCTGCGGCTCGGCCGCTGCCTCCACGGTGCCGTCCTGGCGCAGTCGCAGGGGGAGAGGGTGGCCTGCGCAGACCACCTTCAGGAGGGCGCTGCCGTCCTCCTGGGGCCACAACTCCCCGTAGAGAAGCGTGAGGAAGCGGCTGCGCGCGCCCTCGTCCAGGATGGCGGCGTTGAGCCGCTCCAGCACCGCGGGGCCCCCGAACCCCTCGCGGGCCAGCAGGCGCAGGGCGTGACGGGCGAGGCCGGTGACGGCCGCCGCCTCCGGGCCCGTACCGCAGACGTCGCCGATGGCGAAGCCGTAGGCACCGTCGCGGATGGGGAACACGTCGTAGAAGTCGCCGCCGACCTCGTTGCCCTCGCCCGCGGCACGGTAGATGACCTCGATCTCGACGTTGGGCACGTCGGGCAGGCCGGGCGGGAGCAGGCTCCGCTGGAGGGACTGGCTGATGGCCATGCGCTCCGAGTACAGGCGGGCGTTGTCGAGGGCCAGAGCGGCCCGTCGGGACAGGTCCTCGGCGAGCTCCAGGATCTCCTGGCGGAAGTGCTCGTCGGACGGCTTGCCGAGCGTGAGCATGCCGATCACGCGGTTCCTCGCCACCAGGGGCAGCACCACGGTCTCGCCACCCACGGCGACCGCGGTGGCCAGCGTCGTACGGGCAGCCGCCCCCATACTCAGAGGCGCGTCCCTGCCCAGGGTGCGCTTGGAGGTGCGCAGGGCGGCCTGGCGGCCGGCTTCCGCGGGCACCGGCCAGATGCGGGCTCCGGGGGCCGGGACGGGGTCCGGAGGTTCGATGGAGGAGAGCAGGGCCTTGAGGCCGTCGATGCGCTCCTCGTCCTCGTGGAGGACATAGGAGAGGTACGGCTCCGAGGACTGGTCCGCGATGGTGTAGACGGCGCACCAGGTGGCCAGCGTGGGCACGGTCATCTGTGCCATCAACGCCAGGGTCTGATCCCTGTCCAGCGTTCCGGCCAGCAGGTCGGACGCCTCGACGAGGAAGGACAGCGAGCCGCGGCGCAGGCGTTCCAGCTCGCCCAGCCTCGCCGACTCGACGGCCAGCGCGATGCGGTCCGCGGCGAACTGCAGTCGCAGCGCCTCCTCGTTGGAGTACCTGCCCGCGGCTTCGGCCGCGACACCGAGGGAGCCGGTGAGACGGCCCTCGACCTTGAGCGGGACCGTGACGACCGAGCGCATCCCGGTGTCGCTGAGCAGCGGTACGGCGCCCGGGACGACGGTGAGGTCCTCGTGGACGGCGGGCATACGGGCGGAGCCGTAGCGGCCCGTGCCGGCCTCGACAGGTACCCGTGCGAAGCGCTGACGGGCCGAGGGAAGGCCGGTGGTCGCGCGGACCTCCAGCTCCGTCTCGTCATCGGTGGCCAGCAGCAGGAAGGCAGCGTCGGCGTCCAGCATGTCGCGCGCCCGCTCGACCGTGCGCTGCAGCAGTCCGTCGAGGTCGTCCGGGGCCGGTGAGCCGATGAAAATCTCGAACGGATCCGTGGTGCGGCTCTCGGCCGAGGTGTCGGACACGGGGGCTCGCACCGGCGTCTGGAGCACGGCGCGTTCGTAATCGCGCACGAGGAGGCAGACGGTGGAAGGCTCCCCGTCGGCATCGCGGACTCTGAGATGCGATGCGTACACCGGGATGACACGGCCGTCGGCGCCGCGGAGGCCGTAGCTGCCCTCCCACCGGGAGAGCTGCAGTGCGTCGGCGATGCCGGTGTTGGTGCCCGGGGTGTGCGGCCACCCCACGAAGTCGGTGAACTGCTTTCCGTCGACCTGCTCGGCGGCGTATCCGAAGAGGAAGGACGCGTCGTCGTTCCACGAGGCGATGGAGCCTGAGCCGTCGATCTGGACGACGGCCACCCGCACACGCTGTTCCGTCACCGGCAGAAGAGCGGTGGGCAGGACCGGACTGGCCGAGCGGATACCCACAGGGCGTTCGGGAAGGTCGAGCTGGAACCAGACATGTTTGTGCGTCGGTGTGTACTCGACGCCCCAACGGGAAGCGAGAGCAGCGCAGAGGAGCAGGCCGCGGCCGCCCTCCCGGTCCGGGCTTCCGAAGTCGAGGCCGGAACTCTGGAGCGGCACCTCCCGCTCCGGGTAGTGGTCGGCGACCTCGACGCGTACGCCGTCCTCGGTGCGCAGACAGAGCACATCGGCGGCCGTACCCGCATGCACGACCGCATTGGTCACGAGTTCACTGGTAAGAACGACGGCGTCGTCAACGACGTCCGTGTAACCCCACCCCTGAAGGGTGTCGCGGACAAACGCGCGGGCGGTCGCGACCGAGCGTCCGACCGGATCGAAGGTGGCAGCCGCGCGCGCGGTGATCACAGCACTCCCCATATGGTGTCTCGTCGCTTCCCCGAGTCCTGTGCCCGTATGTCGCCGCTTCGATTCGTCTGCCAGGCTAGACGTTCGCCCGGTGTCCCGGGTACACGAGGGCAGACTTGGGTACGCAGGGCACCCGGTGGTTGTGCGCCCGGCGCACAACTATGGGGCCCCCGGTGAGGGAAATGGGACGACCGTGAGACTGTCCTCGCCCTCCCGTTCCGGCCTGGTACGTTTCAACGATTTGACGACCGCATAGTCACCCGTCGACGGTGTGCTGTGGCGGTGAGCCAAAGTGGAAGTGGGCAAGCTTCCGATAACGGCCCGAGCGATACGGTCAACCCCTGCGGGAGGGACACGGTGGAGTCTGGCGTGGCGGCGCGGGGTTCAGGAACGCGCACAAAAGGCGGGCAGTCCGTGAAAAAGCAGCGCAATGGGACCATCGATGTGGACGCGGCAGCTCTGAACAGACTGCTCGCGGCCCTCGTGGCGATGCGTGACGGCAACTTCCGCAGGAGGCTCACCGTCTCCGGCGACGGCGTCCTCACGGAGATCGCCGCCGTCTTCAACGAGGTGGCCGACCGCAACCTGCATCTGACGGGCGAGCTCGCCCGAGTGCGGCGCGTGGTCGGGCGGGAGGGGAAACTTACCGAGCGCCTGGAGACCGGCGCCTGTGAAGGCTCCTGGGCGGCCGCGATCGACGCCTCCAACGAGCTCGTCGACGACCTGGCGCGACCCGTGTCCGAAGTCGGACGGGTACTCTCCGCGGTCGCCGACGGTGACCTCGAACAGCGGATGGAACTGCGCACCCACGCACCGGACGAGACCGTACGCCCGCTCCGCGGGGAGTTCCTGAAGGTCGCCCGCACGGTCAACAACCTGGTCGACCAGCTGTCCGCTTTCACCGAGCAGGTGACGCGGGTGGCGGTCGAGGTGGGCACCGAGGGCAAGCTGGGCGGTCAGGCCCAGGTGCGCGGCATGTCCGGGTCCTGGAAGGACCTCACGGACTCCGTCAACACCATGGCCTACCGCCTCACCGCCCAGGTGCGCGACATCGCCCTGGTGACGACGGCCGTGGCCAAGGGAGACCTGTCACGGAAGGTCACCGTCCATGTGGCCGGTGAGATGCTCCAGCTCAAGAACACCGTCAACACGATGGTGGACCAGCTGTCGTCCTTCTCCTCCGAGGTGACCCGGGTCGCCCGCGAGGTGGGCACCGAGGGTGAACTGGGCGGGCAGGCCACGGTGCCAGGGGTGGCCGGCGTCTGGAAGGACCTCACCGACTCCGTCAACACCATGGCCGGGAACCTCACCTCCCAGGTGCGCGGCATCGCAGAGGTGACGACGGCGGTCGCCAACGGCGATCTGTCCCAGAAGGTCACGGTGAGCGCCCGCGGCGAGGTCGCGCAGCTCGCCGAGACGATCAACCAGATGACCGAGACACTGCGTACCTTCGCCGACGAGGTGACGCGCGTGGCGAGCGAGGTCGGTGGCGAGGGGCTGCTCGGCGGCCAGGCGCAGGTGCCGGGCGCCGCGGGCACCTGGAAGGACCTCACCGACTCGGTGAACACGGTCTTCAGGAACCTGACGACGCAGGTGCGTGACATCGCGCAGGTGACCACCGCGGTGGCCAGTGGTGACATGACGCAGAAGGTCACCGTCGACGTGGCCGGCGAGATGCTGGAGTTGAAGAACACCGTCAACACGATGGTGGACCAGCTCCAGGCCTTCGGTTCGGAGGTGACCCGGGTCGCCCGGGAGGTCGGTGTCGAGGGCCGTCTCGGCGGCCAGGCGGAGGTGCCGGGCGCGGCAGGGACGTGGAAGGACCTCACCGACTCGGTGAACACCGCCTTCCGCAACCTCACGGGCCAGGTGCGTGACATCGCGCAGGTGACCACGGCCGTCGCCAACGGTGATCTGTCGCAGAAGGTCACTGTCGACGTGGCCGGCGAGATGCTGGAGTTGAAGAACACCGTCAACACGATGGTGGCGCAGCTGTCCAGCTTCGCCGACCAGGTGACGCGGATGGCGCGGGACGTGGGCACGGAGGGCCGCCTGGGCGGTCAAGCGCGTGTCGACGGTGTCTCCGGCACGTGGAAGGAGCTCACCGACTCCGTCAACTTCATGGCCGGGAATCTGACTTCCCAGGTGCGCCAGATCGCCCAGGTGACCACGGCGGTCGCGCGGGGTGACCTGTCGCAGAAGATCGATGTGGACGCCCGGGGCGAGATCCTGGAGCTGAAGAACACCATCAACACGATGGTCGACCAGCTCTCCGCCTTCGCCGACCAGGTGACGCGGGTGGCCCGCGAGGTGGGCACGGACGGCCGCCTCGGCGGCCAGGCACAGGTGCCCGGTGTGGCAGGTGTGTGGCGTGACCTGACCGACTCGGTGAACGGCATGGCGGGGAACCTCACCGCCCAGGTACGCAACATCGCGCAGGTCGCCACGGCGGTCGCGCGGGGTGACCTGTCGCAGAAGATCGATGTGGACGCCCGGGGCGAGATCCTGGAGCTGAAGAACACCCTCAACACGATGGTCGACCAGCTGTCGAACTTCGCGGAGCAGGTGACCCGGGTCGCCCGCGAGGTGGGCACGGAGGGCATCCTCGGCGGGCAGGCGGAGGTGCAGGGCGTCTCCGGTACGTGGAAGGACCTCACCCAGTCCGTCAACGGCATGGCGAACAACCTGACGCTCCAGGTGCGCAACATCGCAGAGGTGACCACAGCGGTCGCGAAGGGCGATCTCTCCAAGAAGATCACCGTCGACGCCAAGGGCGAGATCCTCGAACTGGTGACGACGGTCAACACGATGGTCGACCAGCTGCTCAACTTCGCCGACGAGGTGACGAGGGTCGCCCGAGAGGTGGGCACCGAGGGGATCCTCGGCGGCCAGGCCCGGGTGCGCGGTGCGACCGGCATCTGGAAGGACCTCAGCGACAACGTCAACCTGATGGCCAACAACCTGACCAGTCAGGTGCGCAACATCTCCAGGGTCTCCTCCGCGGTCGCCAACGGCGATCTGACGAAGAAGGTGACGGTCGAGGCACGCGGCGAGGTCGCCGAACTGGCCGACACCGTCAACACGATGGTGACGACCCTGTCCTCGTTCGCCGACGAGGTGACCCGGGTGGCCCGCGAGGTGGGCACCGAGGGAGAGCTGGGCGGCCAGGCGCGCGTGCCCGGCGTCTCGGGCACCTGGAAGGACCTCACCGAGTCGGTGAACTCGATGGCGTCCAACCTGACCGGTCAGGTGCGCCAGATCGCCACGGTGACCACCGCCATCGCCAAGGGTGATCTCACCAAGAAGATCGACATCGATGCGCGTGGTGAGATCCAGGAGCTGAAGAACACCATCAACACGATGGTCGACCAGCTCTCCTCCTTCGCCGAGCAGGTGACCCGGGTGGCCCGCGAGGTGGGCACCGAGGGGCAGCTGGGCGGGCAGGCCAGGGTCAGGGACGTCGACGGGACGTGGCGCGACCTCACCGAGTCGGTGAACGAGATGGCAGGGAACCTGACCCGCCAGGTGCGCGCCATCGCGGCCGTCGCCACCGCGGTGACCAGGGGCGATCTCAATCTCAAGATCGACGTCGACGCGGCCGGAGAGATCCAGGTGCTGCAGGACAACATCAATACGATGATCGCCAACCTGCGCGACACCACGCTGGCCAACAAGGAGCAGGACTGGCTCAAGGGCAACCTCGCCCGGATCTCCGGTCTGATGCAGGGCCGCCGGGATCTCGACGACGTCGCCTCGCTGATCATGAGCGAGCTGACGCCGGTCGTCTCTGCCCAGCACGGTGCGTTCTTCCTGGCCATGACCACCGGAGACGGTGACGAGGTCGGGTCGGACAGCGGCAGGGAAAGCTCGTACGAGCTGCGGATGCGTGGCAGTTACGGCTATTCCGCGGGCTCCATGCCGACCTCCTTCCGCCCCGGTGAGACGCTCATCGGCACGGCGGCCGAGGAGAAGCGGACGATCCAGGTGGACAACGTCCCGCCGGGGTATCTGAAGATCTCCTCCGGACTCGGGGAGGCGCCGCCCGCCCACGTGATCGTGCTGCCGGTGCTCTTCGAGGGCCAGGTGCTCGGGGTCATCGAGCTGGCGTCGTTCCAGCCGTTCACGCACATCCAGCGCGACTTCCTCAACCAGCTCGCGGAGATGATCGCCACGAGCGTCAACACCATCAGCGTCAACACGAAGACCGAGAAGCTCCTGGAACAGTCCCAGGAGCTCACCGAGCAGCTGCGTGACCGTTCGCAGGAGCTCGAGAACCGGCAGAAGGCGCTCCAGGCCTCCAACGCCGAGCTGGAGGAGAAGGCGGAACTGCTCGCGCAGCAGAACCGCGACATCGAGGTGAAGAACACCGAGATCGAGGAGGCGCGGCAGGTCCTGGAGGAGCGCGCCGAGCAGCTCGCCGTCTCGATGCGCTACAAGTCCGAGTTCCTGGCCAACATGTCGCACGAGCTGCGTACGCCGCTCAACTCGCTGCTCATCCTGGCCAAGCTGCTCGCGGACAACGCCGAAGGCAACCTCTCGCCCAAGCAGGTGGAGTTCGCCGAGACGATCCACGGGGCGGGTTCCGACCTGCTCCAGCTGATCAACGACATCCTCGACCTGTCCAAGGTCGAGGCGGGCAAGATGGACGTCAGCCCGACCCGGATCGCCCTGGTGCAGCTGGTCGACTACGTGGAGGCGACGTTCCGGCCGCTCACCGCGGAGAAGGGGCTCGACTTCTCCGTACGGGTGTCCCCGGAGCTCCCCGCCACGCTGCACACGGACGAGCAGCGGCTGCTGCAGGTCCTGCGCAACCTCCTGTCCAACGCGGTGAAGTTCACCGACAGCGGCGCCGTGGAGCTGGTCATCCGGCCGGCCGGTGCCGATGTCCCGAACGCCATCAGGGAACACCTGCTGGAGGCCGGCTCGCTGCGTGACGCCGACGGCGACCTGATCGCCTTCTCGGTCACCGACACCGGAATCGGTATCGCGTCGAGCAAGATGCTGGTGATCTTCGAGGCGTTCAAGCAGGCGGACGGTACGACCAGCCGCAAGTACGGGGGCACGGGTCTCGGCCTCTCCATCAGCCGGGAGATCGCCCGGCTGCTGGGCGGTGAGATCCACGCGGCGAGCGAACCGGGCCGTGGCTCGACCTTCACGCTGTATCTGCCCCTGCACCCGAGCGAGCTGCCTCCTCAGGGCTATCCGCAGATGGGGCCCGGCCCCATCGAGGTCCACGCGAGTTCCGCCGAGGGCGCCCTGCACCTGGAGGTGCCGCAGAGCATCGGGACCGAGCAGCCCCTCGGCGACCCCGCCAACTCCGCAGGCGTGTTCCGGCGCCGCCGCAAGGCGCTGGGAGGCTCGGCACAGCGCCCCGCACTGGCGAACGGCAGCTCCGGGGAGGAGAGCAGCGCGGCGCCGGAGGAATGGGTGCAGAGCGCGCAGGAGGAGCAGGCACCCCGCCGGACGTTCCGCTTCCACGGGGAGAAGGTGCTCATCGTCGACGACGACATCCGCAACGTCTTCGCCCTCACCAGCGTGCTGGAGCAGCACGGACTGTCGGTGCTGTACGCGGAGAACGGGCGCGAGGGCATCGAAGTCCTCGAGCAGCACGATGATGTGACGATCGTTCTGATGGACATCATGATGCCTGAGATGGACGGCTATGCGACGACGACAGCGATCCGCCGGATGCCTCAGTTCGCAGGGCTGCCGATCGTCGCGCTGACCGCCAAGGCCATGAAGGGGGACCGCGAGAAGGCGATCGACTGCGGGGCCTCCGACTACGTGACCAAGCCGGTCGATTCCGACCATCTGCTGTCGGTGATGGAGAAGTGGATGCGCGGAGAGTGACCGGGCGGGGAGCGGCTCGCCGAAATTCGTCGTCAGGCTGTGCGCTGCGGGGTGTGAGTGTGTGGATTCCGGGGAACCTTCTGGTCTTCGACCGCGTTTTCGCTATGTGCACAGTGACATCGCGGTGACAGGGTGTGGTGACGGGCGGGGTGCGGCTACCATGACCGGCACAAGGACGGACGGCGTAAGGGAGTCGTCCCCTGGGGCGGCACCCGGTGCGATTCCGGGGCGAGGAGGACGGGCCATGGTGCAGAAGGCCAAGATCCTCCTGGTCGATGACCGGCCGGAGAATCTGCTGGCGCTGGAGGCCATCCTCTCTGCGCTGGATCAGACACTGGTACGGGCATCGTCAGGGGAGGAAGCGCTCAAGGCGCTGCTCACGGACGATTTCGCGGTTATTCTGCTGGACGTACAGATGCCCGGCATGGACGGGTTCGAGACGGCCGCACACATCAAGCGGCGGGAGCGGACCCGGGACATCCCGATCATCTTCCTGACCGCGATCAACCATGGGCCGCACCACACCTTCCGTGGTTATGCGGCGGGCGCGGTGGACTACATCTCGAAGCCCTTCGACCCCTGGGTGCTGCGCGCCAAGGTCTCGGTCTTCGTCGAGCTGTACATGAAGAACTGCCAGCTGCGCGAACAGGCGTCACTGCTGCGGATCCAGCTCGAGGGCGGCACCCATCAGGGCGCCGAGGAGAAGGAGCCGGCGGGTCTGCTCGCCGAGCTCTCGGCCCGGCTCGCCGCGGTCGAGGAGCAGGCGGAGGCCCTCTCCAAGCAGTTGGACGACGAATCGGCGGACGCGGCCGCAGTGGCCACCGCCGCCCATCTCGAGCGCAAGCTCACGGGACTGCGCCGCGCGCTCGACGCGCTGGAACCCGGGGCGGGCGGTTCTGTGGCCCCCCTGCCCTCGCAGAGCTGACCTGCCCCGGCTGAGGGCGCGTCAGTTCAACGCCTGTACAAGGGCGACACGGACGGGTGAAGCCGTAGGCACACGTGTCCACCGGCGTCGGCACCGGTAACCTCAGTCACATGGCCTCACGTACGTCCGGCAAGGGTTCCCTGGGCACGGCGGGCACCGCGAAGCGTGCCGGCCGTACCCAGGGACCGGCGAAGAAAGCCGCGCCTGCCAAAAAGGCGGCGGCGAAGAAGACGGTGCCCGTCAAAAAGGCACCGGCCAAGAAGGCTGCCGCGAGGAAACCCGCGCCCAAGCCCGCGCCGTCCCCCACGGGGGGCGTGTACAGGCTCGTCCGCGCCCTGTGGCTGGGGACCGCGCACGGCGTCGGGGCTGTGTTCCGCTCCATAGGGCGCGGTGCGAAGGGACTTGACCCGGCACACCGCAAGGACGGGCTCGCCCTGCTGCTCCTGGGGCTCGCGCTGGTCGTGGCTGCGGGCACCTGGTCGCATCTGCAGGGCCCCGTGGGCGATCTCGTCGAGATGCTCGTGACCGGGGCGTTCGGCCGGCTCGATCTGCTGGTGCCGATACTGCTGGGCGCCGTCGCCGTACGGCTGATCCTCTATCCGGAGAAGCCCGAGGCCAACGGCCGAATCGTCATCGGGCTCTCCGCCCTCGTCATCGGCGTGCTCGGCCAGGTCCACATCGCCTGCGGATCGCCCAGCCGCGAGGACGGCACCGGCGCCATGCAGGACGCGGGCGGCCTCATCGGCTGGGCGGCTTCCCAGCCCCTCGTCTTCACCATGGGCGAGGTCCTCGCCGTCCCGCTGCTTCTGCTGCTGACGGTCTTCGGACTCCTGGTCGTCACCGCCACCCCGGTCAACGCCATCCCCCGACGGTTGCGGCAGCTCGGCGTCAGGCTGGGCATCGTCGACCCGGTGGACGTACCGGGCGGTGAGGACGGGAGCGACGACGAGCGGTACGACGAGCAGTGGCGCGAAGCGCTGCCCGAGCGCACCCGGCGCGCCTCGGCACGCCGCCCGGGGCCCGACGACGTGTACGACCCGGACCAGGCCGAGGGCGAGGCGCTGGCCAAGCGGCGCCGGCCCCGCAGGCCGTCCGCCCAGCCCGCGATGAACCGCACCATGGACGCTGTGGACGTCGCGGCAGCCGCGGCGGCCGCGCTCGACGGGGCGGTGCTCAACGGCATGCCGCCCTCGCCTGTCGTCGCCGATCTCACCCAGGGCGTCTCCACGGACCGGGACCACGAGCGGACCGGCACCCCGGTGCCCGGTGCGCGGTCGGCCGAGAAGACCTCCTCCGGTGACGGGCGCGCGGAGAAGAGCGCGTCGTCCTCCGACGACGGCGTCCCCGATCTGACGAAGCCGGCCCCCGAGCGGCCGGAAGGACTGCCCAACCGGGCCGAGCAGCTGCAGCTGTCCGGTGACATCACCTACTCGTTGCCCTCGCTGGACCTCCTGGAGCGCGGTGGCCCCGGCAAGACGCGCAGCGCCGCCAACGACGCGGTCGTCGCCTCGCTGACCACCGTCTTCACGGAGTTCAAGGTGGACGCGGCCGTCACCGGGTTCACCCGCGGCCCGACCGTCACCCGGTACGAGGTGGAACTCGGCCCGGCCGTCAAGGTCGAGCGGATCACCGCCCTCACCAAGAACATCGCCTATGCCGTCGCCAGCCCTGACGTCCGGATCATCTCCCCGATCCCCGGGAAGTCCGCCGTCGGCATCGAAATCCCCAACTCCGACCGGGAGATGGTCAACCTCGGCGACGTCCTGCGTCTCGCGGACGCGGCCGAGGACGACCACCCCATGCTGGTGGCGCTCGGCAAGAACGTCGAGGGCGGCTACGAGATGGCCAACCTGGCGAACATGCCGCACGTCCTGGTCGCCGGTGCGACCGGTTCCGGAAAGTCCTCCTGCATCAACTGCCTGATCACCTCGGTGATGGTGCGGGCGACACCCGAGGACGTGCGGATGGTGCTCGTCGACCCGAAGCGCGTCGAGCTCACCGCCTACGAGGGCATCCCGCACCTCATCACGCCCATCATCACCAACCCGAAGAAGGCCGCCGAAGCACTCCAGTGGGTCGTGCGGGAGATGGACCTCCGCTACGACGACCTCGCGGCCTACGGCTTCCGGCACATCGACGACTTCAACCACGCGGTCCGCACCGGCAAGGCCAAGGCGCCCGAGGGGAGCGAGCGTGAGCTCTCGCCCTACCCGTACCTGCTGGTGATCGTCGACGAGCTGGCGGACCTCATGATGGTGGCTCCGCGTGACGTCGAGGACTCCATCGTCCGGATCACCCAGCTGGCGCGTGCCGCCGGAATCCATCTGGTCCTCGCCACACAGCGCCCCTCTGTCGACGTCGTGACGGGGCTGATCAAGGCGAACGTGCCCTCCCGGCTCGCCTTCGCGACCTCGTCGCTCGCCGACAGCCGGGTCATCCTCGATCAGCCCGGCGCCGAGAAGCTCATCGGCAAGGGCGACGGCCTGTTCCTGCCGATGGGGGCGAACAAGCCGACCCGTATGCAGGGGGCCTTCGTCACGGAGGCCGAGGTCGCGGCGGTCGTCCAGCACTGCAAGGATCAGATGGCGCCGGTCTTCCGCGAGGACGTCGTGGTCGGGACCAAGCAGAAGAAGGAGATCGACGAGGACATCGGCGACGACCTCGATCTGCTCTGTCAGGCGGCCGAGCTGGTCGTGTCCACACAGTTCGGCTCGACATCGATGCTCCAGCGCAAGCTGCGCGTCGGCTTCGCCAAGGCCGGACGGCTGATGGACCTGATGGAGTCGCGCAACATCGTGGGTCCCAGCGAGGGTTCCAAGGCGCGCGATGTCATGGTGAAACCGGACGAACTCGACGGTGTGTTGGCCGTCATTCGTGGGGAAACCGCTTCGTAAGAGTTTTGCGGGCAACCGTTTCGCCCGGCCGTACGTCAAGTTGAAGAAGGGAGCAGCGGGATGATCCGTCCGGTGCTCCGTCCTCTGTCCTGCCCGAGGGGCTTCCCGGCGAACCCGATGGCGTACAAAGTCGTCGCTCCCGGTTGCCCCACCCTTTCGTACCACCCCTAGACTGAACATCCAGCAGGTGGCTCACGCTCGAAAGGCGCCCCCGTGTCCATCGGCAACTCCCCCGAAGACGACCGCCCTTCGATCGGTCGCGCGCTTCAGCAGGCTCGTATCGCCGCAGGTCTGACGGTCGAGGAAGTCAGCAGCTCCACCCGGGTGCGCATCCCCATCGTGCACGCGATCGAGGAGGACGACTTCTCCCGCTGCGGCGGCGACGTGTATGCCCGCGGCCACATCCGCATGCTCGCCCGTGCCGTCCGGATCGACCCCGATCCACTGATCGCGGAGTTCGACGCCGAGCACGGCGGCCGCCCCGCGCCCACGCCCGCGGCACCGCTGTTCGAGGCGGAGCGGATCCGCTCCGAACCCCGTCGGCCCAACTGGACCGCGGCCATGGTCGCCGCGATCGTCGCCGTGGTCGGCTTCGTCGGCTTCACGCTCTTCAGCGGCGAGGACGAGGGTTCGGGCTCGGCACAGGTGGCCGAAGGATCGACTCCCGACAAGACCACTCCCAAGCCCACCACGACCAAGCCCGCCGACCCCAAGCCCGCCCCCTCCGAAAGCGCCATCGCCGCAGCTCCGCGGGACAAGGTGACCGTCAGGCTGAGCGCCGCCGAGGGCAAGAGCTGGATCTCCGCCAAGGATCACAACGGGCGGCTGCTCTTCGACGGTCTGCTGGCCCAGGGCGACACCAAGACCTTCCAGGACAAGGAGCGGGTCGACCTCGTTCTCGGAGACGCCGGAGCGATCGACCTCTTCGTGAACGGCAAGAAGGTCGACGACCAGTTCGAATCGGGACAGGTCGAACGGCTTTCGTACACCAAGGGTGACCCCGAGGTCGGCTGACCTCTCCACCCTGTCTTCCCGACGGTGAGTGCCCGGCAGGTGCCGGCGCTCACCGTCGTGTTTTCCCTCCTCTTCACCGGCTGTTCGGTCACTCCCTGTAGCGGTGAACCCTGCAAGGCAGGGTGACTGCTGGGACAAAGTAGTCTTGAGCCCATGCCCGAACGCCGCACCGTCGCCCTTGTCACTCTTGGCTGCGCCCGTAACGAGGTGGACTCGGAGGAGCTCGCAGGCCGCTTGGCAGCGGACGGCTGGGAGCTCGTCGAGAACGCCACGGACGCGGATGTCGCCGTCGTCAACACCTGTGGGTTCGTGGAGGCCGCCAAGAAGGACTCCGTCGACGCCCTGCTCGAAGCCAACGATCTGAAGGATCACGGCAGAACCCAGGCCGTCGTGGCCGTCGGCTGCATGGCCGAGCGCTACGGCAAGGACCTGGCCGAGGCGCTCCCGGAAGCGGACGGCGTCCTCGGATTCGACGACTACGCCGACATCTCCGACCGACTGCAGACCATCCTCAACGGTGGCATCCACGCCTCCCACACCCCGCGTGACCGGCGCAAGCTGCTCCCGATCAGCCCGGCCGAGCGTCAGGACGCCGCCGTCGCGCTGCCGGGGCACGCCCAGGAGGTCGCCCCGGCCCCCGCGGACCTCCCGGAAGGTGTCGCGCCGGTCTCCGGGCCGCGGGCACCGCTGCGCCGGAGGCTGGGGACCAGCCCGGTCGCCTCGGTGAAGCTGGCCTCAGGATGTGACCGGCGCTGCTCGTTCTGCGCCATCCCGTCCTTCCGCGGCTCGTTCATCTCCCGGCGCCCCTCCGACGTCCTCGGAGAGACCCGCTGGCTCGCCGAGCAGGGCGTCAAGGAGGTCATGCTCGTCTCCGAGAACAACACCTCGTACGGCAAGGACCTCGGGGACATCAGGCTGCTGGAGACCCTGCTGCCCGAGCTCGCCGATGTCGACGGGATCGAGCGCATCCGTGTCAGCTATCTGCAGCCCGCCGAGATGCGCCCGGGGCTGATCGACGTACTCACCTCGACGCCCAAGGTCGCGCCCTACTTCGACCTCTCGTTCCAGCACTCCGCGCCCGGGGTCCTGCGCGCGATGCGGCGCTTCGGCGACACGGACCGTTTCCTCGAACTCCTGGACACCATTCGGTCGAAGGCGCCGCAGGCCGGTGCGCGGTCGAACTTCATCGTGGGATTCCCCGGTGAGACGGAGGCCGACCTCGCCGAGCTGGAACGCTTCCTCACCGGCGCGCGCCTGGACGCCATCGGGGTCTTCGGCTACTCCGACGAGGAGGGCACCGAGGCGGTCGGTTACGAGAACAAGCTGGACGCCGACGTCATCGCGGAGCGCCTCGCGCACATCTCCCAGCTCGCCGAGGAGCTGACCTCCCAGCGGGCCGAGGAGCGGGTCGGCGAGACCCTCCAGGTCCTCGTCGAGTCCGTGGAGTCCGACGAGGACGGGCCCGTGGCGGTGGGCCGAGCCGCCCACCAGGCGCCGGAAACGGACGGACAGGTCGTCTTCACCGCACGCGAAGGGCTCGTGCCGGGCCGTATGGTCGAAGCGAAGGCAGTGGGCACCGAGGGAGTGGACCTCGTGGCCGAACACCACGAGCTTGCGGAGGCGGCCAGATGACGGGAGCCCCGGCATCCGCGGCAGGCGGCTCCGGCGCGACGCCGGCGACCCGCGGCGGCAAGCTGGGCGGGGCGGCCGTCGATCAGGCGGGTCTGTGGAACATCGCGAACATCCTCACGATGGTGCGGCTGCTGCTCGTCCCGGGCTTCGTCATGCTGCTCCTGCACGACGGTGGCTACGACCCGGTCTGGCGGTCGTTCGCCTGGGCCGCCTTCGCGGTCGCCATGATCACCGATGTGTTCGACGGCCATCTGGCGCGCGCTTACAACCTGGTCACCGATTTCGGCAAGATCGCCGACCCGATCGCGGACAAGGCGATCATGGGCGCGGCACTGATCTGTCTGTCCTCGCTCGGGGATCTGCCGTGGTGGGTCACCGGCGTGATCCTCTTCCGTGAGCTCGGCATCACACTCATGCGTTTCTGGGTCATCCGGCACTCGGTGATCCCCGCCAGCCGCGGCGGAAAGGTGAAGACCCTTGCCCAGGGCATCGCGGTGGGGATGTACGTCCTGGCGCTGACCGGCCCCCTGGCGACCCTGCGGTTCTGGGTGATGGCGGTGGCCGTAGTCCTGACGGTCGTCACCGGCCTCGACTACGTGCGCCAGGCCGTCGTGCTGCGCCGCCAGGGGCTCGCCGTCGAGCGGGCCGCCGCCATGGAAGCGGTCGCGGCGGCAGCGGACATGGGGGCTCCCGCAGGAGCGCGGATCGCCACCGACGGCGTCGGCGGGACCGCGGACGCCGCGGGGGAGCCCGTCTTGGAGCCGACGGCGGAGTCCGTCAGGGAGCCGGCCGGGGAGCGCGTGGCAGGCAGCCGGGGCGCCGCGGAGGCGGAGCGGTGACCTCCGTGGCGGCCCAGGTGCTGCGGCAGCTTCAGGAGCGCGGTGAGACGCTCGGGGTCGCCGAGTCCCTCACCGGCGGTCTGGTGGCCGCCGAGCTCACCTCCGTCCCCGGAGCCTCGCAGAGCTTCCGCGGGTCCGTGACGGCGTACGCCACGCCCCTGAAGCGTGATCTGCTGGGCGTCGACGGCGAGCTCCTGGCCGAGCGCGGCGCTGTGGACCCCGAGGTCGCCCAGGCGATGGCCGCCGGCGTGCGCCGGGTCCTCGGGGCGGACTGGGGTGTCTCGACCACGGGCGTAGCCGGCCCCGAGCCGCAGGACGGCAAGCCTGTCGGAACGGTTTTCATAGCCGTTTCCGGGCCGGGTGGCGTACAGAAAGTCGCCGAGCTGAGGTTGAACGGCGGGAGGGCGGACATCCGTAAGGAGAGTGTGCGGAGCCTGCTCGAACTGCTCTCCGGCGAACTCGGCGAAAATGCGAGGGCACAGGATACGGAACAGAACGGGGGGAATTGATGTTTGCAGCCCTGAGTGAACACGACATCGCTCCCCGCACGGCCGCAGCGCGAGGCGGTACGGTGGGGCGTGAAGGATGCGGCTACGCGGTCCGAGGAGGGAGCCACCGATGATTCTGCTCCGTCGCCTGCTTGGTGACGTGCTGCGTCGGCAGCGCCAGCGCCAAGGCCGTACTCTGCGCGAAGTCTCCTCGTCCGCCCGAGTCTCGCTCGGCTATCTCTCCGAGGTGGAGCGGGGGCAGAAGGAGGCATCCTCCGAACTGCTCTCCGCCATTTGCGACGCGCTGGACGTACGGATGTCCGAGCTCATGCGTGAAGTGAGCGATGAACTGTCCCTGGCTGAGCTGGCCGAGTCGGCAGCAGCCAGTGATGCGGTGCCTGTGCCAGTACGCCCGATGCTCAATTCCGTCTCTGTTGCGTCGGTCGCCGGCGTACCTACGGGACGGGTGACCATCAAGGCGCCCGCGGAAGCGGTGGATGTCGTCGCCGCCTGACCGCACGGTTCGTGGTGAACGAAAGCCCCGGCCGACCCCTCGAGGGGTCGGCCGGGGCTTTCGCGTATCCGGTGTGTGCGGGGCCGTTCGCGGGGCAGGCGCGAAGTGAGGCCGAAGGGTGATGCTCCGGATCTGATCTCCGGACCCGTGGAGCAGCAACCCGGATGCCCGTTTCGACCTATATGTGACATCGTGGACAAACGGTAGGCCGAACAGCTATCTGAACGGAGAAGTGCATGTCTGTCGTGAAGAGCGCCCTGTCCGAAGGCGATCGCAAGGTCGTGGGGGACGCACTGCAAGGCGCGCTGGTCGACCTGGTCGACCTCTCCCTGGTGGCCAAGCAGGTCCACTGGAACGTTGTCGGCCCGCGCTTCCGCTCCGTGCACCTGCAGCTCGACGAGGTCGTCGACACCGCGCGGCAGCACTCGGACACGGTTGCCGAGCGAGCCTCCGCGGTCGGCGTCAACCCGGACGGCCGGTCCCGGACGCTCGCGAAGACCACTGCGATCGATTCCGTGCCCGACGGCTGGATCAAGGACGTGGACGCGGTGCGTGTGCTCGTCGACGCTCTCCGCGTGGTCATCGACCGCATGCGTGAGCGGATCGAGGCGACCGACGAACCGGACCCCATCAGCCAGGACATCCTGATCACGCTCACCGCGGATCTCGAGAAGCACGCTTGGATGTTCCAGGCGGAGAGTGCCTGAACCCGAACTCGAGGAAGGAATCGCCGTGACGGACAAGAAGGCCATGGACAAGCTCAAGGGCAAGGCCAAGGAAGCGACCGGCAAGGTCACCGGCGACCGTCGTAAGGAAGCCGAAGGCAAGTCCGACCAGACCAAGGCCAAGGCGGAGGGCGCCCTGGGCGCCACGGGCGACCGTGCCAAGGGCGTGAAGGATTCGCTCACCGACGACGACAGGTAGGAGCAGCGCCCACCGGTGTGCCCCCGCGGATTCCGATCCCGGGGGCACCGGCATGCCCGGGGTAACGGCGTGCCCGGGCCGCAGGATGCAGTCGGCGCCGACCCGGGGGAAACTGCGGGGGAGGGCCGGGACACACCTCTCCCGTCAGCGGCCCGAGGAGAGAGCGCGCACTGTCGTTCCGCTCGCCCCGTGCACGCCGGTAGTGCACCGATGCGCCCTCCCGCCAGGAGATCGTGCCGTACTAGCGTCGGCCGGAGGAGGCAGCCATGGTGCGGCGATGGGTGCCGGTGCTCGTCCTCGGTGGCATGTGGTGGTGGGCGGTGCTGCGGCTGCTTCTGGAGCCGCAGCACGCCGGAGTGGTCGAGGGCGCGGTGGCGGCCGGGGGGTGGGGGCTGAGTCTCCTGCCGGTTCATGTGGCGTCCTCGGTGCGGCCGGAGCAGGCTGCCGATGAGCCCGCCGTGGACCGCACGGACATACCCTCCTAGTCCTCAGTGGACAGCGCTCGTCCCGTCGCGCAGACACTGCCTGGGGGCGGCACCTGACCTTCAGGGGGTGCCGGGCCGCCGTCGGGGCACGGATCTCAGCCGGTGGGCCCGGACTGGCAGTGCGGACACCAGTAGGTGGGGCGGTTGTCGCGGTCCGCGACGCGGATGGGCGTACGGCAGCGGAGACAGGGCCGGCCGGCCCGCCCGTAGACGAAGAGACGCTCCCGTGTACGGCTGCGGGACATGGCCGCCGTCGCCCCGGTCGTGGTCCGCATGGGCCGGTCGCGATTGGCCTCCAGGAGCTGTCTGGCCGTGCTGACCAGACGGGTGGCGACGGGGAGGGGCAGCTCGCCCACCGGGAGCCACGGCGTCGCGCGGGCCATGAAGCAGAGCTCACACATGTAGACATTGCCGATACCGGCCAGGTTGCGCTGGTCCAGAAGCGCGTCCCCGATCCGGCGTCCGGGGTCGGCGAGCAGATTGCGCAGGGCCGTGTCCGGGTCCCAGTCCGGCCCCAGCAGATCGGGCCCCAGATGGCCCACCGCCTGCGCTTCGTCCTCGGTGCGGAGCAGTTCGAGGACGGGCAGGCGGTAACCGACGGCGGTGTGCTCCGCGGTGGCGAGCACGGCGCGGATCTGGTGGGCGGGGCCGCCTCGCCAGCGCTCGCCGGGGTCGTACACGCGCCAGGAACCCTCCATGCGCAGATGGCTGTGGAGGGTGAGACCGCCCTGGAACCGGGTGAGAAGGTGCTTGCCGCGCGCCGTGACGTCCAGGACGGTCCGGCCGGTCAGGTCTGCTGTGGCGAACCGGGGGACACGTAGGTCGGAGACCGTCAGGACCTGGCCGGCGAGTGCCGCGTCGAGACGCTGGGCGGTCTGCAGGACGGTGTCACCTTCTGGCATGTGTCCATGATGCGCGGACCGGGCCGCGCGTGGTTCCCCGGCCGCGCCGAAGCCGTCCTCAGGCGCGCAGCCGCAGACCTCGTGGCGTGGCGAGGAAGCCGGCGGACTCCAGGGTGCGGCCCAGCGGGGAGGTGAGAGAGGAGGCGCCGTTGGTGCGCTCCACCGTCACCGTGCCGAGCGTCCCCGCGCGGGCGGCCGACGCGAGCGCCTCCGCGGCGGCCCGGAGGGCCGGGTCGTCCGGATCGGTGGGCCACGCGAGGAGGGACTTGCCACCGCGCTCCATGTAGAGCGTCAGCTCGCCGTCCACGAGCACCACCAGCGACCCCGCCTTGCGGCCGGGCTTGTGTCCCGCTCCGTCCGGTGACTCGGGCCAGGGCAGGGCGGCACCGTACGCGTTGGCCGGATCGGCCGCTGCGAGGACCAGAGCGCGGGGAGCCGAGCCGGGGTCCGCACGGTCGCGTGCGGTGGAGGCTGCCCTGAGCCGGTCCACGGCCCCGTCCATGGCGAATTGAGCTGCCCCCAGCCCCTCGACGACGTAACCACGGCGGGCCTGCCCGCTGTCCTCGAACGCGGCAAGGATGCGGTAGATCGCCGAGAATCCGCCCTCGACGCCCTCGGCCTGCACCGCTCCGCGGGTCACCACGCCGTGGCGGTCGAGGAGCGTCCGGGCAAGGGCGTGCGCGCGATGGGTCGGCTCGGGCTCGGCCGGGGGCAGCAGCGACCAGCGACCCGACACTGTCGGCGGGCCGGTGCGGGACGCGGGGCGAGCTGCCGCGGTCAGCGATCCGTAACGGCCGCGCGGCACATTGCGCCGCGCGCGGTGCGCGGTGGAGCCCGCCGTGCGCCCTGAGCCGAGGAGTGAACGCAGGGGCGCGAAAGTGTCGTTGGTGAGACGGCCGGACCAGACCAGTTCCCAGAGCGCGTCGGCCAGCTGGGGATCGGTGCAGTCCGGGTGGGTGGTTGCCCGGACCTGATCGGCGATCTGCCGGAAGAAGAGCCCGAACCCGCCGGAGAGCACGGTGAGAACCGACTCGTGCAACGCGGTCTCCTCCAGCGGAAGGGGCGGCGGGAGGAGCAGCGGAGCGCTGTCGGCCAGGTAGACGGAGAGCCAGCCGTCCTTCCCCGGGAGAGCGCCCGCGCCTGCCCAGACGACCTCGCCCGTGGTCGTGAGCTCGTCGAGCATGGCGGGGGTGTACCCCGCCACGCGGCTCGGCAGGATCAGCTTCTCCAGGGCGGACGCGGGGACAGGGGCGCCCTGCAACTGCTCGATGGCACGGGCCAGTCCGTCGATGCCCCGCAGACTGTTGTCGCCGAGGTGCTGCCACTGGGGGAGGAAGCCGGCCAGCGCGGCGGGTGGCACAGGCTCCAGCTCCTGGCGGAGCGCGGCGAGCGAACGGCGCCGCAGCCGCCGCAGGACCGTGGCATCGCACCACTCCTGGCCGATGCCCGCGGGGTGGAACTCGCCCTGGACGACGCGGCTCGACGCGGCGAGCCGCTGCAGTGCCCCGTCCGTGACGGCGCTGCCGAGGCCGAAACGGCTCGCCGCCTGCGTGGTGGTGAACGGGCCGTGCGTACGGGCGAACCGGGCGAGGAGGTCGCCGAGCGGATCCTTGACCGGCTCGGTGAAAGCCTCGGGGACTCCCACCGGAAGTGCGGTGCCGAGAGCGTCGCGCAGTCGGCCCGCGTCCTCGACTGCCGCCCAGTGGGAGGTTCCACCGACACGGACCTGGATGGCGCGCCGGGATGTCGCCAGCTCCGGGGCCCATGCGGGCTCCGCGCCGCGCTCGGCCAGCTCGGCGTCGGTGAGGGGGCCGAGCACGCGCAGCAGATCGGCGACCCCCTCGACGTCCTTGATCTTCCTGTCGTCGGTCAGCCACTGGAGCTCCCGCTCCAGTTCGCCGAGGACATCGGCGTCGAGCAGCTCCCGCAGCTCCGCCTGGCCGAGCAGCTCGGCCAGGAGATGGGAGTCGAGCGAGAGTGCCGCCGCCCGCCGCTCGGCGAGGGGCGAGTCGCCTTCGTACAGGAACTGCGCGACATAGCCGAAGAGGAGGGAGCGGGCGAACGGTGACGGCTCGGGGGTGGTCACCTCGACCAGACGGATGCGGCGGGCCTCCAGGTCGCCCATCAGCTCGGTGAGACCGGGGACGTCGAAGACGTCCTGAAGGCATTCGCGGACGGCTTCGAGGACGATCGGGAACGAGCCGAACTCGGAGGCCACCTGGAGCAGCTGGGAAGCGCGCTGACGCTGCTGCCACAGGGGGGTGCGCTTGCCAGGGCTGCGCCGGGGCAACAGCAGCGCACGCGCGGCGCATTCGCGGAACCGGGAGGCGAACAGGGCGGATCCGCCGACCTGTTCGGTCACGACCTGGCTGATCTCACCCTTGTCGAACACCACGTCGGTGGCCCCGACGGGAGGCTGCTCGCTGTCGTATCCGGCCGCGGGGAAACCTGGGCCGGCAGCGTCGCGTCCCGCACCGCCCGCGGCCTCACCGCTCGCACCGGCCTGGACCGGATCGAAGTCGAGCAGGTCGAGACCCATCAGGTCGGCGTCGGGCAGCCGCAGCACGATGCCGTCGTCCGCGTGCATGACCTGTGCGTCCATGCCGTACCGCTCACCGAGCCGGGCGGACAGGGCCAGTGCCCACGGGGCGTGGACCTGGGCGCCGAACGGCGAGTGCACCACGACCCGCCAGTCGCCCAGCTCGTCCCGGAACCTCTCGACCAGCACCGTCCGGTCGTCGGGGACATGCCCGCAGGCCCGGCGCTGCTCGTCGAGGTACGAAAGGATGTTGTCCGCCGCCCAGGCGTCGAGCCCGGCGGCGACCAGCCGGAGCCTGGCGTCCTCGGCGGACAGCCCGCCGATCTCCCGGAGGAACGCACCCAGGGCACGGCCAAGCTCCAGCGGGCGGCCCAGCTGGTCGCCCTTCCAGAACGGCAGCCGGCCGGGGACTCCGGGAGCGGGCGAGACGAGGACCCTGTCCCTGGTGATGTCCTCGATCCGCCAGGACGTGGTGCCCAGGGTGAAGACGTCGCCGACCCGGGACTCGTAGACCATCTCCTCGTCCAGCTCGCCGACGCGTCCGCCGCCCTTCTTCGGGTCGGCGCCGGCGAGGAAGACGCCGAAGAGTCCGCGGTCGGGAATGGTGCCGCCCGAGGTGACGGCGAGCCGCTGAGCGCCGGGGCGGCCGGTGACCGTACCGGTGACGCGGTCCCACACCACACGGGGCCGCAGCTCCGCGAAGGCGTCGGACGGATAACGCCCGGCGAGCATGTCGAGCACGGCGGTGAACGCGGATTCGGGCAGGGAGGCGAAGGGGGCCGCCCGGCGGGCGAGGGCGAGCAGATCGTCGGCCTGCCAGCTGTCGAGCGCGACCGTGGCGACGATCTGCTGGGCGAGCACGTCCAGGGGGTTGGACGGGATCCGCAGAGCCTCGATGGCGCCCTGGCGCATCCGCTCGGTCACGACGGCCGCCTGCACCAGGTCGCCGCGGTACTTGGGGAAGACCACACCGGTGGACACCGCACCGACCTGGTGCCCGGCGCGGCCCACCCGCTGCAGCCCAGAGGCCACGGACGGCGGCGACTCGACCTGGATCACCAGGTCGACCGCGCCCATGTCGATCCCCAGCTCCAGGCTGGAGGTGGCGACCACGGCCGGCAGCCGGCCCGCCTTTAGGTCCTCCTCGACCTGGGAGCGCTGCTCCTTGGACACCGAGCCGTGGTGCGCTCTGGCGAGGACGGCCGGTGCCCCTTTCGCCGCCCCGGACTGGGCCATGATCTCGGCGGGGGAGTGGGCTTCGGGCAGGGGCCCGCCCGCCCCCGGCTCCTCCTCCGACGCGGCGGCGGTCGCCCGCTCGTGAGCGATCTCGTTCAGCCGGTTGCACAGGCGCTCCGCCAGCCGCCGGGAGTTGGCGAAGACGATCGTGGAGCGGTGCGACTGCACGAGGTCGGCGATGCGCTCCTCGACATGGGGCCAGATCGACGGCTTCTCCGCCTGGCCGCCCTCGTCACCCGTGGCGGGGGAGCCGCCCAGCTCGCCGAGATCCTCCACCGGAACCACGACGGAGAGGTCGAACTCCTTGGTGGACGGGGGCTGGACGATCTCCACCCTCCGTTGCGGGGAGAGGAACCGCGCGACCTCGTCGACCGGGCGGACCGTCGCCGACAGCCCGATACGCCGCGCGGGACGCGGCAGCAGCTCGTCCAGACGCTCCAGGGAGACGGCGAGATGGGCGCCGCGCTTGGTACCCGCGACGGCATGCACCTCGTCCAAGATCACCGTCTCGACCCCGGCGAGCGCATCCCGGGCCGAGGACGTGAGCATCAGGAACAGGGATTCGGGAGTGGTGATCAGGATGTCCGGGGGCCTCGTCGCCATCGAACGGCGCTCGGCCGGAGGGGTGTCGCCGGAACGGATACCCACCCGCACCTCGGGCTCGGGCAGGCCCAGGCGTACCGACTCCTGACGGATCCCGGTCAGGGGTGAGCGCAGATTCCGCTCCACGTCCACAGCGAGCGCCTTCATCGGTGACACGTACAGCACCCGGCAGCGCTTCTTCGCCTCGGCGGGCGGCGGAAGGGCGGCCAGCCGGTCCAAGGAGGCGAGAAAGGCTGCGAGCGTCTTACCCGATCCGGTCGGTGCGACGACCAGCACATCCGACCCTTCGCCGATGGCCCGCCACGCACCCTCCTGCGCGGCGGTGGGCGCGTCGAAGGCGGCGGCGAACCAGCTGCGGGTCGCGGGTGAGAACGAATCGAGTGCGGAACCGGCCATGCCCCCCATCGTGCACCCCGCCACCGACAACGGCCGGTGGACCTGCCGCCGCTCACCTTCCTGGGCTTCGGCCACCGGGCCGGACCTGCGACAATGCAGGCATGGCGGGGGTGGACACGACACAGGAATGGGCGAGGTACTGGCAGTACGCGGAGCTGCCCGACCTCGATCTGCTCCGTGCCCGCTACGTCCGCCACACCTTTCCGCGCCACAGCCACGAGGGCTACGTCTTCGGCACGATCACCAGCGGCGTCGAGGACGTCGGCCTCCCCGACGGCACCGTGCACGCCGGACCCGGCACCGTGGTCATGATCAATCCGGAGGTGCCGCACACCGCCCGCGCCGGAGTGCCCGAAGGATGGGTGTACGCCACGCTCTACCCCTCCGCCCAGGTGATCAACGACATCGCGGCCGACCTGACGAACCTGCGCGGCACCGTCGGCTTCGCTGAGACCGGTGTGCGGGACCCGCATGCCGCCCGTCTGATCACCGAGGTCCACCGGGCAGCCGAGGAGGGTAACGCCCTGGCCGCCGACAGCGTCCTGCGCGTCCTGGTCGCCCGGCTGCTCGACCGCCACGGCAGCGTGCTGCCGGCCAGGATTCCGCACTTCGCCGGCGCCCGGGACGCGGTCCGCGCGCGGACCGCACTCATGGAACGGATGGAGCGGCCGCCCACCCTGGAAGCGCTGGCGGCCGAACTGGGCACCAGCCCGTTCGCGCTGCTGCGGGCCTTCAAGAAGCAGTACGGAATGCCCCCGCACACCTTTCTCACCGACGCCCGGGTGCGCCGTGCGCGACACATGCTCGACGCGGGGACCGCACCCGCCGAGGCCGCCGCCGCCGTCGGCTTCACCGACCAGCCCCATCTCAACCGTCACTTCACCCGGATCGTCGGGGTGCCCCCGGGCGCCTACCAGCGCGAGCGTGCAAGAACGTACAAGACCGGCGGGGATTCCGCCCCGTAGCGTTCCGGGCGTGGCAGAACAGACAGCACCCCCTCAGAGCCCCGGCGCCCTCGGCGCACAGGGCGCGGATACGGAGAAGCCGGACGGCGCCGTCGTCCGGGACGCCCTCGGCGTGGGCATAGCCGTGGGTCTCTCCGGGTTCGCCTTCGGCGTGACATCGGCAGGCTCCGGACTGAGCCTTCTCCAGACCTGCGCGTTGAGTCTCCTCGTCTTCACGGGAGCCTCCCAGTTCGCCCTCGTGGGTGCCCTCGCGGCCGGCGGCAACCCCTACACCGCCGCGGCAGGAGCGTTCTTCCTGGGCATCCGCAACGCCTTCTACGGGCTACGGCTGTCACAGCTCCTCGCCCTGCCGCGCTTCCTGCGCCCCCTGGCCGCCCACTGGGTCATCGACGAGACGACCGCCGTCACGCTGCCCCAGCCCACCAGACGTGCCGCGCGTATCGGCTTCACCGTCACCGGGCTCACCCTCTACGTCCTGTGGAACCTGACCACGCTGGGGGGCGCGCTCGGGGCGAAGGCGCTCGGCGACACCGCCGCCTGGGGACTGGACGCGGCGGGCCCCGCCGTGTTCCTCGCGCTGCTCGCGCCGATGCTGAAGAGCACCACGGAGCGCGTCACAGGGGCGCTGGCGGTCCTGCTGGTGCTGGGCCTTCTGCCGGTGCTGCCGGCGGGCGCGCCCGTGCTGGTGTCCGCGCTGGCCGCTCCGGTCGTCCTGTTCCTGAGCGGCCGGGGCAAGAACGGCTCGGACGAGACCGCCACCGGTGGCGCGGCGCACGGGGAGGGCCGATGAACATCTGGATCGCCATCGGGCTCACCGCCGCCGGTTGCTATCTCGCGAAACTCCTGGGGCTCCTGGTACCTGCCGGAGTTTTGGAACGCCCCCTGGTGCAGCGGCTGGCGGCACTCATGCCGGTGGCGCTGCTCGCGGCCCTCACCGCTCAGCAGACCTTCGCCGACGGACAGCAGCTGGTGCTGGACGCCAGAGCGGCAGGGCTCGCCGCGGCGGCGCTCGCCCTCGTCCTGCGGGCGCCCTTCCTGGTCGTCGTCGGTACCGCCGTCGTGGTCACGGCTGCCGCGCGCGCCCTGTTCTGAGGCGGGCAGGTCAGCGCGGACCGCGGCCGTACGCCCGGAGGGTCTGCAGCGCCTTGAGCGTCACGATCGGACGGCCCTCCAGGGCCGTCCCCGGGGCCCACCGGCGCCAGTTGACCGGCCAGCCGCCGTCCTCCTCCTGCTCGGCCGCAAGATGATCCAGAGCGCTCTCCAGCTCGCTCTCGTTGAACCAGCGACGGGCGAGCGACCCGGGTGTGCGGGCGTAGTCGTACGGGAAGTGGTGTTCCCCCGGGGCGTAGCCAGGAGCCACCGGGTACTCCGCGCGGCGCCGGGGATCGAGCACCACCAGCCGCTGCTCACGCACCAGTTGCCCCAGCCGGTCGGCTGCCGATTCGGCGCGCGCACGGTCGGGAACGCCGTCCAGGAAGGCTACGGCGGCCTCGATCTCGTACGGATGGGACTGCTCCAGGGCGTCGACGGCGGCCCAGCAGAAGTCGGTGGCCCGGAAGAGCCAGGCGTGCCACACCTGATTACGGTGCAGAAGTCCGACCACCGGGCCCGTCGCCAGCAGCTCGGCGGGCGGGTCGTCGACGACGGGGATGAAGGGTGCCGCGGGGTAGCCACGCTGGGAGGGATGGAGCGCGGGCAGAGCGCCTTCCTTGGTCGACACGTCCGTCAGATAGCGGCAGATCCGTTCCACGCGCATCCCACCGCAGCGGCCGATGGAATCGAGGACGCTCAGCGCATGAGCGGTGTGGAGCGGCTGACTCACCGGTCCGCGAAGATCGGGTTCGAGCGCGTGACCGTAGCCACCGTCCTCGTTCCGATAGGCGTCGAGCGCGGTCTCGACGGGGTCCGCGCTTCCTCCCAGGAAGAGATGGGCGAACCGCCGCTGTTCGAGGACGCGTGCGGTGAGCCAGATGAACTGCTCGGCGCGGGCGAGGGGATTTGCTCCGGTTCCAGCCATGGAACCGACCGTAGAGGGGAAAACGTCGTCGGCAGGGCCCTCCGGCCCGGCTGCACTCTCAGGAGCGGGATACTGAGGGCATGCGGTTGACGATTTTCTGGGAACGGATGGCGGATCACTTCGGCGAGGCCTACGCCGACTCCTTCGCGCGCGATCACGTCATGGCGGAGCTCGGCGGCCGTACGGTACACGAGGCCCTGGCCGCGGGGTGGGAGGCCAAGGACGTCTGGCGGGGGGTCTGCTCGGCGGTCGGAGTGCCCCCGGACAAGCGCTGAGCGACGTGGTCATGCCCGCCGGCACGGCCGCGTCACCCGCGTCACCCGCGTCGGTCCCTGCCGGGCCGGGGGACCGGCTGTCACCGCGGTGAGCGAGACTTGTCGCGTGGCACCGACAGACGAGACAGCCCAGACCCAGCCGCCCGCCTCGCCGCCCGCACCACCGAGTCCGCCGCCCGGCACCGGCCCCGTCCGCATGCCCGGCTGGCTGCCGCGTGCGATGGTCATGGCACTGGCGCTCTACGGGTGTTTCCAACTGAGCAGCTGGGCCTTCTACCAGCTCATCGGGCTGCTGACCAACATCCTCATCGCCTTCTTCCTGGCCCTGGCGATCGAGCCCGCCGTCAGCCGCATGGCCGGGCACGGGATGCGCCGGGGACTCGCCACCTTCCTGGTCTTCCTCGCCGTGCTGATCGCCGGCGTCGGCTTCATCCTCCTGCTCGGCTCGATGCTCGCCGGCCAGATCGTCGACATGGTCGAGGAGTTCCCCAAGTACCTCGACTCGGTGATCAACTGGGTCAACCAGACCTTCCACACGGAGCTCTCCCGGGTCGAGGTGCGGGACAGCCTGTTGCACTCCGACTGGCTCCAGAAGTACGTGCAGAACAGCGCTACGGGCGTGCTCGACGTCTCGACCACCGTCCTCGGCGGTCTGTTCCGTCTGCTGATGATCTTCCTGTTCTCGTTCTACTTCGCGGCCGACGGCCCCCGGCTGCGGCGCGCGCTCTGCTCCGTACTGCCGCCCTCCCGGCAGACCGAGGTGCTGCGCGCCTGGGAGATCGCGGTCGACAAGACCGGCGGCTACATCTATTCGCGCGGACTGATGGCGCTGATCTCCGGCGCGGCGCACTACGTCCTGCTGGTGGTCCTCGGAGTGCCTTACGCGCCGGCGCTCGCGGTCTGGGTCGGCCTCGTCTCGCAGTTCATCCCCACGATCGGTACGTATCTGGCCGGCGCCCTGCCCATGCTGATCGCCTTCACGGTCAATCCCTGGTACGCGCTGTGGGTGCTCGGTTTCGTCGTGGTCTACCAGCAGTTCGAGAACTACGTGCTGCAGCCGAAGCTCACGTCCAAGACGGTCGACATCCATCCCGCGGTCGCCTTCGGCTCGGTGGTCGCGGGTACCGCGCTGATGGGAGCCGTCGGAGCGTTGATCGCCATTCCGGCTGTCGCCACTCTCCAGGCGTTCCTGGGCGCGTATGTGAAGCGCTACGACGTGATGGACGACCCGCGGGTGCAGGGCGGTCACCACTGGCGCCGTGGCGAGCCGGTGCTGTCGAGGTTCCGCCGCGCCGTGGGGGGCGGCCGGCGGGGCGGGGGTCCGGCCGACGGCAATGCGTGACACCGGCCGGCAGGTCCGGAGCCTGGGCCTCCACCAGGTGCCGTCCGAATTCGATGTGAGGCCCGCCGCAGTTCATTGACTTGCTCGATGTCGACTGCTATAAGCGGCTACCCTCGGCCGTATCGGCCCGGCGTGGTGCGCTTGACACTGAAATCGAACATCCATTCTCATGGGATTCCGGCCGGGTTTTGCCGGGCCCGACCGTGGAGTTGTCCACAGGCCGGGAGGACGTCGAGGCCCATTGTCAGTGGCAGGGGTTAGCGTCTGTGACGTGAAGCGATCGACTCAAGCAAATCGGGTGGAACCCATGGCAGGAACCGACCGCGAGAAGGCGCTGGACGCCGCACTCGCACAGATTGAACGGCAATTCGGCAAGGGCGCGGTGATGCGCCTCGGTGAGCGGCCGAACGAGCCGATCGAGGTGATCCCCACCGGGTCCACCGCGCTCGACGTCGCGCTCGGCGTCGGCGGGCTGCCGCGCGGCCGCGTGGTGGAGGTGTACGGCCCGGAGTCCTCCGGCAAGACGACGCTGACGCTGCACGCCGTGGCGAACGCGCAGAAGCTCGGCGGCTCGGTGGCGTTCATCGACGCGGAGCACGCTCTGGACCCGGAGTACGCGAAGAAGCTCGGCGTCGACATCGACAATCTCATCCTCTCGCAGCCGGACAACGGCGAGCAGGCGCTGGAGATCGTGGACATGCTCGTCCGCTCGGGCGCGCTCGACCTGATCGTGATCGACTCCGTCGCGGCCCTGGTGCCGCGAGCGGAGATCGAGGGCGAGATGGGCGACTCGCACGTCGGTCTGCAGGCCCGTCTGATGAGCCAGGCACTCCGGAAGATCACCAGCGCGCTCAACCAGTCCAAGACCACCGCGATCTTCATCAACCAGCTGCGCGAGAAGATCGGTGTGATGTTCGGCTCGCCGGAGACCACGACCGGTGGCCGGGCGCTGAAGTTCTACGCCTCGGTGCGTCTGGACATCCGGCGTATCGAGACGCTGAAGGACGGCACCGACGCCGTGGGCAACCGCACCCGCGTCAAGGTCGTCAAGAACAAGGTGGCGCCGCCGTTCAAGCAGGCCGAGTTCGACATCCTCTACGGACAGGGCATCAGCCGTGAGGGCGGTCTGATCGACATGGGCGTGGAGCACGGCTTCGTCCGCAAGGCCGGCGCCTGGTACACGTACGAGGGCGACCAGCTCGGCCAGGGCAAGGAGAACTCCCGCAACTTCCTCAAGGACAACCCCGACCTGGCCAACGAGATCGAGAAGAAGATCCTCGACAAGCTCGGCGTCGGTGTCCGTCCGGAGGATGCCGCGGCGGAGCCCGCAGCCGATGCCGCGGTCACCACGGGTGCCCCGGCCGACGGGGCGGCCAAGTCGGTACCGGCTCCCGCGACCAAGGCCAAGCCTGCCAAGGCCGCAGCGGCCAAGAGCTAGGCCGTGACGCGTCGCACGGAGTGGCCGGGCACCGACGAAGGTGCGGGCCCCGGCCCCGAGTACGCCGCAGAACCGTCCGGGGGCCCCCCGGAGCCCGGCCGGGGGGCCGGGTTCGGCGAGGGGGCGGGCCGTCGTTCCCGCTCCCGCTCCAGAAGCAGCGGTTCCCCTTCCTCGTCGAGGGCCGAGAAGGGGGAACCGCGAGACCCGGTCGAGCAGGCGCGCAACATCTGTCTCAGGCTGCTGACCGGAACCCCGCGCACCCGTAAGCAGCTGGCTGACGCGCTGCGTAAGCGGGAGATTCCCGACGAGGCCGCTGAGGAAGTGCTCTCGCGGTTCGAGGACGTGGGACTGATCGACGACGCCGCGTTCGCGGACGCGTGGGTCGAGTCCCGGCACCACGGGCGAGGGCTGGCCCGGCGTGCCCTCGTGCGGGAACTGCGCACCAAGGGGGTGGACCCGACAGTGATCGACGAGGCGGTCGGGCAGCTCGACCCCGAGCAGGAGGAAGAGACCGCCAGGGAACTCGTCGGGCGCAAGCTGCGCTCCACACGGGGGCTGGACCGCGACAAGCGTCTGCGTCGGCTCGCGGGCATGCTCGCGCGCAAGGGGTACGGCGAGGGGATGGCTCTGCGCGTGGTGCGTCAGGCGATCGAGGCGGAGGGGGAGGACATGGAAGGGCTGGACGAGCCCTTCTGACCGGTGGAACGGGAGGCGGGAGAAGCGGGGGAGCACGCAGCCGGGCCGGCGTGGGGATCGGGCCCCGGCCGGCGCGGGGCCTCGGGGGATGAGCACGTAGGTCACGGGGGCGGTCTGCTGCGGTGGCGGAGGGGGCCATCGCAGCAGACGGCACGCCCGGTGCCGGAGAGGGGCGGGTGGAGGCGGGGCTCAGTGTCCTGCCAGGGACGCGCGGTGGATCGTGGCGTCGATCAGGGCCAGTGCGTCGGCGGCGGTGCGGCCGGGGTGCCGGTTCCAGGGGCCGATCAGGCCGGACCAGCCCTGCGAGCGCAGCTCGGTGATCATCCACGCACCGGCACGGTCGACGGTGTCGAGCGACCCGAAGCCGAGCCGGTGGGCCGTCAGCATGGCCCCGCAGAGGCAACGCGCGCCACGGGCGTTGCGCAAGCGATAGGGGGCGTTCTGCCAGCCCCACTCGGTGAGGATATGCCGGGCGTAGCCCAGATGGGTGGACGGGCGCACATCGGGCTGTCCGAGACGGCGCCACGCGTGCAGACGCTCGGGCAGTACAGCGCCGAGGCGCCCGGGCAGCGGACGCTGGCGCGGCTGTCGCGGAGGCAGGGCCCGCAGGGAGTCCTCGACGAGCTGGTCGACAGGCACGGACAGCAGGTCCCGCCAGTCCGCCGAGGGCGCGGGCCGCGTCTCGTCGTCCGAGCTCGGGGGTGCGGTCGGGCGTGCGGGCTCCCGGGTGGTCTGCTCCCAGCCTGTGACGATGCGCTGCCACGCGTCGGTGTCATGGAGCCGGGAGGCCTGTGCGTCGAGCTGGTCCGGGGTGAGCTGAGCGGTTTCCATCGGCGCGACATCTCCGTACATTCCGGTCCTCAGTGATGAGGCGAATGTCCGTCGCGCGCGGTGATTGCTCCACCGGGGAGCAGCGTTCGGGTGGGTCGGAGCGTCGTTCGGCCCAGTGAGCGGCCGGATGCCAGGTGACTGCGCCACCGGTCATCCGGCCATCCGTCAATCGATCACCGGAAGGTCATCGGAAGCGAGCGGCCGTCGGCACGGAGTGGTGGCGGCCCCGTCGCACGAGGTCGGTCGCTCCAGGTGTTCTTCCGGTCACGGAGCGACCGGAAGCCCGGCCGCGCGCCACGCCTGGAAGCCGCCGGTCAGATCCGTGGCCCGGTGCAGTCCCAGCTGTCGCAGGGAGGCCACCGCGAGACTCGACGCGTAACCCTCGTTGCAGATCACCACGACCCGCAGATCATGGCCCACCGCCTGCGGGGCACGGTGGCTCCCCTGCGGATCGAGCCGCCACTCCAGCTCGTTGCGCTCGACGACCAGAGCTCCGGGGATCAGGCCGTCCTTCTCGCGCAGCGCCGCGTAACGGATGTCGACCAGCAGCGCGCCTTCGGCAGCCTCGGCTGCGGCCTCCTCGGGGCCGATCCGCTCATAGCCCGCCCGCACCCGGTCGAGCAGTTCATCGATGCCCACCGGGTTCTGGTGGCCCTGGTCCTCCGCGTCGCTCACTGCCAGTCCTCCGGGCGCTCGGTCTGCTCCAGGCGCAGCACCGCTCCCGTGCGGCTGTAGCGGCGGATCTGCGGCAGGGGCGGGTAGTACGCGTGCACCGAGACGGCGTGCTCGTCGCCGGACTCGTTGAGTACCTCGTGGACGTGGTGGCGGCCGAAGGCCCTGCCCTGTCCGGTCGCCAGGAGCCGGTCCCGGTCGATGCCCTCGCTCAGTTCGAGGGTCTTCCAGCCGTCGGTGGGCAGTCGCGCGGCCAGCGAGTGCTCCCGGAGGGCGCCCGCTGCGACGGTGAAGGCCCCCGTCGACTCGGCGTGGTCGTGCCAGCCCGTGCCCGTACCGGGCGGCCAGCCGATCAGCCACGCCTCGCTGCCACCAGGACCCTCGAGCCGGAGCCAGGTGCGGCCCTCCGGGTCGAGCGGGAGCGAGGCGACGAGCGCGGCGTCCTCCGCGGTCCGGCGGACGAAGTCGAGCAGTTCCGCGGCGGTCGGGGCCGTGGAGCCCGTACCGGCGACGGCGGGCACGCTCGTGGCGTCGGCAGCGGGGACCGACGGGCCCGCTCCGACGGTGGACTCGGACGCGGGTGTGGGCAGGGTGGGAAAGGATGCAGACACAGGGACCGTCCTGGGATGTTCGCGTGAAAGCACGACCGCGCGCGAAACAGCGCGGCGTGCGGGAAGAGGCGATTCAGCAGGACGGGCGACACACGCAGCCCGCATAGCGGACGAGGTCCATATGGACCCTCCGCCACAGGCGCACATCGGTGTCGGTCATGATCTGGAGTACACCATGTGCGCCTGCGACGGTCAATTGACGTCCGCGGTCCGGTCGGAGCTCGTGGTGGTGCGCGCCCGGTCGCCGTGCGCCGTGTCCGGGGCACCCCCGCGCGCCGCGTCCGCCGCCGTGAACAGTTCGGCGGGCCGCACCCCGCTGAAGGCCGCGACGAGATGCCCGTCCGGCCTGACCAGCAGCACCGTATGGGCCGTCGCCCCCGGGTAGCTCTCGGTCACCAGCAGCTCGGCGTTCACGGGAAGGGCGTCCACCGCGTCGACGAGCCGGGGCATGACACCCGCGGTCAGCCAGTGCCGCCTGTCCCACACCCCCGTGCCCGGTGCGACCAGGATCACGAGCAGATGCCCCAGGCCCAGCCGGTCGCGCAGCCGCACCGTCTTCCCGTCGGGCGCGGTCACCCGCACATCGGCGACCGGCGCGCCGGGGTCCGTCCCCACCGACGCGTGCCCCTCGGCGCGTTGAGGCGAAAGAGGGGAGTGCGTGTACGCGGGGGGCGCGCCCAGGGGCCCGCACCCCAGATGGCCATCGGCCAGCAACGTGTCGTGCCCGCGCGCGGTACCGGGTACGAGCGTCCGGAGGCCCGCACCGCCCCGCAGTATCGGCAGCGACTGGTCGGCGGCGCGCAGCCGGGAGGCGACGGCGGCCCGGCGCTCGGCCTGGTAACTGTCGAGCAGGAGCTCGGAGGCACTCTGGTGCCAGGCCTGCGCCAGCTTCCAGGCCAGGTTCTCGGCGTCCCGCAGCCCCTCGTCCAGCCCTTGGGTCCCGAGCGCGCCCAGCAGATGGGCGGCGTCCCCGGCGAGGAAGGCGCGCTTGGACCGCCAGCGCCTGGCCAGCCGGTGGTGGAGGGTGTACACGCCCGTGTCCAGCAGCTCGTAGGCCGGCGTCTCACCGCACCAGCCCTCGAGGGTGTCGCGAATCCTGGTGATCAGGGCCTCGGGGGTGACCAGTTCGCCGCGCGGCGGAAGGAGCCAGTCCAGCCGCCAGACACCGTCGGGCAGCGGTCGCGCGGTGACCTCGGCACCGCCGGTGCGCCAGGGAGGGGACCGGTGCAGCACCGCCTCGCCCGGCCAGGGCAGTTCGGCGCGGAGCGCCGCGACAGCGTGCCGCTCGACCGCTGTGCGACCGGGGAACCTGATGTCGAGGAGTTTGCGTACGGTGGAGCGCGCGCCGTCGCAGCCCACCAGGTAACTCCCGCGCCACCAGGTCGATCCGGGCTCCCGGGTGTGCACCGTGACCCCGTGCGCGTCCTGCTCCAGGGTGTCGATCCTGCTGAACGGCACCATGGTGACCAGGTCCTGCGCGGCGACCGCGGCCCGCAGACCGCCTGCGAGGGCGTGCTGGGGCAGATGGACGGGTGAGGGCAGCGGTACGGTGCCCTCCTCCTCGCCCAGCGGTACGGCGCGTACCAGTTGCTTACGCCGCACCGAACGCCAGCCGGCCCACCGCAGCCCTTCGTCGTGGAGCGCCGGGCAGCCGAGCCGTTCCACCAGGTCCGCGGTGTCCTCGCGCAGCACGACGGTGCGGGCAGGGCGCGGTTCGTCCTTCCCCGGACCCTCGTCGAGCAGCACGGAGGGCACGCCCTGAGCCGCGAGGGCGAGCGACAGCGCCAGCCCGACCGGGCCGGCGCCGACGACGATCACCGGGTCCACGGTGTGAACCCTCCGGCGCTGGTGGGAGTGGCCGTGGAGGTCCTGGGGGCCGAGGGGGAGGAAGGGGGTGCGGCGGCGGTGGTTCGGGGCGCGATCACAGAACGAATGCAACCCACTGCCGGTGCTTGCGTCAAGCGACGGCGGGACCGGGCGCCCGCGTTGCCGCCCCACGCAACCCATGCAGCTCCCGCGCCTCAGTGCTTCGGAAAGCGTGACAGCCCGCCGGTGGACCGGCGGGCTGTCAGGAAGGTGAGGAGGGCTAGCGGCGCGAAGGTGAGGAGGGCGGACGGCGCGTCCCGCCACGGGACGTCCGGCCGCCTGTTCCGTCAGTCGGTCTTTCGGATCTCCTCGGTCGAGTCGGGCCCGTCTGCCGGGCCGTCCTCGGCGCGGGGCGCCGCGAGGCTGCCGACCGGGAGGATGCCCGGCGTCTCGGCGGCCGCGGCCATCGCGATACCGGTCTTGGCCCGCCGTCCGCGCTTCTCGATCCAGGTGGCCAGCGCCGACAGGAGCAGACACATCGCCACATAGATCGTGCCGATGACCGCGATCGTCGAGACGTACGGGTACTGGCTGTTGACCTGGGTGTTGGAGGCGATCAGACGCGCCGTCTGCAGCAGCTCCGGGTACAGGATGATGAAGCCGAGCGAGGTGTCCTTGAGGGTCACCACAAGCTGGCTGATGATCGTCGGCAGCATCGCGCGCACCGCCTGCGGGATCAGCACGCTGACCATGACCTGGGTCTTGCTCATCCCGAGGGCGTACGCCGCCTCACTCTGGCCCTTGGGCACCGAGTTGATACCCGCGCGCAGCACCTCGGCCTGGACGCAGCCGTTGTAGACCGACAGTCCGAGCGCCAGGGCCCACATCGAGTAGTCGGTGAGGAAGCCGACCCAGATGGCGTAGATGGTGATCAGCAGCGGGATCGAACGGAAGAGTTCGATGAACGTGGTCGCGACCCAGCGGACCGGCTTGTGGTCGGAGAGCCGGCCGATGGCGAGCAGGACCCCGAGGATCAGTGAACCGACAGCCGCCAGACCGAAGGCCTTGAGCGTGGCGAGCACGGCGTCGGCGATGTTCTGCCGGATGCCCGCGTAGTTGAAGATGTCCCACATCTCGGGGGCGAGGTGCCCCTTGTCGGACAGCCGCACCAGGCTGACCGCGATCAGGCCCAGGATGGCGAGGCTTCCGACCACGGCATAGATCCGGTTACGGACGGCAGCCTTGGGACCCGGGGCGTCGTAGAGAACGCTGGCACTCATCGGGCGACCTCCATACGACGCTCCAGCAGCCGGAAGAGACCGCTCATGGCAAAGGTGACGACCAGGTAGCCGAGGGCCACCCAGACGAAGACGGGCATGATCTCGTAACCCCGGTCACTCATCAGCTTCTGCCACCCGAAGAGTTCGGTGACGCTGAAGGCCCCGGCGATCGCCGAGTTCTTCGTGAGGGCGATGAAGATGCTGCTCAGCGGCGGGATGACGGACCTGGTGGCCTGCGGGAGAACCACGATCCGCAGGGTCTGGGCGAACGTCATGCCGATGGAGCGGGCAGCCTCGGCCTGCCCCAGGGGGACGGTGTTGATACCCGAGCGGACCGCCTCGCACACGAAGGAGGAGGTGTAGAAGCCGAGTGCCAGCGAGCCCAGCAGGAAGGGGCTCATGCCCGGGAAGAGGATCTCCGGCACCACGAAGAAGAAGATCAGGAAGAGAAGCGTCAGCGGGGTGTTGCGCAGCAGGGTCACCCAGGCGGTGCCGAAGAAGCGCAGCGGCGGCACGGGCGACACACGGAAGCCGGCGATGGCGACGCCCAGGACCAGAGCGATGACCGAGCTGATGGCGGTGATCGACACGGTGCCTATGAAGCCGTCGCGGTATTCCGGGAAGTTGTCGAGCAATACGTTCATGGGGTCTCCGCGTCGGCGGTCAGCGGCATCTGGGCAGGGGAAGGGGCGCCCCGTACGCCGCCGTACTCAGTGACGGCGGCGTACGGGACGCCTCACTCACGCGCGTGGCGTCAGTGACAGGACGTCAGCGACGGAGCTGAGTCAGTAGCTCTCGATGGCCGGCGGCTCGGTGTACTCCGAACCGGACAGACCCAGGGTCGCCTCGTAGATCTTCTTGTACGTGCCGTCCTCGATGTGGGTCTCCAGCGACTTGTTGATCGCCTCGCGGAGCACCTTGTCGTCCTTGTTCAGGCCGACGCCGTAGGGCTCGTCGGTGAACGGCTTGCCCACGACCCTCAGCTTGCCGGAGTTGGCGGCGGCGTAACCCTTCAGGATCGAGTCGTCGGTGGTGACGGCGTCGACCTGCTTGGTCAGGAGCTGCTGCACGCAGTCCGAGTACTTGGCCAACTCGACGACCTTCGCGCCGTACTCGGGCTTCTTGATCTCCTGGAGCGGGGTCGAACCCACGATCGAGCAGACCTTCTTGTCCTTCACCGACTCCTTGCCGGTGATGGAGGTCTCGTCCTTGCGCACCAGGAGGTCCGCGCCGGCCTTGTAGTACGGGCCCGCGAATCCGACCTGCTTCTTGCGCTCGTCGTTGATCGTGTAGGTACCGACGAAGTAGTCGACCTGGCCCTTGGAGATGGCCGTCTCACGGATGCCGGAGTCGACGGTCTTCCACTCGATCTGCTTCTCCGAGAAACCGAGGTCGGCCGCGATCATCCGGGCGATCTCCACGTCGAAGCCGGAACGCTCCTTCGTCGACTGGTCCTCGAAGCCGAGGTACGGCTGGTCGGCCTTGGCGCCGATGACCAGCTTGCCGCGCTTCTTCGCGTCCTTGAAGGTCGGCGAGTCGAGGTCGACACCGGTGGCGACGGTGTACTTCGGCAGCTCGGGGGCCTCGGACGAACCGGGCTTGACGCCCGAAGGCTTGTCGCCGGCGGAGCCCTCCTTGCCGCCACAGGCGGTCGCGGTCAGGGCGAGCACAGCGATGGCCGCAACGGCGGCCGACTTGCGGAGCTTCATGTGAACAATCCTCGTGTCGTAGGTCGTCGGTATCAGTGGTGAAGAATCTTCGACAGGAAGTCCTTGGCCCGGTCGCTGCGCGGATTGCTGAAGAACTGGTCGGGAGTTGCCTCTTCGACGATCTTCCCGTCCGCCATGAAGACCACACGGTTGGCGGCCGAACGGGCAAAGCCCATCTCGTGGGTGACGACGACCATGGTCATCCCTTCCCGGGCCAGCTGCTGCATGACCTCGAGCACCTCGTTGATCATCTCCGGGTCGAGAGCCGACGTGGGCTCGTCGAAGAGCATGACCTTGGGGTCCATCGCCAGCGCGCGTGCGATCGCGACGCGCTGCTGCTGACCGCCCGAGAGCTGCGCCGGGTACTTCTCCGCCTGCACGCCGACGCCCACACGGTCGAGCAGGGTCCGGGCCTTCTCCTCGGCGGCCTTCTTGTCCGTCCCGCGGACCTTGACCTGGCCCAGCATCACGTTCTCGAGCACCGTCTTGTGCGCGAAGAGATTGAACGACTGGAAGACCATGCCGACATCGGCACGCAGCCTCGCCAGCTCCTTGCCCTCCTGGGGCAGGGGCTTGCCGTCGATCGCGATCGCGCCCGAGTCGATCGTCTCCAAGCGGTTGATCGTGCGGCACAGCGTGGACTTCCCGGACCCGGAGGGCCCGATGACTACGACGACCTCGCCACGGGCGATGGTCAGATCGATGTCCTGGAGCACATGCAGCGCGCCGAAGTGCTTGTTGACGTTGCTCAGTACGACAAGGTCGTCTCCCGCAGGTGCGGCATCCTCGGCGGCCTTGGTCACTGAAACTCCGCTCATCGGCTTCTTGCTCCGTCCTCCTCGGTTAGGCAAGGACCCTAGTGACGCAGTGCTACCAGCGTCATTACATCTGAGCGGAAATTGAGCATAACGATCCGGCCGCAACCGGACACACCGCGTGAACGGGACGCCACGGGGCGCTCGACGGCATACCGGGTGGGTAACGGAAACCTGGTGGTAACCGGCAGGGACTTGACTGACCTACCAGTCATCGGCGTGGATGCCCTGGTACGGGGATGACGTGAATCGACGCTGTACGGGAAGGTTCGCCGGGCGGAACACCGGTGGACCGTCACGCACGGTTCGCGGTCGTCGCGAAGGAGCACGAGAAGACATGAGGCGGAGAGGGGGGCCATGAGACTGCTGCTCGTCGAGGACGACGACCACGTCGCGGCTGCCCTGTCCGCCGTGCTGTCGCGCCATGGCTTCAAGGTCGTGCACGCCCGCAGCGGCGAGGAGGCCCTCCAAGCGCTGCTGCCGGCCGAGAAGGAGCCCTTCGGGGTCGTACTCCTGGACCTCGGGCTGCCCGACCAGGACGGCTACGAGGTGTGCGGGAAGATCCGCAAGCGCTCCGCGATCCCGGTGATCATGGTGACCGCGCGGTCCGACGTCCGCTCGAGGATCCACGGCCTCAACCTCGGCGCCGACGACTACGTCGTGAAGCCGTACGACACCGGAGAGCTGCTGGCCCGTATCCACGCCGTAGCCCGGCGCAGGACGGCCGGTGAGGACACCGGGCCGACCCCGCTCGCGGCCCTGCGGATCGGGCCGGTCCACATCGAGCTGCCGACCCGCAGGGTCAGCGTCGACGGCCAAGAGGTCCAGCTCACCCGCAAGGAGTTCGACCTGCTCGCACTGCTCGCCCAGCGTCCCGGCGTGGTCTTCCGCCGGGAGCAGATCATCAGCGAGGTGTGGCGGACGAGCTGGGAGGGAACGGGACGCACCCTGGAGGTGCACGTCGCCTCGCTGCGCTCCAAGCTGAGGCTTCCCGCACTGGTCGAGACCGTGCGAGGCGTCGGCTACCGTCTCGTCCCTCCGCCGGCCTGAGGACGTCCGCCTCCCGTGCGCACCCGCCTGCTCCCTCTGCTCATCGTCCTGATGGCCGCCGTGCTGCTCGCTCTCGGCTTCCCGCTGGCCGTACGCGTGGCCGCCGCCGAACAGCAGCGGGTCGTCATCGACCGGATCGACGACACGGCTCGCTTCGGCGCGCTGGCCCAGTTCGTCGACGAACCCGTCCGGGGCACCGAGGAGCGGCAGCGCACCCTGCAGACCGAACTCGAGGCGTACGACTCCGTCTACGGGATCCGGGCCGGAGTCTTCTACCGTGACGACAGGGCCCTCGCCAGGGCGCCGGCCTCCTGGACCCTCCCCACCGAGGGGGAAGGGCGTGAGGCCTTCGCGGAGGCCCTCCTCGGCCGTCGCTCCCACGACCCGCCCCAGGTCTGGCCCTGGCAGAACGGCCGGATCGTCGTCGCCTCCCCGGTCGTACGCGACGGGGACGTGGTCGCCGTCGTCGTGACCGACTCGCCCACCGGGGACATGCGGTCCCGCACACTGCGCGGCTGGCTGCTCATCGCCCTCGGCGAGGCCGTGGCCATGCTCGTGGCGGTCGGTGCCGCGTTCCGCCTCACCGGATGGGTGCTCCTGCCCGTACGGACCCTGGACGCGGCCGCGCACGACATCGCGAGCGGCCGGATGAGGTCCCGTGTCGTCGCGTCCGGCGGGCCTCCGGAGCTCCGGCGCCTGGCGCGCTCGTTCAACGAGATGGCCGACAACGTCGAGGACGTGCTGGAGCAGCAGCGCGCGTTCGTCGCCGACGCCTCGCACCAGCTGCGTAACCCGCTTGCGGCGCTGCTGCTCCGGATCGAGCTCCTCGCACTCGAACTCCCCGAGGGCAACGAGGAGATCGCCTCGGTCCGTACGGAGGGCAAACGTCTCGCCCAGGTCCTCGACGACCTGCTGGACCTGGCGCTGGCCGAGCACACCGCGGCGGATCTCCAGCTCACGGACATCGCCGCGCTCGCCGGTGAACGGGTCGCCTCATGGCGTCCGCTGGCCGAGGAGAAGGGAGTACGGCTGAACCTGGACGGGGCACCCGCGGTGACCGGCTGGGCGGACCCGATCGCCCTCTCCAGCGCGCTGGACGCCGTCATCGACAACGCGCTCAAATTCACCCCCGGAGGCCAGGAGGTCCGGGTCACGGCCGGGTTCGAGGGCGAGGGCGCCACGGTCGTCGTCGCCGACCGGGGGCCCGGCCTGACCGAACAGGAGCTGGAGCGCGTCGGCGACCGCTTCTGGCGCAGCGGGCGGCACCAGAACGTCAAGGGATCCGGCCTCGGGCTGTCCATCTCGCGCGCCCTGCTCGCGGCGGGCGGCGGATCGATCCGCTACGGGACGCACGAACCGCACGGCCTGCGGGTGACGGTCACCGTGCCGCGCAACCCTCCGCACGCGTGAGTCCCACCCCGGACCGTCAGGGCTTGGCCGAGCGGTAGTAGCGCTTGGCGCCCTCGTGCAGCGGCAGCGGATCGGTGTAGATGGCCGTCCGCAGGTCCACCAGCTGCGCCGAGTGCACCTCGCGGCCGATCCGGTCCCGGCTGTCGATCACGGTCCGGGTGAACGCCTCGGTCGTCAGCGGATCCGTGCGGTCCGTGGTGATCAGCAGATTGGAGACGGCGACCGTCCGCACGGCCTGACCCTGCTGTGCGTGCAGGTAGGCGTCGGCCGGCATCACGGCCGAGCGGTAGTAGCGCGTGGACCCGCCGGCCGCCTGGAGCTGGGTGACCAGCGCGTCCTCCAGGGGCACCAGCCGGATCGCGAACTTCTCCGAGAGATCCTGCACCGCGCCGGTCGGCAGCCCGCCGGACCAGAAGAAGGCGTCCAGCCGGCCGTCCGCCAGCCGTTCGGGCATCGTGTCGATCCCGGCCTGGACGGGAGTGATGTCCTCCGCCGGATCGACGCCGGCCGCCTTCATCAGCCGGTCGGCGACGAGGAGCACCCCCGACCCCTTCTGTCCCACACCCACCCGCTTGCCCCGCAGGTCGGCGACCTCACGGATCCCGGAGTCGCGGGGCACGATCAGCTGGATGTAGTCGTCGTACAGCCTGACGCAGCCGCGCAGCCGGCCCGCGCCCGGTTTCCCGCTCGCAAGATAGGTGGCGACGGCGTCGGCGGTGGCGATGGTGAAGTCGGCCTTCCCCGTCGCGACCCGTTCGATGTTCTGCTGCGAGCCCTCGCTCGTCTGCAGCCGTATCGACACCTTGGGCATGTCCTTGGCCAGCGCGCCCTCCAGCCGCTGTCCGTAGCGCTGGTAGACCCCGCTCCGTACGCCCGTGGAGAACGTGAGCGAACCGCTCGGCTCCTCCTCCCCGATCGGGAGCACCCACCAGAGGAGCAGTCCGAGCACGACCACGGCGGCGGCGCCCCCCTGAAGGGTGCGTCGCCGACCGAACCGGGACAGTGCGTGCAGCATGGCGCGATCCTGCCATTTCCCTGGCCATGACGGCCAGGGCGGGGGTGGATCGACTCTGTCGCGAGGATCAGGCCGTCCCCGAAGAGGGCAGGGCGCCCTCACCGGCCGTCACTCCGGAGGCGTCGGAGTGTCGGGTCCCTGGAACATGGTCTGGATGTCCAGCTCCAACTGAATCGTGGGCCCGACAATGGCGATGCCGCGGGCGAGCATGTTGCGCCAGTTCAGCGTGTAGTCCTCGCGGTGCAGTTCGGCCGTGGCACGTGCCGCACAGCGCAGCTCTTCGCCGTAACCGCCGTTGACGGCGCCCAGGTACTGCGTGTCCAGGGAGACGGAGCGGCTGACCCCGTGCATCGTCAGCCCTCCTTGGACGGTCCAGTTGTTGCCGCCCCGGTAGGTGAAGCGCCTGCTGACGAAATGGAGGTAGGGGTAGTTCTCCACGTCGAGGAAGTCGGCCGACCGCAGATGGTTGTCCCTGGTCTTGTTGCCCGTGGTGATGCTCGAGGCATCGATGCGTATCTCTACCTGGGAGTCCTCGACGGAGGGTGCGATCCGGATGCCGCCTTCGAAGGCGGTGAAGCGGCCGTGCACATTGGCCATGCCGACGTGCTTGGCGATGAAGCGGATCGCGGTGTGCGGAGGATCGAAGAGCCAGGTGCCGGGTGCCGGGGGCTCCAGCTGCCGGGCGACGTCCAGCTGCACGCGGCCCATCGACAGGGTCTCGCCCGCGGCGATGTCGAAGGCCCAGCTGGCCGGCTGCATGCCTTCGGCCGTCATGAGCAGGCGGTATTCATCCGGGGGCAGAGCCGCGACGAACATGCCGAACAGGTCGGTGGTTCCCTTCGCCGCCGTCCGGGCCGACTTCTGGGACGTGACCGTGATCTCGGCGCCGCCGAGCGGTTGTCCCATGGGGTCGACGACCTCGCAGGTGACGGTTCCGGCCCCGGCCGGCACGGGAAGAGCGAATCTCGCACCACCACCGGAGGCCGCCCTGGATCGCCTGCCGCGGAGGAGGGAGAGGACCATCACATCAACCTTTCGAACGCGAAAACCTCAGCATAGAAACCGACCGGAACGATTCGTTCAACGGCCCTGGGCCCCTCCTCGCCCCGGGCGGCATGCGCCCGCTCTCCGCTGTGGCTCCGGCGTCCGGCAAGGCCCCGGCGCGCCACCGCCTACCCTTGTCCCATGACCAGCGGCAACCGGAGCGAAGCAGTGGACGTCCAGAAGAGCTACGAGGTACGCACTTACGGGTGCCAGATGAACGTCCACGACTCCGAACGCTTGTCGGGGCTCCTGGAGGGCGCCGGGTATGTGCGCGCCCCCGAGGGCTCCGACGGCGACGCCGACGTCGTCGTCTTCAACACCTGCGCGGTGCGCGAGAACGCCGACAACAAGCTCTACGGCAACCTCGGCCGCCTCGCCCCGATGAAGACGAAGCGTCCCGGGATGCAGATCGCCGTCGGCGGGTGTCTGGCGCAGAAGGACCGCGACACCATCGTGCGGCGTGCCCCCTGGGTGGACGTCGTCTTCGGTACGCACAACATCGGCAAACTGCCGGTGCTCCTGGAGCGCGCCCGTGTCCAGGAGGAGGCGCAGGTCGAGATCGCCGAGTCGCTGGAGGCGTTCCCCTCGACGCTGCCCACCCGCCGTGAGTCGGCGTACGCCGCGTGGGTGTCGATCTCGGTCGGCTGCAACAACACCTGCACCTTCTGCATCGTCCCGGCGCTACGGGGCAAGGAGAAGGACCGCCGCACCGGTGACATCCTGGCCGAGATCGAGGCTCTGGTCGCCGAGGGGGTCAGCGAGATCACCCTGCTCGGCCAGAACGTCAACGCGTACGGTTCCGACATCGGTGACCGCGAGGCCTTCTCCAAGCTGCTGCGGGCCTGCGGCACCATCGAGGGCCTGGAGCGCGTCCGCTTCACCTCGCCCCACCCCCGGGACTTCACCGACGACGTGATCGCGGCGATGGCCGAGACACCGAACGTGATGCCCCAGCTGCACATGCCGATGCAGTCCGGCTCGGACACGATCCTCAAGGCCATGCGCCGTTCGTACCGTCAGGAGCGCTTCCTCGGGATCATCGAGAAGGTGCGCGCCGCCATGCCGGACGCGGCGATCTCCACCGACATCATCGTCGGCTTCCCCGGGGAGACCGAGGAGGACTTCGAGCAGACCATGCACGCCGTGCGCGAGGCCCGCTTCGCGAACGCCTTCACCTTCCAGTACTCCAAGCGCCCCGGGACGCCCGCCGCCGACATGGAGGGACAGATCCCCAAGGAGGTCGTACAGGAGCGCTACATGCGCCTCTCCGCCCTCCAGGAGACGATCTCCTGGGAGGAGAACAAGAAGCAGGTCGGCCGCACCCTGGATGTCATGGTCGCGGAGGGCGAAGGCCGCAAGGACGGCGCCACGCACCGGCTCTCCGGCCGCGCTCCCGACAACCGTCTGGTCCACTTCACCAAGCCGTCCCAGGACGTACGCCCCGGGGACGTGGTGACGGTCGAGATCAGCTACGCCGCCCCGCACCACCTGCTCGCCGAGGGAACACCCCTGGGTGTCCGGCGCACCCGGTCGGGCGACGCCTGGGAGAAGCGCAACGCGACTCCTGCCGAGCGGCCCGCCGGAGTCATGCTCGGCCTGCCCGGTATCGGCGCGCCCGCCCCGCAGCCCGTGGCCGCCACCCCGGGGTGCGGCTGCGACTGAGACCGGCCCGTCTGAGTACGCTGACCGGCATGCTTGCCGCCGCCGCCGTCTGCCCCTGCCCGCCGATCCTGGTCCCCGAGGTGGCGGCGGGAGCCGCGCCCGAGCTCGACGCCGCGAGGAACGCGTGCCTCGACGCACTGGGCGTGCTCGCCGCCGCGAAACCGGATCTGTTGATCGTGGCCGGGCCGGCCGGACCTGACGGCCGCGGGCCGTTCCCCCCGGGATCGGCAGGCTCTTTCGCCGGATTCGGCGTCGACCTGACCGTGCGGCTGGGTGAGGCGCAAGGCGGATCACCCGCCCCCGGACGCCCGCTCCCCGCGTCCCTCGCCGTCGGCGCCTGGCTGCTGGACCGGGCCGGCTGGGGCGGCGCCCCGGTCGAAGGGCTCGGCGTGGGGGAGCCCCTCGCCGCCGATCGCTGCCTGCGGGCGGGAGATGACCTGGCGGCCAGGGCTCGGCGGGTGGCCCTGCTGGTCATGGGCGACGGCAGCGCCTGCCGTACGGTCAAGGCGCCCGGCTATCTGGACGAGCGGGCGGCGGACTTCGACGCGGCGGCGGCGCGCGCTCTGGGGAGCGCCGACGTGGCCGCGCTGAGCGCTCTGGACGAGTCGCTCGCGTACGAACTGAAGGCGGCGGGCCGGGCGCCCTGGCAGGTGCTCGCGGGCGCGGCCCAGGGTGCGGGACTCGGCGGGCAGCTGCTGTACGAGGACGCCCCGTACGGCGTGGGATACGTCGTCGCCGCCTGGTCGTGAGGCGCCGCCCCTGACTCTGCCCCCGCACGGACGAGGGCCGCGGAGCCAGATCGCTCCACGGCCCTCGATCGCGACGGGGCCCGGGTCAGTGTGCGGGCGGTGGCGGCGGGGTACCGCCCTCGTTCTTCTGGCCCAGGCGGTCGACCGCGTCCTTGGCCTTCTGCGTGCCGGACACGATCTTGTCGCTGTACTTGCCCTTGGTCCTCTGGTCGACCGTGCGGGCGGCCTTGTCGATGCCCTGGTCGATCTTGCCCCCGTGCTGCTGCGCGAGGTCGCCGACCTTTTCCTTGGCCGGGGCCAGCTTGGCCTTCAGGTTGTCCAGGAAACCCATGGGTCACCTTCCGTGCTGGGGGACTGTGGTCACATTTTACTCGTCCGTGAGAAAACGCGCGTTACTCGCCGTGTCCGTCCGTGCCCTCTCTCCCGGTCGGAAGGCGTCCCGAAGTTTGGGAGACTGTTTCGGTGAGAAGACCAGCTCCCACCCCCCGCGTCATCACAATCGTCGGTCCCACCGCGGCCGGAAAGTCCGATCTGGGAGTGTTCCTCGCCCAGCAGCTCGGTGGTGAAGTGGTCAACGCCGACTCCATGCAGCTCTACCGGGGCATGGACATCGGCACGGCGAAGCTGACTCTTCCCGAGCGTGCCGGCGTTCCGCACCATCTCCTGGACATCTGGGACGTCACCGAGGCCGCGAGCGTCGCCGAGTACCAGCGGCTCGCGCGCATCGAGATCGACCGGCTGCTGGCCGAAGGGCGGACCCCCGTCCTGGTGGGCGGCTCGGGTCTCTACGTGAAGGGCGCGATCGACGCCCTCGAATTCCCCGGTACGGACCCCGGCGTACGCGCCCGGCTCGAACAGGAGCTCACGGAGCACGGCTCCGGCGCCCTGCACGCCCGGCTCGCGGCCGCGGACCCCGAGGCGGCCCGCGCCATCCTGCCCGGCAACGGCCGCCGTATCGTCCGAGCCCTGGAGGTCATCGAGATCACCGGCAAGCCCTTCACGGCCAATCTGCCGAGCGGCGAAGCGGTCTACGACGCCCTCCAGATCGGTGTGGACGTCGAACGCCCCGAACTCGACGAACGTATCCGTACCCGCGTGGACCGGATGTGGGAGGCCGGGCTGGTGGACGAGGTGCGTGACCTGGAGGCCCGGGGGCTGCGCGAGGGACGCACCGCCTCGCGCGCGCTGGGCTACCAGCAGGTGCTCGCCGCTCTCGCGGGGGAGTGCACCGAGGAGGAGGCACGCACGGAGACCGTACGGGCCACCAAACGCTTCGCGCGCCGGCAGGACTCCTGGTTCCGGCGCGACCCGCGCGTCCGGTGGCTGAGTGGTGCCGAGGAACAGCGCGGAGAACTCCCGCGCCGGGCGCTGGCGTTGGTCGAACGAGCGGTTACAGCCTGATCACGTGATGGCATCGGGAAGCTCCGCCCGTCATTCCGGCGGCCGGGGCCGTGCCATCATCGAGCATCGATCGACCAGTGGAGTCCGAGTTGGGAGGGCGCGTGGCGATGGAGGCCGGCCCTCGCGACACAGACAGAGACGTACCGGATACGCAGCACGACGCAGGACGCCTGAGCCCTGACGGGCCGGACGAGCACGAGGTGGCCCCTGAGGTCGAGGTCGAGCTCCGGCCCGCCCGTCGGCTGCGGATCTGGCAGCTCGCACCCATCGTGGGGCTGGCGGCGGTCGGCTCCCTGATGTTCGCCTTCCCCCTCGCCTTCGAGTTCGGCGGCGGCGGCGCCGTCGTGGCGATGCTGGGCCTGCTGATCAGCGGCTGTGCCGCGGGCTGGGGCATGATGGCCGCCCGCCGTGTCGGCCACACCTGGCCCGGCCTGCCGGCCAGGGGATCGAACGAACGGCCCGACTGGCGCGTGGTCACGCTGTACGTGGCCGTCTGCGCCGTGCTGGTGGCCCTCGCCGTCTGGCGCGTGGCCCGGCTCCGCTGACCGGCCCGGATTCCGGGAGCCCCTTCTGCGGGCAGGTGCCGGCCCGCGACGTGGCCCGGCCCTGCGGACTGTCGGCGGAGCCTCGTACAGTTGCTTCGTGAGCACTTCGCAGATCACCTTCCTCAAGGGACACGGCACCGAGAACGATTTCGTGATCGTTCCCGACCCGGACAACGCCCTCGACCTGCCGGTCTCCGTCGTCGCCCGGCTCTGCGACCGCCGGGCGGGCATCGGCGGCGACGGGCTGCTGCACGTCGTGCGGTCCGCTGCGCACCCCGAGGCGCGGGGCTTGGCCGAGCAGGCCGAGTGGTTCATGGACTACCGCAACGCGGACGGCTCGGTCGCCGAGATGTGCGGCAACGGGGTGCGGGTGTTCGCCCGCTACCTCCAGCGTGCCGGGTTCGTCGCCGAAGGTGATCTGTCCGTTGCCACGCGGGGCGGGGTCAAGCGGGTGCACATCGCGAAGGACGGCGACGTCACGGTCTCCATGGGGCGTGCCGTGCTGCCCGACGACGGCGTCACGGTCACCTTGGACGGCCGCAGCTGGGAAGCCCGCAACGTGAACATGGGCAATCCGCACGCCGTCGCGTTCGTCGAGGACCTGGACCACGCCGGAGAGCTCTCCTCCGTACCGCCGTTCAGCCCGCGGTCCGTCTACCCCGACGGGGTCAACATCGAGTTCGTCGTGGACCGCGGTCCACGGCACGTCGCGATGCGCGTCCACGAGCGCGGTTCCGGCGAGACCCGGTCCTGCGGCACCGGCGCCTGCGCGGTGGCCGTCGCCGCCGCACGCAGGGACGGCGTGGACCCGGCGGAGACCGGCGCCCCCGCGGCATACACCGTGGACCTGCCCGGTGGCACCCTGGTGATCACCGAATACCCGGACGGCGGGATCGACATGACGGGGCCCGCCGTGATCGTCGCGGAGGGCGTGATCGACCCCGCCTGGCTCGAAACGATGATCGGTTAGAGCTTCGCTCGAATGGGTGATCCGTTTCACGCTGAGCGAGAGCTGGACTGCGCCACGTGGTGGGGTCGATAGCATCAAGCACCGGCTCGGGGGTGTATCCGCATCCACCGCCGGTCGACGTTGCCGGAGGTGCCCCATGAGCGCAGAGGCCACCAATCCAGGTGCTCCCCTTCGCAAACGCGGTCGTCCACGGATCGACCTGCGCAGGCTGGGCCGTGTCGCCCTGCTCGGGCCGGTCTCCCGTGACCGGCTCCCCGACGCCATCGGGCATGTCGCGGAGGCTCATCGCGCGCACTATCCGGACGCCGACCTCGCCATCCTGCGCAAGGCGTACGTCCTCGCCGAGACCTCCCACCGCGGCCAGATGCGCAAGAGCGGTGAGCCGTACATCACGCATCCGCTGGCGGTGACCCTCATCCTCGCCGAACTCGGCGCGGAGACGACGACCCTGACGGCCTCGCTGCTCCACGACACGGTCGAGGACACCGATGTGACCCTCGATCAGGTGCGGGAGCAGTTCGGCGACGAGGTCTGCTATCTGGTCGACGGCGTCACCAAGCTGGAGAAGGTCGACTACGGGGCCGCCGCCGAGCCCGAGACCTTCCGCAAGATGCTCGTCGCCACCGGGAACGACGTCCGCGTCATGTCGATCAAACTGGCCGACCGGCTGCACAACATGCGGACACTCGGCGTCATGCGCCCCGAGAAGCAGGCGAGGATCGCCAAGGTCACCCGGGACGTGCTCATCCCGCTCGCCGAACGCCTCGGCGTGCAGGCGCTCAAGACGGAGCTCGAGGACCTCGTCTTCGCGATCCTGCACCCTGACGAGTACGAGCGCACCCAGACCCTGATCTCCGCCTGGAGCGCAGCGGAGGACCCTCTCACGGAGATCGCAGGCAGCGTCAGATCGACCCTGCGGGAAGCGGGCATCAGCGCAGAAGTGCTCATCAGGCCGCGTCACTTCGTGTCCGTGCACCGGGTGAGGATCAAACGCGGCGAGATGCGGGGCACCGACTTCGGACGGCTGCTGGTGCTGGTCGGGGAGGACGCCGACTGTTACGCGGTCCTGGGCGAACTGCACACGTGTTTCACCCCGGTCATCTCCGAGTTCAAGGACTTCATCGCGGCGCCCAAGTTCAACCTCTACCAGTCGCTGCACACGGCGGTCGTCGGACCGGAGGGCGCGGTCGCGGAAGTCCTGATCCGTACACACCGGATGCACAAGGTCGCCGAGGCGGGTGTCGTCGCGCTCGGCAACCCGTACACCCAGGACGGCACCACCGCCGCGCACCAGGCCGAACCCGCCGACGGCGAGCGCGCCGACCCGACCAGGCCCGGCTGGCTCTCCCGCCTCCTGGACTGGCAGGAATCGGCGACCGACTCCGACACGTTCTGGACCACGCTGCGCGCCGACCTCGCACAGGACCGGGAGATCACGGTCTTCCGCACCGACGGGGGCACCCTCGGACTGCCCGCCGGCGCCAGCTGCGTCGACGCCGCGTACGCGCAGTACGGCGAGGAGGCGCACGGCTGCATCGGAGCCCGCGTCAACGGCCGGCTGGCCACGCTGAGCACCGCCCTGAACGACGGTGACACCGTGCAGCTGCTGCTTGCCCAGGACGCCTCTTCCGGGCCCTCCCCGGAGTGGCTGGACCACGCCCGTACGCCCGCCGCCCGGATCGCGATCACGGCATGGCTCGACTCCCATCCGGACGGTGCGCAGGGCCCTCACAAGAGCAGGCCCGACGCCCCGAGGCCGCAGGCCCAGCCCGCCGACGACGCGTCGAACAGCCGGGCCAGGGCAGCCGACCGGGCTCCGATCGTGGCGGTCGGCACGCCGGGCGCACCGGTCCGGCTCGCAGGGTGCTGCACCCCCGTCCCGCCCGACGGCATCATCGGATTCACGGTGCGCGGCGGCGCCGTCACCGTGCACCGCGAGGAATGTCCGGCGGTGGCCCGGATGCGGGCGATCGGCCGGCCGGCCGTAGAGGCACGCTGGAACGACCCGGGCGACCGGAGCGGCACCCCCGACTACCGGGTCACCCTCGTCGCCGAGTCCTTCGGACGCCCCCGGCTCCTCGCCGACCTCACCGAGGCCATCGCGACGGCGGACGCCGCCATCGTCTCGGCGACCGTCGAGCCGCCCAGCGAACAGCGCGTCCGTCACACCTACACGCTGCAGCTGCCGGACGCGGCGGGACTGCCGGGCCTCATGCGGGCGATGCGCGACGTACCCGGCGTGTACGACGTGAGCCGCGCCCAGCAGCCGGCCGCCACCGGCTGACACCCTGTCCCTCCGGGGCCTCTCCTTGCCGCTCCCCGGCGACCCCGTTCGGGTGGTGCGGCGCGCGCCACCCCCGCGTGGACGGCGCGCGCTGGTAGCCGTAGTCCATGCCGCTCACCTCCCGCCGACTGCGTGCCGCTCTGCTGGCCACCGCGTCGGTCACCCTCGTCGCCGCCACCCTGCCCGCCCCCGAACCGCTCGGCATCGGCGACCGACTCTTCCCCCATCTCGGTAACCCGGGCTACGACGTCCTCTCGTACGACATCTCGCTCACCTACAAGGGCCGCAACACGGAGCCCCTCGACGCCGTCACCACGATCGACGCGCGGACCACCGCACCGCTGGAACGGATCAACCTCGACTTCGCGCGGGGCGCCGTCCGCTCCGTCGAGGTCGACGGGCTGAACTCGGAGTTCGCCACCGCCGGTGAGGACCTGATCGTCGACGCGCCCTCGCGGATCCCGGCCGGGGTGCCCGTGCGGATCACCGTCCGGCATACGAGCGACCCCTCGGGGGACCGGGCCAACGGAGGTTGGGTGCCGACCGCCGACGGCCTCGCGATGGCGAACCAGGCCGACGCCGCCCACCGGGTCTTCCCCGGCAACGACCACCCCGCCGACAAGGCGTTCTTCACCTTCCGGGTGACCGCGCCGAAGGACCTCACGGTCGTGGCGGGCGGCCTCCCCGCCGGGAAGCGGGGCCACGCGGGCGCGACCACCTGGACCTACCGCACGGAGCACCCGATGGCGACGGAACTCGCCCAGGTGTCCATCGGCCGCTCAGCCGTCCTCCGCCGCACCGGGCCCCGCGGACTGCCGGTACGCGACGTGGTGCCCACGGCCGACCGCGCGAAGCTGGAGCCCTGGCTCAAGAAGACCCCTGCGCAGCTGGCCTGGATGGAGAAGCAGGTCGGCCCGTACCCGTTCGAGACGTACGGACTCCTCGTCGCGGACACCGAGACGGGCTTCGAGCTGGAGACGCAGACCCTCTCGCTCTTCGAACGCTCCCTGTTCACCGGAGACGGATATCCCGAGTGGTACGTCGACTCGGTCATGGTGCACGAGCTCGCCCACCAGTGGTTCGGCAACAGCGTCTCCCCGCGGTCCTGGTCCGATCTGTGGCTCAACGAGGGCCACGCCACCTGGTACGAGGCCCGCTACGCCGAGGAACACGCGCAGAAGCCCATGGAACGCCGGATGCGCGAGGCCTACGCCCGCTCCGACACCTGGCGCGCGGCGGGCGGTCCGCCCGCGCGCCCCGACGTGCCCACCCCCGACCACAAGATCAGCCTCTTCAGGCCGGTCGTGTACGACGGGAGCGCGCTCATCCTGTACGCGCTGCGCGAGGAGATCGGCGAGGCCGCGTTCGACCGCCTCGAGCGGACCTGGGTACGCGTCCACAGAGACGAATCGGCGACCACCGAGCAGTTCACGGACCTGGCGTCGAGGATCGCGGGACGGGACCTGACGGCGTTCTTCGACGGGTGGCTGTACGGGAAGAAGACCCCGCCGATGCCGGGGCACCCGGACTGGCGCAGCGAGACGCCCCGGAACGCCGCGGGCGGGCAGAGCCCCGCGCGGGCGCCGAAACCCGAGTGACGGCCCGGGCGGGGACATGCCACTATCGACGCGTCGGCACGGCGGCCGGCCGGTGGATCCCCTTCATGGGAATCTTCCGGCGGGGTCACGCGTTGTGACTGACGTATCGGACTTCTATCGACGTAAGGATCCAATGACCTCCTCTTCTTCCCTTCCCCAGGACGCGCAGGACGCGCAGAGCGCCACGGAAGCCAACTCCGAGAGCCTCACCGAGAGCCTTCGGGCCGACGCCCTGATGGAAGAGGACGTCGCCTGGAGCCACGAGATCGACGGAGAGCGGGACGGCGAGCAGCTCGACCGTTCCGAGCGTGCGGCGCTCCGCCGTGTGGCAGGCCTCTCCACCGAGCTCGAGGACGTCACCGAGGTCGAGTACCGACAGCTGCGCCTGGAGCGCGTGGTTCTCGTCGGTGTCTGGACATCGGGGACCGTCCATGACGCGGAGATCTCCCTCGCGGAGCTCGCTGCCCTCGCCGAGACGGCGGGTGCCCAGGTGCTCGACGCCGTGTTCCAGCGGCGGGACAAGCCCGACCCGGCCACCTACATCGGCTCGGGCAAGGCGCTGGAGCTGCGCGACATCGTTCTCGAATCCGGGGCCGACACCGTCGTCTGCGACGGTGAGCTCAGCCCCGGCCAGCTGATCCACCTGGAAGACGTCGTCAAGGTCAAGGTGGTCGACAGGACCGCCCTGATCCTCGACATCTTCGCCCAGCACGCCAAGTCCCGCGAGGGCAAGGCGCAGGTGTCGCTGGCACAGATGCAGTACATGCTCCCGCGCCTGCGCGGCTGGGGTCAGTCGCTGTCCCGGCAGATGGGCGGCGGCGGTTCCAGCGGCGGTGGCGGCATGGCCACCCGTGGTCCTGGTGAGACCAAGATCGAGACGGACCGGCGACGGATCCGCGAGAAGATGGCGAAGATGCGCCGGGAGATCGCGGAGATGAAGACCGGCCGCGAGATCAAGCGCCAGGAGCGTAAGCGCAACAAGGTGCCCTCGGTGGCGATCGCCGGATACACCAACGCCGGAAAGTCGTCGCTGCTCAACCGGCTCACCGGCGCGGGTGTCCTCGTGGAGAACGCCCTGTTCGCGACCCTCGATCCGACCGTGCGCCGGGCCGAGACGCCGAGCGGCCGCGTCTACACCCTGGCCGACACCGTCGGGTTCGTGCGGCACCTGCCGCACCACCTGGTCGAGGCCTTCCGCTCGACCATGGAGGAGGTCGGCGAGTCCGACCTGATCCTGCATGTGGTGGACGGGTCCCACCCGGTGCCGGAGGAGCAGCTCGCCGCCGTGCGTCAGGTGATCAGGGAAGTCGGCGCGGTCGACGTACGCGAGGTCGTCGTGATCAACAAGGCGGACGCGGCCGACCCGCTCGTGCTGCAGCGCCTGATGCGCGCCGAGAAGCACGCGATCGCGGTGTCGGCGCGGACCGGCGCCGGTATCGACGAGCTGCTCGCGCTCATCGACGCCGAGCTGCCGCGGCCGTCCGTGGAGATCGAGGCGCTCGTGCCCTACATCCAGGGCGCGCTCGTCTCCCGGGTGCACGCCGAGGGCGAGGTGATCTCCGAGGAGCACACACCGGAGGGCACCCTGCTCAAGGCGCGGGTCCACGAGGAGCTCGCGGCGGAGCTCGCGGTCTTCGTGCCGGTGGCTCACTGACGCGTCGGACAAGCAGGAGGCCGGGCTCCCCTCGTGAAGGGGAGCCCGGCCTCCTTGTGCTCCGGCCGGCAGCCGCTGGACCGGGGCCCCGCGGTCCTACTGTCCCGCGTACTTCTTGCTGACGGCCTCGTAGATACCCTTGGCCTCCTCGCCCAGGCGGGGGCCGGCCAGCCAGCCCGCCGTCACCGGGCCGATGGAAGTGTTGGAGACCAGGGCCGGCTTACCGTCCTGGCCCTTCGCGACCCAGCCGCCACCGGAGGAACCACCGGTCATCGTGCACCCGATGCGGTACATCGTCGGCTGCTCCTCGAAGACGGCGAGGCGGCCCGGCTCATCGGTGCACCGGAGAGCCTTCTGGCCGTCGAACGGCGGGGCCGCCGGATAGCCGGTCGCCGTCATGCTGTCGATCTCCGGGACGGCCGGGGCGTTGAAATCGACCGGGAGTGCCGAACCGACGGTCTCCTCCAGGGACTTGCCCGTCGAACCCTTCTCCGGAGCGACCTGCAGCACCGCGAAGTCGTACGGAGCTCCCTGGCCGCCGGTCGCGGCGCCCTGGTTGATCCACTGGTCGGAGGTCTGCGCCCACTGGCCCCACCACACGCCGTACGGAGCGATCTGCTCCTTCGTCGCGTTCTGCAGCTCTGCCGTCGACATACCGCTGTCGTTGTACGAGGGAACGAAGGCGATGTTGCGGTACCAGCCGCCGTTCTTGCCCGCGTGCACGCAATGCCCGGCCGTCCAGACCATGTTGGACTTGCCCGGGTGGGCCGGGTCCTGCACCACGGTCGCGGAGCAGACCATGGAGCCCTCGGGCCCGTCGAACAGGAGCTTGCCGGACTCGGGCGCGCTCCCGTGGTACGGCGTCCGCAGGTCCGCGGCGTCGACCGGTGCGGGGGTCGGGTCCGTCACGCCCTCGTCGCCGGAGATGTCGTTGTCGACGGGGTTCTCCGGGGCCTTGTCGGCGTCCCGCATCCGCTCCGGGTCCCAGAGGTCCTCGATGATGGGGTTGACGTAGTCCTTGGCCTCACGCAGCCACGTGTCCCTGTCCCAGTTCTTCCACTCGCCGTCCCTCCACTTGTCGAGGTCGATCCCGTGCTCCTTGAGACGGTCCTTGAGATCGTCCGGGATCACGACCTTCCCGTCGGAGGACTGGCCGGTGGAACTGCTCGGCTCGCTGATCGCGCCGTCCTCCTCCGGCCCGCAGGCCGTGGCGGAGAGCGTCAGGAGAGCGGCAAGGGCGGCCGCGGCGAACACCCGAGGGGTGCGGCGGGCGCTCCCCCCGCGGTGTGCGGTATCGGTCGGGCGCATGGGTCGCATCTGGTGATCCCCCTGGGACTTCGTCACTGACTTCGGTACCGCACTGCGGACTCGGCGTGCGCGGCAGGGCCGTTCGGCCACATCGCGCACCCTCGGAGCGGCGGCTCCGTCCCGAGTGCGGCCCCTACTATGCCGGTGCCGTTGGGGACGGTGCGCGGCAGGGCCACGGTTCCGCCTGCACAAGGATCTTCCGATTTACCCGTGATCTTCCGCGTTCCGCGTCGTTGGTACGTACGGGGGACACCCGGACAGCGTTCATCGGCGCAGTCCGCCTCGGGGGACCGTACCGATGCGCAACGCAACTGTTACCGCAGGAGGACCGAACAGCCGTGGCCGTGACCGAACCAGCTCCGGTGGCGTTTTCCCCTGCGCACGAAGGGATTCTGCGGCGTCAGGCACTACGTGAATCGGCGGCCCGCACCTATGCGCGGTCCCTGCCGATCGTGCCGGTACGCGCGCGGGGCATGACGATCGAGGGCGCGGACGGCCGGCGCTATCTCGACTGTCTGTCAGGGGCGGGCACGTTGGCCCTCGGGCACAACCACCCCGTGGTGCTCGAGGCCATCAGGAAGGTCATCGACTCCGGCGCACCACTGCACGTGCTCGATCTCGCCACACCCGTCAAGGACGCCTTCACGACCGAGCTGTTCGCCACCCTGCCCCGTGAACTGGCCGACAACGCCCGGATCCAGTTCTGCGGTCCGGCCGGGACGGACGCCGTCGAGGCGGCCTTCAAGCTGGTCCGGGCAGCGAGCGGGCGCAGTGAACTCCTCGCCTTCACCGGCGCGTACCACGGAATGACCGCCGGTGCCCTGGCCGCTTCGGGCGGGGCCACGGACGTCCGGGTGACGCGGCTGCCCTTCCCGCAGAACTACCGCTGCCCCTTCGGAACCGGCGGGGAGCGGGGCGCGGACATCGCCGCGCGCTGGACGGAATACCTCCTGGACGACCCCAAGGGCGGGGTGCCCGCTCCGGCCGCCATGATCCTGGAGCCGGTCCAGGGCGAGGGCGGGGTGAACCCGGCCCCGGACGGCTGGATGCGCCGGATGCGGAAGATCACCCAGGAGCGTTCCATCGCCCTGATCGCGGACGAGGTGCAGACCGGAGTCGGCAGGACCGGCACCTTCTGGGCGGTCGAGCACAGCGGTATCGTCCCCGACGTGATGGTGCTCTCGAAAGCCATCGGCGGCTCACTGCCCCTCGCGGTGATCGTCTACCGCTCCGAGCTCGACCTCTGGCAACCGGGCGCCCACGCCGGCACCTTCCGGGGCAACCAGCTGGCCATGGCGGCGGGCGCCGCGACCCTCGCGTACGTACGGGAGAACCAGCTCGCCGAACGTGCGGGAACACTCGGCGCGCGCATGCTCTCCCGGCTCCAGGCGCTCGGCGCTGACCATCCGAGCATCGGCGACGTCCGTGGCCGCGGCCTGATGATCGGCATCGAACTCGTCGATCCCGAGGCCGATCCGCTCACCGTCACCGCCGAGAGCGGCTCCGCCCCGCCGCCGGATCCGGCCCTCGCCGCGGCGGTGCAGCAGGAATGCCTGCGCCGCGGACTCATCGTCGAACTCGGCGGACGCCACAGCGCCGTGGTCCGACTGCTCCCTCCCCTCACTCTCACCGACGAACAGGCGACGGCGGTCGTCGACCGCCTCGCCGACGCGCTGAGAGCGGCCGAGCGCTCTCCGTACCGCCGGGCCGCTGCCGGGCCGACCCGCTGACCCCGGACCCCTCACAAGGAAGACCGCCGTGAACCCCACCCCTGCGCCCGAGGCCGACGGCCCTCTCACCAGCCAGCAGCGAGGACATGACCTGCCGGAGGGCCCTCTCGCCGTCGAGTCGACGACCGTGCCGCGTCAGAAGGCCGGTCCCCACGGCACCCCGCGTGCAGGGTCGGACGCCCTCCCGGGCGCCGTCCCGGCGGACCGCTCCGGCGACACGGTGCGGGACCCGCTGGACCATCCGGACCCGCTCCGGGCTGCGGACTCGGCCGGTACGGAGAATCTGCTGCGCTGCTGGACCAGGGAGAACGACCTGCCCCGCCCCCGGGGAAACACCCTGCGTGTTCCGCTCCCCGCGAGCGGCACCGCCCTGCTCGTTCCCGTCGCCCACTGGTCAGCGACGGGCTGGCACCGCTTCGGGACGCCGTCCCTGGAGAACGCGCCGGACGGCGCCCCGGGTGTCGACGCCGTCACCGTGGCAGCGCTGCTCAGCCGGGAGAGCGAGCGGAACTCCGGCGTGGACCTGGTGGCGAGGGTGGCCGACTCCGTACGGCACACGGCGGCCTTCATCGCCGACCGGCGCCGCACACCCACCGCGCCGCCGGAAGCCGATCTCTTCCTCACCGCCGAGCAGTCCCTCGTCCTCGGCCACCCCCTGCACCCCACGCCCAAGAGCCGCGAAGGCCTCTCCGAGTCGGAGACGCTGCTCTACTCACCCGAGCTGCGCGGCTCCTTCCCGCTCCACTGGATGGCCGTGGACCGTTCCGTGCTGGCCACGGAGTCGGCGTGGACGAAGGCCGGCCGTCCGGTCTCGGCGGAGGCGCTCCTCGCACCGCACGCCGAAGGGCTGGACCTCCCCGAAGGGACCACGACCCTCCCGCTCCACCCCTGGCAGGCCGCGGAGGTCCTGCGCCGCCCAGAGGTCGTCGCCCTGTGCGAGAAGGGTCTCCTGCACGACCTCGGTCCGTACGGCGAACGCTGGCACCCCACCTCGTCCGTCCGCACCGTGCACCGCCCGGGCTCCGACCTCATGCTGAAGCTGTCCCTGGGCGTACGCATCACCAACTCCCGCCGGGAGAACCTCCGTAAGGAGCTCCACCGCGGAGCCGAGGTGCACCGGCTGCTGCGCACCGGCCTCGCCGACCGGTGGCGGGAGGCGCACCCGGGCTTCGACATCGTCCGGGACCCCGCCTGGCTCGCCGTCGACCAACCGGACGGCAGCCCCGTCCCCGGCCTCGACGTGATGCTCCGCCACAATCCCTTCGGACCCGCCGACGACGCCGTGTGCATCGCCGGACTCACCGCCCCGCGCCCCTGGCCCGGCCGTTCCGGCACGCACTCGCGACTGGCCGACACGGTCTCCTCGCTGGCCGCGCGCACGGGCCGGACGACCGGGGCGGTATGCGCCGAGTGGTTCCTGCGCTACCTCGACCGCGTCGTCCTCCCCGTCCTCTGGCTCGACGCCCACGCGGGTGTCGCCCTGGAGGCCCACCAGCAGAACACGCTCGTACTCCTCGACCCGGACGGCTGGCCCGTCGGCGGCAGGTACCGCGACAACCAGGGCTACTACTTCCGGGAGTCCCACCGGACCGCACTGGAGCGCCGGCTCCCGGGCATCGGTGCCGTCAGCGACACCTTCGTCACCGACGCCGTCACGGACGAGCGGCTCGCCTACTACCTGGGCATCAACAACGTGTTCGGGCTGATCGGCGCCTTCGGCGCCCAGCGACTCGCCGACGAGCAGCTGCTCCTCGCCGCGTTCCGCCGCTTCCTCGAAGGCGCCGTCCCACTGGGCTCCTCCCTGCCCGCCTACCTTCTGGAGACCGGCCAGCTCCGCTGCAAGGCCAACCTGCTGACCCGGATGCACGGCCTCGACGAACTCGTCGGCCCGGTCGACACCCAGTCCGTGTACGTCACCATCGCCAATCCGCTCACCAGCGGCAAGGCATGACGGTCTGAACCAGCGAGAGGAGAGCGTCACGGTGCATCAAGCCGATGCCCATACCAGGACCGGTGCTGTCCCGCCCGACGGAACCGGCACCGAGGACACCCTGGAGCTGCGGCTCACCGAGGAGCTCCTCGCCCTGCTCGGTGACGGATCGGCGGCCGCCGCCGCGAGGGCCGACGCCTCCGCTCTCGTGGGAGACCCCGGCGCGTGGAGCCCGGTCGCCACCCCCGCCGGGGCGTTCCAACTCGTCGCGGTGGAACCCGAACGCGATCTGGGGGTGATCAGCCGATGGATGAACGATCCCGCGGTCGCCGCCTTCTGGGAGCTCGCAGGACCGGAGCCGGTCACCGCGGCGCACCTCCGCCGGCAGCTCGGCGGGGACGGCCGCAGCGTCCCCTGCCTCGGCGTCCTCGCCGGTACGCCCATGAGCTACTGGGAGATCTACCGCGCGGATCTGGACCCGCTCGCCCGCCACTACCCGGCACGGCCCCACGACACGGGGATCCACCTCCTCATCGGCGGTGTTGGCGACCGAGGACGGGGCATCGGCTCCGTACTGCTCAGGGCCGTCGCCGATCTCGTACTCGACAACCGGCCGCTCTGCGGACGTGTCGTCGCGGAGCCGGATCTGCGCAACACCCCGTCCGTATCCGCCTTCCTGAGCGCCGGTTTCCGCTTCTGTGCGGAAGTGGACCTTCCCGAGAAGCGAGCCGCCCTGATGGTCCGCGACCGAGCGCACCGTGACCGCCTGTGAACAACTCGCCGCACCGCACAGCCTGCTCGAACCCCATCGGTCCCACCCGGAGGAGTCCCCGTGCCGACATATCCTGCGAGCCATCATCCGGCGAAGCCTCATACGCCGCTCGACACCCCGGAACTCAACCGGACCGTGTGGGACCGGGCGGCGGCGAGGCTCCTCGCCAAGATGCTCGGTGAGTTCGCCTACGAGGAAGTCATCGAGCCCGTACCCCGGACGGAGGGCGGAGCGGGGCGGACCGGCGACTACACCCTGACGCTCGACGACGGCGCGACCCTGAGCTTCCACGCACGGCGTGGTGTCTACGGCAGCTGGCGCGTCGACCCGGCGACCATCCGCGAACTCTCCGCCGGGGACACCGGGACCGGCACCGACGGCACATCCTTCCGGGACCCCCTGCGATTCCTCGCCCGAGGCCGCCGTCTTCTCGGTCTCGACGGTGCCACGCTCGGCCACCTCATCCGCGAGCTCACCGCCACCCTCACGGCCGATGCCCGCCTCGACCACACGGCTCTCACCGCGGCGCAGCTCGCCGAGCTCCCGTACGCCGAGCTCGAAGGACACCAGACAGGACACCCCTGGCTCGTGGCGAACAAGGGGCGTCTCGGATTCTCCGCCACCGACGCAGCCCGCTTCACACCGGAGGCCCGGTCCGTGACCGCGCTGCCCTGGATCGCGGTCAGCACCCGCATAGCGGGCTACCGGGGAGTGGGCCGTGTCGCCGCCCCCGGAGACCTCTACGACCAGGAGCTGGACCCGGGTGTCCGGGAATCCTTCGCCGCGATCCTGCGCGGACGGGGACTCGACCCCGCGGACTACCTGTTCCTCCCGGTGCATCCATGGCAGTGGGACGAATGGATCGTCCCCCTCTTCGCCCCCGCGATCGCGGACGCCGAGATCGTTCCCCTGCACACCGACGACGACCTCCGGCTGCCGCAGCAGTCCATCCGTACCTTCACCAACGTGGGGCGGCCCGACCGGCACACGGTCAAGCTGCCCCTGTCGATTCTCAACACTCTCGTGTGGCGGGGCCTGCCGACCGAACGCACGCTCGCCGCCCCGGCCGTCACGGCGTGGGTTCAGGGGCTGTGCGACGGTGATCCGTTCCTCCGGGACACCTGCGGCGTCATCCTGCTCGGCGAGGTCGCCTCGGTGGCCGTCGAACACCCGCTCTACGACCATCTCCCCGAGTCTCCGTACCAGTTCAAGGAGATCCTCGGAGCGATCTGGCGGGAGCCCCTCCAGCCGCGGCTGGCACCCGGCGAACGCGCCCGTACGCTGGCCTCGCTGCTGCACACGGACCCCGACGGCCGTTCCTTCACCGCCGAGCTCGTCGCCCGCTCGGGGTTGTCCCCGGCCGCCTGGCTGACCCGGCTCTTCACCGCGCTGCTGCCACCGCTGCTGCACTTCCTGTACCGCTACGGCACGGTCTTCTCCCCGCACGGCGAGAACGCCATCGTCGTCTTCGACGAGCACGACGTCCCCGTGCGGCTCGCGATCAAGGACTTCGTCGACGACGTGAACGTCAGTGCCCGGCCGCTGCCCGAGCACGACACGATGCCCGCGCACGTCCGGGACATCCTGCTCACGGAGGACCCCTCCTTTCTCACCCAGTTCATCCACTCCGGGCTCTTCGTAGGTGTCTTCCGCTATCTGTCGCCCCTGTGCGAGGAGCAACTGGACGTGCCGGAGGGTGAATTCTGGTCACTCGTCCGTGCCGAGATCCTGAGGCACCACGCCCGGTTCCCCGACCTCAAGGAGCGGTTCGAGACCTTCGACATGCTGACGCCGACGATCGAGCGCCTCTGCCTCAACCGCAACCGTCTGCATCTGGACGGCTACCGCGACCGCCCGCAGCGCCCGCACGCCGCCGTCCACGGGTTCGTCCCCAACCCGCTCCACCCCTCCGCGTGAGTCCGGCAGCGATCGATGGTGTCAGTGGGGCGCCGTAGGGTGGACGGGCTATGACGAAGCCATCTCTCCCCGAGCTCCTCCACGCCGCCGTCACCGCCGTCGGCGGTACGGAGCGCCCCGGTCAGGTCTCCATGGCCGAGGCCGTAGCCGAGGCTGTCGACGACAACGCCCATCTGCTCGTCCAGGCCGGCACCGGCACGGGCAAGTCCCTCGGCTACCTGGTGCCGGCGCTGGCCCACGGCGAGCGGGTCGTGGTGGCCACGGCCACCCTGGCCCTCCAGCGCCAGCTGGTGGAGCGGGACCTTCCGCGTACGGTCGACGCGCTGCACCCGCTGCTGCGCCGCCGGCCGCAGTTCGCGATGCTCAAGGGCCGGTCGAACTACCTCTGTCTGCACCGGCTCCACGAGGGGGCGCCGCAGGACGAGGAGGAAGGGCTCTTCGACCAGTTCGAAGCGGCGGCGCCGTCGAGCAAGCTGGGCCAGGACCTGCTGCGTCTGCGGGACTGGTCGGACGAGACGGAGACCGGCGACCGGGACGACCTGACGCCGGGTGTCTCGGACCGTGCCTGGTCTCAGATCTCCGTCTCCTCGCGCGAGTGCCTCGGCGCCACCAAGTGCGCGTACGGCGCCGAGTGCTTCGCGGAGGCGGCCCGGGAGAGGGCCAAGCTCGCCGATGTCGTCGTCACGAACCACGCCCTGCTGGCGATCGACGCGATCGAAGGCGCCCCGGTGCTCCCCAAGCACGAGGTGCTCATCGTCGACGAGGCCCATGAGCTGGTCTCCCGGGTCACCGGGGTGGCCACCGGTGAGCTCACCCCGGGCCAGGTGAACAGGGCGGTGCGCCGTGCGGCGAAGCTGGTCAACGAGAAGGCGGCCGACGCCCTGCTGACCGCGTCCGAGGGGTTCGAGCGGGTCATGGAGCTGGCGCTCCCGGGGCGCCTCGAAGAGGTGCCCGAAGACCTCGGCTACGCACTGATGGCCCTGCGGGACGCCGCGCGTACGGTGCTCTCCGCTCTCGGTGGGACCCGCGACAAGAACGTCCAGGACGAGGACGCGGTCCGCAAGCAGGCGATGGCCTCGGTCGAGTCCATCCACAGTGTCGCGGAGCGCATCACCCAGGGCTCCGAGTACGACGTCGTCTGGTACGAGCGCCATGACCGCTTCGGGGCGTCGGTCCGTGTCGCACCGCTGTCCGTGTCCGGGCTGCTGCGGGAGAAGCTGTTCGCCGAGCGCTCGGTGGTGCTGACCTCGGCCACCCTCAAGCTCGGCGGTGATTTCAACGGGGTGGGGGCCTCACTCGGTCTCGCGCCCGAGGGCACGGCGGGTGACGACATCCCTCAATGGAAGGGGCTCGACGTCGGCTCGCCCTTCGACTACCCGAAGCAGGGCATCCTGTACGTCGCCCGGCACCTGGCCACGCCCGGCCGGGAAGGTTCCCGCACCGACATGCTCGACGAGCTCGCGGAGCTGGTGGAGGCGGCGGGCGGCCGCACCCTGGGTCTGTTCTCGTCCATGCGGGCGGCCCAGGCGGCAGCCGAGGAGCTGCGTGGCAGGCAGGACAAGCCGATCCTGCTCCAGGGCGAGGAGACACTCGGCGAGCTGATCAAGAATTTCGCGGCGGACCCCGAGACGTGTCTGTTCGGGACGCTGTCCCTCTGGCAGGGCGTCGATGTCCCCGGCCCGAGCTGCCAGCTCGTGATCATGGACCGGATTCCGTTTCCCCGGCCGGACGACCCGCTGATGAGCGCCCGGCAGAAGGCGGTCGAGGACGCGGGCGGCAACGGGTTCATGGCGGTGGCAGCCACCCATGCGGCGCTGCTGATGGCGCAGGGCGCGGGTCGGCTCGTCCGGGCCATGGGCGACAAGGGTGTGGTCGCGGTGCTCGACCCGCGGCTGGCCAACGCGCGGTACGGGAGCTATCTCCGCGCCTCGCTGCCCGACTTCTGGTACACCACGGACCGCAACCAGGCGCGGCGCTCGCTCGCGGCCATCGACGCGGCGGCCAAGACTGCTCAGTGAGCCCCGCGGACGCGCCAGGGCCCCGGGATCGGCGCAGGGATCCCGGGGCCCAGTCCGAACCGGCGGAGCTCACACCCGCCGCAGCACCGCCACGACCTTGCCCAGGATCGTCGCCTCGTCACCGGGGATCGGCTGGTAGGCGGAGTTGTGCGGAAGCAGCCATACATGGCCGTCCTCGCGCTTGAACCGCTTGACCGTGGCCTCGCCGTCCAGCATGGCTGCCACGATGTCGCCGTTCTCCGCGACCGGCTGGCGCCGGACCGTGACCCAGTCCCCGTCCATGATCGCCGCCTCGATCATCGAGTCACCGACGACCTTCAGCACGAAGAGCTCGCCGTCACCGACGAGCTGGCGGGGGAGCGGGAAGACGTCCTCGACGGACTCCTCGGCGAGGATCGGCCCGCCGGCGGCGATCCGGCCGACCAGCGGCACGTACGAGGCCGCGGGCTTCCCGGTGGTGTCGGTCGGCTGGGTGCTGGGCTGGTCCGAGCCCCGGACCTCGTAGGCGCGCGGCCGGTGAGGGTCGCGGCGCAGGAAGCCCTTGCGCTCCAGAGCCATCAGCTGGTGGGCGACGGACGAGGTGCTCGACAGCCCCACCGCCTGGCCGATCTCCCGCATCGAGGGGGGATAGCCCCGCCGCTGCACGGAATCCCGGATCACCTCGATCACACGCCGCTGCCGGTCCGTGAGCCCGGAGCTGTCCGCCCGGATTCCAGGAGGTCGGCCGGGCAAGGAGCGCGCGGGGCGTGTGGGCTCCGGCCCCTCCGCGTTCATGACTGAGTCATTCATGGCATGCACCGGCTCAAGTCGGCTCTGGGAGCGGTGGTCCTGGGCAGTGATGGTGGCACTGTCTGCGGTGGTGGTCACGTCGGCCCCTCTCGAATGGTCTCCCTAGTTAGGCAACGGTAGTAGCTTTCGAAAGGTTGCGCCAAACACACGTTCGAGTGAAAAACAAATAAAGGGCTATCGCGCGCTTGCCGAGAGGTGTATGAGCTGAATGCGGTGGACCGGAATCGGGCGCGGTTCCCGGGGTCCACGCTAGCGTTCCGCCGGTCCGTTCCCGCGCGCGGGGGTGCGTCCCCGGCGTGCTGCGGCGTGCCCTCCGGGGCCCGTCCAGGGCTGCCTGCCGGGCGGCCCCCGCGGCCCGGGCGTGTGTGCGTTTCCCGTACCCTCGTGCCGGGCCCTAGGCTGCCACCCGGCCCCCGGGGGAGCGCGACACGCGCGGGGGCAGAGGTGGAGCAAAACCCTAGATGTAGTGGTCGCCTTGCTGTAGCCACCCATAAGTAGTGGTCCCCGGTCCGTCAGGGTCGAGTTCATCGCCTATGCTGGTGACTGTCCTCAGGGGCCCTGAACAGGGCACGGAGGGCTATTCAGTCGTGCTGTGAGGGAGGGTTCGGAGACATGCACTGCCCCTTCTGCAGGCACCCCGACAGTCGGGTCGTGGACAGTCGCACGACGGACGACGGGACGTCGATCCGACGGCGCCGCCAGTGCCCCGACTGCTCCCGCCGCTTCACGACGGTGGAGACCTGCTCGCTGATGGTGGTCAAGCGCAGCGGCGTGACCGAGCCCTTCAGCCGCACAAAGGTCATCTCGGGGGTCCGCAAGGCCTGCCAGGGCCGGCCCGTCACCGAGGACGCACTGGCGAAGCTCGGCCAACGGGTCGAGGAAGCCGTGCGGGCCACGGGGAGCGCCGAGCTGACGACGCACGACGTGGGTCTGGCCATACTCGGCCCCCTGCAGGAGCTCGACCTCGTCGCGTACCTGCGTTTCGCATCGGTGTACCGGGCGTTCAACTCCCTCGAAGACTTCGAGACCGCGATCGCGGAGCTCCGTGAAGAGCGGCCCCGCGCAGAGCAATGCGGGAGCGGCGAGACCCTTGAGGTCCCCGCGCCCGCCGCAGTCGCCGCTGATTGATCACCGAGCAGGCCGCCAGGGGCGGCGGAGCCGGCGGCAGCGGCACCAGACCTGTTCCGAGACGCACTGCGTGGCGTCCGGAGCATCAGACACACACTGTGCCCTGGGAAGAACTGGGCACTTCAGGGCGTTTTTGCCCACATATGGGAGGCGGCATGACAGAGACGGCGAGCGGCCCGGCACGAGGTTCCCGAACCAAGGGAGCCAAGTCGACTGCGACCAAGCAGGGCCTGCGCATCGAGCGCATCCACACGACTCCCGGCGTGCATCCGTACGACGAGGTCGCGTGGGAGCGCCGTGACGTCGTCATGACCAACTGGCGCGACGGCTCGATCAACTTCGAGCAGCGTGGCGTCGAGTTCCCCGACTTCTGGTCGGTGAACGCGGTCAACATCGTCACCAGCAAGTACTTCCGGGGGGCTGTCGGCACGCCGCAGCGCGAGACCGGTCTGCGACAGCTCATCGACCGGATCGTGAAGACGTACCGGAAGGCCGGCGAGGACTACAACTACTTCGCTTCCCCCGCCGACGCCGAGATCTTCGAGCACGAGCTGGCGTACGCCCTCCTGCACCAGATCTTCAGCTTCAACTCGCCGGTCTGGTTCAACGTGGGGACGCCCCAGCCGCAGCAGGTCTCGGCCTGCTTCATCCTGGCCGTCGACGACTCCATGGAGTCGATCCTCGACTGGTACAAGGAAGAGGGCATGATCTTCAAGGGCGGCTCCGGCGCCGGCCTGAACCTGTCCCGCATCCGCTCCTCCAAGGAGCTGCTCTCCTCCGGCGGCAACGCCTCCGGCCCGGTCTCCTTCATGCGGGGCGCCGACGCCTCCGCGGGAACGATCAAGTCGGGTGGCGCCACGCGCCGCGCGGCCAAGATGGTCATCCTCGATGTCGACCACCCCGACATCGAGAACTTCATCGAGACCAAGGTGAAGGAGGAGGAGAAGATCCGCGCCCTGCGCGACGCGGGCTTCGACATGGACCTGGGCGGCGACGACATCACGTCCGTCCAGTACCAGAACGCCAACAACTCGGTCCGCGTGAACGACGAGTTCATGAAGGCCGTGGAGGCAGGCGGGAAGTTCGGCCTGCGCGCCCGTATGACCGGTGACGTCATCGAAGAGGTCGAGGCCAAGTCCCTCTTCCGCAAGATGGCCGAGGCGGCCTGGGCCTGCGCCGACCCGGGCATCCAGTACGACGACACCATCAACCAGTGGCACACCTGCCCGGAGTCCGGCCGGATCAACGGCTCGAACCCCTGCAGCGAGTACATGCACCTGGACAACACCTCGTGCAACCTCGCCTCGCTGAACCTGATGAAGTTCCTCAAGGACGACGGTGAGGGCCACCAGTCCTTCCAGGCCGAGCGCTTCGCCAAGGTCGTCGAGCTGGTCATCACCGCGATGGACATCTCGATCTGCTTCGCGGACTTCCCGACCCAGAAGATCGGCGAGAACACCCGCGCCTACCGCCAGCTGGGCATCGGCTACGCCAACCTGGGCGCCCTGCTGATGGCCACCGGGCACGCGTACGACAGCGACGGCGGCCGTGCGCTCGCCGGCGCGATCACCTCGCTGATGACCGGTACGTCCTACCGGCGCTCCGCCGAGCTCGCCGCGGTCGTCGGCCCGTACGACGGCTACGCCCGCAACGCCGAGCCGCACCAGCGCGTCATGAAGCAGCACTCGGACGCCAACGCCGTGGCCGTCCACGCCGACGACCTGGACTCGCCGGTCTGGGCCGCCGCCACGGAGGCCTGGCAGGACGTGCTCCGCCTCGGCGCGAAGAACGGCTTCCGCAACGCCCAGGCGTCGGTCATCGCCCCGACCGGCACCATCGGTCTCGCGATGTCCTGCGACACCACCGGCCTCGAGCCCGACCTCGCCCTGGTCAAGTTCAAGAAGCTCGTCGGCGGCGGCTCGATGCAGATCGTCAACGGCACGGTCCCGCAGGCCCTGCGCCGTCTCGGCTACCAGCCGGAGCAGATCGAGGCGATCGTCGCCCACATCGCCGACAACGGCAACGTGATCGACGCCCCCGGCCTCAAGACCGAGCACTACGAGGTCTTCGACTGCGCCATGGGCGAGCGCTCCATCTCGGCCATGGGCCACGTCCGGATGATGGCGGCCATCCAGCCGTGGATCTCCGGCGCGCTGTCCAAGACGGTGAACCTGCCGGAGACGGCCACCGTCGAGGACGTCGAGGAGGTCTACTTCGAGGCGTGGAAGATGGGCGTCAAGGCGCTCGCGATCTACCGCGACAACTGCAAGGTCGGCCAGCCCCTCTCCACCAAGAAGTGGGAGGAGAAGAAGGACGAGGTGACCGCGAAGACCGAGGACACCATCCGTGCCGCGGTCGAGAAGGTCGTCGAGTACCGCCCGGTCCGCAAGCGTCTGCCCAAGGGCCGTCCCGGCATCACCACCTCCTTCACGGTGGGCGGCGCCGAGGGCTACATGACCGCCAACTCCTACCCGGACGACGGTCTCGGTGAGGTCTTCCTGAAGATGTCCAAGCAGGGTTCCACCCTCGCGGGCATGATGGACGCCTTCTCGATCGCGGTCTCGGTCGGTCTGCAGTACGGCGTGCCGCTGGAGACCTACGTCTCCAAGTTCACCAACATGCGTTTCGAGCCGGCCGGTATGACGGACGACCCGGACGTGCGGATGGCGCAGTCGATCGTCGACTACATCTTCCGCCGCCTGGCGCTCGACTTCCTGCCGTTCGAGACGCGCTCCGCGCTCGGCATCCACTCGGCCGAGGAGCGTCAGCGTCACCTCGACACAGGTTCGTACGAGCCCGCCTTCGGGGACGACGACCTCGACTCGGAGAGCCTGGCCCAGTCCGCTCCTGTGCACGTGGAGCCGCTGAAGGCCGTCGCGTCGCCGGAGGAGAGCATCGCGGAGAAGCCGGCCCCCAAGGCCGCGCACACCTCGGCCGAACTGGTCGAGATGCAGCTCGGCATCAGCGCGGACGCGCCGCTGTGCTTCTCGTGCGGTACGAAGATGCAGCGCGCCGGGTCCTGCTACATCTGCGAGGGCTGCGGCTCGACCAGCGGCTGCAGCTGAGGGTGAGCGGAGCCGTACCGGACGGGACGTCCGGTACGGCTCCGCCCCGGCAGCTGACCAGCAGCTCACGAAGGGGACCGGCCGGTGGCCGGTCCTCTTCGGGCTGCCGGCCGTGGCGAGCGGAGCCCGGTCATGCGCCCGGGCGGTTCCCCATCTCCGTGGCGAAGGAACCGGGATCGCCCTCGAACCCGCGGACGGAACCGTGGAAGCCCCAGGCCCCAGAGGTGTCCCGGACGAATTCCGCGACGACCGCGGCGGTGGCTGCCGACACCGCGGAGAAGTCGTCCTCCGCCAGGTTCGTGTAACCCTCGCGGATCTGTACGGCCGTGTGCTCTATCTGGCCGAAGGTCTTGTGACCGTCGCGCTGCTGGATGGCCACGCCGACCACGACCCTGGCGTACGCGTCCGACAGCCGGTCCAGTTCGAGGGTCATGACCTCGTCGAAGCCGAAGCCCTGGCCCGTCCGGCTGTCCCGGTTCAGCGTGATCGTCCCGTCCGGTGACCTGCTGTCGAAGTGCACGAGATAGACGGGACTGCCGTAGGGCGCTTCCGTCCCGTAGGCGGCCGCGATGATGTCCAGGTCGTTGGCGGGCTCACCGAAGTCGCTGGGGTCCCATTTGACCCTTACTTCGACCTTCTCGATGTCCTTGTTGGGAGTGCTCATCGGACGTGCCTCCTCGCTGCTGGACCGACGGACCGCTTGCCTCCCCAGATCATGTCCGTAACTGTCCGTGGATCCAACCGCGTTGGAAACGGGCGTCGTATTCGGGCCATCGTGTGGCCGGAGTTGTGCCTTGCCGGTGCCGGCGGGTCTTCGGCCGCCTGGAGCGTGACCCGCGCCACGCCGGGCGCCGTACGATGGCGCGGTGCTGGTCAAGTGGATTCGCTGCACCGTGGTGGACCGCCGCGGTTTCGAGCGGGGGCAGCGGAAGTGGGCGGCGCTGCTCGATGAGCCGGGATTCCGGAGTCAGAGCGGCGGGTGGAGCCGAAGGCAGCCCGAAGTCGCCCATGTGTTCGCGTTCTGGGAGAACCGGGTCTTCTACGACTCCTTCATGGCCCGCGGGCACGACCGGCTCGCCGCCGCACAGTCGGGCATGTACAAGGACATGCAGGTCAAGCTCTTCGAGTACCGCTTCGATGTGAAGACCGGATTCGTGCCGGACTTCACCGACGCGGATGTGGTCAGGGTCGCGCACAGTCAGGTGCACGAGGACCGCGTCGACCACTTCGCGCTCATGCAGCAGCGGGTGTGGAACCCGGCCATGGCGGGTTCTCCCGGGATGCTGCGCGGAGTCTTCGGCCAGGCCCCGGGGCAGGAGTTCCTGGTGCTGTCGATGTGGCAGTCGAGCGCCGAACGCGGCAAGTACCGGCCGGAGAGCGTCGCCCGGCTCTCGGCACGGGCGGAGACCGAGCGGGATGTCGAGTCGCTGACGGGTGACGTGGTGCAGCTCGAACCGTCGTGGACGGTCTGACCCGGCTCCGTACGGCCGTTTCCCTGGTCACATACGCCGCCGTTTCCTTGGTCACATACGCCCGATGGGGCCCGCACAATTGCTCGATCGGGCCGGTCGGCATCTAGGGTCGGTACATGGCACGACCGCAACGCATCGTTCTCGTCCGGCACGGTGAGTCGGAGGGCAATGCCGACGACACGGTCTACGAACGTGAGCCCGACCATGCGCTCAGGCTCACCGCGAAGGGACTACGTCAGGCAGAGGCGGCGGGCTCCCGGCTGCGTGACACGTTCGGCGACGAGCGTGTCAGCGTCTACATCTCGCCCTACCGGCGCACCCACGAGACGTTCCGGGCCTTCGGCCTCGAACTGGAGCACGTGCGTGTCAGGGAGGAGCCCCGGCTGCGCGAGCAGGACTGGGGCAACTGGCAGGACCGTGACGACGTCAGGTTGCAGAAGGCCTACCGGGACGCGTACGGGCACTTCTTCTACCGCTTCGCGCAGGGCGAGTCCGGCGCCGACGTGTACGACCGGGTCGACGCGTTCCTGGAGAGCCTCCACCGCAGCTTCGAGGACCCCGGCCACCCGCCGAACGTCCTGCTGGTCACCCATGGGCTGACCATGAGGCTCTTCTGCATGCGCTGGTTCCACTGGTCGGTGGCGGAATTCGAGTCGCTGTCCAATCCCGGGAACGGCGAATCCAGGACGCTGCTGCTGGGTGATGACGGCCGCTATACGCTCGACCGGCCCTTTCAGCGGTGGCGCACCCCTGAGCCGTACGGCATCACCGGATAGAGTGGCAGGGCGATGACCGCTGACTCCGCTTCCGAACGTTTCGAACGCGCTCTGGCCAGCCTGCGTGGACTGTCCGTGGGTGATGCTCTCGGCTCCCAGTTCTTCGTCCCGGCCAATTACCCCCTGCTCAAGAGCCGCGACCTGCCGCCCGGCGACTGGCAGTGGACCGACGACACCGAGATGGCCTGCTCCGTGCTCGCCGTGCTGGCCACGCATGAGCGCGTCGACCAGGACGCGCTCGCCCACTCCTTCGCTCAACACCACGACTTCGACCGGGGCTACGGGCCAGCGGTGAACCGGCTGCTCAGGCTGGTGCGGGAAGGAGGCGACTGGCGGGAGCTGGCCTCGGCGCTCTTCCAGGGCCAGGGCTCCTGGGGGAACGGTTCGGCGATGCGCATCGCACCGCTGGGCGCCTGGTACGCGGACGATCCGGAGCAGGCCACCCACCAGGCCGAGATCTCCTCGTACACCACCCATCAGCACCGCGAGGCCGTCGTGGGGTCGATGGCCGTCGCGGCGGCCGCCGCCCTCGTCGCCGCGCCGGGAGGGCCGCCGACGCCGGAGGACCTGATCGACGGCGTCGTCGCCCTCGTCCCGCGCAGCGCTGTCGGCGCCGGGCTGCGCAGGGCGCGCGACATGCTCGACTACAGGGACGCCGGAACGGTCGCGGCGGTGCTCGGCAACGGCCGCCGTACGAGTGCGCACGACACCGTGCCCTTCGCTCTCTGGTCGGCGGCTCGGAGCCTCGGTGACTTCGAACAGGCTTTCTGGGTGACGGCGCAGGCAGGCGGCGACGTGGACACCACCTGCGCCATCGTCGGCGGGATCGTCGCCGCGGAGCCTGGCGGTGCCCCTCCGGCCGGCTGGCCGGCCCGGACGGAGGAGCTGCCCGACTGGCTTCCCCTCGCTCCGGCGCGCCGCTGACCGTCCGCGAGTGTGTGCTCAGCGGGCCTTGCGGCTGTCGTGCCCCCTCACGGCCACACAGCGTGGCACTTTTACTGTCACGGTCCTGCCACAGCAGCGGCCCCGGCCGGTTGAAACGGTCCTGGCGCGACTTACTCTTTCGGCCACGCCGCCCTCATCGATCTTGATGGTGTGCGCCTAGAGACGCCGGGGCCGGCGCGCCGCGATGTGGCCGCGCGAGCGGACCCCGGTGGGGGGAGGGGGCCCATGTCCGATCAATCGTCCGATGCGTTCAGCCGGCCCGAGACGCCACCGGAGTCCGGCGACGCGGTGGAATCCGCTGCGGACACCGGGACCGGGACGGGGAGCGGGGCGCCCCGCGCAGCGCCCGGGAGTCCCGGCCCGGCGAAGGCGGCGGGAAAGCCGGCGAGGGCTTCCACCCAGGTGCCGCCGCAGCAGGCGGGCCCCGATGTGCCGAAGGTGCCCTCCTACCTCCAGCCACCGCCCCCGGAGGACGTCTGGCGGCGCCCTGGAAGGCATCAGCCGGTCGGCGTGCTGTCACGCCTGAGGCCTCCGTCCCCGCCGGCGATCGGGCCCGCCAGCCTCTGGGCGGTCCTCGCCACGGGTCTGCTCAGCGCTCTGCTGCTCGGTGACGGCCTCGGGTCCAATCTGCTGATCGTGGCCGTGCCCGCCGCCCTGGGGGCGTTCTTCGCCGCACGCTCGGCGGGGCGCCGGCTGCGCCCCTGGACCGCGGTGTGGGCGGTGGGCGGCCTGGCACTCCTGGCGATTCCGGCCCTCCGGGAAGCGGGGTGGCCGGTCTTCCTCGCCGTGGTGTCGGCGCTCGCGCTCGGTTCGCTCGCCCTGCACGGAAGCCGCAGCTGGCCGGGCGTGCTGCTCGGCTCGCTGGGGCTGTTCCCCTCGGTCGCGTCCGGTGTGCGCTGGGGGTGGCGCGGGGTACGTGACCGAGCGGACGACTCCCGGGGGCGGGTACGCACCGTGGTGCGCAGCACGGCGGTGGCAGTGGTCCTGCTCGTCGTGTTCGGCGCGCTCTTCGCCTCCGCGGACGCCGCCTTCGCCGACCTCCTGGGCAGCCTCACCCCCGACGTGTCCGTCGGGGACAGCCCTTGGCGGCTCTTCCTCTTCGCACTCGGCCTCGTCGGAGCACTCGCCGCCGCGTACAGCGCTGCGGCGCCGGTGCGCTGGGACGGGATCACCGTACGGCCGGGCAAAGCCAGGAACAGGGCGGAGTGGGCGCTTCCGCTGATCGTGCTCAACCTGCTCTTCGCCGCGTTCATCACCCTCCAGCTCGTCGTCCTGCTCCGTGGGTACGACGAGGTGCTCGACGAGACCGGCCTGCTGCCCGCCGAATATGCCCGGCAGGGCTTCTGGCAGCTCCTCTGGGCCACCGTGCTGACCCTGCTCGTCATCGCCCTCGCCCTGCGCTGGGCCCCGCGGGGCGGACCGCGCGACCGGGTCCTGGTCCGTAGCGTTCTCGGTGCACTGTGCGTACTGACGCTCGTCGTCGTGGCCTCGGCCCTGCGCCGCATGGACCTCTACGTGGACGCCTTCGGGCTGACCCGGCTGCGGATCTCCGTAGCCGCGGTGGAGCTCTGGCTCGGAGTGGTGCTGATCCTCATCCTCGCGGCCGGAGTCTTCGGTGCCAAGCTGCTGCCGCGTGCGGTCGCCGTGAGCGCGGCCGTCGGCGTGCTCGCCTTCGGGCTGCTCTCGCCCGACGGGCTGATCGCCGAACAGAACGTCGAGCGGTACGGCAGCCACAAGACGATCGACCTCGAGTACCTCAAGGGGCTCTCCGCGGACGCCGTGCCTGCCCTGGACGGGCTGCCGGAACCTCTGAGGTCCTGTGTGCTGGAGAAGTACCGGAGCGACCTCGCCGTCCTGGACACCTCGTGGTACTCCTCCAGCTGGGGAGAGGTCAGGGCCCGGGACATCCTGGAGGAACACCCCGTACAGGACCGTGGGATCGACTGCCGCGGCCTCGGAACGGAGACCGACGAGCGGGACGCACACGAGGAGGAGGACTCGTACGACCCGTACTGAGGCGGTGCGCCCCGAACACCCGCTTGCGGCAGGAGTGTTCGGGGAACGTGTCCGTGCCGGTGAGGTGGGTGACGCCTCGGCGCCCGACTCGCGGAGCCGGGTGCGGTGCGTTCGCGCTCAGGGCGGCTTCCCCCGTCGCCGCGGGCCCTCGCCCCGCACCGCCCGGGGGGTTCCGGACATGGCCGGACACGTGCCGGACCGCTGCAGGGTGCCCCGGGGTGTTCTTGCCGTGCCCATCGGCGTAACCTGGCAGGCGCCATGCCGTACGAACCACCCACGCACACCGTCGAGCGCTCACTGCGCGCTACGTCCGGTGCCAGGACCGTCGCCGGTGTCGACGAGGTCGGACGCGGAGCGTGGGCCGGCCCCGTCACCGTGTGCGCGGCCGTCACCGGTCTCCGTAGAGCCCCTGAGGGACTCACCGACTCCAAGCTGATCAGCCCCAAGCGCCGGGCGGAACTCGCCCCGTTGCTGGAGAAGTGGGTCACGGCCTACGGGCTGGGGCATGCGTCACCACTGGAGATCGACGACCTCGGCATGACCGCGGCGCTCCGTCTCGCGGCTGTCAGGGCGCTGGACGCTCTGCCCGTGCGACCGGACGCCGTGATCCTCGACGGCAAGCACGACTACCTCGGAACGCCCTGGAACGTCCGTACCGTGATCAAGGGCGACCAGTCCTGCATCGCCGTGGCCGCGGCCTCGGTGATCGCCAAGGTCCACCGGGACACGATGATGGCCGAACTGGGCGCGGACACCGGGGAGTACGCAGACTTCGCCTTCGGCGCGAACGCCGGTTATCCGTCACCGGTACACCGGGCCGCGCTGGAGGAGCGGGGGCCTACGCCTCACCATCGCCTCAGCTGGGCCTACCTCGACGCGCTGCCCAGGTGGCAGCACCTGAAGAAGGTCCGATTCTCCGCCGAGGCGGCGGCACTGGAAAGCGGGGGCCAGCTCGGCTTCGACTTCTGATCGCACAGGCGCACCCCACCGCCGACGTGTTCGCGTCGGCTGCGAAAGACAACCATTCATGCCTCTCATCCCCGAGGAGCCTCAGATTCCCGAGAGCGCCCAGGGTCCCCGCGTCACTCCGGCCGCCGGCCGCACCGCGCCGACCCCCCGTCCCGTACCCGGCCCGCGTTCCGCGGCCACACCGCGTCCCGGAAGCCCGGGCCGTGGCCCCGTGAGGCCCGCGCCCCCGGCGCAGCGCCCGCATTCCACCTCCGCCACTCCCGCCGCTCCGGCTCCTGCCGGGCAGAAGCTGTCCCAAGAACGCCCGGCAGCACAGTTCCAGCTGATCCCGGCGCCGGCCGACGGTGCGATCGACGCCGCCGACGAGGCCGTCGACCTGCTGCTCGACTCCGGGAGGGCACCTGGCGACATCCTGGTGCTCACCACCGGTGAACTGCACCCCTGGGCCGCGCATGAACTCTCCTTCGGGGAGGCCACGTACTGGGCCCAGCACGACGCGGGCGACGACGTCTTCTTCGCCCGCACGGCCGATGCCGGCCGTTACGCCACCCGTTCCGTCGTCGTTGTCGCGGTCAACGGTGACCTCGACGACGCGGCTGCCCTGGCGCTGTCCGGCGTGCGGGAGCGCGCCGGCGCGCTGCTGATCGTGTGCGGAGACCCGCAGCAGATCAACTCGGCACTCGGCGCGGGAGTCTGAACCGTGCGTCCGTGGGTCCCGGCCATCCGTGAGGACGGCCGGGACCCACGTCCCGTTTCAACGGGCGGCGCTTCGCCGCAGTGCCTCGGCCGCACCGCCCCCGGTGCGGAGCGGGCCGGGGTCCTGTTCGGCGGTGGCGTCCGCCAGGGCCGACGGCGTTGACAGCAGCGTCGGCCTGCGGCCGCCCCGGCCCTCACCGAGGACCTGCCAGCCTCCACGCGTCAGAGTGATGTAGGCCCCGCAACGGAGGCCGTGCAGCGTGCAGGCGTCCCTCAGCCCCCACATCCAGGCCCCGTCCTCCTCCGTCCAACGCTCGTCGCCTTCGCGGCAGTAGAGCAGTACGGCGGTGCGCACCGGGGTGCGGCGGCGCAGATCGTGGGGGATCACCCGGCGCAGATGCGCCAGCAGGGCGTTGCGGAACTCCCAGCCGTCCGTGGCCGCGGTGGACCGCCGGGCGAACGAGGCGCTGGCCGTGAGCCGTTCCTCATGATCGAGGACGGCGACGACCGCGGTGGCCGGAGTCGGCCGGTGCCGTGCGTGGAGGCCGCTGACGACCTCACGCGGGCTGCGCAGCAGAGGTATGCCCGCCGCGGCCCACTCGGCCGGTTCGAGCATCCTGGCGACGTGGTTGACGGAGCCCGCGGACGCCGACAGTGAAGTGGCTGCGGACGGAGCGAATCCGAAGGTCACGGTCCTCCCTTCGCTACGCGCCCACGGTGCGGGCAGGGTCGAGTGAGGGCGCGCCGCGGCACAGCCCTTCCGGGCCCGCGAAAAGACCGTGCGGGGAGCGATTCCAATTCTTCCTGTCGCACCGGCAGGCGGCAACGAGCAATTGGCGCGGCTGACGGGTATCTGACGGAATGACACAGATATCCCTGCCCGTTCGGCGACGAACGAAGCCGATCCTCAGGCCTGGACTGCGAGGACCAGCGGAAACACTCCCTCCGCTCCCGCGCGCCGGAGCAGCCGCGCCGCGACGGCGAGGGTCCAGCCGGTGTCGGAGAGGTCGTCCACGAGCAGGACCGGCCCTCCCGCGGACGCGAGCGACTCCGCCAGCGCGGGCTCCACGACGAGGGCCTCGTGCAGGGCCCTCACCCGCTGTGCGCTGTTGGTCTGGGAGATGCGCAGGTCCTCGCTGCCCGGAGCGTAGGTGACCGTGCCCAGCAGGGGCATCCGGCCGACCTCGGCGATACGGCTGCCGAGCGAGTGGACCAGCTGGGGCCTGCGGCGTGAGGCGACCGTGACGACTCCGACCGGCCGAGGTGCCGCGTCCGGGGCCCCGGAGGCCCAGCCGCCGGGACCCTTCGCCCAGTCGGTGATCACCGTGACGACCGCGCTCGACACGTCGTCGGGGACAGGGGCGTCCTGTGCCTGCGCCGCGAGCAGCGGACGGAGTCTGTTGCCCCAGCCGATGTCCGAGAGCCTGCCCAGCGCGCGGCCGGGAAGGGCCAGTTCGCCGGCCGGGATGCGCCCCTTGAGATCGATCCCCACCGCGGAGAGCCCCGTGGGCCACATCTTGCGCGGCTCCACCTCCACCCCCGGCCTGCCGAGCTCGCCGCGCGCCCCGTCGAGGGCGGCCGTGGAGACCTTGTCGTCGAACCGTGCGCCCGCGCAGTTGTCACAGCGCCCGCACGGCGCGGCCTCCTCGTCGTCCAGCTGGCGCCGGAGGAACTCCATGCGGCAACCGGTCCCCGACGCGTAGTCGCGCATCGCCTGCTGCTCGGCGGCCCGCTGCCGCGCGACCCAGGCGTAGCGCTCGGCGTCGTACACCCACGGCTCGCCCGTGGAGATCCAGCCGCCCTTCACCCGCTTCACCGCACCGTCGACGTCCAGCACCTTGAGCATCGTCTCGAGGCGGGTGCGCCGCAGGTCGACCAGAGGTTCCATGGCGGGCAGCGACAGGGGCCGGCCTGCCTGGGCGAGGACGTCGAGAGTCCGACGGACCTGCTCCTCCGGAGGGAAGGCGACCGAGGCGAAGTACTGCCAGATGGCCTCGTCCTCCTTGCCCGGGAGCAGCAGGACCTCGGCGTGCTCCACCCCGCGCCCCGCGCGCCCGACCTGCTGGTAGTAGGCGATGGGCGAGGAGGGCGACCCGACATGGACGACGAAGCCGAGGTCGGGCTTGTCGAACCCCATGCCGAGCGCGGACGTGGCCACCAGCGCCTTTACCCGGTTGGCCAGGAGATCGTCCTCGGCCTGCTGCCGGTCGGCGTTCTCCGTCCGGCCGGTGTACGACACGACCGGGTGTCCGCACTGGCGGAGGTAGGCCGTGATCTCCTCGGCGGCCGCGACCGTGAGCGTATAGATGATGCCCGAGCCCGGCAGCTCTCCGAGATGGTCACCCAGCCAGGCCAGACGGTGCGCGGCGTTGGGCAGTTGGAGCACTCCGAGGCTGAGACTCTCCCGGTCCAGGGGGCCCCGCAGCACCAGGGCGTCCGTGCCCGCCCCCGTGCCGAGCTGCTCCGCTACGTCCGCGGTCACGCGTGCGTTGGCGGTGGCCGTCGTGGCGAGCACGGGAACGCCCGACGGAAGATCGGCGAGCATGGTCCGCAGCCTTCGGTAATCCGGCCGGAAGTCATGGCCCCAGTCGGAGATGCAGTGTGCCTCGTCGACCACCAGCAGACCCGTGGCCGCGGCGAGGCGCGGCAGCACCTGGTCACGGAAATCGGGGTTGTTGAGCCGCTCGGGACTGACCAGCAGCACGTCCACCTCGCCCGCCGCCACCTCCGCCTGGACGGTGTCCCACTCCTCGGTGTTGGAGGAGTTGATCGTGCGGGCGGTGATACCGGCCCTGGCCGCCGCCGCCACCTGGTTGCGCATGAGGGCGAGCAGGGGCGAGACGATCACCGTCGGCCCGCTGCCCTGGGCGCGCAGCAGCGATGTCGCCACGAAATACACCGCGGACTTGCCCCACCCGGTCCGCTGGACGACCAGGGCTCTGCGCCGGTCGGCGACGAGGGCCTCGATGGCCCGCCACTGGTCCTCACGCAGACGGGCGGTGCCGGTGGTGTCCCCGACCAGACGGGCGAGTACGGAATCGGCCGAGGCCCTGAGCTCTGCGCGGTCTGCGTTGGTCATGCCCCCATGCAACCCGATGCCTACGACAAACCGCGAACGGTGGTCCTTGGCTGTGGACAAAGTTATCCACAGGGGTCGCGGAAATCGGCGGCCCGCGGGACGGTCATGCCATGAACAAGCGCGACGAAACCACCGGACCGTCCGAGGCTCAGCAGGTCACCCTGCGGGGCCCCGCCGAACTCGCCGATGCCCTTCCGTACCTGATGGGTTTCCACCCGAACGACAGCGTGGTCATGGTGGCCCTGCACGGCGGCCGGGGCCGCTTCGGCGGCCGGCTCAGGCTGGGCATCCCGCAGGAACCCGAGGAGTGGGCGCCGGTCGCCGACCAGCTGGCGCGATGCCTGATCGCGGGAAGCGAGAGGCGCGAATCCCGCCCTGACGCGATTGTCGTCTTCCTCTGCCAGGACCCGGCGGAGGGAGAGAGCGCGCCGCAGACCATGGAGCGGCTGAGGCCGCTCGCCCAGCGCCTGCGCACGGCCTGCGGAGCGCTCGACGTCCCCGTCCTCGAAGCGCTCTGCATCTCCGACGGCCGTTACTGGTCCTACTGCTGCCCCGATGACCGCTGCTGTCCGCCCGAGGGCAACCCGCTGGCGCTCCCCGGCACCACGGTGATGGCGGCCGCGGCCGCGTACGCCGGTGTTCAGGTGCGTGGGTCGCTGCGGGACCTGGAGGCGCGGCTCGTGCCGTGGGACTCCGCGGCGGCACAGGAGCAGGAGCGGGCCCTGGACTCGGCGGGTGCCGTCCTGGTGTCCCGCATCCTCGACGTCGACGGGCGCGGGGAGGTGGCGCGGGAGACTCTCGCGCTCGCACGGGACCTCATGGGACGCATGGGGAATGCACCGCCCTCCGGCTCGGCATGGACGGACGGCGGCGACGACGTCCTGATCGCACCCGACGAGGCGGCGGCGCTGATCCTGGGCCTCCAGGACCGCGAGACCAGGGACCGGGCCGCCGAGTGGATGGAGGGCCCCGACGCCGGGACGGCACTCCGGTTGTGGCGCGCTCTCGCACGCCGGTGCGTCGGGCCGTATGTGGAGCACGCCGCGGCGCCGCTCACGCTGGCCGGCTGGGTCTCGTGGTCCACCGGCGACGAGGCCGGCGCCAGGGTGGCACTGGGGCTCGCTCTGCGCGCGGACCCCGACTACACCTTCGCTCAGCTGCTGCACCAGGCGTGCAATCAAGGACTGGATCCGGAAACGCTGCGTCGCTGTCTGCGCGGGGAGCGCACGCTGCGCGAGGGCGGAGGCGCCGGCGCCGCGCAGGAACGCGGCAGCGGGCACCGTCGGGAGCGAAAAAGCGGCGCCCGGCCCCCGCGCACTCCGGCCGCCAGGCGTAAACGGAGCGTGACGGAGCGGCCGGCACCGGGCGCCGGCGCCTCCCGTCCGGGTTCGTCCGTGAGCCGGGGCCGGGCCCGTGACATCAACCGGCGGCTGGGCCGGCGTGGTGCCAGGAGCCGCGATTGACGGGCCGTGCCCCGGGGTGGACGGAAGTCCCCCGCCGGGCCGGCAACGCGGGGGAGACAACCGGAACCGGGCGCGGAACCGGTGTCGCGAAGGGAGTGTTTATCGTCAGGAAGACGACTATGATTTCCGCATGCCGCCCTACGACCCGTCGACCTTCCCGCCCTTCGCTGTCACCGTCGACCTGGTTGTCCTCACGGTGCGACGTCACGCCCTCTGTGCATTGGTGGTACGCCGTGGCGAATCGCCGTTCCAGGGGCGGTGGGCACTACCCGGCGGATTCGTCAGGGCCGATGAGGACCTCGGTGCTGCGGCAGCGCGTGAACTCGTCGAGGAGACCGGGCTCTGCGCTCACGATCCGGCCGCCCCCGCTGTCGGGAACGGTGCCCATCTCGAACAGCTCGCCACCTACGGCGACCCGGGGCGTGACCCCCGGATGAGGGTCGTCAGCGTGGCGCACCTCGCGCTCGCGCCCGACCTCCCGGCCCCGCGCGCGGGCGGGGACGCGAACAGCGCCCGCTGGGCACCTGTCGAGGACCTGCTCGGGCCAGGGGGTGGCTTCGCCCGCGACGGCGAGCAGTCCGCGCCGCTGGCCTTCGATCACGCGAGGATCCTCGACGACGGGGTGGAACGGGCCCGCTCGAAGATCGAATACTCCTCGCTGGCGACGGCGTTCTGCCCGCCGGAGTTCACGGTGGGGGAGCTGCGCAGGGTGTACGAGGCGGTGTGGGGTGTGGTCCTGGACCCCCGGAACTTCCACCGCAAGGTCACGGGCACGCCCGGCTTCCTGGTGCCGTCCGGCGGCACGACCACTCGGCAGGGGGGCCGGCCCGCACAACTGTTCCGGGCCGGGGCGGCGACCGTCCTCAACCCTCCGATGCTGAGGCCGGAAGTCTGAGCGGGGCCCGCGCCGCGGGCACCCGCCGCGCGCACCTGCGGAACTCCCATAGAATCACCGGTGCGCAAAAAGTCTGAAATGTCGCGTTATCTTGCTGGGGTAACCCACCCTGCCGCCGAGCGGTCTCACCCTCAGCGAGAGAAGCGATGCTCCAGGCCATCGGACTTACCAGCGCCCCCCACCGCGACCGTCCGCCCGTCGTGGACGACCTGACCTTCGAAGCCCCGCCCGGCAGTGTCACCGCCCTCCTCGGCGCTCCCGGCTCCGGCAAGACCACCGCCCTCCGGCTGATGCTCGAGCTCGAAGCGGGCAGGGGTGTCACCTACTTCAAGGGCCGCCCGCTGCACCGCATCGGTCATCCCGCCCGCGAGGTCGGGGTGCTGCTCGGCGACGTGCCGGGGCATCCTGCGCGCACCGCGCGCGGCCAGCTCCGCATGCTCTGTGCCGCAGCGGGAGTTCCCGCCTCCCGGGCGGACGAACTCCTCGAAGTCGTCGGCCTCGCGGGGCTGGGGGACCAGCGCATCGGAACCCTCTCGGCCGGTATGGACCGGCGGCTCGGCCTCGCTTCGGCGCTGCTCGGCGACCCCCATACGCTCGTACTGGACGAGCCCACCGACGGCCTTTCGCCGCGTGAGAGGAGCTGGCTCCACGGTCTGCTCCGCGCGCACGCGGCCGAGGGCGGCACGGTCCTGCACACGACCGGCGATCCCAAGGAGGCCGCTCGCGCGGCCGACCGCGTGGTCACCATCGACGAGGGGCGCCTCGTCGCCGATCAGGAGGTCGCCGACTTCTCCCGCACCCGTCTGCGGCCCCGGGTCGCCGTGCGGACGCCGCACGCGGCCCGGCTGGCCGCGGTGGTGAGCCGCGAAGCCCGCGCCGCCCAGCGCTCCGTCGAGGTGGTCGCCGAGGACGGCAGCCGGCTCTCGGTGTACGGCAGCAGCTGCGCGGAGGTGGGGGACACGGCGTACCGGCACGGTCTCCCCCTCCACCAACTAGCAGACGAGACCGGGGACGCGGGCCCGGTGGCCGCCCCGGCCCGAGGGCCGGGGGGCGGCCCGGTGAGAGTCGTCCCGCCCGGCCCAGCCTCGGCCGTGGCGATCTCGAAACTGCCGCCCCCGATCCCCGTACGCCCGGCCCGTGGTCCGCTCCGGCCGCTGCGGTACGAGCTGCGCCGCCTCTTCGGCGTCAGGGCAACCGCCCTGATCATGGCGGGCGTTCTGGTCGTGTCGGCGGCCCTCTCCGTGCTGCTGGCCCGCTCCGGGAGGACGCCCCTGCCGGATCTGCTGGTGGCCTGGCCGGACCTGCTGCCGCTACCGCCCGCCGCGTTCGCGGCCGGGCTGCTGGGCGCGCTCTCCTTCGGTGACGAGTTCCGCTACCCGGCGCTCGCCGCCGGTCGGGGGACGGTCCCGCGCCGTCTCGGACTTCTGGTGGCCAAGCTGGTGGTCTCGGCGGGAGTCGCGCTGCTGCTCGCCCTGCTCTCCGTACTGGCGGACGCCGAAGCCCTGCGCCTCGTCTACGGCAGTGACTTGGTGACCGTCCCGGCAAACGCACCGCAGCTCGCCGCCAGTTGGGCAGGCCTGTCGGTCGGATGCGCCTGGGCGGGCCTGCTCGGGGCCGGTGTGTTCCGGCTCACCGCTGCCGGAGTCGCTGCCGTACTGGCGGTCCCGGTCCTTGTCGTGCCGCTGATGCAGAAGCTTCTCGCGGGACCGTCCGCGCGTTCGATCACAGGACTGCCTGGCCGGCTGCGTGAACTGGGCTGGGCGCAGTGGCCGTACGAGACGGACCGCTGGGCCATGGCCGCGGTGCGCGTCGTGGCCCAGCCCGTGGGGCTGGCGCTTTCCCTGTCGTTGTCTGCCTTGATCTGCGCGTATGTGTTCACCAGCCTTCGGGGAAGAGCCCGTTGGTGATCGTTCGGCCCGGTCTCGTCAGTCACTTACCGGCAACTCTCCTGAAAAGATGTGATTTCTACCGATAACGCGTCAATTGAGAGGCGGGTGCCGATCACCCTTTCGTGTGCTTTTCAGCAAAGACCTCAAGGGGCGGGTGAGCCGCGCCGACAAAGGATGCGTGAGTACCCTTGCGCACACCATGATGACCGCCGCCCGCTCCGCCGACTCCGGCCTCGCCGGTCCGGGCGAACTCGACCGTTACCCGTACACGGAGTCGCCGGCCGGCGAGCGCGCCGCCCTCCGTTCCTGGGGTGGCGCCGAATCCGAACTGGGGCGGGCGAGCCGACGAGGTGCGGCCAGTCGCGGCCGTGGACTTCACGGCCAACTGGTCCAGCAGCTCGGCCAGATGATCGTTTCCGGTGACCTAGGTGCCGACCGGCCGCTCGTCCCGGAGGAGATCGGCCAGCGATTCGAGGTATCCCGCACCGTTGTGAGGGAGTCCCTGCGTGTTCTCGAGGCCAAGGGCCTAGTGAGTGCCCGGCCCAACGTGGGCACGCGGGTCCGCCCGGTGAGCGACTGGAACCTGTTGGATCCCGACATCATCGAATGGCGCGCCTTCGGCCCGCAGCGCGATGACCAGCGCCGCGAGCTGGAGGACCTCCGCTGGACCATCGAGCCGCTGGCCGCCCGGCTGGCCGCAGGTCACGGGCGCGAGGACATTCAGCAGCGCCTCGGCGACATGATCGAGATCATGGGGCACGCGATGGGGCAGGGGGACGCCATCACGTTCTCCAGGGCCGACGCGGAGTTCCACGCCCTGCTGATCCAGGCGGCGGGCAACCGCATGCTCGAACACCTTTCCGGGATCGTGTCTGCGGCCCTGCACGTTTCGGGCGGACCCGTCACAGGCTGTGAGCGGCCCGCCGAGGCGTCCCTCGGTCACCACGCACGGATCGTGGAAGCCCTCGCGTCGGGTGATTCCGCCGGCGCCGAAGCCGCCATGCGACAGCTGCTGGTCGGCCACACCGAAGGCGAGCGAGTGGTTCCCGCGCCTCGCGAGCACTGAACGTCGCCGGACCGGGGTATGCGAACCGTGTGCTGCCGAGCCCTGGCGGTTCGGCGGCAGGTTCATACGGAGATGTGACCTCTGGGTCCGTTTGTCGCGAATGAGGTGTGACTGGGGCCACGCGAATTGGGCGTAACACTCCTCGAAACAGTGCGATGACTTAAGAGGTGACCGCCGCGGAAGGAATACAGCAGCCACACAGTGCGCTGTGCAGTTCTGAGGCCAAACCCGCGCCGTCGGCAACATCCCCAGCCGACGGTCGTCGGTTCCAGCCCTCTCCAGGGCCGGGCCGGAAGCCGTTTCCATCGTTCCGAGAGGTTGTTCGTGTCGGCCAGCACATCCCGTACGCTCCCGCCGGAGATCGCCGAGTCCGAGTCTGTGATGGCGCTCATCGAGCGGGGAAAGGCTGATGGGCAGATCGCCGGCGATGACGTGCGTCGGGCCTTCGAGGCTGACCAGATTCCGCCAACCCAGTGGAAGAATGTTCTGCGCAGCCTCAACCAGATCCTCGAGGAAGAGGGTGTGACGCTGATGGTCAGTGCCGCGGAGTCGCCTAAGCGCGCCCGCAAGAGCGTCGCAGCGAAGAGCCCGGTCAAGCGCACCGCCACCAAGACTGTCGCGGCCAAGACGGCCGTGACGCGGACCGTCGCGGCATCTGCCGCCCCGGCGGCCGAGAGCGCGGACGTGGCGGCCGACGACGCTGCCGTTGCCGCTCCTGCGAAGAAGACAGCAGCCAAGAAGACGGTTGCCAAGAAGACCGCCGCGAAGAAGACCGCGGTCAAGAAGACCGCCGCCAAGAAGTCCGGCAAGCAGGACGACGAACTCCTCGACGGTGACGAGGCGGTCGAGGAAGTCAAGGCCGGCAAGGGCGAGGAAGAGGAGGGCGAGGGCGAGAACAAGGGCTTCGTCCTCTCCGACGACGACGAGGACGACGCGCCTGCGCAGCAGGTGGCCGTCGCCGGCGCCACGGCCGACCCGGTCAAGGACTACCTGAAGCAGATCGGCAAGGTCCCCCTCCTCAACGCCGAGCAGGAGGTCGAGCTCGCCAAGCGCATCGAGGCCGGCCTCTTCGCCGAGGACAAGCTCGCGAACTCCGACAAGCTCGCGCCGAAGCTCAAGCGCGAGCTGGAGATCATCGCCGAGGACGGCCGCCGCGCCAAGAACCACCTGCTGGAAGCCAACCTCCGCCTGGTGGTCTCGCTGGCCAAGCGCTACACCGGTCGCGGCATGCTCTTCCTGGACCTCATCCAGGAGGGCAACCTCGGTCTGATCCGCGCGGTCGAGAAGTTCGACTACACCAAGGGTTACAAGTTCTCCACGTACGCCACGTGGTGGATCCGCCAGGCGATCACCCGCGCCATGGCCGACCAGGCCCGCACCATCCGTATCCCGGTGCACATGGTCGAGGTCATCAACAAGCTCGCGCGGGTGCAGCGCCAGATGCTCCAGGACCTGGGCCGTGAGCCCACCCCGGAGGAGCTGGCCAAGGAGCTCGACATGACCCCCGAAAAGGTCATCGAGGTCCAGAAGTACGGTCGCGAGCCGATCTCCCTCCACACCCCGCTGGGTGAGGACGGGGACAGCGAGTTCGGAGACCTGATCGAGGACTCCGAGGCGGTCGTGCCGGCGGATGCGGTGAGCTTCACGCTGCTCCAGGAGCAGCTGCACTCCGTGCTCGACACGCTCTCCGAGCGTGAGGCGGGCGTCGTCTCGATGCGTTTCGGTCTCACCGACGGCCAGCCGAAGACGCTGGACGAGATCGGCAAGGTCTACGGCGTGACGCGTGAGCGCATCCGTCAGATCGAGTCCAAGACGATGTCGAAGCTGCGCCACCCGTCGCGTTCGCAGGTTCTGCGCGACTACCTCGACTAGACCGCGGACAGACATGGGCCGGGGCCCGGAACCTCTTCAGGTTCCGGGCCCCGGCCCATGTGCGCGTGCGGTCGGCACCGGGGCGGATGACGCTGAGTGGGCACTGTTCACCTCGGCGTCAGGAGTCTCCATGCCCCGCCTACTCGTCCGTGTCCTTCCCGCCGCGTCCGCCCTTGCGGTCGCGGCGGCGCTGATACCCCTCGGCCCCCCTGCGCCCGCCGCGGCGGACAGCATCATCGTGGGCGGGAGGCCGGTGGCCGTCGCGGACAGCCCGTGGGTCGTGGCCCTGTCGAGCCGTGACCGGTTCGGAGGAACCCGTGCGGGCCAGTTCTGCGGGGGAGTGGCGGTCGCACCCACCAAGGTGCTGACGGCGGCACACTGCCTCAGGGAGGACGTCCTGGGGGCCGCCGTCCCGGAGGTCCGGGATCTGCGTGTCATCTCCGGACGGGACGAGCTGAGCGGGCCGGGCGGTCAGGAGATCCCCGTGCGGTCCACGTGGGTCAATCCGGGGTACGACCCGCGCACCAACGCCGCGGACCTGGCGGTCCTCACCCTGGCCCGGACGTTGCCCAAGGGCAGCGTGATCCCGATGGCCGGGGCCGGGAACCCGGCGTACGAGCCGGGCGCCGAGGCGACCGTGTACGGCTGGGGGGACACCACCGGGTACGGCGCCTACGCGTCAGGGCTGCGAGCGGCCACGGTGCGGGTTCTGGCGGACAGCGACTGCGCCCGGGCCTACCCCGGGGGCACACAGGGCGCGTACGACGCCTCATCGATGCTCTGCGCCGGTGACACCGCCGGAGGGCGGGACGCCTGCCAAGGGGACAGCGGAGGCCCGCTGGTGGCCCGTGGGCGCCTCGTCGGGCTGGTCTCGTGGGGCAGCGGCTGCGGCAGCCCCGGCAGCCCCGGGGTCTACACCCGGGTCTCCGCGGCGCTCCGGTGGATGGCAGACCGGAGCTGAACCGCGCCGGACCGCACCACCACGATCACCGCCGCATCGCGTCGGAGCATATGAGAACGGGCGGCTTTCCCCAAGGGGAGGCCGCCCGTCGGCCGGTCCTGGACCGTGCCCATAGCTCGTCGTGGATGCGAGGTGTCAGTGTTGGTCCTCGTCGGCTGCACTGGCCTGCACGGCAGTGAGCCGATCTGTCTCATCCTGTATTTCCGCGGCGATCTTCTTGAGTTCCGGCTCGAACTTGCGCCCGTGGTGGGCACAGAAGAGCAGTTCACCGCCGCTGATCAGGACGACGCGCAGATATGCCTGGGCGCCGCAACGGTCACAGCGGTCTGCTGCGGTCAGCGGGCTCGCGGGGGTCAGAACAGTAGTCACGTCGCCTCTTCTCTAGCTCGACGAGCTGTCGTACCAGGGTCAACATCCAACCAGGCCGAAAACGTTCCCGCTCGTGGCATTTCTTCGAAACTTCTTCTCAGGATGGCTGTCTGTTGCCGGTTGGCGGCGAATGTGCCGTATTGCGTAGCGCTACGGTTTCGCGTTGCTTGTGTGGGCCGGTCCGCCGGCTGGCTTGCCGGTTGTTCATGAGGACGTGCCCGGAGCCTAAATGGTTCATGCCTCGAAGGGAACGTGATGTGCACGTCACCCTAACGAATGATCGAACGCGTATGCGAGGCTGGACTAGCATAAGGATTCCCCCTGGGTGGCGTTACAACCGCTCTACCAGGCCTCGGTAGGCTCTCAGCGGCTACCGAGGCCGAGCCCGATACCCACAGGGCCCCAAATGAAATTCAGCGAGGAGCGAACCGCGTGACCGCCGATTCCGTGCCGTCCACTGCGCTGCTGACCGGAGCAGGCGGCTCAGACAGGGACAGCTCCAACTACACCGCGCGGCACCTCCTCGTCCTCGAGGGGCTCGAAGCGGTCCGTAAACGCCCCGGGATGTACATCGGGTCCACGGACAGCCGCGGACTGATGCACTGCCTCTGGGAGATCATCGACAACTCGGTCGACGAGGCTCTCGGCGGCTACTGCGACAGCATCGAGGTCATCCTCCACGACGACGCCTCGGTCGAGGTCCGAGACAACGGCCGGGGCATCCCGGTCGACGTGGAGCCCAAGACCGGGCTCTCCGGCATCGAGGTCGTCATGACCAAGCTGCACGCCGGCGGAAAGTTCGGCGGCGGGTCCTACTCGGCGTCGGGCGGCCTGCACGGCGTCGGCGCCTCCGTCGTGAACGCGCTCTCCGCCCGGCTGGACATCGAGGTCGACCGCGGCGTCACCCACTCCATCAGCTTCCGGCGTGGTGTCCCGGGCATCTTCACCGAACAGGGGCCGGACAGCCCCTTCGACCCCGCCAACGGCCTCCGCAAGGGAAAGCGCGTCCCCAAGGCGCGTACGGGCACCCGTACGCGGTACTGGGCGGACCGGCAGATCTTCCTCAAGGACGCGAAGCTCGACCTGGAGACGCTGTACCAGCGGGCACGCCAGACCGCGTTCCTCGTGCCCGGCCTCACCATCGTCGTACGCGACGAGCGGGGCATAGACGGCGAGGGCAAGACGGAGGAGACGTTCCACTACGACGGTGGGATCAGCGAATTCTGCGAGTACCTGGCGCAGGACAAGGCCGTCTGCGACGTCCAGCGCCTCAGCGGAACGGGAACGTTCAAGGAGACCGTGCCGGTCCTGGACGACCGGGGGCACATGACGGCGACCGAGGTCACGCGTGAGCTGAGTGTCGACATCGCCCTGCGCTGGGGGACCGGCTACGACACCACTCTCAGGTCCTTCGTCAACATCATCGCCACCCCCAAGGGCGGCACCCATGTCAGCGGTTTCGAGCGCTCCCTCACGAAGACGGTGAACGAGGTCCTGCGCTCCTCCAAGCTGCTGCGGGTGGCCGAGGACGACATCGTCAAGGACGACGCCCTCGAGGGCCTGACCGCGGTCGTCACCGTACGGCTCGCGGAGCCGCAGTTCGAAGGGCAGACCAAGGAGGTGCTGGGCACCTCGGCGGCCAACCGGATCGTGGCCAACGTGGTCGCCAAGGAGCTCAAGGCATTCCTGACGTCCACGAAGCGCGATGCCAAGGCTCAGGCCAGGGCGGTGCTGGACAAGGCGGTGGCCGCCGCACGCACCCGTATCGCCGCCCGCCAGCACAAGGACGCGCAGCGCCGCAAGACCGCGCTCGAGTCCTCCTCGCTGCCCGCGAAGCTCGCGGACTGCCGGAGCGACGACGTGGAGCGCAGCGAGCTCTTCATCGTGGAGGGCGACTCGGCCCTCGGCACCGCGAAGCTGGCCCGCAACAGTGAGTTCCAGGCGCTGCTGCCGATCAGGGGGAAGATCCTCAACGTCCAGAAGTCGTCCGTCTCGGACATGCTCAAGAACGCCGAGTGCGGAGCCATCATCCAGGTCATAGGAGCAGGCTCCGGACGCACCTTCGACATCGACGCGGCGCGTTACGGCAAGGTCATCATGATGACGGACGCCGATGTCGACGGTTCGCACATCCGCACCCTGCTGCTCACGCTCTTCCAGCGCTACATGCGGCCGATGGTCGAGGCCGGGCGGGTATTCGCGGCTGTGCCCCCGCTTCACCGGATCGAGCTCGTCCAGCCGAAGAAGGGCCAGGACAAGTACATCTACACCTACTCCGACAACGAGCTCCGGCAGACCCTGCTGGAGCTGCAGCGGAAGAACGTGCGGTTCAAGGACTCGATCCAGCGGTACAAGGGCCTCGGCGAGATGGACGCGGACCAGCTCGCGGAAACCACGATGGACCCGCGCCACCGCACCCTGCGCCGGATCAACATCGGCGACCTGGAATCCTCCGAGCAGGTCTTCGATCTGCTGATGGGCAACGAGGTCGCCCCACGCAAGGAGTTCATCACCAGCTCCGCCGCCACCCTGGACCGCTCGCGCATCGACGTCTGAGACTTTCCAGCCGTGGGTGGAGACCTTTCTCCACCCACGGTCAGCCTCTGAGCCGATCCCCTGACCGACGCGCTTCCGTAGCGTCGAAGACATCGGGATCTTCACGCCCTCGGAGGCTGTCGTGGCAGAGCTCCTCGACGTTCTGGTGATCGTCGCGTCGGCATACACCAGGGGACGGCGGCCCTTCTCATATCGCTCGCGGCGATGCTGTTTCGCACGCGGCGGTGTTCTGGCCATGCGGGCCGGGGACATGAGTGAGCGGGATGGTGTCACCGAGGGTCTCCAGGCCGGCGACACGCCGTCGGCGGACGTGCAGGCGATGTCGAAGGCCGGGGCGTGAACTGCGGCACGTGGACGAGCCGGCCTTACGGCCGGGGACTCGCACACCCACCCGGCACTTCCTTCACCTGAAATGGTGAAGCATCGCGAATGAAGTGCCCGGGATCTTCCCGGTCTGCCCATTCTTGGCTACGCGGCCGTAGAGGCTCGTGGACAAGGGAGTTGTCGGTGGAGAAGGAAGCAGGGCCGGGCGCCGCAGCGATGCGGCTCGACGACCCGTGGTACGAGGCGTCGGGCACGGTGTGGGGTGAGCCGGACGGTGCGGGGGCTGTGGCGCCCGACGGGCGGTTTCGGTCACAGGAGCAGGGCCGGAGCGCGGCAGAGATCTACATGGAGGTGCAGAACAGCCCCGCATTCCGTGAAGTGCGCCGCCGTTACCGGCGGTTCGTGGTTCCCTCCGTTGTCGCCTTCCTGCTCTGGTACCTGGCCTATGTCATCGCGGCCACCACCGCCCACGACCTGATGGCGCGTCCCGTCGTGGGCGCGCTCAATGTGGCCATGGTTGCCGGACTCGGACAGTTCCTCACCACGTTCCTGCTCACCTGGGCGTACGCCCGTCACGCGCGTCTGCACCGGGACCGCGCCGCTCTGGAACTGCGTTGGGACACCCAGGAGATGACAAGAGGGATCAGCCGGTGAGGGGGGACCATCAGACGCTGGCGCTGCTGCTGTTCAGCGTGTTCATCGCCGTGACGCTCGGCATCACCACCTGGGTCAGCCGCAACAGGCAGGGGTCTGCCGAGGAGTTCTACGCCGGCGGACGGCTGTTCTCCCCCATGGAGAACGGATTCGCCATCGCCGGTGACTACATGTCCGCGGCGTCCTTCCTCGGCATCTCGGGGCTGATCGCCCTGTTCGGCTACGACGGCATGCTCTACTCCGTCGGATTCCTCGTCGCCTGGCTCGTGGTCCTGCTCCTCGTCGCCGAACTCGTACGCAACTGCGGCCGGTTCACGCTCGCCGACGTGGTCGCCGCCCGGATGGCGGAGCGCCCGGTGCGCACGGCGCTGGGCACCTCGTCGGTCACCGTCTCGGTGCTCTATCTGGTGGCCCAGATGGTGGGTGCGGGCAGCCTCGTCGCGCTGCTGCTGGGAGGCACGAGCGACACCGCCCGATCCTGGACGGTGGTCGGGGTCGGAGCGCTGATGGTGCTCTACGTGTCGCTCGGCGGCATGCGCGCCACGACCTGGATCCAGATCGTCAAGGCGGTCCTGCTGATGGCCGGCGCCGTCGCGCTCACGGTGCTCGTCCTTCTCCGTTTCCATGGCGACGTCAACGCCCTGCTGACCTCCGCCGCTGAACGCAGCGGCCACGGACGGGACTTCCTCTCGCCGGGCCTGAGGTACGGCGGGAGCTGGACTGCGCGCTTCGACTTCATCAGCCTCGGGCTGGCGCTCGTCCTCGGCACGGCCGGGCTGCCGCACATCCTGTCGCGCTTCTACACCGTCCCCACGGCCCGGGCGGCCCGGCGTTCCGTCGTCTGGTCCATCGGACTCATCGGAAGCTTCTACCTGATGACCATCGTGCTCGGATTCGGAGCTGCCGCGCTCGTCGGACCCGCGGACGTCCGGGCGTCCAACGCCTCCGGGAACACGGCTGTCCCGCTCCTGGCGCTCGTCCTCGGAGGCGGTGAGGGCTCCACGGGCGGCACGGTTCTCTTCGCCGTCGTGGCCGCCATCGCCTTCGCCACGATCCTCGCCGTGGTCGCGGGCATCACCCTCGCCTCCTCCGCCTCCGTCGCCCACGACCTGTACGCCTCGTTCCGGAAGCCGGGTGCCAAGCAGCGCAGCGAGGTCGGCGTGGCCCGGGTGGCCGCGGCGGGCATCGGGGTGGTGGCCATCGGGCTCGGCCTTCTCGCCCAGAATCTGAACGTCGCGTTCCTCGTCGGCCTGGCCTTCGCGGTGGCGGCCTCGGCCAACCTCCCGGCGTTGCTCTACTCGTTGTTCTGGCGGAATTTCACCACCCGGGGCGCGGTCTGGGCCGTCTACGGCGGACTGATCCCCGCCGTCCTGCTCGTCCTGCTCTCGCCGGTCGTCTCGGGGAGCGCCACCTCGCTCTTCCCCGGCGTCGACTTCGCCCTCTTCCCCCTGGAGAACCCGGGACTGGTGTCGATCCCGGCGGGCTTCCTGGCCGGCTGGATCGGCACGCTCACCTCACCCGAGCCGCCGGACCCGGCCAAGCACGCGGAGACGGAGGTCCGGTCGCTCACCGGAGCGGGGGCGGCATAGGCGGGGCCGCGCCATCAGGAACCGGTGGCCCAGAGGTACCGGTGTTCGGGGCGGCCGGTCTCGCCGTACCTGAGGGAGAGCCGCACGCGGCCCGTGCGTTCGAGCAGCTTCAGATAGCGCTGGGCCGTCTGCCGGCTCATCCCGGCGCTCTCCGCGACCTCCTGGGCGGAGAGCGGCCCGCCGGCAGCCCGCAGGGCCTGGCGGACCAGTTCCGCGGTCGTCGTCGAATGGCCCTTGGGGAGGTCGGACCCGCCCGTGGCCCACAAGGCCCCGAACAGCCGGTCCACCTCCGTCTGCTCGGCCTCGCCGCCACTCTCGAAGGTGCGGCGCAGCGCCGCGTAGGCCTCCAGTTTGGTGCGGAGCCCGGCGTACGCGAACGGCTTGACCAGGTACTGGAGGGCGCCGTGGCGCATCGCCGCCTGTACGGTCGCCACGTCGCGAGCGGCCGTCACCATGATCACATCGGTGTGATGACCGAGGGCGCGCAGCTCCCGCACCACGGCCAGGCCGTTGCGGTCCGGCAGATAGTGGTCGAGCAGGATCAGATCGACGGGCACCTCGCCGATCCTCGCGAGCGCCTCCGCCGCGGAGTGGGCCATGGCGGCCACCCGGAATCCGGGCACCTTGGCGACATAAGCCGCGTTGATCCGGGCGACCCGTACGTCGTCGTCCACGACCAGAACCTCGATCACTGGGCGTCTCCTGACGTCGCGGGCCGTGCGGGGGCCGAGGGGCCGCCCGCGGTGGGGGAGCCGAGCCGTTCCGGGCCACCGGGCGCAGGGATGCCCAGCTGTTCCGGGCCGCCCAGAGCCTCCGGAAGGACGACGGTGAACACCGCCCCGCCCTCGGGGGCACTCGACACGGACACGCTGCCGCCCTGTCGCTCGGCGAGCCGCCGCACCAGCGGCAGCCCCAGGCCCCGTTTGCCGTGGGCCGGGAGTTCCTTGGTCGACCAGCCCTCCGTGAAGATGGATTCGTGATCACCGGCCGGCACGCCGGGGCCGCTGTCGCACACGCGCAGTACCACCGTACGGCCCTCGGCCCGCAGCCCGACCTCGATCCGTGCGTCGGGCGACCCCGCGGCCGCGTCGAGCGCGTTGTCCACCAGATTGCCGAGGACCGTCACGAGTCCGCGTGGGTCCACGAGCCGGTCCGGCAGGAGGGTTCCCGCCGCCATGCGCAGAGCGACACCGCGCTCGGCGGCCACGGTCGCCTTGCCGACCAGGAGCGAGGCCAGAAGGGGGTCGTGGACCTTCTCGGTGACCTGCTCGGCCGTCGCCCGGTGGACGCCGACGACTTCCGTGACGAACTCCACCGCTTCTTCGTGCATCTCCAGTTCCAGCAGCCCCAGGAGGGTGTGCAGCCGGTTGGCGTGCTCGTGGTCCTGGGCGCGGAGGGCGTCGATCAGGCCGTGGGTGGAGTCGAGTTCACGGCCGAGGTACTCCAGTTCCGTACGGTCGCGCAGTGTGGCGACGGCCCCGCCGTCGTCGGTCGGCATCCGGTTGGCGAGGAGCACGCGGTTGCCGCGGACCGTCACCAGGTCCTCGCCCACCACCCGCCCGGCCAGCACGTCGGTGGTGCGCCCCTCGCCCAGCGCCTCGTCGAGCTGCTTGCCCGAGGCCTCGGGGCCGAGACCGAGCAGACGCTGGGCCTCGTCGTTCAGGAGCCTGATGCGCCCTGTGCGGTCCAGCGCGACGACGCCCTCACGGATGCTGTGCAGCATGGCCTCGCGCTCGGTCAGCAGCGCCGAGATGTCGGAGAACGCCAGGTCATGCGTCTGCCGCTGAAGACGGCGGGAGATCAGGTAGGCGGCCAGTGCTCCCACTGCCAGCGCTCCGCCCGCGTAGGCGAGCAGCCCGGGGATCGCGGCGAGCAGCCGGGCGCGGACGCTGTCGTACGCGATGCCCACCGAGACGGCACCGACGACCCGGTCCGATCGGTCGAGCAGCGGCACCTTGCCGCGCGCCGAACGTCCGAGCGTGCCGCTGTCGATCTCCATCACGGACCTGCCGGCGAGCGCCGCACTGGGGTCGGTGGAGACGACATCGCCGATGCGGGAGGAGTCCGTGTGTGACCAGCGCACCCCCTGCCTGTCCATGACCACGACGTATTCGGCACCGGTCGCCCGTCTGATCCGCTCCGTCGCGGCCTGGACGGCGCCGCCCGGGCGCGGGTCGGTGGTGAGCAGCGACGCGGAGATCTGCGGCTGCGCCGCCGTGGACTGCGCGATCGCCAGGGCGCGGCGCATCGCCTGGTCGTCGAGCTGGGCACTGAGCGGTGCCAGGAAGAGGCCCGTGACGAGGACCGTGACGCCGGTGATGATGGCCAGCTGCATCAGCAGGACCTGCGAGAAGACCCGCCGCGGCCAGCCGAACCGGCGCGGTCCCCGTGGGGTGGTCCGTGGGGCGCTCATCGTACGAACGGTAAGGGGCAATCCGCGCTCACCGAAATCCCGGACGCCTGCAGCCCGCCGATCACTCTCCGATCGCCGGTCAGGCCGGGCCCTTGCCCTCCCGCCCTCCATCTGTGAGCGTTCTACGGGTATCCGTCTCGACGCAATATTTTTGCGGTTCTTGCGCTAATCTTGCGCTTATGACGCGACGACTTGCTCAGGTTGCCCAGAAAGTAGGAGTCAGCGAGGCCACGGTCAGCCGCGTGCTGAACGGCAAGCCGGGTGTCTCCGACGCCACACGCCAAGCTGTTCTCTCCGCCCTGGACGTGCTCGGCTACGAGCGTCCGACGCAGCTCCGCGGTGAGCGTGCCAGGCTCGTCGGACTGGTCCTGCCCGAGCTGCAGAACCCGATCTTCCCGGCCTTCGCCGAAGTGGTCGGCGGCGCGCTCGCCCAGCAGGGCCTGACCCCGGTGCTCTGCACCCAGACCAAGGGAGGGGTCTCCGAGGCCGACTACGTGGAGCTCCTCCTGCAGCAGCAGGTGTCCGGAGTCGTGTTCGCCGGTGGTCTCTACGCCCAGGCCGACGCCCCCCACGACCACTACAAGGTGCTCGCCGACCGCAAGATCCCGGTCGTCCTGATCAACGCCGCCATCGCGCATCTCGGCTTCCCGGCGGTCTCCTGCGACGACTCGGTGGCCGTCGAGCAGGCCTGGCGTCATCTCGTCTCGCTCGGCCACGAGCGGATCGGATTCGTCCTCGGCCCGGCCGACCACATGCCCTCGCAGCGCAAGCTCGCCGCCGCCCGCGCGCTGGCCGCCCAGTCGGGGGTCACCGTGCCGGACGAGTGCGTCTCCCGGGCCATGTTCTCGCTCGAGGGCGGCCAGGCCGCCGCCACACGGCTGCTCGACCAGGGGATCACGGGCATCATCTGCGCCAGCGACCCGCTGGCCCTGGGCGCGGTACGCGCGGCGCGCCGCCGGGGACTGTCGGTGCCCGGGGAGGTCTCCGTCGTCGGCTACGACGACTCCGCGTTCATGAACTGCACCGAGCCGCCGCTGACCACGGTGCGCCAGCCGATCGAAGCCATGGGCAGGGCCGCGGTCGAGCTGCTCTCCGTGCAGATCGGGGGGCGCACGGTGCCCTCGGACGAGCTCCTCTTCGAGCCGGAACTGGTCGTCCGTGGTTCCACGGCCCGCCCGCCCCGGCCGTAGGGGGGTGAGATTTTCCGCCGGTTGTAGCTAATTTGCAGGACCCGCATCCTCCGGAGCGGCCGCCTTCGGGGCAGGCAGCGGCTGGGGCGGGCGCGGGCCGGTGTACTGCCCGCTGGGACGCATGCGCAGCGGCCGTTCCGTGTACTCCTCCATCGCGTGAGCGATCCAGCCCGCCGTGCGGGACACGGCGAACACGGTCTCACCCGTTTCGGCGGGCATGCCGTACGCGACCGAGAGGGCGGCCAGAGCCAGGTCGACGTTGGCGTGCAGAGGTGTGTGGCGGGCGGTGGTCGCGACGACGTCACGGGCGGCCGCCACCGCCGGGGCCGCCTGCGGAATCTGGTCCAGCAGCGAGAAGAGCTCGCCCGCCCGCGGATCCTCGCTCGTGTAAAGGCGGTGGCCGAGCCCCGGTACCCGTCGGCCGGCGCGCAGATGGTCCGCGACGACAGGAGCCGCGCCTCCCCGTTCCACGACCTCGGCCAGCATCCGGTGCGCCGGCCCGCTGGCGGCGCCGTGCAGCGGGCCCTCCAGCACGCCGAGTCCCGCGGAGACCACGGCATACGGGTTCGCGTGGGTCGAGGCGGCGACCCGTACCGCCAGGGTTGAGGCCGCGAGATCGTGGTCGGCCAGCAGCGCGAGCGCCGTGTCGAGCAGGGCCAGTGCGGCCGCGTCGGCGGGCCGGGCCGAGAGTTTCGGCCACAGTCGGGCGGCCAGAGAGCCCTCGTCCCCCACCGCGCCGTCGGCCCCGTTCCCTGCCGCCGGCAACGCCCCGACCAGGGTGGGGATCAGGTTGCGCGCGCTGTTGAGCACCCCCTGGGGGGAGAGGTCGAACCGCAGGGGATCGGCGGACGCGGCCGCGGTGACAGCGGCACGGAGCCGGTCCGTCGCGCTGCTGTGCCGCGGCATCGAGGCGGCCGTCCGCCGGGCCGCGGCGAGAGGTTCGCGCGCCGCGGTGAAGCGGATGCCAGGGCGGAGCTCGCCGGTCCAGATCCACTCGGCGACCTCCTCGTAGCCGTGGTGACGGGCGAGTTCGGTCGCGTCGACGCCGCGGAAGAAGTAGCGGTCCGGCTCGATGAGCGTGATGCCGGTGCGGAAGACCAGATCGCCCGTGGAGGACGGCGAAGGCTCCCTGCGCCCGGTGCGGCGGGCCAGGGTGTCGACCTCGGTGGCGTCGAACGTACTGCCGCGTCCGCCGGGGGCCCGCCTGCTGGTCAGCTGCCCCCGGCTCACGTAGGCGTACACGGTCTCGGGCTTCACCCCGAGGCGTTCGGCCGCCTCCCGGGTGGTGAGCCTGCGGGGCGCCGCCCCTTCGGCTCCCGCGTCCTGCGTGCCGGTTCCGTGCGCCGAGTCATGCGTCATGGTGCCCACCGTATCCATGTCCATGGATGCCGGATCACCTCTGGCGACGTTTCATATTGATGAAATCAATATTGACAACTCTGAAGTCAATCATGGACAGTCGAATCAATGTACAGCCCATCGGTGAAGGAGAGACCTGCCATGCCTGCCTCGCATACGGATACCGCCCCGCTCGACGTGCCCCGGGGTCTCGCCGGGGTGATCGTCACCGACACCGCGCTCGGTGACGTGCGCGGGCGCGAGGGGTTCTACCACTACCGGCAGTACTCGGCGGTCGAGCTCGCGCACAGCCGCAGCTTCGAGGACGTCTGGTTCCTGATGTTCCACGGCGAGCTGCCCGGCCGGACCGAGAGCGCCGGCTTCGCCGCCCGGACTGCCGGTCTGCGCCGGCTGCCGGCAGAGGTTCGGGAGGCGCTGCCCGCCATCGCCCGGGCCGGGGCTCTCTCCGGACCGCTCGCCGGACTTCGTACGGCGCTCTCGCTGCTCGGCGCCTCGGCCGGGTTCCGTCCGGTGTACGACATCGGGGCCGACCGCCGCCGTGAGGACGCCCTCGCCGTCTGCGCGGCCGTCCCCACGGTGCTGACCTCCCTGTACCGCCTGGGCCAGGGCCTGGAGCCGGTCGAACCGCGTGACGACCTACCGTTCGCGGCGAATTACCTGTACATGCTGACCGGCGAGGAGCCGGACGCCGTACGGACCGCGGCCGTGGAGCGGTACCTCGTCTCCACCGTCGACCACGGTTTCAACGCGTCCACGTTCACCGCCCGAGTGATCGCCTCCACCGGCGCCGATGTCGCCGCCTGCCTCGTCGGAGCCGTCGGCGCGCTCTCCGGCCCGCTGCACGGCGGCGCGCCCAGCCGGGCGCTGGACACCCTGGACGCCATCGGCACCCCGGACCGGATCGACGGCTGGATCCGTCAACGAGTTCTCGCGGGGGAACGGATCATGGGATTCGGGCACCCCGTCTACCGCACCGAGGATCCGCGCTCACGGATGCTCCGCTCGGTCGCGCAGAGCTTCGGGGGCCCACTCGTCGACTTCGCCGTCGAAGTCGAAAGCCAGGTGGAGGCGATCCTCGCCGAGCTCAAGCCGGGACGCGAGCTGCACACGAACGTGGAGTTCTACGCCGGTGTCGTCATGGAGCTCTGTGGTCTGCCGCGTGAGATGTTCACGCCCACCTTCTGTGCCGCGCGCATGGTCGGCTGGAGCGCCAATATCCTGGAGCAGGCGGAGGACTCGAAGATCATCCGCCCGGCGGCCCGCTATGCCGGACCCCCGCCTCCGCAGCCCGTACCGACACTCTGACCGACCCGAGGAAGGCCCCGTTGACCCCGCCCCACGCCCCGCAGATCCCGGTCGTCGTCCTGGCAGGGTTCCTCGGCTCCGGCAAGACGACACTGCTCAACCATCTGCTCCGCAACAGGGCGGGCAACAGGATCGGCGTCGTCGTCAACGACTTCGGGTCCATCGAGATCGACGCCATGACCGTCGCGGGGCAGGTCGGATCGACGGTCTCGCTGGGCAACGGCTGTCTGTGCTGCGCGGTCGACGCGAGCGAGCTCGACACCTATCTGGAGACGCTGACCGGGCCCGCCGCGCGCCTCGACGTGATCGTCATCGAGGCCAGCGGTCTCGCCGAGCCCCAGGAACTCGTACGGATGCTGCTGGCCAGCGACAATCCGCACATCCGGTACGGGGGACTGGTCGAGGTCGTGGACGCGGCCGAATTTCCCGCCACGCGGGAGCGCCACCCCGAGATCGACCGCCACCTGGCGGCCGCCGACCTGATCGTCCTGAACAAGACCGACCGGGTCACCGACGCGGACTTGGCGGCGGTGCGGGAGACGGTCGGGACGGCGGGCGCCAGGGCGGCTGTCATCCGCGCCGCGTACGGCAGGATCGACCCGGAGCTGCTCTTCGATCCCGTCCTCCGGCCGGAGGAGGACGACTCGTTCCGCCAGCTGACGTTCGAGGACCTGCTCCCCGAGGCCGACCGCACGCACGAGGAGCACCTGCACTCGGCGTACGAGAGTGTCTCCTTCACCGCGGACGTGCCGCTCAGCCCCCGCCGCTTCATGGCGTTCCTCGACTCCAGGCCGGCGGGGCTCTACCGGATCAAGGGATACGCCGACTTCGGTGCGGGCGACCCCGGCAACCGGTACGCCCTGCACGCCGTCGGGAGGTTCCTGCGCTTCGTGCCGGAGCGCTGGGCCCGCGACGAACCGCGACGGACCCAGCTGGTGCTGATCGGCTCCGGTATCGACACCGCGGCCCTGTACAAGGAGCTCGAGGCCTGCCAGGACGCGTGGCAGGACGCCACCGAGGAGCTGGAGCGCAGTATGTGGGGCGTCCTGCGGTATGTACGGCAGCCGGACGACGAGGACTGAGCCCCCGCCGCCCGGCCGGGTGTCCTACAGAGGTCCGGCGATCACCGCGACCTGACTCGTCAGCGGTGTGCCCGAACCGTCCCGGCGCGGATCCGGGTCCGGAAGCTCTGCCGGTGCGCCGTTCTTCTGGGCCGCCCGCGCCGGGGTCTCGCCCGCCCAGGCGAACACCAGGACGTCCTCCCCCTTGAGGAAGCGCTGGCAGCGCACCCCGCCGGTGGCCCTGCCCTTGCGTGGGTACTGGTCGAACGGGGTGAGCTTCCAGGTCCGCTCGGAGTCGTCCAGCGTGCCGTGCGACCCGGCGACCGTGAACACCGCCGCGTCCGCGGAGGGATCCACCGCCGCGAACGAGAGAACGGTGGCGCCCGCCGCGAGCTTGACACCCGCCATGCCGCCCGCGGCGCGTCCCTGCGGCCTCACCGACGCGGCCGGATAGCGCAGCAGTTGGGCGTCGGACGTGATGAAGACCAGGTCCTCCTCGCCCGTACGCAACTGCTTGGCGCCGACGATCCGGTCACCGTCCTTCAGCGAGATGACCTCCAACTCGTCCTTGTTGGCGGGGTAGTCGGGGACCACGCGCTTCACCACGCCCTGCAGGGTGCCGATGGCCAGGCCCTGCGCCTCCTCGTCGAGGGTGGTGAGACAGATCAGCTCCTCGTCCGGCTCCAGCGTCAGGAACTCCGAGATCTGGGCACCGCCCGACAGGTTCGGAGCGGCATGGGTGTCCGGCAGCTGCGGCAGGTCGATCACCGAGAGCCGGAGCAGCCGACCCGTGGACGTCACCGCGCCCACGTCCCCGCGCGCCGTCGAGGGGACGGCGGAGACGATCGCGTCGTGCTTCGCGCGCCTGGCGTCCTCGGCCTGGGGGACCGGCTCGGCGTTGGCCGTACGGGCCAGGAGGCCGGTCGAGGAGAGGAGCACCAGGCACGGGTCGTCGGCGACCTCCAGCGGCACCGATGCGACCTGCGAACCCGCCGACTCCAGCAGTACCGTGCGCCGCTCGGTGCCGAACTTCTTCGCCACCGCGGCCAGTTCGGTCGAGACCAGCTTACGCAGCTCGGCGTCCGACTCCAGGATCGCGGTCAGCTGTGCGATCTCCTCGCTGAGCTTGTCGCGCTCGCTCTCCAGCTCGATCCTGTCGAAGCGGGTGAGCCTGCGCAGCGGGGTGTCCAGGATGTACTGGGTCTGGATCTCGCTCAGCGAGAAGCGCTCCATCAGGCGCTCCTTCGCCTGCGCCGAGTTGTCGCTGTCCCGGATGAGCCGGATGACCTCGTCGATGTCGAGCAGCGCCACGAGGAGGCCCTCGACCAGGTGCAGCCGGTTACGCCGCTTGGTCCTGCGGAACTCGCTGCGCCGGCGCACCACGTCGAAGCGGTGGTCGAGATAGACCTCGAGGAGCTCCTTCAGCCCCAGGGTGAGCGGCTGTCCGTCGACCAGCGCGACGTTGTTGATGCCGAAGGACTCCTCCATCGGCGTCAGCTTGTAGAGCTGCTCCAGTACGGCCTCCGGCACGAAGCCGTTCTTGACCTCGATCACCAGACGCAGACCGTGCGCCCGGTCGGTGAGGTCCTTGACATCCGCGATGCCCTGGAGCTTCTTCGAGCCGACGAGGTCCTTGATCTTGGCGATCACCTTCTCCGGCCCGACGGTGAAGGGCAGTTCGGTGACGACGAGACCCTTGCGACGGGCCGTGACGCTCTCTATGGCTACCGTGGCACGGATCTTGAACGTGCCGCGCCCCGCGGCGTAGGCGTCCTTGATGCCGCCGAGGCCGACGATCCTGCCGCCGGTGGGCAGGTCGGGACCCGGGACGAAGCGCATCAGCGTCTCGAGGTCCGCGCCCGGGTGCCGGATGAGGTGGCGGGCGGCGGCGATGACCTCGCCGAGGTTGTGCGGGGGCATGTTGGTCGCCATGCCGACCGCGATCCCGGAAGCACCGTTGACCAAAAGGTTCGGGTACGCGGCCGGGAGGACGACCGGCTCCTGCTCCTGGCCGTCGTAGTTCGACTGGTAGTCGACGGTGTCCTCGTCGATCGACTCCGTCATCAGCGACGTGGCGTCGGCCATCCGGCACTCGGTGTACCGCATGGCCGCCGGCGGGTCGTCGTTGCCCAGCGAGCCGAAGTTGCCGTGCCCGTCGACGAGGGGCAGGCGCATCGAGAACGGCTGTGCCATGCGCACCAGTGCGTCGTAGATCGAGGCGTCACCGTGCGGGTGCAGTTTGCCCATCACTTCGCCGACGACGCGTGCGCACTTCACGTAGCCGCGGTCGGGGCGGAGCCCCATCTCGTTCATCTGGGACACGATGCGGCGGTGCACGGGCTTCATGCCGTCGCGGGCGTCGGGAAGAGCCCTGGAGTAGATCACCGAGTACGCGTACTCGAGGAAGGAGCCCTGCATTTCGTCGACGACGTCGATGTCGAGGATCTTCTCCTCGAAGTCGTCCGGCGGCGGGGTTTTCGTGCTGCGGCGGGCCATCGCGGCTGCGACTCCTTCACAGATTCTGTCGGGCAACCTCAGGTTCTGACGCCGACCATTGTGGCCCGCCGTACTGACAACACCGACCTCGACCCGTCCGAAGCGGTCCTCAGGGCCTCCGCGGAGCCCTCGTCCACGGCAGTATCTACGACAACATTCACCCGACGGGAACTTCGCCAGGTGCCCGTGCGCTTGCCTAGAGTGGCAGGTCCGGCAGGAAATCCTGTACCGATCGAAGGGACGTACATGCCCATGGGTCACACGGCCACAGCCCAGGCCGGTTCCGGCGGCTTGACGGCGACCGAGCACCGTCTGGCCAACGGCCTGCGCGTGGTGCTCTCCGAGGACCATCTGACCCCCGTCGCCGCGGTCTGCCTCTGGTACGACGTCGGCTCCCGCCACGAGGTCAAGGGGCGCACGGGTCTGGCTCACCTCTTCGAGCACCTGATGTTCCAGGGCTCGGGCCAGGTCAAGGGGAACGGGCACTTCGAGCTGGTGCAAGGGGCCGGCGGTTCCCTGAACGGCACGACCAGCTTCGAACGCACCAACTACTTCGAGACGATGCCCACGCACCAGCTGGAGCTGGCCCTGTGGCTCGAGGCCGACCGGATGGGCTCACTGCTCGCCGCGCTCGACGAGGAGTCCATGGAGAACCAGCGGGACGTCGTGAAGAACGAGCGCCGCCAGCGCTACGACAACGTCCCGTACGGCACGGCCTTCGAGAAGCTCACCGCTCTCGCCTACCCGGCCGGGCACCCGTACCACCACACGCCGATCGGCTCGATGGCCGACCTGGACGCGGCGACGCTGGAGGACGCGCAGGCGTTCTTCCGTACGTACTACGCGCCGAACAACGCGGTGCTCTCCGTGGTGGGGGACATCGACCCGGAGCAGACGCTCGCCTGGATCGAGAAGTACTTCGGCTCCATCCCCTCGCACGACGGCAAGCAGCCCCCGCGCGACGGCACGCTGCCCGGCATCATCGGCGAGCAGCTGCGCGAAGTGGTCCAGGAGGAGGTCCCCGCGCGTGCGCTGATGGCCGCCTACCGGCTGCCGCACGACGGCACCCGCGAGTGCGACGCCGCTGACCTGGCCCTGACCGTGCTCGGCGGCGGCGAGTCGTCACGCCTGCACAACCGGCTGGTGCGCCGCGACCGTACGGCGGTGGCCGCCGGTTTCGGGCTGCTCAGGCTGGCCGGCGCGCCGTCGCTCGGCTGGCTGGACGTCAAGACGTCCGGTGGCGTCGAGGTGCCGCAGATCGAGGCGGCCGTCGACGAGGAGCTGGCCCGCTTCGCCGAGGAGGGCCCCACCCCGGAGGAGATGGAGCGCGCCCAGGCGCAGTTGGAGCGCGAGTGGCTCGACCGTCTCGGCACGGTCGCCGGCCGCGCGGACGAACTGTGCCGGTACGCCGTCCTGTTCGGTGACCCGCAGCTCGCCCTGACCGCGGTGGGCCGTGTGCTCGAGGTGACGGCCGACGAGGTCAAGGCAGCCGCCCGGGCGCACCTGCGTCCCGACAATCGTGCGGTCCTGGTCTACGAGCCGGTCGAACCGGCCGACGAGACCGAGGGCACCGACGCGCCCGAGGGGGCCGACAAGTGACCGACGCCGCCGTGACTGGAGTAGCGATGGAGTACCACCCGCAGCCGACCGCCGGCGAGGCCAGGCCCTGGGCCTTCCCCGCGCCCGAGCGCGGCGCCCTGCCCAACGGGCTGACCGTGCTGCGCTGCCACCGGCCCGGCCAGCAGGTTGTCGCCGTGGAGATCTTCCTCGACGCCCCGCTGGACGCCGAGCCCGAGGGCCTGGACGGTGTGGCCACGATCATGGCGCGCGCGCTGTCCGAGGGCACGGACAAGCACTCCGCGGAGGAGTTCGCCGCCGAGCTGGAGCGGTGCGGCGCCACGCTGGACGCCCACGCGGACCACCCGGGTCTCCGTGTCTCCCTGGAGGTACCGGTCTCCCGCCTGACCAAGGCCCTCGGCCTGGTAGCGGAGGCTCTGCGGGCCCCGGCCTTCGCGGAGAGCGAGATCGAGCGTCTGGTGGGCAACCGCCTCGACGAGATCCCGCACGAGCAGGCCAACCCGGCCCGGCGCGCGGCCAAGCAGCTCTCCAAGGAGCTCTTCCCCGCCACCGCACGGATGTCGCGCCCGCGCCAGGGCACCGAGGAGACGGTCCGGCGGATCGACGCCGCCGCCGTACGCGCCTTCTACGACGCCCATGTCCGCCCCTCCACGGCGACGGCGGTCGTCGTCGGTGACCTCACCGACGTGGACCTGGACGCGCTGCTCTCCGACACGGTCGGTGACTGGTCGGGCAATGCCGGCCAGACCCGGCCCGTGCCCCCGATCACCGCGGACGACACCGGCCGTGTGGTCATCGTGGACCGCCCGGGAGCCGTGCAGACGCAGCTGCTGATCGGCAGGATCGGCGCGGACCGGCACGACAGCGTGTGGCCCGCCCAGGTCCTCGGCACGTACTGCCTGGGAGGCACTCTGACCTCCCGGCTGGACCGCGTGCTGCGTGAGGAGAAGGGCTACACCTACGGTGTCCGGGCCTTCGGGCAGGTGCTGCGCTCGACGGCGCCCGACTCCTCGTCCGGGGCGGCGGGTGCCGCGATGCTCGCCATCAGCGGCTCCGTCGACACCGAGTCCACCGGTCCCGCGCTGGACGACCTCTGGAAGGTCCTGCGCACCCTTGCGGCCGAGGGGCTCACCGACGCCGAGCGGGAGACGGCCGTGCAGAACCTCGTGGGCGTCGCCCCGCTCAAGTACGAGACTGCGGCCTCCGTCGCGGGCACCCTGGCCGACCAGGTGGAGCAGCACCTCCCGGACGACTACCAGGCGAAGCTGTACGCACGCCTGGCCGACACCGGCACGGTCGAGGCGACCGCCGCCGTGGTCAACGCGTTCCCGGTCGACCGGCTCGTCACCGTCCTGGTCGGGGACGCCGCTCAGATCAAGGAGCCCGTGGAGGCGCTCGGTATCGGTGAGGTGTCGGTCGTCAGCGGCTGACAGAACCGGACATACGGACCCCGGCGGGTCTACTCCCGCCGGGGTTCTGTCATTTGTCCGTATTGCAGAGAAGGTTGCAGTTCGTCCTGTGGGATGTGCGACAAAAGGCCCTTTCCGTTTGGCGGGGGAAAGTCTCCCGATCTAGCGTCGGCGCGGCTGTCCGCCGGACGATTGCCGCGCCCGCGGCGCCGGACAGCCATCGCCGAGTCCCCGTCAGGCGCGAGCCTGGGGAGCCGGGGACCCACGAAGTCCCTGGGGTGAATCGGATCCCTGTACCTCGTCGGAGGCTCAGGGGCCCGTAGGAGACCTTCCTGCTCCGAACCCGTCAGCTAACCCGGTAGGCGAGAAGGAAGGAAAGGACCAGCCCCTCCATGGCGTTCATCCGTGCCACCGGGAAGCACCGTGCCCCGAGCCGCCTGACGCGCAAGAGCGCCAAGGTCGCCGGCGTCGCCGCCCTGGCCACCACCGGCGTACTCGGTGCCACGGCCTCCCCGGCCCTCGCCGCGGACTCCGAGGTCACCGCGGGCAGCACCGGCCTGACCCAGACGGTCGCCCTCGACACCACCCTCGCCGCCCAGATCGAGGCTCAGGCGACGGCCCAGAAGCACCAGGCCGACGTCGCCGCGAAGGCGGCGGCCGAAGCGAAGGCGAAGGCCGAGGCCAAGCGCAAGGCGGAGGCCCGCGCCAAGGAGGCCCGCGAGGAGAAGGCGCGCGCCGCCCGCGCCGCCGAGCGCGCCCGGCTCAACGCGTTCCACCTCCCGGTCGCCGGTTCCCACGTCACCACCGGCTACCAGTCCGGTGGCGCGCTCTGGTCCTCCGGCACCCACTCCGGCGTGGACTTCCAGGCCGCGTCCGGCACCTCGGTCGTCGCGGTCGGCGCCGGTACGGTCGTCGAGGCCGGCTGGGGCGGCGCCTACGGCAACAACATCGTGCTCAGGATGAAGGACGGCACGTACACCCAGTACGGCCACCTCTCCTCGATCGGCGTCTCCGTCGGCCAGAGCGTCGGCTCCGGCGAGCAGATCGGTCTCTCGGGCTCGACCGGAAACTCCACCGGGCCGCACCTGCACTTCGAGGCCCGGAGCACCCCCGAGTACGGATCGGACATGGACCCCGTCGCCTACCTCCGCGCCCACGGCGTCCAGGTCTGACTCCACGCCGCACCGCGATCTCCGACGAAGGCCCCGGCACCCGCCGGGGCCTTCGCCGTGTCCGGGGCCTTCGCCGTGTCCGAGGGCGACGCGTGCCGAAGCCGCCGCGGAAGTGCTCCCTGGCCAAAAGATATCCATGGATTCCACCCCGCCATCGGAAATTCCGGCCGGTTGCAATAGAGTCACAGAACAGGCGTCGATCGGCCGCGTTTCGCGGGGATTAAGGCGGAGGTTCGGACATGCGCATTCCCGCGCATTCGGTATGCACGGCAATCCGTGACGACATCGTCTCCGGTGTCTTCGAACGTGGCAGCCGCCTCACCGAAGAGGTGCTCGCGCGTCGCTACGGCGTCTCCCGCGTCCCCGTGCGCGAGGCGTTGCGCACCCTGGAGTCCGAAGGGTTCGTCGTCACCCGCAGGCACGCGGGTGCCTGTGTCGCCGAGCCCACCGAGCAGGAGGCGGCCGACCTCCTGGAGATACGCATGCTCCTGGAGCCCCTCGGGGCCGCACGCGCGGCCCAGCGCCGCACCGACGCACATCTCAAGGTGCTGCGCGGCCTGGTCAGGCTGGGCCAGGAGCGGGTGCGCCGCGGCGAGGGGGAGGATCTGCGCTCGCTCGGGGGCTGGTTCCACGAGACGCTGGCGCAGGCCTCGGGGAGCCCCGCGCTGATCGCTCTGCTCACCCAGCTCCGGCACAAGATCGCCTGGATGTACGCGGTCGAGCAGCCGGTCCGCCCCGCGGACTCCTGGGCCGAGCACGGCGCTCTGGTCGACGCCGTGGCCCGCCGCGACGTGGAGCGGGCCAGGGCGCTCGCCACCCAGCACGCCGAGCGCGCGACAGCGGCCCACCGGCTGCGGCGCGTGCCGGGGCACACGCCCGGCCAGGCCCGGGTGAGGACTTCGCAACATTCCGTAAACATCGCGGGAGTCCGTCATTAACAATTGCGCCGTATACAAAGAGAGTAATTATCGGAGGGCTTTCTTTTTGCTGCCCTGATCCATCTTTTCCGGAGCTCTGCACCGGTTCGGGAAACAGAAAAGCCGCGGCTCCCGGTCGGGGGTGCCGCGGCTTTTCCGCAGAAAGGTTTCCGGTTCGAAGTGGCCGGAATCAGACGGTCTCCGGGAGCTCCTCGAGCCCTTCGGCGACCAGCTTGGCCAGACGGTCCAGGGCGGCCTCGGCGTTGTCCGCCTCGGATGCGAGCACGATCTCCTCGCCGCCCTGGGCGCCCAGGCCGAGCACCGCGAGCATGGAGGCGGCGTTCACCGGGTTGCCGTCGGCCTTGGAGATCGTCACGGGGACGCCGGAAGCCGTGGCGGCACGGACGAAGATGGAAGCGGGGCGGGCGTGCAGGCCCTCGGCCCAACCGACGTTGACGCGGCGCTCAGCCATGGTTCTGCCCTTCACGTAACAATGGGTTGTCTAGACCAGTCTCTCATGTGGCGCGTGCTGCCGTGCCCGGCATCGCCGCCGGCCTGCCCGCCGTCCGCCGGCACCCCCAGCGTGCCCTTGCCGAGATCCCGCCGCTACCGGTGCCACGAGCCGTAGGCTTTGCCCATGGAGCCCACTCCGGAGCAGAGTCCGCATCACGCGTACCCCGACCACTGGGAGGCGGACGTGGTGCTCCGCGACGGTGGCACCGCGCGGATCAGGCCCATCACCACGGACGACGCCGAGCGGCTGGTCAGCTTCTACGAGCAGGTGTCCGACGAGTCGAAGTACTACCGCTTCTTCGCCCCGTATCCCCGTCTCTCCGCCCGTGACGTGCACCGCTTCACCCATCACGACTACGTCGACCGGGTGGGACTGGCCGTGACGATCGGCGGTGAGTTCATCGCCACGGTCCGCTTCGACCGGATCAACGAGCAGGGCAGGCCCGCCTCGGCCCCCGCCGACGAGGCGGAGGTCGCCTTCCTCGTGCAGGACGCCCACCAGGGCCGCGGCGTGGCGTCCGCCCTCCTCGAACACATCGCGGCGGTGGCCAGGGAGCGGGGGATCCGCCGTTTCGCCGCAGAGGTGCTGCCCGCCAACAACAAGATGATCAAGGTGTTCCGGGACGCGGGCTTCACCCAGCAGCGCAGCTTCGAGGACGGCTCCGTCCATCTCACCCTCGATCTGGAACCCACGGCCGAGTCCCTCGCCGTCCAGCGCGCCCGTGAGCAGCGGGCCGAGGCGCGCTCGGTGCAGCGCCTGCTGGCCCCCGGTTCCGTCGCCGTCATCGGCGTCGGCCGCGCGCCCGGCGGTGTGGGCCGGACCGTGCTGCGCAACCTCCTGGGCTCGGGCTTCACCGGGCGCACGTACGCCGTGAACACCTCCTTCGACGCCGACACGGGAACGGTCGACGGGGTGCCCGCGCACCGCTCGGTGGGCGAGATCGGCGAGCGGGTCGATCTCGCGGTCGTCGCCGTTCCGGCCGACCGGGTGCCCGAGGTCGTGGCCGACTGCGGCGAGAACGGCGTCCAGGGCCTGGTCGTCCTCTCCGCCGGTTACGCCGAGCGAGGCGCCGAAGGCCGGGAACGGCAGCGGGAACTGGTCCGGCAGGCACGCTCCTACGGCATGCGGACCATCGGCCCGAACGCCTTCGGCCTCATCAACACCTCCGGCACGGTCCGCCTCAACGCCTCCCTCGCCCCCGAGTCGCCCAAGGCCGGGCGCATCGGGCTCTTCACCCAGTCGGGCGCCATCGGCATCGCCCTCCTGTCCGGTCTCCATCGCAGGGGCGCCGGGCTGTCGGCCTTCATCTCCGCGGGCAACCGTGCCGATGTCTCCGGCAACGACTTCCTTCAGTACTGGTACGAGGACCAGGACACCGATGTCGCCCTGCTGTACCTCGAATCACTGGGCAACCCGCGCAAGTTCACCAGGCTCGCCCGCCGGACGGGCGCCGTGAAGCCGGTGGTCGTGGTGAAGGGTGCCCGGCACAGCGGCTCCAATCCGCCGGGCCACGCCGTGCCCGTCAGCCGGATCCCCGACGCGACGGTCTCCGCGCTGATGCGTCAGGCGGGCGTGATCCGCGTCGACACCGTGACGGAGATGGTCGACGTCGGCCTCCTCCTCGCCGGCCAGCCCCTGCCGGACGGTCCCCGTGTGGCGATCCTGGGCAACTCGGAGTCGCTCGGCCTCCTCACCTACGACGCCTGCATGGCGGAAGGGCTCCGCCCGCGCCCGCCCCGCGACCTCACCACGATGGCGAGCCCGCAGGACTTCCGTCACGCGCTGGCCGAGGCGCTCGCCGACCGCACGTGCGACGCCGTGATCGTGACCGCGATCCCCTGGGTGGGGGAGAACGGCGAGGCGGAGACCGGTGACGGCGAGGTCCTGGCCGCCGCCCTGCGCGAGGCGGCGGCCGACGGCCCCGCCAAACCCGTGGCGGTGGTGCACGTGGAGATGGGCGGCCTGGCGCAGGCCCTCGCCGCCGCCACGAGCACGGCCGCCCCGCGCGAAACCCGGCGGCCGGCCGGCCCCGCGGCAGCCCCGGGTCCGCCCGCCCCCGCACCCCGGCCGGGCGAGGCAGGTGCCCCGCCGCCGACCGCGCCCGACAGGGGCACGGTCGGCCCCGGGCCCTCCGCCGGGCGCATCCCCGCCTACCCCGCCGCCGAGCGAGCCGTCCGCGCGCTCGCCGAGGCGGTGAAGTACGCCCAGTGGCGGCGCCAGGCGGCCTCCCCCGGCAGGGTGCCCGAATTCCTGGACGACACCATCGACGAGCACGGGACCGCCGCGCTGATCGAAACGTTCCTCGGCCCGAGCCCCGACCCGCGCGGCCGTCCGCTGACCCATGACGAGGGCCGTGAGCTGCTCGCCCGCTACGGCGTCACCGTACGGCCGGCGCTTCCCGCCCCCGACCCCGAAGCAGCCGTCGCCGCCGCCGCGAAGATCGGCTACCCGGTGGCCCTCAAGACCACCGCCCCCCACCTCCGGCATCGCGCCGACCTCGGTGGTGTCCGGCTCGATCTCGCCGGCGAGGACGCGCTGCGCCGGGCGTACGACGAACTGACCGATCTGCTGGGCACGCCCGCGGAACTCCGGCCCGTCGTCCAGGCCATGGCGCCCAGAGGCGTCGACACCGTCGTCAGGGCGTCCATCGACGCGGCCGCCGGTGCCGTCCTCTCCTTCGGCCTGGCCGGCGCACCGTCCGAGCTGCTGGGCGACACGGCCCACCGTCTCGTCCCCGCCACCGACCGCGACGCGGCCGAGCTGATCCGCTCCATCAAGGCGGCTCCGGTGCTGTTCGGCTGGCGCGGCTCCGCGCCGGCGGACACCGCGGCGCTCGAAGAGCTCCTGCTGCGGGTGTCCCGGCTGGTCGACGACCACCCCGAGGTGGTCTCGGTCGCCCTGGAACCCGTCGTCGTCGCCACGCACGGCCTGACGGTGCTCGGAGCGAGCGTCCGGCTCGCCCCGCCTCCCGCCCGCAGCGACCTCGGCCCCCGCCGGCTCCCCAGCTACTGAACGCCCACGGACCCCGGCACAGCGTCCCCGGCAGTCACCGGCCCCCCGTAGGATGGTTCCCATGGCAAAGACCGGTACGACGACCCAGGGGCTGCGCGCGGCGATCGAGCGCAGCGGCTACTACCCGGCCCTCGTGGCCGAGGCGGTGGAGGCCGCCGTCGGCGGGGAGCCGGTCGCTTCGTACCTGGTGCACCAGGAGACCACCTTCGACTCCAACGAGGTCCGGCGCCATGTCACGGTCCTCGTCCTGACGGACACGCGCTTCATCGTCAGCCACACCGACGAGCAGGCCGCCGACACCAGCTCCCCGACGCCGTACGCCACGACGTCCACCGAGTCGGTCAAGCTCGATCGGATCTCGTCCGTCGTGGTCAGCCGCGTCGTCGCCAATCCGGAGAAGTACGTGCCCGGCACGCTGCCCCGAGAGGTCGTCCTGACCATCGGCTGGGGCGCCGTCTCCCGCATCGACCTGGAGCCCGCGGCCTGCGGTGACCCCAACTGCGAGGCCGACCACGGCTACACGGGCAGCTCCACCGCCGACGACCTGAGCCTCCGTGTCAGCGAGGCCGGGGACGGCCCGGACACCGTGCGCCAGACCCTCGTCTTCGCCCAGTCCCTCTCCGAGGCCACGGCCGCCACCGCGGCGACCGCCCGCTGATGGTCCAGCCCGCCTGGCAGGACCCCGTCCTGCTCGCCCCGGAGACCGCGCCCGTACCGGAGTACGGCAGCGGATCGCTCGCCGACCTGCTGCCGACCCTCGTCGCGGGGCAGGGAGTACCAGGCTTCGAGGCGACGATTCCGGAGCTCACCCCGGCCGACCGTAACTGCGTCTTCCTGATCGACGGACTCGGCTGGGAGCAGATCAAGGCCCACCCGGACGAGGCCCCCTTCCTGCACTCGCTGCTCCCCACCTCCCGCGGCGGCACCGGCCGGCCGGTCACATCGGGCTTCCCGTCCACCACGGCGACCTCGCTCGCCTCCGTCGGTACGGGCCTGCCCCCGGGCGAGCACGGCCTGCCCGGCTACACGGTGCGCAACCCGGCGACGGGCGCGCTCATGAACCAGCTCCGCTGGAAGCCGTGGACCGACCTCAAGGCCTGGCAGCCGCACCCGACCGTCTTCAAGCTCGCAGACGCCGCCGGAGTGCGCACGGCCCAGGTCTCCGCCCCCGACTTCGAGCAGACGCCCCTGACCAAGGTGGCACTCAGCGGTGGTTCCTTCCTCGGCCGGCTCACCGGCGAGGACCGGATGGACCTCGCGGCGGAGCGGCTCGCCGCAGGCGACAGGTCCCTCGTCTACACGTACTACAGCGAGGTCGACGGCCAGGGACACCGCTTCGGCGTCGACTCCGACGCCTGGCGGGGCCAGCTGATGTACGTCGACGGGCTCGCCCGGCGCCTCGCCGAGCAGCTGCCGCCCCGCTCGGCGCTGTACATCACCGCCGACCACGGCATGATCGACATCCCGTTCGACGAGCACTCCCGGATCGACTTCGACGAGGACTGGGAGCTGAGCGCCGGGGTCGCCCTGCTGGGTGGCGAGGGCCGTGCCCGCCATGTGTACGCGGTGCCCGGGGCCGAGGCGGACGTGCTGACCGTCTGGCGCGAGGTGCTCGGCGAGCAGTTCTGGGTGGCGAGCCGCGACGAGGCCGTCGCGGCGGGCTGGTTCGGCCCGCGGATCGACGAGCGGGTCCACGGCAGGATCGGCGACGTGGTGGCCGCCGCCCACGACGACGTGGTGATCACCGCCTCGGCCAAGGAGCCCCACGAGTCCGCGATGGTGGGCATGCATGGTTCGCTGACCCCCGTGGAACAGCTGGTTCCGCTCCTCGAAGTACGCTCGTAGCCGACCTTTTCCGTTCCCTCGCACCCGCACACTCCTCCGAAAGGCGCGCCCCCTCTCATGCCCGAGCTCGTGTTCTTCTCCGGAACGATGGATTGCGGAAAGAGCACCCTGGCTCTCCAGATCGGCCACAACAGGTCGGCGCGCGGTCTGCGGGGAGTGATCTTCACCCGGGACGACCGTGCGGGGGAGGGCAAACTGTCGTCGCGGCTCGGACTGGTGACGGAGGCGGTCGAGGCTTCCCCGGGCATGGATCTGTACGGCTATCTCGTGAGCCGGATGTCGAAGGGTGACAAGGTCGACCATGTGATCGTGGACGAGGCCCAGTTCCTCGCCCCCGAGCAGATCGACCAACTGGCCCATGTCGTCGACGACCTCGGTCTCGACGTGTTCGCGTTCGGCATCACCACGGACTTCCGCACCAAGCTCTTCCCCGGCTCGCAGCGGCTGATCGAGCTGGCGGACCGGATAGAGACGCTCCAGGTCGAGGCCCTGTGCTGGTGCGGCGCCCGTGCCACGCACAACGCCCGGACTGTCGGCGGGGTGATGGTGGTCGAGGGGGAGCAGGTCGTGGTCGGGGACGTCGACCGGCCCGCCACGGACGTCGGCTACGAGGTCCTCTGCCGTCGTCACCACCGCCGTCACATGACGAGTGCCACCGCCCACGCGGGTGCGCTGTCGCCCGACGTCCTGCCGGTCGCATCCGCCTGACGGTCCCGCCCCTGGTATCCGCCGGGGACCGCCCGCCCCCGGCCGGCGGCCCGCCCGATCCCGCGCCGTTCCGTGAACTCCACGTTGAGGGAACCCGTTTCACCACCGGTCCCGGGTAAGTTCCACCACGTGCCGGAGAAGACGCCCCACGGACTGCGCCTGGTCCGTACCTTGCCCATGGACGCGGCCCGGTCGAGATGATCACACCGGCAGACGGATCGCCGCGCAGGCGAAGGCACCATCGACCAGATCTTCGACGGCATCGGGCAGCGGCGCCTGGCCGGCGCGGACACCGTGGCCGCGCACCGGGCCCACCGATACCCCGCAGAGACGGAGTGGAAGTGCACTCAACGACCACGACCTTCCCGGAAGCGACCCCGATCGCGCCGCCACTGTCACCGAAGCCGACCTGACATTTCTGCGCCGCTGCGTCGAACTGGCGGCTGAGGCGGTGGACGCCGGCGACGGGCCGTTCGGGTCCGTGCTGGTCGACTCGGACGGCAAGATCCTGGCGGAGGACCGCGACCGCCCCTGAGCCCGCTGTCCATCGGGGACGTCGTCCCCGGACTCGAGATCACCGGTCCTGCCCCTGAACTGACCGAACGGGTGCGCGCCTTGATGCATCGTTCCCTTACAGGAGAGGCCGACGCGAGCGGCTGACACCGCAACTGCGAAGGTTCGGGGGAGTGGTACGCGGCCGCTTCCCCCGAAGGGGGGCGTCGAGGTGGCCGTCAGCTGCCGGGAGGCCGCACGATCGTGAACACCGCGCCCTCCGGGTCCGCCACCGTGGCCAGCCTGCCGCTGGAGGCCTCACGCGGCGGCTGCAGCACGTGCCCGCCGAGCTCCACGACCCGTGCGGTCGCCTCGTCGGTGTCGGCGACCTGGAAGTACGTCATCCAGTGGGGCCCCCGGTCGCGGGGCAGGGCGTGCCCCACACCGTGCAGGGCGGCCACCGGGCGGCCCTGGATGTGCAGCGTCTGGTAGTCGAAGTCGGCCGAGACGACCGCCTCGGTCTCGAATCCGAAGACGGCCTGGTAGAACTTGGCGACCGACGCGGTCTCCCGGGTCACCAGCTCGTTCCACACGGGAGTGCCCGGTGTGCCCGCGAGGGCGGTGCCGAGGTGTTCGGCGGCCTGCCAGACACCGAAGACCGCGCCGCTCGGATCGGACGCGATCAGGAGGCGGCCCGCGTTCCCGGCGTCGAGGGGGCCGACGGCCACCGTCCCGCCGCAGGAGCGGATCGACTCCGCCGTGGCGTCCGCGTCCTCCGTGGCGAGATAGGTCGTCCAGGCGATCGGGAGGTGCCTGCCGGGCGGCAGCTGCCCGATGCCCGCGACCTCCTTGCCGCACAGCAGCGCTCGGACGTACGGCCCCAACTGCTCGGGACCGGGCTGGAACTCCCAGCCGAACAGCCGGCTGTAGAACTCCTGGGTCGCGGTCAGGCCGTGCACGATCAGACTCACCCAGCACGGTGCTCCAAGCGTGCGCCGGGCGGCAGCCTCGGTCATCTTCTTCTCTCTCCTCGTACCATCGGGGTGGCCGTACGGGGGGACGGAGCCTGTGCGGTATGCAACGGCACGGATACGGGTGCGTACGCTCCGTGCAGATGCTCGCACCACTGAGCCTTTGAGGCACCCCGGCCGCGCCGCGTTTTCCGGCTTCCGCTCAGGTCGAAGCTCGTTTTGGTGCGATACGTCCAATTCGGCGCTACGTCACCGAGGGCGGTCGCCCCTGCGCGAAGATGGCACCCATGAAGCCCATCATCACCGCATCCGAATACCTGAGCGAGTCGGCGGGTCCGCGTCCGCCGGTGCTCCTGGACATCCGCTGGCAGCTCGGCGGGCCGAACGGCCGCGCCGACTACGAGGCCGGGCACATCCGGGGCGCGGTGTTCGTCGACCTCGACTCCGAGCTCGCGGGCCCGGCGGGCAGCGGCGGCCGGCATCCCCTGCCGGAACCGGAGGCCTTCGGGGCCGTCATGCGGCGGGCGGGGATCGGGCAGGACAGCCCGGTCGTGGTCTACGACGGCGGCCAGGGCTGGGCGGCGGCCCGGGCGTGGTGGCTGCTGCGCTGGACCGGACACACCGACGTCCGGGTCCTGGACGGCGGACTCGCCGCATGGACGGGTGAGCTCACCACCGATATCCCGGAGCCCGCCGAGGGTGACTTCCGGCCCCGGCCGGGCGGGCTCGGCCTTCTCGACGCGGACGCGGCCGCGGAACTGGCCCGCTCCGGTCTGCTGCTCGACGCACGGGCCGCGGAGCGCTACCGCGGGGACGTGGAGCCGATCGACCGCGTCGGCGGCCACATCCCCGGCGCGGTGTCGGCACCGACCACGCGGAACGTCGGCGAGGACGGGCGCTTCCTGGCCGCCTCCACCCTCGCCTCCCGCTTCTCCGCTCTGGGGGCCGGCGGCGACACCCGGGTAGGCGTCTACTGCGGCTCCGGCGTCTCGGGTGCCCATGAGGTACTGGCACTGGAGCTCGCCGGGCACCGGGCCGCCCTGTACGCCGGGTCCTGGTCGGAGTGGTCCTCGGACGAGTCCCGCCCCGTCGCCACCGGGCCGGACCCCGCCTGAGGCGACCGGGATCCGGACGGAGCGAGGGCCCGCACGCGGCTGCGTGCGGGCCCTCCTCATGCCATGCTCACCCGGCCTTCAGTCCTGCTTCTTCCGGCGTGTGCCGAAGACGATCTCGTCCCAGCTCGGCACCGCCGCCCGGCGGCCCGGACGCACTCCGTCCGCCTCGGCCTGGCGGTCGGTCGTCCCGGTCAGCCTGTCGCGGTGGCCCGCCACCGCGCGAGGCATCAGTACATCGGCATAGGCGGAACCCGCACCTGCGGACGCCGCCGCTGCCGGGGGCTCGTCGGCCTCGGGCTCCTCCTGCTGCGCGGGCTCGAGGGCGGGCGGCTCGGGCTGCGAAGGCCGCTCCGGGACGACCATGTCGCCACGGAAGCTCGGCACCGCCTCCAGGAGGCTGGTCAGTGAGTCGCGTTCGCCGGCGGACACGCCGCTCACGCGCTCCTCCGGCTCCGGTGCGGGGGGAGCGGGACGCTCGATCTGCCGGTCCAGCGCACGGTCCAGCGGCCGGTCGCGCGGCAGCCGCGCGATCCGGGGTACGAACGGGAAGCTCGGCTCCGGAGCCGCGACGTCGTCGGTCTCGCCGATCAGCGAGCGCGCCTCCTCGTCCACGGCCTGCACGAGCCGCCTCGGCGGGTCGTACGTCCAGCTCGCGGAGTGCGGTTCGCCCGCGACGCGGTAGACCAGGAGGACCTCCCAGGTACCGTCGTCCCGGCGCCAGGAGTCCCACTGGACGGTCTCCCTGTCGGCTCCGCGCAGCAGCAGCCGCTCCTGCACCGCCTCGCCGAGCTGGGGCCCGGTGTTCTCGCCAGGACGGCGCACAGGAGTCTTCCGGGCGCGCTCGGCCATGAACGCGCGCTCCGCGAGCACAGGGCCCTCGAAGCGGCGTACCCGGTCCACCGGGATGCCGGCGAACTGGGCGACCTCCTCGGCGGAGGCGCCGGCGCGTATGCGCGCCTGGATGTCGCGGGGGCGGAGATGACTCTCCACCTCGATCTCGATCTGGCCGAGCCGGGCGCGGTCATTGCGCACGGCGGCACGCAGCCGCTCATCGATCGGAAGCGTGTACTCCGTGCTGTCCGCAGCCTTGAGCACCAGTCGTGTGCCGTCGTTTGAGACGGCCACGACACGCAGTTCGGGCATGGGAACCTCCCGGGTGGTGCCTGCCGACGTCACGTGCGTCGCTGCTTCCGCTAGTCGAGTGTGACCTGCCCGGGTTCAGCCTGCCACAACCTTGCCAAGTTACCCGGCGTGTCGGGCCTTGGCCCTGGAGCACCAGGATGGCACGGTTACCTGTTTACGACGCGGAGCGACCGGTTGGTCGCTCCATGTAGCAGGCGCCCGTGCGATGCCGCGGCGCCGCCGGTACGGGTGCCGTCCTTCGGCCCCCTCCCGTAGGTCCCGGATACCCGTGTGGGAGTCCGGCCCCAGGGCTCGCCACAGTACTCCATTCGGGCCACGCGGGTGGACCGGCGCGCCGCCGAAGTTCTCACCGGGTACGGGAGTTGGGTCACCCGGATGTCTGCGGTATGCCCTCAATGCGTGTGCTGCTTCACAAAATCTCCAGGATCGGAACTATTTGATTCGCTCAAATGTCCCTTCCTGGTGCAAGGTGGGGTAGTTGTCGAGCAGGGGCTGATCATGGTTCAGAAGCCGCAGAGTGGTGCGGAAGGCAAGGAAAGGCGCATAGATCTGAGCCTCCCGCAGGTTGCGGGCAGTGCCGTCGCGGCGGTCGCGGCGGCGGTGATGGCCTCACAGCTCGGCGTCTACGGAACCATCGCCGGTGCCGGTGTGATGAGCGTAGTGGCCACCTGCGGAGGCTCGGTCTTCCAGCATTTCTTCCGGCGCACCGGCGAACAGATCCGCGAAGTCACCGTTCAGGTGAAGCACCCTGCGGGCCGTCAGGTGACCGTGCACACGCGGGAGACGCTTTCCGGCCCGCAGGGGCCGGAGGACGATGCGACGCGGGTCCTGCGCACGGTGGGGCCCGACGCGGACCGCACCACGGTGCTGCGACAGGTGCGGCCGGGGGAGGCCGACCCCGGCGGTGCGTATCCCGGGGGCCCGGCCCTCGACGGTCCGTCCCCGGGCGGCCCGCGCCCCGGCGACGCGCTCACGGACGGCTCCTACTCCGACGCCCGTACGCACGGCACCCGCGTCCGCGGCTGGAAGCGTTCGGTCCTCGCGGCCACGGGGGTCTTCGTCCTGTCCATGGCCGGCATCACCGCGTACGAAATGGTCTCCGGCCATGATCTGGGAGGCGACGGGAGGACCACCATCGGCACCGTCGTGAGCGGCGAACGCCACGGCGGGACGACCTCGCCCTCCCCCTCCCCCTCACCCTCGGACAGCACGGGCCAGGGGGACGACGGGGAACAGGGGGACGACAGGAACGCGCCCGGCAGCGGGAGCTCGACATCGCCCGGCACCGGCCAGGGCGACGGCGGGAGCACGGAGCCGGATCCCTCGGGCGGCGACGGCCCGACCACCGACCCCGCGCCCACGCCCTCGCCGTCCGGCGGGGCCACGACCCCGGAAGCCACCACCCCTGCGGAACCGGGCGACGCCGGCACCACACCGGCCGCACCGGACCCGACCGGGGCCGACGAGGCCCCGGACCAGCAGGGCGGGGACACGGCCGGGAGCGACACGGACCGGTGAACCGGCCCCCGGGTGTGCGAACCGCCCCGCTCAGTCCCCGAGCACGCGGCGCAGATAGTCGTTGGCGAACAGCCGGTCCGGGTCGAGGCGGTCGCGTACGGCGGTGAACTCGCCGAACCGTGGATAGCTCCCGGCCAGGTAGCCGGCGTCACGGGTGTGGATCTTGCCCCAGTGCGGGCGGCCGTCGTACCCCGTCATGATCCGCTCGACGGCGGTGAAGTACGCCTGGTACGGCGTGCCCCGGTACAGATGCACCGCGATGTACGCGCTCTCCCGGCCCGAGGCCGTGGAGAGCGCGATGTCGTCCGCGGGCGCCGTGCGGACCTCCACCGGAAAGCTGATCCGCAGCGGCGAGCGCTCCACCATCGCCTTGAGTTCACGCAGTGCCTCGACCGCCGCCTCGCGCGGCAGGGCGTACTCCATCTCGACGAAGCGCACCCGCCTCGGACTGGTGAACACCTTGTACGGGATGTCGGTGTACGTACGGGCGGACAGGGCGCGGCTGGAGATCCTGGCGATGGAGGGGATGGCCCCGGGGACCGCCCGGCCGAGCGAACACGCGACCTGGAAGATGCCGTTGGAGAGGAGCTCGTCCTCGATCCAGCCGCTCACCCGCCCGGGCGGAGCGGTGGGGCCCGCGCTCCTGTTGTTGCGCTTGGTGTTGCAGTTGCCGGTGTGGGGGAACCAGTAGAACTCGAAGTGCTCGTTCTCCGCGACGAGCTCATCGAATTCGGCCGTGACCCGGTCGAAGGTCATCGGCTCCTCGCGGGCCGTCAACAGGAAGACCGGTTCCACCGCGAAGGTGACCGCGGTGATCACGCCGAGCGCCCCGAGCCCGATCCGGGCCGCCGCGAACACGTCCGGGTGCTCGTCGGCCGAGCAGCGCAGCACCGTGCCGTCTGCCGTGACCATCTCCAGCGCGCGGATCTGCGCGGACACAGATGCCGAGTCGCGGCCGGTGCCGTGGGTGCCGGTCGAGACGGCCCCGGCGACCGTCTGCTCCATGATGTCGCCCATGTTGGTGAGGGAGAGCCCCTCGCGGGCGAGTACGGCGTTGAGACGCTTCAGCGGGGCGCCCGCCTCGACGGTCACGGTCATCGCCCGGCGGTCGACGGAACGGATGCCGGTGAGCAGATCCGGCCGTATGAGGACGCCATCGGTGGCGGCGGTCGCGGTGAACGAATGACCGGTGCCGACCGGCTTGACCGTCAGGCCCTCCTCGGACGCCCTGCGGAGCACGTCGGCGAGCTCGTCGACGGAGGCGGGGGACTCCACGCGTGCCGGCCGGGCGGTGACGTTGCCCGCCCAGTTACGCCACGTGTTCGCCGTCCTTGCGTAGGTGTCGGTCATCTTCCCCGCGCCCTCCCCTAGGGACCGGCTCCGCGAGCCGGCGATGTCCCAGGAACGCCACCGCGGCCGCGAGCGCTCCCGCCACGGCGGGCACCGCGTACCCCGCCCCGGCCCCGGAGGCGTCCACCACCCAACCTGCGGCGGAGGAGCCGAGAGCCACTCCGACGGCGAGGCCGGTGCTGGTCCAGGTCATGCCCTCGGTGAGCTGGGTGCGCGGTACGTGCTGTTCGACGAGGGCCATCGTGGTGACCATCGTCGGTGCGATGGCGAGGCCCGCGACAAAGAGCGCCACGGCCAGGAACGGCAGGCTCCCGGCCAGTTGGAGGGGGATCATACTCACGGCCATCGCGCACACCCCCAGCAGCCACCGGGTGGACGGCTTCCCCCGCAGATGCACCAGCCCGAAGACGGCACCGGCGAGGCAGGACCCCAGGGCGTAGACGGCGAGCACGAGGCTGGCCGCCGCCTTGTGGCCGCGCTCCTCGGCGAAGGCCACGGTCACCACGTCGACCGCTCCGAAGATCGCCCCGGTGGCGACGAAGGCGGTCACCAGCACCTGGAGCCCGGGCGAGCCGAGGGCGGAGCCGCCCGTGTGGTGCTCCTTCGGGTGCGGCCTGGGTTCGGTGGCCCGCTGGGCCGTCAGCCAGAAGACGCCGGTCACGAGGAACACACCCGCGACCAGGGGGCCGGCTTCGGGGAACCACGCGGTGGACAGACCGATGGAGACGATGGGCCCGAAGATGAAGCACACCTCGTCGACGATCGACTCCCAGGAGTACGCCGTGTGCAGCCGGCGGCCGGAGCCCCGGTAGATCTCCGCCCACCGGGCCCGGACCATCGAGCCCATGCTGGGCACGCAGCCCGCGCCGGCCGCGAAGACGAACAGGGTCCAGTCCGGCAGCCGCTGCTGGGCGCAGACCAGGAGCCCCGCGACCGCCGCCGCCGCGACCAGGGTGACCGGGCGCAGCACACGCCGCTGTCCGTACCGGTCGACCAGCCGGGAGACCTGCGGGCCCATCACGGCCGCCGCCATGGCGAGCGTGGCGGAGAGGGCTCCGGCCAGCCCGTAGCGGCCGGTCATCTGGGACACCATCGTCACGACGCCGATGCCCATCATGGCCAGCGGCATCCGGCCGAAGAATCCCGCCGCCGAGAACCGCAGGGTCCCGGGGGCGGCGAAGATGGCGCGGTAGGGGCTGGGCAAGGGGCGCTCCGGGAAAGCCTGTCAGGTGTATGAGTGGCCGATACAGCTTACGGCGCGGCGGACCCGCCGACGGCGGGTGCCGCACTGTCGGAGGCGGGTGGCAGGATCGGGTGCATGTCCGATCTGCGCGGTCCCGCTCCCTACGACGCCCTGCTGCTGCTCTCCTTCGGTGGTCCCGAAGGTCCCGACGACGTGGTCCCGTTCCTGGCGAACGTGACGCGTGGCCGGGGCATCCCCGAGGAACGGCTCAAGGAGGTCGGCAAGCACTACTTCCTCTTCGCCGGCGTGAGCCCGATCAACGCCCAGAACAGGGCGCTGCTGGACGCACTGCGCAAGGACTTCGCGGAACACGGCCTCGAACTCCCGGTGTACTGGGGCAACCGCAACTGGGCTCCGTACCTGACCGACACCCTGCGGGAGATGGTCACGGACGGCCACCGCCGGATCGCCGTGCTCGCCACCAGCGCCTACGCCTCGTACTCCGGTTGCCGTCAGTACCGCGAGAATCTGGCCGAGTCGCTGTCCACGCTGGAGGCGGAAGGGCTCCCGGTGCCCCGGGTGGACAAGCTCCGGCACTACTTCAACCACCCCGGGTTCGTGCGGCCCATGGTGGACGGCGTGCTGGCATCGCTGGCCGACCTCCCCGAGGACGTCAGGGCGGGGGCGCACCTCGCGTTCAGCACCCACTCCATCCCCGTGGCGGCGGCCGACACCTCCGGGCCGGTGGAGACCCACGGCGACGGGGGCTCCTACGTGGCCGAGCACCTGGAGGTCGCCCGGCTGATCACCGAGACCGTGCGGGAGGAGACCGGCGTCGAACACCCGTGGCAGCTCGTCTACCAGTCGCGCAGCGGCGCCCCGCACATCCCGTGGCTGGAGCCCGACATCTGCGACCACCTGGAGACGCTCCACGGCGACGGGGTCCCGGCGGTCGTCATGGCCCCCATCGGCTTCGTGTCGGACCACATGGAAGTGCTGTACGACCTCGACACGGAGGCCACCGCGAAGGCCGCCGAGCTCGGACTGCCCGTGCGCCGTTCCGCGACGGTGGGCGCGGACCCCCGGTTCGCCGCCGCCGTGCGCGAGCTCCTCCTGGAGCGCGCCGCCGCCGAGCAGGACCGCCCGGTCACGCCGTGCGCCCTGGGGGCGCTCGGCCCCTCCCACGACCTGTGTCCGGTCGGCTGCTGCCCGGCCAGGGCCCCCAAGCCGGCTGCCGCGGGCGCCGACAGCCCGTTCTAGCCGCCGTCCGCATCCCCTGCCGGGCGGGCGCCGACAGGCCCGCCCGGCCCGCGAACCACCTATGGAGCGTTGTGACCGACCCCCTCCTGTCCGAACTGCTCGACCTCGCCCTGGAGGCGGCCCGCCGGGCGGGCGCGCTCCTGCGTGACGGCCGCCCCGCCGACCTCGGGGTGGCCGCGACGAAGTCCAGCCCTATCGACGTCGTCACGGAGATGGACATCCGGGCGGAGAAGCTGATCACCGGCTACCTCTCCGAGCACCGTCCCGCCGACGGCTTCCTCGGCGAGGAGGGCGCCAGCGCCGAGGGCACCAGCGGCATCCGGTGGGTCATCGACCCGCTCGACGGCACGGTGAACTACCTCTACGGACTTCCGACCTGGTCCGTCTCCATCGCGGCCGAGCGGGACGGCGAACGGGTCGTGGGCGTCGTCGAGGCCCCGATGCGGCGCGAGACGTTCCACGCGGTGCTCGGCGGCGGCGCGTACGGGAACGGCGACGCGCTGCGCTGCCGCCCCACGGCCCCCTTCGACCAGGCCCTGGTGTCGACCGGCTTCAACTACGTCACCGAGGTACGCACCCATCAGGCCGCCGTGGCCCAGCAGCTCATCCCGCGGCTGCGTGACATCCGCCGCGGGGGATCCGCGGCCGTCGACCTGTGCGACGTGGCGGCCGGCCGGCTCGACGGCTACTACGAGCGCGGACTGCACCCGTGGGACGTCGCGGCGGGCGATCTCATCGCCCGGGAGGCGGGAGCCCTCACCGGGGGACGGCCGGGCAGGCCGGCCGACGGAGACCTGACGGTCGCGGCGACCCCCGGCGTCTTCGAGCCGCTGCAGGCGCTCCTGGAGGAACTGGGCGCCTGGCACGACTGACGTAGGCCCTCCCTGAGCCCGTTGCGGCCCCCTGGGAGGATGCGGGCACGAGAGAGGGCCCCGGAGAGCCACTACGGCTCCCGGGGCCCTCTCGTGGCAGCTCAGACGCTTGTGGCGCCGATTTCCACGCCGTGCTCGGCGGCGAGGCGGTGCAGGTCGTCAAGCTCTCCCTGCTCGACATCCGCGAGGAAGTCGTCGCCCGTCTCGCGAGCCTTCGTGAGGTCGGACTCGGTGGTCTTGATTCGTTGCAGCAGACCTGCGGTGAAAGCGTCCATGAAGCGCCCCCTCGTCGTGGGTCGGTGGCACGGGGGTGTGCCCGGTGGTCCTCCGGTCCGTGGGCCGGAGTGCGGGTGATCACGCAGTCCCTCTGGAAGCAGGACGGGCTGTGGTACGCCACATGCAGGGCGTGATCGCGGGTGTGAGAGCGTCCTCCCCGCCGCCCGCCCGCGAGAAACCTCAACTGTCGTGGAAATCCGCGCAATTCCCTGGAGCGGCGAACGGGACCGCGCCGTCTTACCGCCGGTTTATGCGCGTTACGGGCAGGATGGACGCGCACAGTCGGTGCCGCTGACGTGCTGCGAGCGGCCGGAACAAGGGCCACTCGCCGTTTTTTCGAAGATCTAGGGAAGGACTGCGCCGTGCGCGTACTCGTCGTCGAGGACGAGCAGCTGCTCGCCGATGCGGTGGCCACCGGGCTGCGCCGGGAGGCCATGGCCGTCGACGTCGTCTACGACGGAGCGGCGGCCCTCGAGCGCGTCGGAGTGAACGACTACGACGTCGTCGTGCTGGACCGGGACCTTCCGGTGGTGCACGGGGACGACGTCTGCCGCAAGATCGTCGAGCTCGGCATGCCCACCCGGGTGCTCATGCTCACCGCCTCCGGTGACGTCAGCGACCGGGTCGAAGGCCTGGAGCTCGGTGCGGACGACTACCTGCCCAAGCCGTTCGCCTTCAGCGAGCTGACGGCGCGGGTGCGCGCCCTGGGGCGCCGCACCACGGTCGCCCTGCCGCCCGTGCTGGAGCGGGCCGGCATCAAGCTCGACCCCAACCGCCGCGAGGTCTTCCGGGACGAGCAGGAGATCCAGCTCGCCCCGAAGGAGTTCGCCGTCCTGGAGGTCCTGATGCGAAGCGAGGGCGCGGTCGTCTCGGCCGAGCAGCTGCTGGAGAAGGCATGGGACGAGAACACCGACCCGTTCACCAACGTGGTGCGGGTGACGGTCATGACCCTGCGCCGCAAGCTCGGCGAGCCGCCCGTCATCGTCACCGTCCCCGGCTCCGGATACCGGATCTGAGGGCGTGATGGCAGCTTCCCCCGGCCCCATGAAGGCACCCCCGAAGCCGACCTGGGAACCCAAGGCGCAGGAGTCCCCGTACCCCTGGCTGCGGCCGACCATCCGGATACGGCTCACGCTGCTGTACGGCGGCATGTTCCTGATCGCGGGCATCCTCCTGCTGTCGATCATCTACATGTTGGCGGCACAGGCCCTGCACGACGCGGGCGGCCTGGAATTCCAGGTCAAGGGCACCAACGTGCAGATCTCCAGCGACATGTGTCCGCAGCTGAGCTCGGCGCTGAACAACAGCCAGCTGAACGGGATGATCAAGGACTGCACGGCTGCGCAGCGCCAGCACGCCCTCGACTCCCTGCTGAACAGGGCGCTGCTGGCCCTCGTCGGCCTCAGCATCATCGCCTTCGCCTTCGGCTACGCCATGGCGGGCCGCGTCCTGTCCCCGCTGGGCCGGATCACCCGCACCGCCCGCCGGGTGGCGGGCACGGATCTTTCCCGCCGGATCGAGCTGGACGGCCCCGACGACGAGCTGAAGGAGCTCGCGGACACCTTCGACGAGATGCTGGACCGTCTGGAGCGGGCCTTCACCGCCCAGCAGCGGTTCGTGGGTAACGCCTCGCACGAGCTGCGTACGCCCCTCGCGATCAACCGCACGCTCCTGGAGGTCCATCTCTCCGATCCGGAGGCCTCACCGGAGCTCCATCAGCTGGGCAAGACGCTCCTGGCCACCAACGAGCGCAGCGAACAGCTGGTCGAAGGGCTGCTGCTGCTCGCCCGCAGTGACAACCAGATCGTCGAACGCAAGCCCGTGGACCTGGCCGAGGTCGCCGACCGCGCCATCGACCAGACCAGGGCCGAGGCGGCGGCGAAGGGTGTCGAGGTCCGCGGCGAGCGGGCCCAGGCGGTCGTCCAGGGCAACGGGGTACTCCTGGAGCGGATCGCGCTGAACCTCGTGCAGAACGCCGTGCGCTACAACGTGGCGGAGGGCGGCTGGGTGGAGGCCACCACCGAGCTCCGGCACGGACAGGCGCTCCTGACCGTCTCGAACACCGGGCCCGTGGTGCCCGCCTACGAGATCGACAACCTCTTCGAGCCGTTCAGGCGGCTGCGCACGGAGCGCACGGGCAGCGACAAGGGGGTGGGACTCGGCCTGTCGATCGCGCGCTCCGTCGCGCGGGCGCACGGAGGCCGTATCATCGCGGAGCCCCGCGAGGGCGGCGGTCTCGTGATGCGCGTCACCCTGCCTGTCTGAGAGGCTTCGGGTGTGAAGCCGCATTGGATCGCTCTGTTCGCTTTGGGCGGAATTTTCGAACCCAGTTTCCGTTCCGTCCTTGTGTGATCGATCACAGGGGCGCATTCCGGTCCCTCTACTCTCCGTGATCACAACTCTGTCCGAAAGCCTGGAAACGTCCGGGTTTCCGGGGGTCGGTATCACGGGAAGTACACGGGGTGGCGCCCGTGAACTGCAGCAATCGGACCGTGTACGGTCCCCATCGCCACCCAAGCTGATCGCTCACGAGGGATCCGGTTGGGTGTCGATTGAGTAACAGACCTTGATGTGAGGCAAAATCTCCGCCTCAGGTCGGGCACAAGTCCGGCCTCTCACGCGTTACGTGCGCTGAGACACCGCAGACACCCATGAGGGGGAGAGCGACATGGCAACGGATTACGACACCCCACGCAAGACCGACGACGACGTGGACCAGGACAGCCTCGAAGAGCTCAAGGCTCGTCGGAGCGACAAGACGGCATCCGCCGTCGACGTGGACGAGTTCGACGCGGCAGAAGGACTGGAGCTGCCCGGCGCAGACCTGTCCAACGAAGAGCTGGCCGTGCGGGTTCTGCCCAAGCAGGCCGATGAGTTCACCTGCATGAGCTGCTTCCTCGTGCACCACCGGAGCCAGCTGGCGCGGGAGAAGAACGGCCAGCCCATCTGCCGCGACTGCGACTGAGGCAGGCCGGCCGTGGCAGGCGACACACCGTTCCGGAAGCGGCGCTTGCGGCGCACGAAGTCGTCGGAGGCACATCAGGGCGGCACAGGCCCGGCAGAGGGCAAGAGCCCCACTGCCGAGCACCAGGCCGCCCTGCCTGCCTCTCCCGGCACACCACCTGACGACGAGCGGGGCCGTCCGGCCTCGCTCGAAGCGGTGAGGGCGACGGATCCGTCACCCGAGCCCGGGCAGGACGGACCGGCAGAGTCCCCGAAGGGCTCCGGCCGCCTGCACCAATTGAAACGAGGCGTACGCAAGAGCCGGGAGAGCGCCACGGCAGCCGTCGGCATGGTGGCCGACCGCATCATCGACATGGCACCCCGTGTCCCTGTGCGGGACCTCGCCACCCTGCGCAAACAGTTCCCGGGGCTCGGCCCGGAACAGCTCGCCGACAAGCTCGTCGCGGGCGCCTGCAACGCCACCGCGACCGTCGGCGCGGGCATCGGGGCAGCGGCGATGATGCCCGTACCCCCTGCCATGCTCGCCGAGCTGGCAGCCGAGATCACCGGAGTCGCCGCCGTCGAGATGAAGCTGGTCGCCGAGCTCCACGAGGTCTACGGCCGGCGCCCGCCGGGCAACCTCGGCCAGCGCAGCACCGCGTACCTGACGGCCTGGACGGAAGAGCGCGGCATCGACGTCTCACGTCCCACCACGCTCAACGCGGCGCTGGGCGGGCAGATGAAGCGCGAACTCCGCCAGCAGATCATGAAGCGCACCGTGCGCGACCTGCCGAACCTCATCCCGTTCATGGTCGGTGCCGCCGTCGGCGCGCTGATGAACCGACGGGACACCAGAAGGCTCGCCGACCGGGTCAGGAGTGACCTGCGACGCAACCAGGTCCCCTGGGCCCGCCTCCCGGAGCTTCCCCCGCTGGAACAGCCCGTGGAGCCCGCCAAGGAACTGCCCAAGGGCCTGGACGACCCCGGCCGCTGACCGCTCAGGCGGGTACGGGCGCGAGGGCCGCCACCAGAGCCTGCGGCTCCCGGGTCGACAGATAGAGATACGGCGTCGGGTCGGCCGGGTCCGTGACCTTCACCCTCACCGCCGTCGGGACGTAGCTGCGCAGCAGCATGAACGCCCGGGGATCCGCCTTGTACGAGCGCCAGGCGCGCGCCTCGTCCCCGTCCAGCACCTCTGCGTCCCCCAGTGCTTCCAGAGGGATCCGGGCATCGCCGGCGACGAGGGCGTCCGCCACGACCCGGATGCGCGCGGAGCCGTACGAGCTCACGCCCACGCATGCCGCGGCCGTACCGGCGACCAGGCCGCCGAGCATCGGCAGGGCACCGAGCGGCAGGAACATCAGCGCACAGGCGACGCCGATCCCGAAGGCGATGAGCCACCACGAGCGGGGTGCGGTGAGACGTTCGTCGAAGGGAGGTGCGGAAGGCTGCATGAAAGCAAGCTTGGCACGGCGCGACCCGCGGTCGGCCGCGCGGGTAAGGTCTGCGGCTGTGAGTGGAACATCTGCACGTCTGACACCCCCGGCCGGCGCGGTGAAGCCTGTCCGCCATCCCGATGCTCCCGCCCCCGGTGAGCTCCTCGGCTCCCACTACGAACACTGTTTCGGCTGTGGTGACGGGCAGCCGCACGGACTGCATCTCCAGGCGACGGCCGGAGAGGGCGTGAGCGTCACCGCCGAGTTCACCGTGAAGCCCGCCCACCAGGGCGCTCCGGGGCTGGCGCACGGCGGTGTCCTGGCCACGGCGATGGACGAGACGCTCGGCGCGCTGAGCTGGCTGCTGCGGGTCATCGCGGTGACCGGCCGGCTGGAGACCGACTACGTCCTGCCGGTGCCCGTCGACACGGTGCTCTTCCTGGAGGCCGAAGTCACCGCGGTGCACGGCCGGAAGATCTACTGCCGTGCGACGGGACGGACCGGCGGCCCCGAAGGGCCCGTCGCGGTCCGTGCGGAAGCCCTCTTCATCGAGGTCAAGGTGGACCACTTCATCGACAACGGACGGCCGGAGGAGATCCAGGCCGCGATGTCCGATCCGAACCAGGTCAGGCGCGCCCGCGCCTTCGAGGTGAACCCCTGATGCGCCACCCCGTCGACGTACTCATCCGCCGGGTCGACCCGGACGTGCCGATTCCCGGCTACGGACACCCGGGTGACGCCGGTGCCGATCTGGTCACCACCGAGGCGGCCGAGCTCGCCCCGGGCGAGCGGGCGATGCTCCCCACCGGGGTGTCGATCGCCCTGCCCGACGGCTACGCCGCCTTCGTCCACCCCCGTTCCGGCCTCGCTGCCCGCTGCGGAGTGGCTCTCGTGAACGCCCCAGGGACGGTCGATGCCGGGTACCGTGGGGAGATCAAGGTCATCGTGGTCAATCTCGACCCACGCGAGACCGTGAGGTTCGAACGGTTCGACCGGATTGCCCAACTGGTCGTCCAGCAGGTCGAGAAGGTGCGCTTCCACGAGGTGACGGAGCTCCCCGGCTCGGCGCGGGCCGAGGGGGGCTTCGGATCCACCGGCGGTCACGCCGCCGTGGACGGCGTCACGGGCGGTAACACCCAGGGTGGGAACAGCTACGCTTCGGTCGTATCCGACCGGGAAGGACGTTGACGTGTTCGGACGTCGCAAGAACAGTGGTTCCGCCAAGGACACGGCGGACGAAGCGCGCGAGGCCGAGCAGGTCGCCGACGAGCTCGACGACACCGCCGAGGGCGGCTCGCGCCGTACCAACCTTCCGCCGGCCCCCCGCCCCGACGGGCCGTGGGACATCTCCGAGGTCTCGCAGCCCGGCGAGGGCCGGGTGGACCTGGGCGGCATCTTCGTGCCCGGGGTCGAGGGCATGGAGCTCCGGGTGGAGGTCGCGGGTGACGCGATCGTCGCGGCGACCGTCGTGCTGCGCGACAGCGCGGTCCAGCTGCAGGCATTCGCCGCTCCCAAGAAGGAGGGCATCTGGGGCGAGGTGCGCGAGGAGATCGCCTCGGGCATCACCCAGCAGGGCGGGATCATCGACGAGGTCGAGGGCCCGCTGGGCTGGGAACTGCGCGCCCAGGTCCCCGTACAGCTTCCTGACGGTAAGAACGGCGTACAGCTGGTGCGCTTCATCGGCGTCGACGGACCGCGCTGGTTCCTGCGCGGCGTGATCTCCGGACAGGGCGCCGTCCAGCCGGAGGCCGCCGGGCTGCTGGAGACGATCTTCCAGGACACCGTCGTCGTGCGCGGTGACGGCCCGATGGCGCCGCGTGACCCGATCGTCCTCAAGCTTCCCAACGACGCCCAGATGGTGCCCGAGGGTGTGCAGCAGGAGGACCAGGAGAGCTCGAAGTTCTCCGGTGGCATGGGCCAGCTCCAGCGCGGGCCCGAGATCACCGAGGTGCGCTGAGCGCACCCCAGTTCGCTCCGGCCGGTGGGCCGCGCCCCGGGGAGGGGGCGCGGCCCACCGGCCTTTCCATTGCCTCACCGGCTACCCCGTGCACATACTGGCGGCTGCCTGAGGAGAGCGGCACGCACGGCGGCGTACGCACGGGGGAGAGCGATGACACGGAGCACCGACGGACAGACCGGCACGGCCCTGGCCGAGAGCCCGGCCGACGGCCCCATGGTGAGGGTCGAGGACCTGCACCGCTCGTACGGGACCGGCGCTGCCGCCGTGCACGCACTGCGGGGAGTCTCCTTCGAGATCCCGCGCGGAGAGCTCGTCGCGCTCAAGGGCCGCTCGGGATCGGGCAAGACCACCCTGCTCAACCTCGTCGGCGGGCTCGACACACCGGACAGCGGCCGCATCACCGTCGGCGGCACAGACCTCTCCGGGCTCGGGGAGGACGGGCTGCTGGAGCTTCGCCGGGACAGGATCGGCTTCATCTTCCAGTCGTTCGGCCTGATCCCCATCCTGACCGCGGCGGAGAACGTCGGCGTGCCCATGCGCCTGCGCAGGACCGATCCGCACGAGCGCGAGGAACGCGTGGCGCTGCTGCTCTCCCTGGTGGGCCTCGGCGACCACGCCCAGCAGCGCCCCGGAGAGCTCTCCGGCGGCCAGCAGCAGCGTGTGGCCATCGCCCGCGCGCTCGCCAACCGGCCCGCCCTCCTGATCGCCGACGAGCCCACCGGGCAGCTCGACGCGGAGACCGGACTCGCGGTCATGCAGCTGCTGCGGGCCGTCGTGCGCAGCGAGGGCGTCACCGTCCTGGTCGCAACCCACGACCCGCAGCTGCTCGGCTTCGCCGACCGGGTCCTGGAGCTCGGCGACGGGCACATCGTCGAGCACGTCTGACCTGCTGAGCCGCGTCAGAATCCCGTCAATACGGACCCCCGGCGCACCCCTCCGGCCCTTGTGCGAGGAATTCCCGGGGTAGCTTCGAATCCGGCTCCCCGTATCGGCGGTGGCCGGTTCAGGGAAGACAATGGGGCCATGGGACGCGGCAAGCTACGGATCTATCTGGGTGCGGCACCCGGCGTCGGCAAGACCTACGCGATGCTGTCCGAAGCCCATCGGCGGGTGGAGCGGGGCACGGACTGCGTCGTCGCGTTCATCGAGCACCACGACCGTCCGCGCACCGAGGTGCTGCTGCACGGCCTGGAGCAGATCCGGCGCCGTGACATCGAGTACCGCTCCGCCGTCTTCGCCGAGATGGACGTCGACGCCGTCCTGGAACGGGCCCCGGCGGTCGCCCTCGTGGACGAGCTCGCCCACACCAACGTGCCCGGCTCCCGCAACGCCAAGCGCTGGCAGGACGTCGAGGAACTCCTCAAGGCCGGCATCGACGTGGTGTCCACCGTCAACATCCAGCACCTGGAGTCCCTCGGCGACGTCGTGGAGTCGATAACCGGGGTGCGGCAGCAGGAGACCATCCCCGACGAGGTCGCCCGGCGCGCCGATCAGATCGAGCTTGTCGACATGTCGCCCCAGGCGCTGCGCCGGCGTATGGCCCACGGCAACATCTACCAGTCGGACAAGGTCGACGCCGCCCTGTCCAACTACTTCCGCCCCGGCAACCTCACCGCCCTGCGCGAGCTCGCCCTCCTCTGGGTCGCGGACCGGGTCGACGAGTACCTCCAGCAGTACCGCGGCGAACACGACATCAGCGCCCCCTGGCAGGCCCGCGAGCGCATCGTCGTCGGACTGACCGGCGGACCGGAGGGCCGTACGCTCATCCGCCGCGCCTCCCGGATGGCCGCGAAGGGCTCCGGGAGCGAGATCCTCGCGGTGTACATCGCCCGCAGCGACGGACTGACCTCCGCCTCGCCCAAGGAACTCGCAGTCCAGCGCACCCTCGTGGAGGACCTCGGGGGCACCTTCCACCACGTCATCGGCGACGACATACCCTCGGCGCTCCTCGCGTTCGCCCGGGGCGTCAACGCCACCCAGATCGTCCTCGGCTCCAGCCGCCGCAAGACCTGGCAGTACATCTACGGCCCCGGGGTCGGCGCCACCGTCGCCCGCGAGTCCGGCCCCGACCTCGACGTGCACATCGTCACGCACGAGGAGGTCGCCAAGGGGCGCGGGCTGCCGATCGCGCGCGGGGCCCGCCTCAGCCGCACCCGGATCGTCTCGGGCTGGCTCGCCGGCGTCGGCGGACCGGCCCTCCTGACCCTGCTCCTGCACGGAATGGAGAACGGGCCGGGGCTCGCCAACGATGTCCTGCTCTTCCTCTTCCTGACCGTCGCCGCCGCGCTGCTCGGGGGCCTGGCCCCCGCGCTCGCCTCCGCCGCGGCGGGCTCCCTGCTCCTGAACTACTGGTTCACACCGCCCACCCACACCCTGACCGTCCAGGACCCCGAGAACTTCGTCGCCATCGTGATCTTCTTCGCGGTGGCGGTAGCGGTCGCCTCCGTGGTCGACCTGGCGGCCCGGCGCACCCACCAGGCCGCACGGCTGCGCGCCGAGTCGGAGATCCTCTCCACGCTCGCCGGCAGCGTCCTGCGGGGCGAGACGGCCCTGGACGCGCTGCTCGACCGGGTCCGCGAGACCTTCGGCATGGAATCCGTCGCCCTCCTGGAGCGGCAGAGCGACGTCGAGCCCTGGACCTGCGCCGGATCCGTCGGGCCCGCGCCGGTGGCCCGGCCGGACGACGCGGACGTGGACATGCCCGTCGGCGACCACATGGCGCTGGCGCTCTCCGGCCGCGTGCTGCCCGCGGAGGACCGCCGGGTCCTCGGCGCATTCGCCGCGCAGGCCGCCGTGGTGCTCGACCGGCAGCGCCTGGTGGGAGAGGCGGAGGCCGCCAGACGGCTCGCCGAGGGCAACCGGATCAGGACCGCGCTGCTCGCCGCCGTCAGCCACGACCTGCGTACCCCGCTGGCCGCCATCAAGGCCGCGGTGAGCTCCCTGCGCTCCGATGACGTCTCCTGGTCCGACGCGGACGAGGCGGAGCTCCTCGCGGCCATCGAGGACGGCGCCGACCGCCTGGACCACCTGGTCGGCAACCTGCTCGACATGTCGCGCCTGCAGACCGGCACGGTTACCCCGCTGATCCGCGAGCTCGACCTCGACGAGGTCGTCCCGATGGCCCTCGGCGGCGTACCCGAGGGCAGCGTCGACCTGGACATCCCCGAGACGCTGCCCATGGTCGCCGTGGACCCCGGGCTGCTGGAGCGGGCGGTCGCCAACATCGTGGAGAACGCCGTCAAGTACAGCCCCGGCAGGGAACGCGTCACCGTCGCCGCCAGCGCCCTGGGCGAACGCGTCGAGCTGAGGGTGGCCGACCGCGGCCGCGGAGTCCCGGACGAGGCCAAGGAACGCATATTCGAGCCGTTCCAGCGGTACGGTGACGCCCCGCGCGGTGCCGGGGTCGGCCTCGGGCTCGCCGTCGCCCGCGGTTTTGTGGAGTCGATGGGCGGCACGCTGGACGCCGAGGACACCCCGGGCGGCGGTCTCACCATGGTCCTCACGCTCACGGCCGCGCCGGGGCAGGTGCGGGCAGGACCCGGCGCGCCCGTGCGCGTCGCCTCGTGAGATCCCCGGGGCACACCCCCGCCCCGTACACGTTTTCAGGAAAGGCAGGTCCGCGATGACCCGGGTGCTCGTGGTCGACGACGAGCCGCAGATCGTGCGCGCCCTCGTGATCAATCTGAAGGCGCGCAGGTACGAGGTGGACGCGGCGCCCGACGGGGCGACCGCCCTCCAGCTCGCGGCGGCACGGCACCCCGACGTCGTCGTCCTCGACCTCGGGCTGCCGGACATGGACGGCGTCGAGGTGATCAGGGGCCTCCGCGGCTGGACCCGGGTGCCGATCCTCGTGCTCTCCGCACGGCACACCTCCGACGAGAAGGTCGAGGCGCTGGACGCCGGTGCCGACGACTACGTCACCAAGCCGTTCGGCATGGACGAGCTGCTGGCCCGTCTGCGCGCGGCCGTACGCCGGGCGGAACCGGTCGGCCAGGACGTCGGCGACGACCTGGTGCTCGTCGAGACCGAGGGGTTCACCGTCGACCTGTCGGCGAAGAAGGTGCACCGCGAGGGCCGCGACGTGCGGCTTACGCCCACCGAGTGGCACCTGCTGGAGGTCCTCGTCCGCAACGCCGGGCGACTCGTCAGCCAGAAGCAGCTGCTCCAGGAGGTCTGGGGGCCCTCGTACGGGACCGAGACCAACTATCTGCGGGTCTACATGGCGCAGCTGCGCCGCAAGCTGGAGGCGGATCCCTCGCACCCCAGGCACTTCGTGACCGAGCCCGGCATGGGCTACCGCTTCGAGCGGGGACGGTCCGTTCCGGAGTGAGCGGCCTCACTCGTTCGGGTGGCATCTGTCCCCGCCCGCCCGGACCACAGGAGACCGGTACCCTTCGGGTATGAGCGCTGTTCCCCGATCCGAGAAGTCAGGCGGGACCCCGAGGCCGTCCGGCCGCTTCCGCCGCATGCTCGACCGGCTGTCCAGCTCCCAGGAGGACCTGGAGTCCGAGGAGCTGCGGGAGGACACGCACGCTTCGGGCTGCACGCGCATTTCCGAGTGCTCGGACCGTCAGATCGTCAAGGTCACTGGTACCTTGCGGACGGTCACCCTGCGTCCGCGTGCCGGAGTGCCCGCCCTGGAGGCGGAGCTCTTCGACGGCACGGCGCCGCTCGACGTGGTCTGGCTGGGCCGGCGTTCCATCGTCGGCATCGAGCCGGGCCGCAAGCTCATCGCTTCGGGCCGCGTAGCCATGAGCCACGGCCGCCGGGTGCTGTTCAATCCCAAATACGAACTCCGACCGCTCGGCAAGGAGTAGCCGGTGACGTCTCTCGACAAGCCGACGTCCGAAACGGACCAGCCCCACCGCACCGACCAGCAGGACGCCGACGCGAAGGCGGTCACGGAAGCCGCGCTCTTCGAGGCCTTCGGCGGCGTGCGCGGCATGGTGGAGACAGTCCTGCCGGGGCTGCTCTTCGTCACGATCTTCACCATCAACAAGGACCTGACGGCCTCGGCGGTCGCCGCGCTGGCCGTCTCGTTGCTCCTCGTCGTCGTACGGCTGCTCCGCAAGGACACCGTCAAGCACGCCTTCAGCGGCGTCTTCGGCGTGGCCTTCGGTGTGCTCTTCGCGAAGATGACGGGCAACGCCAAGGACTTCTACCTGCCGGGCATGATCTACACGCTCGGACTCGCCCTCGCGTACCTCGTCACGACGATCGCCGGGGTTCCGCTGATCGGGCTGATCCTCGGCCCGGTCTTCAAGGAGAACCTCTCCTGGCGCACCAGGAACCCCGGCCGTAAGAAGGCGTACGCCAAGGCGAGTTACGCCTGGGGGCTGATCCTGCTCGCCAAGTGCGCGATCCTCTTCCCGCTGTACTGGTGGGCCGACACCGCTCAGCTCGGATGGGTGCTGGTCGCGCTCAAGATCCCGCCGTTCCTGCTCGCCGTGTATCTGACCTGGGTCTTCCTCGCCAAGGCGCCGCCGCCCATCGACGTCTTCGCGGAGATGGAGGCGGAGGAGCGGGCGGAGAAGGACCGCAAGGCCCGCAAGGCGGTCGAGGACAGCCTGGCCCCCGGGTTCGCACAGGCCGAACAGGACCTGACCACGGGCTTCGCCGGCCCGGAGCGCGACGCCGGTCCCGCCAGGCACCGCCGTACGGACTGAGTCCGGGCGGGCCGGGGCTTCCTCCGCCGCCCACGGGAAGGGGCCCGGACCCGTACGTCATCGACGTACGGTCCGGGCCCCTTCAGCGTGCTCGGGCACGCCCCGCCTCAGCCCCGCCTCAGTCCTCGGTGGGCTCGCGGCGGACCGACAGCAGGTCCTCGAGCTGCTCCTCGCGGGCCTGGGCGGCCACGAACAGCAGCTCGTCACCGGCCTCCAGGGTCTCCTCGGGGCTCGGCGTCAGCACACGGGTGCCACGGATGATCGTGACGAGCGAGGTGTCCTCGGGCCAGGCCACAGCGCTCACCCGGATGCCGGCCAGCGCCGACTCCGGGGGCAGTGTCAGCTCGACCAGGTTGGCGTCGCCGTGGCTGAAGCGCAGCAGCCGGACGAGATCGCCGACGCTCACCGCCTCCTCGACCAGGGCGGACATCAGACGCGGAGTGGAGACCGCGACATCGACGCCCCAGGACTCGTTGAACAGCCACTCGTTCTTCGGGTTGTTCACGCGGGCCACGACCCGCGGGACGCCGTACTCGGTCTTCGCGAGCAGTGAGACGACAAGGTTGACCTTGTCGTCACCCGTCGAGGCGATCACGACGTTGCAGCGCTGCAGCGCCGCCTCGTCGAGCGACGTGATCTCGCAGGCGTCCGCGAGGAGCCACTCGGCCATCGGGACGCGCTCCACCGAGATGGCGGTCGGCGCCTTGTCGATCAGCAGCACCTCGTGCCCGTTCTCCAGGAGCTCGGCCGCGATGGAACGGCCCACCGCACCGGCCCCGGCAATCGCGACGCGCATCAGTGACCGCCCTCCTCGGGACCTTCGGCAAAGGCCTCCTCGACCTTCGCGATCTCGTCCGTACGCATCATCACGTGGACCAGGTCGCCCTCCTGCAGAACCGTCTGCGACGTCGGCAGTATGGCCTCACCCAACCGGGTGAGGAAGGCGACGCGGACGCCCGTCTCCTCCTGCAGTGTGCTGATCTTGTGCCCGATCCAGGACGGTGTGGTGTGCACCTCCGCGAGCTGCACACCGCCGCTCGGGTCGCGCCACAGCGGCTCGGCGCCCGACGGCAGCAGCCGCCGCAGCATCTGATCCGCCGTCCAGCGGACCGTTGCGACCGTGGGGATACCCAGACGCTGATAGACCTCGGCACGCCGCGGGTCGTAGATGCGCGCCGCGACGTTCTCGATGCCGAACATCTCGCGGGCCACCCGGGCGGCGATGATGTTGGAGTTGTCGCCGCTGCTGACGGCCGCGAACGCTCCGGCCTCCTCGATCCCGGCCTCGCGCAGGGTGTCCTGGTCGAAGCCGACCCCGCTGACCCGCCTGCCGCCGAAGCCGGAACCGAGCCGGCGGAACGCCGTGGGGTCCTGGTCGATCACGGCGACCGTGTGCCCCTGCTGCTCCAGGGTCTGCGCGAGAGCGGCTCCGACGCGCCCGCAGCCCATGATGACGATGTGCACCTTGCGCCTACCCCGCCGTCCTGGTCGTCCGGATGACCTGCGAAAACACCCTGCTCACACTTCTCTCTCAGCTTGCGGGGCAAACAATGGGGCAACCACCTTCGGCGTTGCCCTTGGATGAGCTTATGCGGCGGCGCCCGGACCGCCTCATCCGAGTGTGCGTATCCCGCGGGCCGATGAGCAAAGGGAGGCGAGCCGCTGGGCGGGAGGGGGAGCCACCGAGGGCCACGACCGGCCCGCACCGCAAGGATTTCGTTAAGGATTCCATGGACTTTTCCGGTGAGGGCGGGTAATTATGAAGGTTTTCCGGGTGCGGAGGGGGTGGTGCTTCGGCGGCGTGTCCCGGCAGCGCTTACGATCCTCACCGTGTCCAAACTGACCGACGTGCCCAAACGGATCCTGATCGGCCGGGCGCTGCGCAGCGACAAGCTGGGGGAGACGCTCCTCCCCAAGCGCATCGCGCTCCCCGTCTTCGCATCCGACCCGCTGTCCTCCGTTGCGTACGCACCTGGAGAAGTCCTCCTCGTGCTGTCCATCGCGGGCGTGTCGGCATACCACTTCAGCCCGTGGATCGCCGTCGCGGTCGTGGTCCTGATGTTCACGGTCGTCGCCTCGTACCGGCAGAACGTCCGCGCGTACCCGAGCGGGGGAGGCGACTACGAGGTCGCCAACACCAACCTCGGCCCCAAGGCCGGTCTGACCGTCGCCAGCGCCCTCCTCGTGGACTACGTCCTCACCGTCGCCGTGTCGATCTCCTCGGGCGTGGAGAACCTCGGCTCCGCCATCCCCTTCGTCATCGAGCACAAGACGTTCTGCGCCATCGGCGCCATCGTGCTGCTGACGCTGATGAACCTCCGGGGCGTCAAGGAGTCGGGCAAGCTCTTCGCCATCCCGACCTACCTGTTCGTGGCCGGGGTCTTCGTGATGATCCTCTGGGGCGCGATCCGGGGGCTGGCCCTCGGCGACACCATGCACGCGCCCACCTCCGACTACGAGATCAAGCCCGAGCACCAGGGCCTCGCCGGCTTCGCCCTCGTCTTCCTGCTCCTGCGCGCCTTCTCCTCCGGATGCGCGGCCCTCACCGGCGTCGAGGCGATCAGCAACGGCGTCCCCGCCTTCCGCAAGCCGAAGAGCAAGAACGCCGCGACCACCCTCGCGGCGATGGGCCTGCTGGCCGTCACCATGTTCTGCGGCATCATCGGCCTGGCCATGGCCACCGACGTGAAGATGGCGGAGAACCCGGCGAAGGACCTGATCCACAACGGCGTCGCTGTCGGCGCGGGCTTCACCCAGGACCCGGTCATCTCCCAGGTCGCCGCGGCGGTCTTCGGCGACGGGACGTTCTTCTTCGTCTTCCTCGCGGCGGCCACCGCCCTCGTGCTCTTCCTCGCCGCGAACACCGCGTACAACGGCTTCCCGCTCCTCGGCTCGATCCTCGCCCAGGACCGCTACCTGCCCCGCCAGCTGCACACCCGCGGTGACCGGCTCGCCTTCTCCAACGGCATCGTCCTGCTCGCCGGGGCCGCGATCCTGCTCGTCTGGATCTACGGGGCCGACTCGACCCGGCTGATCCAGCTCTACATCGTCGGTGTCTTCGTCTCCTTCACGCTCAGCCAGACCGGCATGGTTCGGCACTGGAACCGCCATCTGCGTACCGAGAAGGACCCGGCCGCGCGCCGGCACATGGTCCGCTCCCGGGCGATCAACACCTTCGGCGCGTTCTTCACCGGACTGGTCCTGGTCGTCGTCCTGGCCACCAAGTTCACCCACGGCGCCTGGGTCGCGCTGCTCGGCATGGTGATCTTCTTCGGCACGATGACCGCGATCCGCAAGCACTACGACCGGGTCGCCGAGGAGATCGCCGCGTCCGACACCCCGTCCGACGACACCGTGAGGCCTTCGCGGGTCCACTCGATCGTCCTGGTCTCCAAGCTCCACCGGCCCACGCTGCGCGCACTCGCGTACGCCAAGCTGGTGCGCTCGGACCAGCTGGAGGCGCTGTCCATCAGCGTCGACCCGGACGAGACGAAGGCGCTCAGGAACGACTGGGAGCGGCGTGGCATCGACATCCCGCTGAAGATCCTCGACTCGCCCTACCGAGAGGTGACCCGGCCGGTCATCGACTACGTCAAGAGCCTGCGCAAGGACCGCCCGCGTGACGTCATCAGCGTCTACATCCCCGAGTACGTGGTCGGCCACTGGTACGAGCACCTGCTGCACAACCAGAGCGCGCTGCGGCTCAAGGGCAGGCTCCTCTTCACGCCGGGCGTGATGGTGACCTCGGTGCCCTACCAGCTGGAGTCCTCCGAGGCCGCGAAGGTGCGTGCCAGGAGGCGTGCGGACTGGATCGCACCCGGATCGGTACGTCGCGGCCCCGTGGAGCGGCGTCACAAGGATCCGAGCCAGAAGGGCTGACTCCACGCTCCGCCTGTGGTAAGCGGCCGGCTTCCGCCCACGTAGACTGGTGGGCTGTTGTCCGGCCGTTTCGCCGTTTTCCTTTTTCCTGACCTCTGGAGCCACCCCCTCATGCAGAACGAATCGACGTCGTCGCAGGCCGGGGAGTCACAGGCCGGGGAGTCACAGGCAGGGGAGGATCTGATCGGTCGGGAGTACGAGGTCGAGGTCGGCCCCGTCGCCCACGGCGGCCACTGCATCGCCCGTACGTCCGAGGGCCAGGTGCTCTTCGTGCGCCACACCCTCCCCGGCGAGAAGGTCGTCGCCCGGGTCACCGAGGGCGGGAGCGACTCCCGTTTCCTGCGCGCCGACGCGGTCACGGTCATCGAGGCCTCCAAGGACCGGGTCGAGGCCCCCTGTCCGTACGCCGGGCCCGGCAAGTGCGGCGGCTGCGACTGGCAGCACGCCAAGCCCGGCGCCCAGCGCCGCCTCAAGGGCGAAGTGATCGCCGAGCAGCTCCAGCGCCTCGCGGGCCTCACGCCCGAGGAGGCCGGCTGGGACGGCACGGTCATGCCGGCCGAGGGCGACAAGCTCCCGCCGGGCGAGGTCCCCGCGTGGCGCACCCGCGTGCAGTACGCCGTCGACGCGGACGGCCTGGTCGGACTGCGCAAGCACCGCTCGCACGAGGTCCAGCCGATCGACCACTGCCTGATCGCCGCTCCTGGCGTCTCCGAGCTCGGCATCGAGAAGCAGGACTGGCCACAGATGGCCACGGTGGAGGCCATCTCCGCCACGGGCTCCCACGACCGCCAGGTCATCCTGACCCCCCGCGAGGGCGGCCGCCTCCCGCTCGTCGAGCTCGACAAGCCCGTCTCCGTGCTCCGCGTCGACGAGAAGGACGGCGGCGTCCACCGCGTCCACGGCCGCGCCTTCGTCCGCGAGCGCGCCGACGACCGTACGTACCGCGTCGGCTCGGGCGGCTTCTGGCAGGTGCACCCGCAGGCGGCCGACACGCTGGTCCGCGCGGTCATGCAGGGCCTGCTGCCGCGCAAGAACGACATGGCGCTGGACCTCTACTGCGGCGTCGGCCTGTTCGCCGGCGCCATCGGCCAGCGCATCGGCGAGAAGGGCGCGGTGCTGGGCATCGAGTCCGGCAAGCGCGCCGTCGAGGACGCCCGGCACAACCTGAAGGACCTGGACCGGGTCCGCATCGAACACGGCAAGGTCGACCAGGTGCTGCCGCGCACGGGCATCACGGAATGCGACCTGATCGTCCTGGACCCGCCGCGCGCGGGCGCGGGCAAGGCCACGGTCAAGCACCTGGCGTCGCTGGGCGCGCGCAAGATCGCGTACGTGGCGTGCGACCCGGCGGCGCTGGCGCGGGACATCGCGTACTTCCGGGACGGGGGGTACAAGGTGCGGACGCTGCGGGCGTTCGACCTGTTCCCGATGACGTCGCACGTTGAGTGCGTGGCGATTCTGGAGCCTGCGGACAAGGGCGTCTGACCTGCTGTTTTGTGGTTCGGGTAGGTCACTCGACCTGTTTTCCTCCGTGGAGCGGGTCGAGTGCCGGACTTGGCCCTCGACCCCTCCTGAACTGCGAATTCATCAAAGAGTCGCTTGCGTCGGCGACGCCTTCAAGGTCCCCAGTTCCCTGGCCGGCGCCGACCTCCTCGGAACCACCCTGCAGCGCAACCCGACAACATTCCCCGGGCCCCGCGCGAGTACGGCCAGAGGCTGCGGCCCTTCATCGCGACCCCGGCAACACCTCGGCCGCAAGGACGGACTGCCGTGTTCGTCCTCCAGACCCTCCGGGACATCACCGTTCGCAGCCTCATCCAGAAGCTGACCAGCAACCCGGCCGGCAGGCGCGTGATGAAGACCGCTCGCCGCGGACTGGGTGAAGATCCACACGATGGCGAGGCAGTGCACCTGCCGCAGCACGTCTCCCTGCTCCACGAACCCGTCGGGCGCGGCAGCACGAAGCAGACCACCGAAAACCTCGACGCGGTGACCCGCCCAGCGCACCTCTCGACGCACGGACCTCGATCCTGACGATCAGCGGAGACCTGGACGACCAGCAGATCTCCGGCGCCACGGACACCGCATCGGTCCAGCTCAGGGGTGTAGGCCGAGCGTCCTACCTACCGTCGCCGCCTCGGCGGACCCCGGATCAACTGCGGCGACCCGGGACCGTCAACGATGTCTTCCTGGAGGGAGGGAGAAACCGCACCGCAGGCCGTCATCGGTTCGCCCCTTCGTCTGTGGCAGGTCCCGTCAGGTCAGGGCCCAGCGCTGGTTGCTGCCGTTCGAGCAGGAGTAAAGCTGGATCTGGGTGCCGTTGGCGGTGCCAGTCCCGACGGCGTCGAGGCAGAGGCCGGACTGGACGCCGACGATGGATCCGTCTGAGTTGACGCGCCACTTCTGGTTGTCGCCGCCCCAGCAGCTGTAGATCTGGACCTTGCTGCCGTTGCTCGTGCCGGCGGCGTCCAGGCATTTGTCGCCGTAGACCCGGAGCTCACCCGAGTCGGTGGCCACCCACTGCTGGTTGGTGCTGCTGCCGCAGTCCCACAGCTGGAGCTGGGTGCCGTCGTTGGTGCCGGCGTTGGGCACATCCAGACAGCGGCTCGAACCGACGCCCTTGATCTGTCCGGAACCCGCCGGGGGCTCAGTTGTGTCGCCGGCATTGAGTGCGTTGAGGACGGCGGAGTAGGCGGCTTTCTTGCTGCCGTCGTTGTTGAACAGCAGCGGTGTGTGCTCCGCTCGCCAGGAGTCGCTGTCGCGCACACCCCATACGGTGACGCCGAGGCAGCGCTCGACGGCCAGGCAGTCGTTGGTCACATTGGCGTAGGTCGTGGGCGAGGCGCCCTGGATGTCCAGCTCGGTGACGGCCACGTCGACGCCGAGGGCGGCGAAGTTCTGCAGCGTGGTGCGGAAGTTGCTGTTGTAGGGGCTGCCGCTGTTGAAGTGCGACTGGAAGCCGACGCAGTCGATCGGTACGCCGCGCTGCTTGAAGTCCCGGACCATGGAGTACATGGCCTGGGTCTTGGCCCAGGTCCAGTCCTCGACGTTGTAGTCGTTGTAGCAGAGTTTGGCGGACGGGTCGGCGGCGCGCGCGGTGCGGAAGGCGAGCTCGATCCAGTCGTTGCCGCTGCGCTGCAGGTTGGAGTCGCGCCGGGCGCCCGAACTTCCGTCGGCGAAGGCCTCGTTCACGACGTCCCACTGGACGATCTTGCCCTTGTAGTGGGCCATCACGCCGTTGATGTGGCCGATCATCGCCTGGCGCAGATCGTTGCCACTGAGGCTCTGCATCCAGCTGGGCTGCTGGGAGTGCCAGGCCAGGGTGTGGCCACGCACCTCCTTGCCGTTTTGCACCGCCCAGTTGTAGACGCGGTCGGCGGAGCTGAAGTTGAACTGGCCCCGCTGCGGTTCGGTGGCGTCGATCTTCATCTCGTTCTCGGCCGTCACCATGTTGAACTCACGGTTGGCGATCGACGTGTACGCCGCGTCGCCCAACTTGCCCGAGGCGATGGCGGTGCCGAAGTACCGGCCGCTCTGCGCCGCCGCGGCGCCCAGCGTGCTCTCGGCGGCGTGCGCTCCTGGTGACGCGACCAGCGCGGCGGACGTACCGAGGACGCCGACGACCAGCGCCAACAGCAGGCTGCGAGTTTTCCGGCGGACAACGGGTCTGGGAAGGGCGTAGGAGCCCATGGCTGTGCCTCCAAGGTGGAAATCACGGAAGGACTGATGCGGTGCGCGGATCTGCCGTGCAGCGCAGAATGCCGAGGCCGACGTTCGGTATCTCGGACCGCGGCCAGTTCCTCAGACAGGGATGATTGAGGCATCGGTGAGGGGCCGTCAATACTCCCAGCAGAAGAAGTTTCGATTGGCTATCCGAAACTTTCCGACACCCTGGTTATTCGGAATGCAGCCCCGGCGCCGCCGTCGGCGGACGTCGTCGGGCCCCGGTCGGGGCGAGTGCGTGGACGCTTCTTGCTCGTCCTTCCTTCTCCGCGCATGCGCCTTGGGCTGGCGAATTCTATTCGCGCACTCGGGAGAGGGCTGGTCGGCGTGATCGCGTGTCAGGCCCCAAGGGGAGGTGCTGTTTGTGGGCAGATCAGTGGCAAGCCTTGACCGGAGAACCGCGCATCCCTAGCTTGTGGCGTCAAAGCATCCGGGAATCCTCGAAACTTTCGAAACCGCCCCGGACCCACGGCACTTCCGCTCCGCTGTTCATCAGGGTCACCTCAACCCAGCCCCTAGGAGGCGCAGCTCATGTGGTATCGCCACTCGTCCCCGGCCCGGCCCAGACGCCTGCTCGCGGTCCTTGCACCCTTGTTGCTCGTGGCCACCTTCCTCGGCGCCCAGCCCGCCGAGGCGGCGACCGTGGACCCCAACGCCTCGTACGTGCTGGTCAATCGCAACAGCGGCAAGGCCCTGGACGTCTACAACTTGGCGACCGCCGACGGTGCCCGCATCACTCAGTGGACCAGGAACGATCAGAGCCAGCAGCAGTGGCAGTTCGTCGATTCCGGGGGCGGCTACTACCGCATCAAGTCCCGCCACTCGGGCAAGGTGCTGGACGTCTACAACTGGTCCACCGCGAACGGCGGATCGATCGTCCAGTGGGGCGACCTGAACGCCGCCAACCAGCAATGGCGACTGGCCGACAGCTCGGATGGCTACGTTAGGTTCATGTCGCGCCACAGCGGCAAGGCCCTCGAGGTGCAAGGCGCCTCCACCGCAGACAACGCGAACACCGTCCAGTACGACGACTGGAACGGCACCAACCAGCAGTGGCAGCTCGTCAAGGTCGGCGGCGGCGACCCCGGCCCGTGCGATCTTCCGGGGACATACCGCTGGACATCATCGGGCCCGTTGGCGCAGCCCAAGCCGGGGTGGGTCTCGTTGAAGGACTTCACCGTCGTCCCCTACGAGGGCAAACAGCTCGTCTATGCGACGACCCACGACACGGGGACGAGTTGGGGTTCGATGAACTTCGGCCTGTTGTCCGATTGGTCGGAGATGGCCTCGGCCGGCCAGAACGCGATGTCAGCTTCCACTGTCGCGCCTACGCTCTTCTACTTCGCGCCGAAGGGTATCTGGGTGCTCGCCTACCAGTGGGGCGGGTCCGCCTTCTCCTACCGGACGTCGAGCGATCCCACCAACCCGAACGGCTGGTCATCCCCGCAGGTCCTCTTCTCCGGAAGCATCCCCGACTCCGGAACAGGACCCATCGACCAGACGCTCATCGGTGACGAAACGAGCATGTACCTGTTCTTCGCGGGCGACAACGGCAAGATCTACCGGGCCAGTATGCCGATCGGGAACTTTCCGGGCAGCTTCGGCGCGACCTCGACAGTGATCATGAGCGATACGACGAACAACCTGTTCGAAGCCCCGCAGGTCTACAAGATGCAGGGCCAGAACCGCTACCTCATGATCGTCGAGGCGATCGGCTCGCAGGGCCGCTACTTCCGCTCGTTCACGGCAACCAGTCTGAACGGCGCGTGGACACCCCAGGCCGCGACCGAGAACAACCCCTTCGCCGGCAAGGCCAACAGCGGCGCCGCCTGGACCAACGACATCAGCCACGGCGAACTGATCCGCTCAAGCCCCGACCAGACCATGACCGTCGATCCCTGCAATCTGCAGTTGCTCTACCAGGGGCGCAGCCCCGACTCCGGCGGCGACTACGGCCTCCTGCCCTACCGTCCTGGTCTGCTGACACTGCAGCGCTGACGACGTGACACATGTCCGGCTCCGATACGGGGCCGTCGCGGGGGGCTCGGTGGAAGGCCGAGCCCGCCCGGTCTACCAACGACGTCAGCGCGCGTACGGCGCCGGCGCGCGGAGATGGTTGACGCCTGCCCCTACCAGCCCGACCGATTCGCCGACGCCGTCCGATACTCCCTCACCGTCGCACAGGCCATGTCCCCGACCGGGAGCTGAAGGTGAACGGCGTACGCGTACGGGCGCAACCGGTTCGGCGTGCATCGACGAGAAGAGATCTGCCATGACATCTCAGGCAGACCGTCCGGGTGCCCGGCGTGGCCGGTTCAGCCCTGGAGGGTGGTGAGCCAGTCGGTCAGCATGCGGTTGACCTCGGCGGGGCGTTCCTGCTGGATCCAGTGGCCGCAGCCTTCCAGCAGGTGGGAGGCGAACAGAGCGGGGAGAGTGGTGGGGTAGGCGTCGATGGCGTCGGCCATCCAGGTGGTGGAGGCGTCGAGGGTGCCGCCGATGAACAGGGACGGCTGCTTGATCGGGGCTCCGCGGTGAGGGGCGAGGTCTTCCCAGTCGCGGTCCATGTTGCGGTAGCGGTTGAGGGCGCCGGTCAGGCCGGTGCGCTCGAACTCCGCGGCGTAGACGTCCAGGTCGTCCTCGCTCAGCCAGGCGGGAAGCCTGCCCGCGGGGAAGCGGTCGCGCAGCCGGCCGCCGTGGGTGACGAAGTGCGGGTCGGGGTCGCCCTGGGCGGGCATGGTGTCGGCGGACAGCGCCGCGTAGAAGCCGGCGAGCCAGCCACGGACGTCTGGCTCGATCTCCGCCTCGGCGCGGCCGGGCTCCTGGAAGTAGGAGACGTAGAACTCCTGTTCAGGGCCGCCGATCCGGCCGAAGATGTCGGTGGGGCGGGGACCACCCGGCGGCGCGTAGGGGACGCTCAGCAGGCCGACGGCGCGGAAGACTTCGGGGTGGAGCAGGGCGGAGGAGGCAGCGATGCCGGCTCCCCAGTCGTGGCCGATGACCACCGCGCTCTCCTCACCGAGGGCGCGCACCGCGGCCACGTTGTCCTGCACCAGGTCGAGCATCCGGTAGGCGTCGGTCGCGGCGGGCTTGGAGGAGCGGCCGTAGCCGCGCACATCGATCGCCACCGCCCGGTAGCCGGCGGCGGCAAGGGCCGGGAGCTGCCGGCGCCAGGAGTACCAGGACTCGGGGAAGCCGTGAACGAGCAGGACCAGCGGGCCGGTGCCCTGCTCCACCAGGTGCAGGCGCCCGGCCGGGGTCTCGACGATGCGGTGGCGGAGCTCGGTGGTCGGTTCGGGCTGCATGGCCTTCTCCTCGGTTCGCGGGTCGGACGCGGTTACCTTTCGATCATGCGGCGTGGCTGACCCCCGGCGCGATACGCATTGCCATTCTGGCAAGATCGCAGCCCAGGGCGGTTGAGCGGCAAGGCTGGGAGGAGCGGGAACGGTGGCAGGCGACGACGACCTGGACGGCACTCCGGCGGCGATGGGGCCCAGACTGCGAGCCGCGCGCGAGCAGCACGGCGCCACGCTCGCCGGTATCAGCCGGGCGACCGGCATCTCGTCGAGCACGCTGTCGCGGATCGAGACCGGTCGGCGCAAGCCCACCCTGGAGGTCGTGCTGCAGCTGGCGGAGGAGTACGGCGTCTCCCTCGACGAGCTGGCCGGTACAGCTCCCGCAGTCGCGCGCCGCAGCCCGGCGCCGCTCAACTTCGGGGACGACAAGGCGGTGCTGCCGCTCACCCGGTACGTCGGCGGCCTGCACGCCCACAAGCATGTGCTGCCCGCCGTCGAGGAATTGCCCGCGCGGCCCCGGCAGGTCTCCCACGAGGGCTACGAGTGGCTGTGCGTTCTGTACGGGCGACTGTGGCTCGCGCTCGGCGACCAGGATCTTGTCCTGGCCGCCGGGGACGTCGCCGAGTTCGACACCCGCACCCTGCACGGGGTGGCGAACGCAGGCCCCAACGAGCCGGTCGAGTATCTGATCCTGTTCGGGCCGCAGGGCGAACGGCTGCGGCCGCGGACCCCGCCGGCCACCGGCCGCGGGGCACGGTAGCGCGCGGCCTGAACTGCATTGAGTGGCGGCGTCCCTCTGAGTGGCCTCTGGCGCTGTGACCCGTAGGTCCGTCGGGCCGGGTTGGGTCGAGTCGCCGTGTTCGAGGACCGGATTCCGGCCGGAGCCCGGTGTCAGAGCCTCCCGATAGCGTGACGGCAACCAGATGCGACTCCGCTGCGGGAGAACCACCATGGACATTCTGCTCATCGGCGGCTTGTGGCTCGACGGATCCACCTGGGACAAGGTCGTGCCCGAACTCACCGCGCTCGGCCACCATCCCGTGCCGCTCACCCTCCCGGGTCAGGGCGACGGCACCGCCTCCGCGACGCTGGACGACCAGTCGCAAGCAGTGGTCGCCGCAGTGGACGCGGCGCCCGGAACGCCCTTGGTGGTAGGGCACTCCGCAGCATCGACCCCTGGCCTGACCGACGAGCGCCGCTTCGACGTACCCGCCGTGGTTGTCTGCCCCGAATTCACGCCCGCCCAGGCCGAGGAGTGGATCGCCGTTGGTGAGAGTCCTGAGCTCGCCCGCGTCACCCACCTCGAGTATGTGGACCTCGACTCCGGCCACTGGCCGATGGTCACCCGCCCCCGTGAACTCGCCCGCGTCCTCGCGAAGGCCGCCACTCCTAGCTTCCGCGGCCCCGGCGGGCGTCACGGTCTCGTGCGCCCGGGCCATGCGGTGCACGGTGCCGATCGTTCCCATCCGGAGTTCCGATGGCCCGGATCGGCAACACTGTTGGTACTCCCACGGCGTACGGGTCTAACGTCTTGGGAGTCGCCACGGTGCTGCTCGGCGACCGCCTCCGTCGCGGGAGGTGACCACGCGGCGCGAAACCCCTCCAGGAGAGCACATGGCGAAGATTCTTTTTGTGATGACCGGTGCTGACCAGCGGACGCTGGCCGACGGCGGCAAGAAGCGCACCGGTTTCTGGGCCGACGAGGCGGTCATCCCGTACGAGGCGTTCAAGGCCGCGGGCCACGAGATCACCGTGGCCACTCCGGGCGGCGTGGTGCCGCCGGTGGACCCGGCCAGTCTCAGCGCCGGGGCCAACGGCGGTGACGAGAACGCCGCCGCGGTCCGGGCCGTGGTGGAAGGCGCTGCGGAATTCGGTAGCCCGTCGGCGCTCTCCGAGGTGCGGGTGGGGGACTTCGGCGCGGTGTACGTTCCCGGCGGGCAGGGCCCGATGGAGGACCTGGCGGTAGACGCCGACTCCGGCCGCATCCTCACCCAGGCGGTGGAGACCGGACTCCCGGTCGGCGTGGTGTGCCACGGTCCGGCCGCGCTGCTGGCCGCGGTCAAGGAGGACGGGACGAACGCCTACGCCGGCTACCGGATCACCGCCTTCAGCAACACCGAGGAGCGGCTGGCCGGAAACGCCGACACAGCGAGGTGGCTGCTGCAGGACCGGCTCACCGAAGCGGGTCTGAAGGTCGAGGTGGGCGAGCCGTGGGCGCCGCACGTCCAGGTCGACCGCAACGTCGTCACCGGCCAGAACCCCGCCTCATCCGGTCCGCTCGCCGCCGAATTGCTCAAGAAACTCGCCGGTCCTGCGCCGGTGACGCCGTAAGGGCCGGGCAGCTTGTGACGCGCTGACCCTCCGGCGCGCGCGTGGCCGGCGGGCGGCTGTGCGCGTCTTCACGGGTGGGCCCGGCCGAAAGGCGGACACGCAGGGGCTGCGGAACAATGACCGGGGAGAGCCGGCAGGGGCTGCGTGCGCACGGCCCCGGGAGAGATGCCGATACGCAGGGGACACAGCCGGTGTGACCGCAGCCCGGGAGTGATCGACGAGTGAGCGGAAGCGAGCAGACTCCAGGCCCGGGCTCCGGGCGCCCGGAGGACGCCGCCTTGCTCGTGGTCGACCAGGACGGGACGATCCGGGGGTGCACCGCCGATGCCGCGGAACTGGCCGGGGTACGTGCCGACGAGCTGCGCGATGCCGGTGCCGACGGCCTCTTCGCCGAGCCGGGCGTCTGGGAAGAGCTGCGCGAGCGCGCGGCGGAGGCATCCTGCACCTCCGTGCGGGCCGGGCTCCGGCGCAGGTCCGGGGAGCCGCTGGCCGTACGTCTGGATTTGCTGCCGTTGGAAGCCTCACCACGGCCGGCGTTCCTCGTGCGGATCATGCCGGTGGCCGTCGCCGATCGTCGGGACGAGGACGAAGCACTGCTGCGGGCCATGTTCACCCAGAGTGGGATGGGCATCGCCATTCATGACGCCGACCTCCGTATGACCAGGGCGAACCCCGTTCCCGGCGAGCCCGGCCCGGTGCTTCCGCGGGCGGATGGGGGCCCTCTGGGGCAGAACCTGAGGAGTCTGCTCGTACCCGAGGACGGTGCCCGTATCGAAGGGCGCCTGCGCCGGGTCACCGAGACCGGCGAAGCACTCGTCGACTTCGTGAGCAGTGCCCGGCTCGCCGAGAGTCCCCACCGTGAGCGGAGCGTGTCCGTCTCAGCGCTGCCGCTGCGGGGCAGGGACGGGACATTGCACGGTGTCGCGGTCACGTTCACCGACGTGACGGAGCAGGAGCGCTCACGTCGGCGGTCGGCTCTGGTGGCCGCGGCGGCCTCCAGCCTCGGCCAGTCCCTGGGCGTTCGGCGCAACGCGGAGGTGCTGACCGACCTGCTCGTCCCCGAGTTCGCGGATCTCGCCGCGGTGGACGTGACGGAGACGGTCCTGGTGGGCAAGGAGCCGGGCGATCTGCTGGCCGGCGCCTCGCTGCTGCGGGTGGCGGCGGCCGCCCGGGACGGCCGCTGGCCCGCTGCGCTGTATCCCCTCGACTCGGTTGTCCGGGTCCAGGAGACGGAGAGCGAACTGCTCCGCGCCGGCTCCGCGCGTTTCGCCCGAGACGTCTCCGAGCTCAGGGCGCGGATCGGCGACGACGAGAGCCGCGAGCGGCTGCTGCTGGCTCCGGGCGCCACGTCGTTCATGGTCGTGCCCCTGCGCGCCAGGGGCCGGGTGCTCGGCGCGGTCGCGCTCTGGCGCACGGGGGAACGGGCGCCGTTCGACGACGAGGCCGCCGTGCTGGCCGAGGACATCGGTTCCCGGGCGGGCCTGGCGATCGACAACGCCCGCCGCTACACCCGGGAGCGCCGCATGGCCGAGGCGCTGCAGCGCAGCCTTCTCCCGCAGCCGGTGCTGGCGGTGACCGCGGCGGACACCGCGGGCTTCTACGTACCGGGTCGCACGGCGGCCGGTACCGGCGGGAGCTGGTTCGACGTCATCACCCTGTCCTCCACCCAGGTGGCGTTCGTGGTCGGCACAGTCGTCGGTCATGGGCTGAACGCCGCCGCTGCCATGGGGCGCCTCCAGACCGCCGTACGTACCCTCGCCGACCTCGACCCGGCCCCCGACGAATTGCTGACCCACCTCGACGATCTGGTCGTACGGCTCGCCGACCAGCAGCTGCCGGAGGCGAAGGACGGCTCCGTGCGCGGCGCCACCTGCCTGTACGCGGTGTACGACCCCGTCGGTGGCCGCTGCTCGATGGCGAGCGCCGGGCACCCGGCCCCGCTGCTGGCACCCGCGGACGGCGGCGCCGCCGGGACGGTGAAGCTCCCCGCGGGGGCTGCCCTGGGGCTCGGCGGTGCACCGTTCGAACCCGTCGAACTGGACATCGCACCCGGAGACGTCCTCGCGTTCCTGGCCGGCTCACTCGCCCAGGGCGGTACGCGTGATGCCGTGGCCCAGCGGCTCGGGACCGGGCCGGCGCCCGGTGGGCGGCACCCGCTGCGGGTGCAGGATCTGGGGCAGGCACTCCTCGCCCCCGTCCTCGGCGAGCCGCCGGACGACGACGCGGCACTGCTGGTGGCGCGCGTGCGGATATCGGCCGGAGGGGCGGTGGCCGCGTGGGAGTACCCCGCGGAGATGGAGCGGGTCGCGGATGCCCGGGCCGAGACGGCCGCCCAGTTGACCCGGTGGGGGCTCGACGAGCTCGTGTTCACCACGGAACTGATCGTCAGTGAACTCGTCACCAACGCCATGCGCTACGCCGGTGGCCCGGTGCTGCTCCGGCTCATCAAGGACCGACGGCTGATCTGCGAGGTGTCCGACACCAGCCAGACGCAGCCCCATCTGCGCCGGGCCCGCCTCACCGACGAGGGCGGCCGGGGGCTGTTCCTCGTCGCCCAGCTCACCCACCGCTGGGGCAGCCGGTACACCGCCTCAGGCAAGACCATCTGGACGGAGCAACTCATCGAGGGCCCGGACGAGTGACCGTCAGGGACGACCGGGCCCTCCGCGCCATCTCTCGGCAGCGGCCCGACGCTCAGGGAACCTTCACCCAGTCCAGAGTGCGTTCCACGGCCCTCTTCCAGCCCGCGTAACCGTCCGCGCGCTGTTCGTCGGACCACTGGGGTTCCCACCGCTCGGACTCGTGCCAGTGGGTGCGCAGCTCGTCGGTGTCCCGCCAGAAGCCCGTTGCCAGTCCGGCCGCGTAGGCGGCGCCCAGCGCGGTGGTCTCCGCGACGGCGGGACGGCTGACGGGGACGCCGAGGACGTCTGCCTGGATCTGCATGCAGAGGTTGTTGGCGGTCACACCGCCGTCGACCCTGAGCACATCGAGGTGGACGCCGGAGTCCTGTTCCATGGCCTCGACCACATCGCGGCTCTGGTAGCAGATGGCTTCAAGGGTGGCTCGTGCCAGGTGCGCGTTGTCGTTGTACCTGGCCAGGCCGACGATCGCTCCCCGGGCATCGGAGCGCCAGTAGGGGGCGAAGAGGCCCGAGAACGCGGGGACGAAGTACATGCCGCCGTTGTCCTCGACCGTACGGGCGAGATCCTCGCTCTCGGCCGCGGTCTTGATGATCTTCATCTGGTCGCGCAGCCACTGCACCGCGGAGCCGGTCACCGCGATGGATCCTTCCAGCGCGTAGACCACGGGGCTGTCACCGAACTGGTAGGCCACGGTGGTGAGGAGACCGTGCTGGGAGCGGACCAGCTCCGTGCCGGTGTTGAGCAACAGGAAGTTGCCCGTGCCGTAGGTGTTCTTGGCCTCGCCGGGTGAGAAGCAGACCTGTCCGACCGTCGCCGCCTGCTGGTCGCCGAGGACCCCGCCGATGGGCACGGCGGCGCGCAGCGGCCGGGAGGTGCGTGTGGCGCCGAAGGCTTCCGGGTGCGACGAGGGGTTGATCGTGGGCAGCATCGCCCGGGGGATGCCGAAGAAGCCCAGGAGTTCGTCGTCCCAGTCGAGGGTTTCCAGGTTCATCAGCATGGTGCGGCTCGCGTTGGTCACGTCGGTGGCGTGGATGCCGCCGTCGGGGCCGCCCGTCAGGTTCCACAGGACCCAGGCGTCCGTGTTGCCGAAGAGGGCGTGGCCCGCCTCCGCCGCTTCCCGTACACCGTCGACGTTCTCCAGGATCCACTGGATCTTGCCGGCGGAGAAGTAGGTGGCCGGCGGCAGCCCGGCCTTGCGGCGGATCACCTCGCCCTGGCCCGTGCGTTCGAGGTTCGCCGCGATGGCGTCGGTCCGGGTGTCCTGCCAGACGATCGCGTTGTAGTAGGGCCGCCCGTTGCGCGGGTCCCAGACCACCGTGGTCTCACGCTGGTTGGTGATTCCGATCGCCGCCAGGTCCTGGGGGGACAGGCCGCCGTAGCGCAGGGCGTTCTGCATCACCGAGTTGGTGCGCTCCCAGATCTCCACCGGGTCGTGCTCCACCCAGCCGGAGCGGGGCAGGATCTGTGCGTGCTCCAGCTGGTGCTTGGCGACTTCGTTGCCGCCGTGGTCGAAGATCATGAATCGGGTGCTGGTGGTTCCTTGATCCACCGCGCCGATGAAGTCCGCCATGATGTGCCACCTCTCCGGCCGGTGTTATCGGTTTTCGCTCGCCGGGACCCGTCCCGGTGGTTCGGGCTCGGCGGCCGGCAGGAACCGGCCGACGAGGCCCTTGTACAGACCCGCGCCGAGCAGCCCGCCGATCAGGGGGCCGACGATGGGTACCCAGAAGTAGAGATTTCCGTACTGATCCCGCCATGCTCCGCCGTAACCGGTGATGAAGCTTGCCAGCCGGGGGCCGAAGTCACGGGCCGGGTTGATCGCGTAGCCCGCGTTGGTCCCCCACGCCATGCCGATCGCGACGACGACGAGGCCGATGACGAACGGGGCCAGGTTCGCACCCGGCGGGGTGTTCAGCATGTCGGTGATGGCCATGATCAGCAGCAGGAGGATGGCGGTGCCGATGACCTGGTCGCGGAAGGCGCCCCATTCATGAACCGGCAGGGCGGGGTTGCCGTTGGCCGGGAGCGTGGAGAACACGGTCTGTGTCTTGACGGTGTGTCCGGGGTCGGCCTTCGCCAGCGCCTCGCTGTAGTTCCAGCGCACGAGGAGGGCGGCCACGAACGCTCCGGCCGTCTGGGCGAGCGCGTACGGAGCCACCTTGCTCCACGGGAACCCCTTGAACGCGGCGAGTGAGACGGTCACCGCGGGGTTGAGATGGGCCCCGCTCAGCCGCGCCGCGACGTAGACGCCCAAGGTGACACCCAGGCCCCAGGCCCAGGCGATGCTGTCGTGGTCCCCGAGGCCGCCGGGCGGATCGGTCAGTGCGCCGCCCGCCGCCACTTGGGCCACCACACCGCACCCGAAAAGGATGAGGATCATCGTGCCCGCGAACTCTGCTGACAACTCGCCCAGCAAACCGGACCCTGCACGGCGCTCAGCCATGGAAGCTCGCCCTCCGCCGGCCGAACCGGCTGTCGACTATTACCCGGCAACATGAGCAGGCTAAGACGCCTCGCATAAAGGTGCATATCGGGATGAATGTATCTCGATGCCTTCTGTGGAGACGGGGATGGGCTCCATCGTCGAGCGGGGAGTGCCGGGCACCACGGCGGAGTCATGACGAGGAACGGCCGCGGACCCGATGCACTGGATCGACTACGGCGGCGGCGGGTTTCCTGCCGGAGCGTCCGGCCCTCTCGCCGGCGCCGCTGCCCCCGAGTGCTCCTGCGTACGGCCTCGCACCGATGGGGTTCGGGGTCGGCGGGCAGAAGGCTGGGAGCGGCCGGTGGAGAGCGCCGCCCGGCTCGCTGCGGGGGCTCATGCGTCGGCGGTGTGGGTGTCCAAGTGGGCGAGTGTGGTGATGATGCGGTCCTCGATGTCTTCCGGCCAGGGGAAGGCGCGGGTCACGGCGCGCTGGTGGGCGAGTCCGTGCAGGCCCAGCCAGAGTGCGACCGCGTCGGCGGAGGGGTCCGTGCTGGTGGAGTAACCGCCGGCGACGCAGTCGCCGAGGGTGTCGACCAGGATCTGCATGGTCTCCATGCCGAGGGTGGCCAGATCCTGCTCGGTCAGCGAGCTGTCGCCCAGGTCCGGCACCCAGAGCCCGCCGAACATCGTGCGGTAGCGCTCGGGGTGGAGCCGGGCGAATTCGAGATAGGTGTTGCACACGGCGTACAGGCGCTGCCGTGGGTCGTCGTCGGTCTCGCCCAGTATGGAGCGCAGTTTGTTCTCCAGTCCGGTGAACTCCTGGCGCACGACGGCGAGCATGATGGCCGGCTGGTCGGAGAAGTGCGGGTAGATCGACGGGGCGGCGATGCCCACCTTGCGCGCGACCGACCGCAAGGTGATGGCGCGCTCGTCGCCGGCCTCGTCGAGCAGCTCCACCGCGGCGGCGATGATGTCGTCGCGCAGGCGACCGCCCTCGCCGCGCCGGTTGCGCGCGCGTGCCGGTCCAGGTGTGGATGAGGCGGCTGTTCCGGTGTGTTCCATCCTGTCACCTTACACAGTGAAGTTTATTGCGGCAGCCCCTTGCGCTACTCGACTGACGCTTGTAGCTTTACGGCTGTAAGCAAACAGGTCAAGCGTCAGGGAGTTCCATGATGACCAGCACAACCACCACCCGTGTCACCGAGATCGTCCTGCCCGGCCCCGTCGAACCGGACGGCCTCGAGCTCCGGACCCGTGATCTTCCGGCCCCCGCCGAAGGGCAGGTCCTCCTGGAGATGAACGCGACCGGCGTCGCGTTCGCCGAACAGCAGATGCGGCGCGGGAAGTACTACGACCAGCCGCCGTTCCCCTTCGTGCCCGGCTACGACCTCGTGGGCACGGTCACCGCCACCGGTCCAGGTGTGGACGCGGGGCTGACAGGGCGCCGCTTCGCCGCGGTGACCAAGACGGGAGCGTGGGCCAGCCACCTCCTCATCGACGTGACGGAGTTGCTTCCGATGCCGGACGGGGTGGACGCGGCCGCTGCCGCGACCCTGGTCGTCAACGGAATCACCGCCTGGCAGATGCTGCACCGGATCGCCAAGACCCCCACGGGCGGGACCATCGTCGTCCTGGGTGCTAATGGCGGGGTCGGCTCCACGCTCGTGCAGCTGGCCAGGCACGCCGGCATCACGGTGATCGGCACCGCCTCGAAGCGTCACCACGAGACCGTGCGCGAACTGGGCGCGACCCCCGTCGACTACCGCGGCCCCGACCTGTACGACCGGATCCGGCAGTACGCGCCGGACGGGGTCGACGCCGTCTTCGACCATGTAGGAGGTGACGGACTGGAGCAGTCCTGGCGGCTGCTGCGCCGCGGCGGAGCGCTGGTCTCGTACGGCACCGCCGCGACCAAGGACGAGGAGGGCAACTCGCAACTGCCGGTCCTCAAGCTGTTCGGCCGGATAGCCGCCTGGAACACCCTGCCCAACGGCAGGAGCGCACACTTCTACAACTTCTGGGCGGGCCGCCGGCTCCGCCGGGCCGCCTGGCACGGCCGCCTCAGCGAGGACCTCACCCATGTGCTGCGACTGCTGGCCGACGGCTCCATCGCCCCGCAGATCGCCGCCCGATTCCCACTGACCGACACCGCCTCGGCACTCACACTCGCCGAATCCCGCACCGTCATCGGCAAGGTCGTCATCCTCCCGGATGCCTGACGGCATGGGCGCCCCGGCCCCTTCGGCGCGATCCCGGCGGGCTGTCCGCCCGCGCAACCGCCGAGGCGAGGGTGTCCACCTGCGCGCCGACATCCTGGCTGCCGCGAGCGACCTGCTCGACCGCGGCGACGAACGGACAGTGAGCCTGCGCGCCGTGGCGCGGGCGGCGGGGATCGCGGCTCCCTCGATCTACCCGCATTTCTCCGACCCGCAGGCCATCATGATCGCCGTCGTCCGTGAAGCCTTCGCCGAACTGGCGGGCCGGCTCGAGGCTGCCGTGGATGGCGCCGACGACGCCGAACGGGGCTTGTACGCCGCCTGCCAGGCCTATCTCGGTTTCGCCGCCGCTCACCAGGGCCGCTACCGCGCCATGTTCGGCGGACTCCGGAACCCCGACGTCGCCGACGACGTGTCCCGTCTCGGCGCGGAATGCCCGCGAATCCTCGCCGGTGTCATCGCCGACTGCGTCACCGCCGGATGCTCGACCAGCGCCGCCCCCTACGCCGACGCGGTCGCCCTCTGGCTGGGTCTGCACGGACTGGCTCACCAGCGTGCTGTTTCCCACGCCTTCCCCTGGCCCGCCGACTTCGTGCGGCGCTGCGTGGCCCCGCTGTCCCACACCGCCCCGCCCCGGGGCTGAACCCGCCCGAACGATGCACTCACGCCCACTGGTTGCTCGTCGTGAGGCTCGCACGCCGTCTGATGCTCCATCCCCCAACCTCGGAGGAATCGCCATGTCGATCGCCACCCCTGTCCCGACGGTCAACCCCGTCACGCCGACCACGAGCGATCGCCCCACCTTCGCACCTCTCCCGGGCGACGTGGACAACCGGGCCACCTACATCAGCTTCGGCCTCGCCTATGTATTCGGGCACGGCTCAGCCGCGGTCTCCCAGGGGGCCACCCCCTTACTGGACCTGCCCGGCTGGCTGCCCATGACGCTCCTCGGGGCCGGGCTCGCGGCCGGCACCCTCCAGGCCACAGTTGCCGCCATGCGAGCGCAGCGCACCGCTACGAAGCCTGACGACATTCTCTCCGGCAAGCTGCTCGGCATCGCCTGGGTGACTGCCTTCGCCGCCCTCTTCCTCGCCATAACCGGCCTGACTTCCACTGTCGACGTGCCCGATCTGCAGTCCACGCTCTGGCCCACCGGCTCCGGGTTCGTCGTCGGCCTGCTCTATGTCGCGGAAGGAGCAGTCCGCCGCAATCTGCTGCACTACGGCCTCGGCACCTGGCTCGCGCTGGCCTCCACCGCGGCCCTCCTGCTCGCCAGCCCTGGCCTGTACTGGGTTCTGACCGTGGCCGGCGGTGGCGCCTACGCCCTCGCCGCGGCACTCGAACGCCGCCGTCTCCTGCGGTGACGGCCCGCCGCCCGGGGGGGGAGCCCGTGCATGCGATGGCAGGCGCTGTCGTCAACTGTTACGCTGATGTCAGTAACTGACATTGTTGTTTCTTCGTGCCGCCCAGCGGTACAAGGAGGTCGTTTCACATGCGTGTTTTCGTCACCGGCGCATCCGGCTGGATCGGCTCCGCTGTCGTCCCCGACCTGATCGGGGCAGGACATCAGGTCGTAGGACTCGCCCGTTCGGACGCCTCCGTCAAGGCCCTGACCGCAGCCGGGGTCACGGCGGTCCGCGGCACCCTTGATGATCTGGATGTCCTGAGCAGTGCGTCCGCGGCGGCGGACGGCGTGATCCATCTCGCGTTCGACCACGAAGTCGCCTTCTTGGGAGGGGACTTCAAGGGTGCGGCCGACAGGGACCGGCGCGCGGTCGAGGCGATGGGAGAGGCGCTGACCGGTTCGGACAAGCCGTTCGTTCTCGCCTCCGGCACGCCCGCGGTGCCCGGGCGGGTGGCGACCGAGTTCGACGGGCACGACGTTCTCCCGGGTGTCGCCGACGATCCGGTGCTCGCGGGCCCGATGGCCCGGATGGCCACCGCCGAGTGGGTGCTCTCACTCGCCTCCCGCGGCGTCCGCTCGTCCGTCGTGCGCCTGCCGCGGACAAATCATGGAGAAGGGGATCAGGGCTTCGTGGCGACCCTGATCCGCACGGCTCGCGAGAAGGGTGTGGCGGGCTACTACGGCGATGGGAGCAACCGCTGGCCCGCTGTCCACCGCCTGGATTCCGCGGACATGTTCCGCGTCGCGCTGGAGAAGGCCCCGGCGGCATCGACGCTGCACGCCGTCTCCGACGAGGGTGTCTCCCTCCGGAGCATCGCCGAGGTCATAGGCCGGCACCTGAATGTGCCGGTGGCCTCCGTGCCGCCGGAGGAGGCCGGGGAGCACTTCGGCTGGCTCGCCATGGTGCTCTCCACCGACCAGCCGGCCTCCAGTGCGGTGACACGCGAGCTGACGGGGTGGCTGCCGACGCAACCGGGGCTCATCGATGATCTGGACAAGGGCCACTACTTCCGCAACCCGTCCGTCTGAGTCGCGCCGGCACGAAGCCCCGCCCGCCTCATGTGAAATGTTGTCGGCCGGTGGGGGAGGGGCGGCTGCTCTCCGGGAGTCGGCATCCTTGGAGCCGCCGCTGCCGTCGCTCAGCTCGCGGCTCGCCTCCGATGTTCCCCTCTCCGTGGGTCGGTGCCCCGCCTGGTCGGCCACGCTGAGCTCGATCTCGGGCTGAACCGGACCGTGGCGCCCCCGGCTTGCCGTACGGGGGTCCCCCGGCCGGCGCGCGGACGACGCCGATGCCTTCGTGGTCGATCGCGTCCTCTGTCCGCTCTGCGTACGTCACGCCGGGTGCCTTCGCGGCCGCCATCCCGATCCTCTGCGGTCAGGGCGACAGCCGTGGCTACCGCGCTGGACCAGCCCGGTGCGGTAGCCCGTTCTGTAGTGCCTGAGGCTCCCGTCATCTGTGCACCCGTCGCCTGGCGTTGTCCACCGGAGGGCGGGGATGCCGAGAGGTCAGGGAAGCGTTGAGTCTCCTCGTGCCTCCACCCGTGAGCGACTCCGCCAAGCGGTCAGGAGTCAAAGCCCTCGGTCATGATCGTGAGCGAACGCCTCGCAGCCCCCGCGCGTAGGCGTGCTCCCGTCTGGTCATCGTGTCCCTCGCGCATGTCCCTGTTCGCGGTGGCGCATGGCGCTCCCCGTGCCCGCGCTCCCGGCAGTCTCACGCCCTCCGCGTCGAAGTCACCTGCCCGTAACCCTTGACGCTGCGCTTTGGTGAAAACTACGTTTTGGTTTGCGGAAATCAACTTCCACCTTGTGGAAACCTCTGAAACCTCTCTCGGTCGCCAGGGCCCGTGGTGTGCAGCCTTCTCCTGAAGTAGGCCATCAACAGGCCTCGTTGCGGCCCCTAGCGAATACTCGAGGGTCGATCGATGACTGCTGTGGAGGACCGGCCGCCCGGGACGGCCACCGGGGACACCGGAGATGCCGGGGGCACCGGAGGCACCAGCTCCGTCCTGTACACCTACGACCTGGCCCCGACGAAGAAGCAGGGGCGCCGTTGGGGCGCGTACAACGTCTTCACGCTCTGGGCCAACGACGTCCACAGTCTCGGCAACTACGCCTTCGCGATCGGTCTCTTCGCTCTGGGACTGAACGTGTGGGGCATCCTGGCGGCCTTCGCCCTCGCGTCGGTGCTGCTCTTCCTGCTGCTGACGCTGTCAGGGTTCATGGGGCACAAGACGGGTGTCCCCTTCCCTGTCATGAGCCGCATCGCGTTCGGCATCAGGGGCGCGAAGATACCGGCTGCCGTCCGTGGCGTCGTCGCCATCGCCTGGTTCGGCATCCAGACCTACCTCGCCTCCGCGGTCCTGAGCACGCTGCTGATCGCACTGTTCCCCGGGCTTCGCGGTCTGGACTCGAATTCCTTCCTCGGGCAGTCGACCCTCGGCTGGATCTCCTTCCTCTTCCTGTGGGCCCTGCAACTCCTCATCGTGAGTTACGGCATGCAGATGATCCGGAGGTACATGGCCTTCGCTGCACCCACGACCCTGATCACCATGCTCGCCCTCGCGATCTGGATGTTCCTACGGGCTGACGGCTCGATCTCCCTCTCAGTCGACGCACCACTCACCGGCGGAGCGATGTGGCTGCAGATCCTTCAGGCCGCCGCTCTGTGGGTGGTGATCTACGGGACCTTCGTACTGAACTTCTGCGACTTCACCCGCTCCGCCAGGAGCCGTGGCTCCATCGTCCGCGGCAACGTGGTCGGGATCCCGCTCAACATGCTCTTCTTCGCAGTCATCGTGGTGGTCCTCAGCGGGGCGCAGTTCAAGCTCGACGGGCACGTCATCACCAGCCCCACGGACATCGTCCGGACCATTCCGAACATGTTCCTCCTGGCGACGGCCTCGCTCGCCCTCATCGCGCTGACCGTCGCGGTGAACCTGCTGGCCAATTTCGTCGCGCCGATCTACGCCCTCATCGACCTCTTCCCGCGACGGCTGAACTTCCGTCGGGCAGGCGTGGTCAGCGCGGTCGCCGGGCTGGTGATCCTGCCGTGGAATCTCTACAACAGCCCGGTGATCGTGAACTACTTCCTCGGCGGGCTCGGCGCCCTCCTCGGACCGCTCTTCGGCGTGATCATGGCGGACTACTGGCTGCTGCGGAAGTCCAGGATCAACGTGCCCGATCTCTACAGCGAGGACCCCGGGGGCGAGTATCACTACAGCCGCGGCTTCAACCCCCGCGCCGTAGCGGCCTTCGTCCCCAGTGCCGCTGTCGCCGTTGTCGTAGCCCTCGTGCCCTTCTTCCATGCCGCGGCAGGATTCTCCTGGTTCGTGGGCGCCTTTCTCGCCGCCGTGCTGTACACGATCGTCGCGGACCGCGGCGCACAGATCCGGGACGTGGACGGCGAGGCCATCGCCGTCGCCGCCGAATGAACCGCCGAATGAACCACCGAACGACCCGCCGAACCGAAGGCCGTGGAATGCGCATCCTCGTCGTCAACGTCAACACCACGCAGTCGATCACCGACTCGATCGGCAGGCAGGCGGCCGGTGCGGCGGCACCCGGTACCGAGATCGTCCCGCTGACCCCCTCCTTCGGAGCGGAGTCCGTCGAGGGCAACTACGAGAGCTACCTCGCCGCGATCGCCGTGATGGAAGCGGTCCGCGCCCACCCGGAACCGTTCGATGCCGTGATCCAGGCCGGCTACGGCGAGCACGGCCGGGAAGGACTGCAGGAACTGCTCGACGTGCCCGTCGTCGACATCACCGAGGCGGCTGCGAGCACCGCACAGTTCCTCGGCCGCAGTTACTCCGTCGTCACGAGCCTCGACCGCACGGTCCCGCTGATCGAAGAACGTCTCCACACCGCGGGTCTCAGCGCGCGCTGCGCCTCCGTGCGGGCCAGCGGGCTCGCGGTGCTCGACCTGGAACGGGACGAGAAGGCGGCTGTCGACGCCATCGTGGAACAGGCCGCCCAGGCCGTGGAGGTCGACCGGGCGGAGGTGATCTGCCTGGGATGCGGCGGCATGTCCGGCCTCACCGAGCGCGTCGAACGCACCGGGGTCCCCGTCGTCGACGGGGTGAGCGCCGCGGTGACCATTGCCGAGTCCCTCGTCCGCCTCGGGCTGACCACCTCGAAGGTGCGCACCTACGCGCCGCCGCGTCCCAAGCGGTTCGTCAACTGGCCCCCCTCGGCACGCTGACCTGGATCGGACAGGAGCTGGGGCTGCCAGGGATGGGAGCCCTTCGACCGTGCGGCGCGAGGTCGAGCCGGTGATCCGGGAGACCACCTCCAAGGGGTGACAGCCGTTCCGCCAGGGCGTCGATCGCGGCGAAGCCGGCACCCGCACAGCACCTGGGCAGACTCGACCTGACGGAGCGTCCATGGGGCCAGGCGCCCTCGGCGGCCCTGCCGTTTCCGGCCGAGGACGCGGAGGCAGGTCGCGGCGCGGGAAGCGAGGTTCCCGCCGCGCTCTTGCTGGTCGGGCTACGTCCCTGCGGTACCGGCCACCCGCCGTGTCGGGAACCCCTGGCCGGTGGCCCTTCGCCGTCAGCCGATGGCCACCACCCGGGCCCACGCGGGTGGCCCGTCCGGGGTGTACTCGGGATCTGACTCGTTGTAGGACGAGCGGTGGTTGTCGCGGCCGAACAGGCCCACCACCGTCCGGCACGGCGGGCGCCGGGACGGCCACGGGGTCTGGCCGTCCGTCAGCATCACCACGACGTCCGGGCGCGGACGGGACTCCAGGGCGCGGGCGAAGCCCGTACGCAGGTCGGTTCCGCCACCGCCGAGCAGTTCGACGCCCTCCGCGCCGCCGCACAGGGGGCGGACCCGGCCGGCCGCCGCGTCGCACGGCAGTACGCCGACGAGGTCGCGGCGACCGCCCACGGCCCGGGAGATAGCCGCCACCTCCAGCAGCGCGCTGCCCAGCTCCCCGTCGCTGACCGAGCCCGAGGTGTCGATCACCACGACGACGCGCGTCGGCCTGCGCCGCAGGCTCGGCAGGATCGCGCCCGGGACCGCCGCCGAACGGCGCGCCGGCCGGCCGTACACATAGTCCTCGCCCGTGCCCGGCGCGGAGGCCGCCGACCGCACAGCCGCTCCGAGCAACTCCCGCCAGGGCTGCGGCGGGTGGAACGCCTCGTCCGCCCACCGCCGCCACCCCGCAGGCGCACTCCCCGGGCGGCCCACGATGCCCTGCGCCACCCGGAAGCGGACCGCGTCCCGTTCCTGCGTGCTGAGTCCGTGCGCCCCGTCCGGTCCCAGATCCCACGGGCGCGGCAGGCCGTCCGCACCGCTGCCGCACTCCAGCCACGCCAGGTGGGCGGTGTGCGGCCCGAGCCGGAACTGGCGGAGGTAGTCCTCCATCAGTTCGCCGTCCTTCAGCCCGAGTGACCCCGGGCGGACGGCTCCTGCGGGCCCCACCAGCCCCTCACCGAATATGTCGTCGTTGATCTCGCAGTCGGCCGCGATGTTCATCCGCAACCGCTCGGCCGGACCGCTCAGTCGGTGGCGGTGCGCATAGCGGTCGCTGCGCCCGTGGTGGTCGCGCAGCAGGTGCGACACCTCGTGCACCCAGACACCGGCCAGCTCCTCCACCGGTGTGCGGTCGACGAAGGCGGGTGACACGTAGCACCGCCAGTCCGGATCGACCGCCATCGTGGGGACGCCGCGGGACTCCACAGGATGCAGGGCGAACAAGGCCGTCGCGAGGTACGGCCGCACCCGGGCTGCCTGAAGGCGGGCCGCGAAGAGCTTCCCGGTGTCCAGCCCGCTCTCGGGGACGCGGTCGGCGGGCGCGGCGGGCCGGCCGGGGGCGGGCGCGTTCACCGGCCCACCCGTGTGACGTCGAGGGCGCGGACCTTCGCCAGGTCGGCCCGCTGCGATACGGACACCGCTCCGGCGAGCCCTTCGATCGACACCGGCACCTCCCAGTCGTCGCGGCGCAGGGTGGCGAGCGTCGTCGCCGGAACGACCAGCAGGTCCGGAGCGCCGGTCTCCGCCGCCCTGGCCAACAGCGCCCAGGCGGCATCCCACCGGCCCCGCTCGGGGCGCGTGCGGACCGCGGCGACGACCGCGTCCAGCGTCACCTGCCGCAGGTCCCCGCGCCCCGGCAGCTCCGCACTCCCCGGATCGGCCAGCAGGTCCTCCGGATCAGGCAGGTCCATCCTGTCCAGGTAGGCCAGGAACTCCAGCCCGGGGCCATCCCCCACCGTGCCCCTGACCAGCATCGACAGGACATCGCGCGAGGCGCCGGCGGCGGTCGCGAAGGCGGTCAGGCACAGCGCCATGTCCCAGCTGCGCGGTGACGGCCAGGCACCGCCGCGCTGGGCCTCGCCCGAGGGCAGCCGGTGCACCAAGGCGGGACGGGCGCCGAGCAGCCCGCACACCGCGCGGCGGGCGAACGCCACGGACTCGGGCAGCCGGCCGGCGTCGAGCACCGGCAGCGTGGCCCGGGGCCAGACTCCACCGAGCCCCCGTACCACCACGTCGGTGTCGTGGACCCACTGGAGGTGGACGAACCGGTTGGCGAGTGGCGGACTCAGCTCCCATCCGTCGGCGGCGGAGGACCGGGGATTGGCGGCGGCCACGATCCGTACGCCCGGCGGCAGGCGCAGAGCGCCGACCCGGCGTTCGAGTACGAGGCGCAGGAGCGCCGCCTGCACGGCTGGCGGGGCGGTGGACAGTTCGTCGAGGAACAGCAGGCCGCGGCCCGCCCGCACCAGCCGTACCGCCCAGTCCGGCGGCGCCATCGGGATTCCGTTCTCAGCCGGGTCGTCCCCGATGACGGGAAGACCGGAGAAGTCCGACGGTTCGTGGACGCTGGCGATCACCGTGGTCAGTGGCAGGTCCAGGGTGGTGGCGAGCTGGGTGAGCGCAGCCGTCTTGCCGATGCCGGGCTCGCCCCACAGCAACACCGGCAGATCCGCGGACACGGCCAGGGTGAGTGCCTCCAGCTGCGGGTCCGGACGGGGTGCGGTGGTCGTGTCACGCAGCAGAGCCAGTAGCTCGCCGGACAGGTCGGGGCGGGAGGCCGGGGCGGAGGGATCGAGGGCGGAGGGCTCGAGGGCGTCGGACGGGTCCGGCGTCCGCGGCGTCTCGGGCAGTGGGGTCTCGGGGAGCACGGTCTCGGAAAGCGTGGTCCCGGCGAGCGGGGCGTACGTGGACATGAGGCATCACCTGTGGGGTCGTCGAGGGCGGTCGCCCGGTGGTGCGGGCGCGCGAGGGCACGGCAGGGAGGGCGGCGGTCCTGCGGAACCACCGGCGGAGGTCAGAGAGAGGCCGCTTGCCGTGGTCGGGAGCGGTGGTTTGCGGGTCGTGAAGGTTTCTGGACGGGTGGTTCCCGCCCGGGACCGGTGAGACCGGCCCTGAACAAGCCATGGGTCACCCGCTGTCGGGCGGCCTCGTGAAGGGCGTCGCGGAGGTCCCCGTCCCTCAGATGCGCCCCGGCGCCGAGCATGCTCTCGATACGGGTCAGGGCACCTGCCGCGTCCCCATGGGCCAGTCGGTCACGGACATCGGTGAGACAGTCCGGCCGGCGATGCGCCGTGTCGATGACCTGGAGGCAGGGGAGGGGCGTGCCGGTGAGTGCGGCGAGCAGTTCCTCCCGCCGGATCTCGGCGGGATCGTGGTCCAGCGGGACCAGCACTCCGTCGACCAGGCCGATCCGGTGCCGGGCGCCCCGGCAGTCCACCAGCCTCGGCGCGGTCCGGCCTTCCCCGTCCGCGGAGGGGCAGGCAGTGGAGGGCCGTGGTGTTCCGGGTTCCAGGGCAGCCGCCACCAGTGGATGCAGCCGCTCGGCCGCGATCCAGCCACCGCGCAGCAGTTCGAGGTCGGGCAGGACCCAGGTGGCGGCGTCGGGCAGGACCGGAAGTCCCGCGCAGGCACCCGCCCGTGCGAACACGGCGGACCGCACCCCGGACGTCGTGTCGCCTCCCCCCGAGGCCGCCGCGGAGGCGCCCACGTCCAGGAGGAGGCGTCTCCGGGCGCCGAGACGGACCGCGACACGGCCCCCTCCCGGACGCCTCTCCGCCGTCAGCAACAGGGCCGCCTCAGCTGCCCACCGGTCGGACGCGAACCGCTCCGAGCCCGCCAGGGACGAGGCCCACCGTGGTGCCGGCCCACCGGCCGCAGAGCGCTCGCGCAGTTCGACGCTGCGGCTCGCGTCCCACAGATGGCGGTGCAGATCCAGACGGAACCGCCGGTCGGGGGGCCGGTATCCGCACGGTCCCGGCGACGCGGCTCCGTCCCACAGCGCCAGGCTGATCCGCTGTCCGGCATCCGCCCACGCGGGCGCGGTGCGTGCGACGAGGTGGACCGGGCGCGGGCGCCCGGGATCGTCGTACCGGACGAGCGTGAGGGCCGTACCGGGCCGCAGGAGACCTTCAGGTGCGGTCCTGGGCATGTGCCACCGCAGCAGATCGGGTGCGAGCCGGCGCAGGTCCGCCCGGAGCAGGGCGGCCAGTTCGCCGCCATGGACGCGTCTGACGGTACGCAGGTCGAGGTCGACGTCGAATCCGGCGGCGGCACACGCCGCCGCCCAGTCGCCGGCGGTACGCCGGGCCGTCGCGGTCTCGATCATGGAGGGCGGCACGGCGATCTCGCGCACGCGCAGCCAGAAGGAAAGGCGGGAATCCTCGAACGCGGTCTCGGTGAGCATCAGCACTCACCTTGCGCGGACGGGACCCCCAATCTGGGGACACATCGAGTAGTCATCGGCGGGAGCGTAACCCGGACCCGCGAGGAGAGCCACACCTTTTCCGGACGGTGCCGACCGGGGCCCTCGTACCCAAGAAACAGGCGGGGCCCCGGACTTGTGCCCGTCACTCGAAGAACTTGAGGCTCCAGCCGGTGCTGGTTCCGGCGCCCGGGACGTTCGCACGGCCGTAGGTGATGTCGCCCCACCAGCTGAACGTGCCGGTGTACCAGTGCCGGTTGGCCCACGAGTACGGCGTCCCCTTCGCGACCGCGTGGAACATCAGCGGGAACCGCGGGCCGGCCGGCGGGCTCGTACCGATGTCGCCGTCGAGCAGGACGAAGCTGTGGTGGCCGGGGCCGTCGACGTACAGAGTGGGATCCCAGCCGGACATCATCGTCGCGCGGTTGGAGCCGAACAGGCAGCCGTTCGACTTGTACCAGTCCCAGACGTACGTCGGGTCGCCGCCGGACCGGAGCCTCAGGTCCGCCAGGCAGTACTGGTCGCTCCAGCTGCCGTTGGCGGAGTACACGATGTGCAGCTGTCCGTTCGGGTCCTTGATCGCCTCGGGCGCCTCGTTGATGAACGGGTTGCCGACCACCCGCTCCCAGCTCTCCCGGGGCTGGGAGATGACGTACCGCGCGCCGGTCGGGGTGGTCGGGCTGCTCATCCTGGTGATGTAGAGGTTCTGCTCGACGTCGGTGTCGCCGGCCCAGCCGGACCAGACGAACCAGCGCTGCCCTTCGAAGGTGAACATGGTGCCGTCGATGGCCCACTTGTCGTCGGCGAGCGCGAGCTTCGTCTCGGCGGTGTACCCGCTGTCGGGTGAGGCCGAGCTGATGACATACATCCGGTGGGCCGCACCTCGCCCGGCCGCGAAGTAGATGTAGTAGCGACCGCCGTCCCTCACGATCTCCGGGGCCCAGACCTCGCCGAGGCCGCGGGAGTCCGACCAGACCTGGCGGGCGGGGGCAGAGGCAAGGGCATCCGTCGACGAAGCCTGACGCACGGCGATGCCGTCACCGGTCGACTGCACCGAGATGTACGTGGCGCCGACGCGGAGCACGCTGGGGTCTGCGGCCCGTAGACCGGTCTGACCGGCGTGCGCGGACTCGGCGGAGGACAGGGACATCGCTGCGGCGAGTACGACGGAGAGTGCGAAGGCGGCGACACCGGAAAGGCGACGAGAAAGCCTCATCATCCCGCTCCATCAGTTGGCCTCAGCGCCGACGTGGCGCCGGGGGAGGGGCTGCCGGCTGTCCCGCCGACATGTACATCGATGCAAAGAGCGCTCTCACAGCATCCTGAATAAACCTGTACATGTCAATCGTGCGGTGAGTGGCCCCTGGAGCTCCTAGAGTTCCTGAAGTCGCTGAAGTCGCTCTAGAGTTCCTGAAGTCGCTGAAGTGCTGAAGTCGCTATGGTCGTGCCAAAATCCTACGGGCGCGCTCCAGGACCGGCTTGTCGACCATGTGTCCGTCGACGGTCGTGACCGCCTCCCCGGCACCCAGGACCGCCTGTGCCCAGCGCAGTTCGTCCTCCGTCGGGGCGAAGCCGGCGGCCGCCGGGGCGATCTGCGCCGGATGGACGCAGAGCTTGCCCGAGAAGCCGAGACGGCGGGCGTGTGCCGTGTCCGCGGCCAGCGCGTCGGCGTCCCGCACCGCGGTCGTGACGCCGTCCACCGGTGGGCTGATACCCGCTGCCGCCGACGCCAGGACGAGGCGGGAGCGGGCGTGGGTCAGGGCGAGGGTGTCGTCGTGGGCGACGCCGAGCTGCGCGGCGAGGTCCACGTTGCCGAACGCGGCGCGGACGACGCCCGGTACGGAACACACCTCGTACGCCCGCTCGGCGCCGAGCGCCGTCTCGATGAGGGCGATCAGGGTGCAGCGGACGGCGATCTCCGCGAGGACCGCCGGGTCCTCGGCCTTCGGCACCATCACCGGGCAGCCGAGACCGGCCGCCATGCGCAGGTCCGCCTCGAACCACGGGGTGCCGGGCGCGTTGACCCGTACGACCGTACGGTCGCCGAGCCCCGGCCACTCGGCGGCGGCCCGCCGGGCCCGGCCCTTGTCCTCGGCGGCTACCGCGTCCTCCAGGTCCACGATGACGAGGTCGGCGCCGGAGCCCGCGGCCTTGTCGAAGCGGTCGGGCCGGTGGCCCGGTACGAAGAGCAGGGTGCGGGCGGCCGCGATCCGGGTGTGCGTGTTCATGCGAAGGTCACCTCGGCGGTGGCGTGGCGCGCGTCGCGGTGGGTGGCGGTGCGCAGTTGGGCACCCGTGCCCGAGAGGTCGCCCTCCGCGAGGAGGTGCTCGCCCGCGAACGCCGGCCGCAGCAGCTTGAAGGAGAGCGTGCCCACCTGACGGCCGGGGGCCTCTCGCCTGACCACCTCCAGCATGAGCAGGGCCAGCAGCGGGCCGTGGACGACGAGACCCGGATAGCCCTCCGTGTCACGGCAGTACGGGGCGTCGTAGTGGATGCGGTGGGCGTTGGCCGTGAGGGCGCTCAGGCGGAACAGCAGCGTCGGGTCCGGCTGGAGGCGGAGCTGCCAGGATTCCTCCGCGTCAGGGACCGTGCGGTCGTCGACGGAGGCCGGGTGCTGCCCGTTGCCGCGCCCGGACCGGTAGACGATGTCCTGTTCCTCGACCAGGCAGGTGCGGCCGAACTGGCGGAACTCCTGACGTTCCGTCACGAAGAGCAGCTCCCCGCTGCGGCCGTGTTTCGGCGTCACCGAGCCCAGGCTGCTGACGCGTTCGGCCGGCTCGCCCAGGCGCAGGGGCCGGACGGACCGGGAGCGCCCCCCGGCGAACATGCGCTGGCGGTCGGGGAGCGGCGGGAGGAACCGGGCGTCGCGCAGGTGCCCGTCCGGGCCCAGCTCGTGCTGGGCGGGCCAGTGCAGGAAGTGGAACCACTGCCAGAGGGGCGGCAGGGGGGCACCGGCCTCGGCGGCCGGTCCTGGCAAATCCAGCAGGGCGGACACGGCGGCGGTGGGCCCCGGGTCCATCGGGTCGTGGGCCGTGACGGGTCCGGGGTGCCAGGTCTCGACGTAGGAGCTGAGGGGGGCGGGCTGCATGGGATCGGACCTCGGGTTTCAGGCGAGTGGTGCGGTCTTCGACGGTCGCGGGGCGCCGGCGGACGCCTCCGTGACGTCGAGATGGGAGACGCGGGACGGCTCTCGTACGAGAAGGGTCGCCAGGAAGGTCAGGCCGACGCATCCGGTGACGTACCAGAAGAAGAGGTTCTCCTGGCCGCCGTCCTTGAGGGCGAGCGCGATGGGCTCGGTCAGCCCGCCGAAGGTGGCGGTGACCAGGGCGTGCGGCAGGCCGACGCCGAGGGCGCGGACCTTGGTGGGGAACATCTCCGCCTTGATGATGGCGGCCAGGGCGGAGTAGCCGGTGACGAAGGTCAGAGCCACGGTCATGAGGAGGAAGGCGATCCAGGGGTTGCTGGTGCGGCCGAGGAGCGTCATGAGCGGAACCGTCAGCAGCATGCAGCCGCCGGAGAAGGCGAACATGACGGGGCGGCGGCCGATGCGGTCGGACAGGGCACCCACGGCAGGCTGCATCAGCATGTAGACGAACAGTGCGGCGAAGCCGATCAGGGTGACGGTCGACTGGGGGATGCCGGTGGTGTTCACCAGATACTTCTGCAGATACGTCGTGTACGTGTAGAAGGCGACCGTGCCGCCGATGGCGAGTCCGAACACGGCGAGCAGCTGGCGCGGGTACTCGGCGAACAGGGCGACCAGGCCCTTGCGTTCAGGGGGGCCGGCTTCGGCGCGCTGCCTGGCGGTGCGCGCCTGCTCCTTCTCGAAGTGGTCGGACTCCTCCATGCTGCGGCGCAGGTACATCACGACCAGACCGGCCACGGCGCCGATCACGAAGGGGATGCGCCATCCCCAGCTGTGCAGCTGGTCCTCGGTGAGGAGGTTCTGCAGGGCGATCGCCACGAGCAGCGCGGCCAGCTGGCCCATCACGATGGAGACGTACTGGAAGCTGGAGTAGAAGCCCCGGCGTCCTTCGGGAGCGACCTCGGAGAGGTAGGAGGCGCTGGAGCCGAACTCGCCGCCCACGGAGAGGCCTTGCGCCAGCCGGGCGAGGATCAGCAGAGCAGGGGCCCAGAGGCCGATGGCGTCGTGTCCGGGGGCGAGGGCGATGGTCAGGGATCCGGCACTCATGAGCGTCACCGACAGGGTCAGCGCGCGGCGCCGGCCGAACCGGTCCGCGTACGCGCCGAGCAGCCAGCCGCCGAGGGGGCGCATGAAGAAACCGACGGCGAAGACGACGGCTGTGGAGAGAAGCTGGGCCGTCCGGTCGCCCTCGGGGAAGAACACCGACGCGAAGTAGATGCTGAACGTGGCGTAGGCGAACCAGTCGTACCACTCGACGAGGTTGCCGAGACACCCGCGTACGACGTTCGCGGTGACGCGGGAGCGGTCGGGGGTGGGTGGTGCGGGGGTGCGGCTCTGGGGCATGAGGAGCTCCGTTGCTTTCGTCGCCCAGGTGGTGTTGCGGCTCGGGCGGCCCTTCGGCGCGGGAAGGAAGGGGGTCGTCGGTGCGAGACGTGTCGTGCGCCGAGGACTCCCGCGGAGGGGGCGGTTGCCTGGATCCGGTCCGTCCGTGGCGACTCCACGTGCTCGGCGGCTCACGTGCCACACATCATGAGCGCTGATCGGCGCGGAAGAACAATAGAAATCCGTGATGCGTGCATGACTCGACCGCATGACGGGTGCCGTCACCGCCTGCCGGTCCCGGGGCCGGCAGGCCTCGGCCCGCTCAGCCGAGGAACCCGCGGACCAGGGCGCCGGCTGGCTCCCGGCACTCCTCGAAGTAGGCGTGCCGGGCGCCGGGGAGGAGACGGGCCGTGGCGTCCGGGATGCGGGCCGCGAGCAGCGGGACGTTCTCCGGCGGGGTGAGCCGGTCCTGGTCGCCGTGGAGGATCAGCGTGGGGGCGACCACGGAGGGGAGCGCGTCCCACGCGTCGTGCCGGTTGCTGGCGGTCAGGTGCCCGCGCCGGGCGTGCGGCGGCATATGGGGATCTCCGAGGGTCCCGTACGGGCCGGGGTGTCCGGCGATCCAGCCGGGGCTGTACATCAGCTCGGTCAGGGCCTGCCGTACGGCGTCCGGGTCGGGCACGGCCAGGGACCGGCGCACCGTGGCGTCGCGTTCGACGGCGGCCGGCCCGCCGGGCGAGGTGCATCCGAGGACGAGGCGCCGGACCCGGCCGGGGTGGCGGGCGGCGACCCACTGGGCGACGCGCCCGCCCATCGAGGTGCCGTACACATCGGCCCGCTCGATGCCCAGGGAGTCGAGGACGGCCACCACGTCCTCGGCGAAGCGCCGGGTGGAGTAGCCCTCCCGCGGCGCGTCGCTCGCGCCGGTGCCGCGGTAGTCCATGGTGATCGTGGAGTGGGTGCCGTGGAAGTCCTCGCGTACACCGTCCCACCAGTGGTGGTTGTTCGCCTGCCCCGCCAGGAGGACCAACGGGAGGCCGGTGCCGCGGCGCTGGTACGCCACCGACACCCCGTCGTCGGTCCGCACGAAGGCGTCAGCGGGTTCATCGGCGTCGGTCACAGGAGTCCTCTCAGGGGCGTGGGGCCGGCCGGCCCCGGTGGATGCGGTGCCGCCGTCAGGCGCCGGTGCCGGGGACTTCGGGCGCGGGCAACTCGGCCGAGGGCCACCGCCCCTGCGCCACTGCCGCACCGATGCGGCGGACCAGATGGCCGGCGACGACCTCCACGGCAGGCGGGACCCTTCGGTGCCGGGGGGTGCCCAGGACGATCTGCCGCCACACGTCGGGTTCGCACAGCGGCGCTGCGCTCAGCGTGCCGTGCGCGACGTCCTCCGCGATGCCGACGCCGGGCAGGACGGTCCAGCCGTGCCCGGCCAGCACGAGCTGCTTCTGCACGCGCATCGCGTTGGTCTGTACGGCGATCTCCATCGTGGTCCCGGACCGGGCCGCCGCCGCGTCGATCAGAGTCCGCAGGGCATGGCCCGCGGCGGGCATCACCAGGGGATGCGCCGCCACGTCCGCGAAGGCGACCGGGCGGTCGGCACGCAGCCCGGCCGCCGCGGGGGCCACCGCCCACAGACGCTCCCGCACCAGGGGGTGGGCGTTGAGGGAGGGGGAGCTGTCGAGGTTGTACAGCAGGGTCAGGTCCAGGTCGCCGTCGTCGAGCCACTGCTGGAGATGGCCGGAGTAACCCGTCATCAGCCGTAGTTCCACCCCTGGGTGGGCCGCGCCGACCGCCGACACCAGCGGCTCGGCGAGCAGGTCGCTCGTGCTCTCCAGCAGCCCGACCGTGACGATGCCCGTCACCTCTCCGGGGCGGGGCTGCACCTCGGCGCGCGCCCGCTCCAGCTCGTTCAGGGCCCGGCGCGCCCGGTCGACCATGATCCCGCCGGCCTCGGTGGGTCGCATGCCCTGTCTGGTGCGCTGGAAGAGCGCGACACCGAGCTCCTCCTCCAGGGTGCGGATCTGCCGGGTGACGGCCGGCTGGACGAGGTGGAGCAGCTCGGCGGCGCGCGTGACGCTGCCCACCTCGGCGACCGTGACGAGCGCCTTGAGCTGCCTGACGTCCATGGTGCGTCCCTCTTCCGGCATCCGCGGCCCGCATGGCAGCATCACGGATTGTTATTTCCCTTGGCTTCACATGAATGCACATGATGGTACTCCCGCTCGGGTCACCGACACCTCCGGAGGACAACGCATGGCCGAGAACGCAGCGCCCGCCGATGACCTGCCGCTGTCCGGCATCACGGTCGTGAGCATCGAGCAGGCGGTGGCCGCCCCCTTCGCCACCCGTCAGCTCGCCGACCTCGGAGCTCGGGTGATCAAGGTGGAGCGCCCGGGGGAGGGCGACTTCGCCCGCCGCTACGACACCACGGTGCACGGCCAGTCCAGCTACTTCGTGTGGCTGAACCGCTCCAAGGAATCGGTGACCCTGGACCTCAAGTCGGAACAGGGGCGGGAGGTCCTGGAGGAGCTCCTGGCGAAGGCGGACGTGTTCGTGCAGAACCTGGCGCCCGGCGCCGCCGTCCGCATGGACCTGGGCGCCGACGCCCTGGCGAAGCGGTACCCGTCGCTGATCCCGTGTTCGATCACCGGCTACGGATCGAGCGGACCGTGGGCGGACCGCAAGGCCTACGACCTGCTGGTGCAGTGCCAGACCGGTCTGGTCTCCCTGACCGGCAGCGCCCTGGAGGCCGCGCGCGTCGGGGTGTCCGTCGCCGACATCGCCGCCGGCATGTACGCCTACAGCGGCATCCTCACCGCGCTGTTCACGCGGGCGACCCGCGGTTCCGTACGCGCCGTGGAGGTCTCCCTCTTCGAGGCGCTGGCCGAGTGGATGAGCCAGCCCGCCTACTACACGGCGTACAGCGGGACGCAGCCTCCCCGGGTCGGTACCCGGCACGCCACCATCGCCCCGTACGGCACCTACACCGCGGCCGACGGCAAGGACGTACTGCTCTCCGTGCAGAACGAACGCGAATGGGCGGCCCTCTGCGAGAAGTTCCTCGGCGACCCCGGACTCACCGACGACCCGCGCTTCGCCGGCGGGTCCGCGCGGGTGAGCCACCGCGAGGAGGTCGACGCGCTCCTGGCCGGGCGGATCGCCGCCTCGGACAGCGGTGTGGTGATGGAGCTGCTCGACGCCATCGGCATCGCCAACGCCCCCGTCAACGACGTGAAGCAGTTCCTGGAACACCCCGTGCTGGCCGGCCGGGACCGCTGGCGGGATGTGTCCGTACCCGGTGGGGAGACGATGTCGGCCCTGCTGCCGCCCGTCGACCTGGCCGGCACCACCCCGCGCATGGGCGCGGTCCCCGCGGTCGGCGAGCACACCGAACCGATCCTGGCCGAGCTGGGCCACACGCCCGCGCGGATCGCCGCCCTGCGGGCCGACGGCGCCATCTGACCACCCGACACGCGAGCAGGACCGCGGCGAGGAGGCCGCCCCCCACATGAGCACCCTCGACATCCTTTCCGAGGACGAGCAGTTCATCGTCAGCACGGTGCACGACTTCGTCGACAAGGACATCAAGCCCGTGGCGAGGGAACTCGACCACACCGACACCTATCCCGAGGCCCTGATCGAGCAGATGAAGGAGCTCGGGATCTTCGGCCTCGCCGTCCCCGAGGAGTACGGCGGCACTCCGGTGTCGACCCCCTGTTACGTCCTCATCACCGAGGAACTGGCGCGCGGCTGGATGAGCCTGGCCGGCGCGATGGGCGGACACACCGTGGTCGCCAAGCTGCTGCTCCGCTTCGGCACCGAGGAGCAGAAGCGGCGTTACCTCCCGCGGATGGCCACCGGCGAGGTCCGGGCCACCATGGCTCTGACCGAGCCGGGCGGCGGCTCCGACCTCCAGGCCATGCGCACCGTCGCCCGTAAGGACGGCGAGGGGTATGTGGTGGACGGCGCGAAGACCTGGATCACCAACTCCCGCCGCTCGCAGCTGATCGCCCTGCTGTGCAAGACGGACCCGCAGGCGTCCCCGGCGCACAAGGGGATCTCCATCCTGCTCGTCGAACACGGACCCGGACTGACGGTCTCCCGCGACCTTCCCAAGCTGGGCTACAAGGGCGTGGAGAGCTGTGAGCTGTCCTTCGAGGGCTACCGGGCACCGGCCGACGCGGTGCTCGGCGGGACCGAGGGCAACGGATTCGGCCAGATGATGAAGGGCCTGGAGACCGGCCGTCTCCAGGTCGCCGCCCGCGCGCTCGGCGTCGGCAGGGCCGCGCTGGAGGACTCCCTCGCCTACGCCCAGGAGCGGGAGACCTTCGGGAAGCCGATCTGGAAGCACCAGTCCGTCGGCAACCACCTCGCCGACATGGCGACCTCACTCACCGCCGCCCGTCAGCTCACCCTGTACGCGGCCCGCGAGGCGGACGCCGGACGGCGCGTGGACATGGAGGCGGGCATGGCCAAGCTGTTCGCCTCCGAGACGGCCATGCAGATCGCCCTCAACGCCGTACGCATCCACGGAGGTTACGGCTACTCGACCGAATTCGACGTGGAGCGCTACTTCCGTGACGCCCCGCTGATGATCGTCGGCGAGGGCACCAACGAGATCCAGCGCAACGTCATCGCGAGCCAACTCGTCAAGCGGGGAGGGCTCGACGCCTGACGCGTGGGGGCGGCCTCGCCGTGGCCGCCCCCACGGCGTCTCGGTCGGGCCGTGTCCCCTGCCGGCCGGTCGGTGTCGAACTCCGGTGGCCGTAAGGACGTTGCCGTTCCGCGCCGCCGGGCGGAGCCGGATTCAGTAAGTGTCATGAACCTTGTCAGCTGACGGCAGGCGCTCTATTGTCGCGGGCAGAAAGCGCTTTCCCCTCCTGGTTCCGCCCGGTGGAAGCGTCCGCCGCGACGGCCGTCGCGACGGACACGCACGAGCCGCCACCGGTCCGGCGCAGGGCTCACGCACAACCCCCGACGAGGCTGCCCGGTGACCACCGGCAGTCCCGCCGGTCCGCCGTTGCGACCGCGGCGAAACCCAGCACGTGAAGACGAATGGGGACACGAACATGAGACGACCACTCGCACTGCGACTCAACGCCGCGCTGGCCACACTGGCCGTGGCGGCCGCGACCGGTGTGGTGATGTCGATGCCCGAGGCCTCAGCGGCGGTGGCCGGCGGCGCCACCGGCTACGCGACGCAGAACGGCGGGACCACCGGCGGAGCCGGCGGGCAGACGGTGCGTGCCACCACGGGGACCGCGATCCACGCGGCCCTGTGCGGCCGGGCCAGCAGCAGCACCCCGATCACCATCGAGGTCGAGGGGACGATCAACCACGGCAACACCACGAAGGTGTCGGGCGACAGCTGCAACACCGCCGCCGGTGTGATCGAGCTCAAGCAGATCAGCAACGTCACGATCGTCGGCGTCGGCAGCGGAGCCGTCTTCGACCAGCTGGGCATCCACATCCGTCAGTCCAGCAACATCATCATCCAGAACGTGACCGTCAAGAACGTCAAGAAGTCCGGCTCGCCCACGTCCAACGGCGGTGACGCCATCGGCATGGAGAGTGACGTCCGCAACGTCTGGGTCGACCACACCACGCTCGAGGCGTCCGGCGGTGAGTCGGAGGGGTACGACGGCCTCTTCGACATGAAGGACAACACCCAGTACGTCACGCTGTCCTACAGCACCCTGCGCAACTCCGGCCGTGGCGGACTCGTCGGCTCCAGCGAGACCGAGCTGTCGAACGGCTACATCACGTACCACCACAACCTGTACGAGAACATCGACTCGCGGGCGCCCCTGCTGCGTGGCGGTATCGCTCACATCTACAACAACTACTACGTGAAGCTCAACGAGTCCGGCATCAACTCCCGGGCCGGCGCACGGGCCAAGGTGGACAACAACTACTTCAAGGACTCCAAGGACGTCCTGGGCACGTTCTACACCGACGCGGCCGGATACTGGCAGGTCAGCGGCAACACCTTCGACAACGTGACCTGGTCCGCCCCCGGCAGCGAGAACAACCCCGCCGGACCCGACCCGAAGTCCAACACCACCGTCAGCATCCCCTACGCCTACACCCTGGACAACGCGAGCTGTGTCCCGGCGATCGTGGGCGCGACGGCCGGTGCGGGCAAGGGCCTGAAGGTGTCCGACGGCAGCTGCTCGCCGACGACGCCGACCCCCACGCCGACGCCGGATCCCACGGACCCGACGCCGGACCCGACGGACCCCACGCCCGACCCCACCCAGCCCAGTGGCACCAACCTCAGCCTCGGGGCCGGAGCCGACGGCTCCAGCAAGGCCAGTGGATCCAGCTACGGCAATGTGCGGGACGGTGACATGAGCACCTTCTGGTCGCCGGCCGGCTCGACGGGTTCCGTCTCGGTCAAGTGGGGAACCGCCACCTCGGTCGCCAAAATCAATGTCCGCGAGGCGTCGGGCTCCACCGGCAGCATCGGATCCTGGAAGGTCGTCAACGGCGACACCGGTGCCGTCCTGACCTCCGGCAGCGGCGCGGGCGTCATCACGGTCCCGCAGACCTCGCTGAAGAAGATCACCTTCGAGATCACCGGCTCGACCGGAACCCCGAAGGTCGCCGAATTCGAGACGTACGCCGGATAGCGGCGAGGTCCCGGTGCCCGTCCGCCGTCCCGTCGGATCCCCGGGATCCTGCGGGGCGGCGGAAACGCGCGAGGCTGTGACGCCTCGGACCGCGGCCGGCTGCTGATCGCCCGGACGGGGGGCCGTCGCATGCGGCGGCCCCCGTTCCGTGTGCCGAGGCGGGGGCCCGGCACCTCCCTGCCGGGCCCCGCCGTCCGGTCCTTCCCGCTGCCCCGGTACGCGCCCGTCCTGTCCCCGATGCCCGGCCGGTGTCCGCCACGGCCTCGATCCGGTCGCGGATCCGGCCACAAACCGGCCAGTTCCGGCTCTTCGCCCTTCAGAGCGGTCCGTAAGTCCTCCGGATCCGAATCATGGGCTGAGTCAGTGGCGCAGACGGGTTGCGGAGTTCTCCGGAGCACGCGTGGCGCGCCGGGCCTGGCAAGGGGGCGAGCCCCGCCGACGGGCGGCCGGGGCGGGCGGAGGGGGAGACACGCATGGGCATACGCGGCTCGACAGTGGACGACGACGTAAGGGACGAGCGCACGAGGGCCGAGGAAGGGGACAGCCGCCGGGCCACCCGCACGCGAGGGGCCGGCACCCCGAAGGCGGTCAAGGGCCCGGCCGTGAACGACGCGGCACCCGTTCACAGCACGGACCGCGACGGTGCCGCGCCGCCCACGCGGCCGGTCTTCGTCGACGCCACCGGGAAGCGCGGCCGGACCTGGCGCCGTACAGGGATCATCGCGGCGTTCTGCTGCGCCTGCTACGCCACGGCTGTGACCGCCGCGCTGGTCGGAGGCGATTCCCGGGCGCCCTACCTGCAGCTGCCCCGGGTGCTGGGTCTGGACCGCGGCGCGGAGGAGCAGTCGCCCCGGAGCCAGGGCGGGGACCGGGTGGCAGTGGCCGGGGAATCCATGCCCGGCACGCCCGGTCCGGTGGCATCCGGGCCGGTCGCATTCGGTCCGGCGGGCGCGTCGGCGCCCGCGCGGGCCGCTGTCCCGCACTCCCTGGAAGCGTCCGGCGATGCCGCCGGCGTCCCCGCCGTGGGGGAGAGATCCGCGGCGCCCACCCCCGGTCCCCGGCCTTCCCCGGCGTCCGGCGCATCCGCGGGGAGCACGCAGGGTGGTGAGGGATCCACGGACGAACCCTCCTCGCCCGCCCCCGACGACGGAAGTGGCTCCGGAGCCGGGGGCGCGACAGCCGGGGGTGACGACGCCCAGGGACAGGAGCCCGAGGAGACCGCCGCGCCGGACGGGCCGCTCGGTGATCTGCTGGGCGGGTTGCTCGGCGGGCTGCTGGGAGGGGCCTGACCTGCGGCCGACGGGGCGCCTCGGCGGTGCCGTCCCACGCAGGTCCGGGGGCTGCGGTCCTCGCGAAGACCCGCCCCGGCTGCCCCGTGGTCGGCGGGGAGTCAGGGGCCTCTCGTTCGGATCAGGCTGGGCTCGCGGGCCCCGGCACGGCACTTCGCGGCGTTGTCGTCGGTCGCCATGGCTCCTTCCCCGAGCTCGCGGCTTCGCTCGAGCAGGGGACACCCCGACCGACTCCCTCCTCCGCCTTGCGATGCACGGCACCGGACCCCGCTTCCTGATCCAGCCTGACCCGGACGACAGACCCTAGGTGAGGTGACGTTCCATGACCCGGGCGAGCGTGGTCAGTGCCTCCAGCATCTTGGCGCGGTCCTCGCCCAGGCCCGACAGGAGTTCGCTCTCGACGGCGAGTTGACGGGGGAACAGGTTGTCCACGGCCTCCGCGCCCGCGGGGGTCACGGTGACCAGCGCGGCACGCCGGTCCACCGGATTCGGGACGCGTTCGATGAAACCGCGCCCCTCCGGCTTGGCCAGGGACTTGCTGATCCCTGCAGGGGAGAGCTGCAGCTGGTCCGCGGGGCGGCGGGCGATGACCGGGCCGGTCGCGTGCCGCAGTTTCTGCACGGTGTCTCCTCGACGACGTACTCGCTCATCTTCGCCGGCAACGCCGTCGGCATGCTGCTCGCCGGAGCGGTCTTCGCCCGGCTGTCCCGGCGGCTGCCGCTCAACACGCTGCTCGTCGCCGGCGTCGGTGTCGCGGCGCTCGGCGCCCTGGCCCAGGTCCTCCTGGTGGCAGGGGCAGGAGAGACCCTCGCCGGGACCTGGATCTGCCTGTTCGTGACCATGAGCGGCATCGGGACGGTCTTCCCCGCCACGACGAGTCTCGGGCAGACGCTCGGCCGCGGCGCCCCCGGGGCGCCTTCCGCACTCATGGGCGGATGCCAGTTCACGTTCGGCGCGATCGCCTCGCCGCTCGTGGGACTGTTCGGCGAGGACAGCTCCCTGCCGATGGCGCTCATCATGCTGATCGCGCTCGCCGGTGCGGGGCTCTCCCTGGCTGGCCTGGCCTGGCCCGGCCGTGGCGCGGCGACGGAGAGGTGACGGCGCGCTCCGGGAGGTGAGCGCCGGGGGCCGGCCGGTTCGACCCGCCCCGGGGAGACCTCCGCGGAGGAGCCCTGTGGTGGAATCGACAGGCCGGGCCGGCCGAACTCCCCGACGGCCGACCCGATACCGACTCGTGTGGAGGAACCCCTCATGACCAGCACAGACTCCGCCCCCTCGGCGTCCGGCCCGATCTGGTCCTCGAAGATCTTCGACGGCTCCTGGCGCGCTGCGGGCGGCGGCACCATCGAGGTGACGGCCCCCGCCACCGGCGAGGTCGTCGCGACCGTGGGTGCGGCCACCGCCGAGGACGTCGACACATCGGTCGCTACCGCGAGGACGGCGCAGCGTGCCTGGGCGAAGCTCGGCTATGCCGAGCGGGCCCAGGTCTTCATCAAGGCCTCCGCCCTGCTGACCGCCGACCCCGACCGCATCGTGCGGTGGCTCGTCCCGGAATCGGGCTCCGGGCAGGGCAAGGCGCAATTCGAGGTCGGGCTGCTCGTCTCCGAGCTCAACGAGGCCGCGGCGCTGACCTCGGAGCCCTACGGCGAGCTGCTGCGGAGCTCGAAACCCCGCCTCTCCGCGGTGCGCCGGCTCCCGCTCGGTGTCGTGGGCGTCATCAGCCCGTTCAACTTCCCCGCCATCCTCGCCCTGCGCTCGGTGGCCCCCGCGCTGGCCGCGGGCAACGCGGTGGTCCTCAAGCCCGATCCCCGCACTCCGGTGTCCGGAGGCCTCGCGCTCGCCGAACTGCTGGCCGACGCCGGGCTGCCCGAAGGCCTGCTGCACGTCCTGCCGGGCGGCACCGAGGTCGGCGAGGCCCTGGTCGCGCACCCGGACGTGCCGTGCATCTCCTTCACCGGCTCCACCCCGGCCGGCCGCGCGATCGGCACGGCGGCGGCCCCTCTGCTCAAGAAGGTCCACCTGGAGCTGGGCGGCAACAACGCCCTCCTGGTCCTCCCGGACGCCGACCTGGACGCCGCGGCCTCGGCCGGTGCCTGGGGCTCCTTCCTGCACCAGGGGCAGATCTGCATGACCACCGGACGCCATCTGGTGCATGTCTCCCAAGCCGCCGAGTACGCCGCCGAGCTCGCCGAGAAGGCGAACCGAATCCCGGTCGGCGACCCGGTGGACCCGGCCAACGTGCTCGGCCCGGTCATCGACGAGCGGCAGCGCGACAGGATCCACTCGATCGTCACGCGCACCGTCGAGCAGGGCGCGGAGCTCGCGGCGGGCGGCACCTACGACGGCCTGTTCTACCGGCCCACCGTCCTGACCGGTGTTCCGGCGGACTCGCCGGCGTTCGCCGAGGAGGTGTTCGGCCCGGTCGCCCCCGTCGTCGCGTACGAGACCGTCGACGAGGCCGTCGACATCATCAACTCCTCCGAGTACGGGCTGTCCGTGTCGATCCTCACGGGCAACGCCTTCGCCGCGTGGGAACTCGCCGACCGGATCGAATCGGGCGCGGTGCACATCAACGACCAGACGGTGGACGACGAGGCGGTGGCTCCCTTCGGCGGCACCAAGGCGTCCGGGACGGGCGGCCGCTTCGGAGGCAGGGCGAGCCTGGACACCTTCTCCGACGTGCAGTGGATCACCGCTCAGGCACAGATCGAGCGCTACCCGTTCTGACCGTCCGGCGCGCGGCCGTGAGCCAGGAACGCGGGGCGGGCGCCTTGCGGGAACGGCTTGCCCAGGACGGGCCTTCGTGCCCGTCGTCCACCCGGCCGGAGCTGCGATCATGTGCCCCCGAGTCCCTGGTCCGGCCCGGAGTGCGTCCGAGCCGGGCCTGCCACCCGCCGCCCCGGGCGAAGGAACGCGTCGGCCGACCGTCACCGTCCCGCCGCCCGGCTTCCCCTCCCGGAGTACCCCTTGAGCAGCGACACCGGCCACACCCTCGACGTGCAGGCGATCCGTGCCTGCTTCCCGGCGCTGAAGGCGGGCACCGCCCGCTTCGACGCGCCGGGTGGCACCCAGACGCCCCAGCAGGTCATCGACGCGATCACCGAGGCCCTCACCCGCCCGCTGGCCAACCGCGGCGTGCTCACGGAGGGCGGACGCAACGCCGAGACGATCGTGACCGGCGCGCGGCAGGCCCTGGCCGACCTGCTCGGCTCGGAGGCCGGGTCCGTGGTGTTCGGGCGCAGCGCCACCCAGCTCGTCTACGACCTGGCGCGCACCCTGGCCAAGGACTGGGGCCCGGGGGACGAGGTGGTGGTGTCCAGGCTGGACCACGACTCGAACATACGGCCCTGGGTGCAGGCCGCCGAGGCCGTCGGGGCGACGGTCCGGTGGGCGGACTTCGATCCCGCGACGGGTGAGCTCGGCGCGGAGCACGTCGAGGCCGTGCTCTCCGGCCGCACCCGGCTCGTCGCCGTCACGGCCGCCTCCAACCTCATCGGCACCTGCCCCGACATCCCGGCCTTCGCCGCGCTGGTGCACGGGGCCGGCGCGCTCTTCCACGTCGACGCCGTGCACTACGCGTCGCACGCCACGGTCGACCTGGCCGCGCTCGGCGCGGACACCCTGGTCTGCTCGCCGTACAAATTCCTCGGACCGCACCTCGGCGTGCTCACCGGGCGGCGGGAACTGCTCCACAGCTTGCGGCCGGACAAGCTGCTGCCCTCCAGCGACGCCGTCCCCGAGCGTTTCGAACTGGGCACGCTGCCCTACGAACTGCTGGCGGGCGCGACGGCGGCCGTGGACTTCCTCGCCGCACTCGTCCCCGGAACCGGCAGTCGACGGGAGGACCTGATCCGCGCGTTCACCGCTCTCGCCTCGCACGAGGACCGCCTGCACAGCCGCATGGAGGAGGGCCTGGCGAGACTGGACGGCGTCACCGTGCACTCCCGCGCGGCACGGCGCACCCCGACCACGCTGTTCACGGTGGCGGGCAGGAAGCCGGAGGAGGTCTCCCGGCACCTGGCCGAGCGGGGTGTCGACGCACCGGCGGGCTCCTTCTACGCGTTGGAGGCGTCCCGCCGGCTCGGACTGGGCGAGGAGGGCGGCGTACGGGTCGGTCTCGCGCCCTACTCGTGCGACGAGGACGTCGACCGGCTCCTGAACGCGCTGGATGTGCCCCGTCGCTGACACGGCGGCAGGCGCCGGGTGAGGGGCGCCCTCGGACGACCGCCGGTCAACGCCAGTCGGGGGCGCCGGACGCGGGGGACAGGACACTCTCGATCTTCGTCCGGATCTCCCGCATGACCGCCACCACCCGGGTCTCGTGCTCCTCGCTGAGCCGCGTCACCGGCACCGAGCAGCTGATGGCGTCGATGGCCGGAGAGTCGTACCGGAGGGCGAAGCCGAAGCCGGCGATGCCCGCCACCGTCTCCTCGCGGTCGATGGAGTAGCCGCGCTCGCGCACACCGGCGAGGTCGGCGACCAGCGTGGAGCGCTCGGTGTGCGTGTTCTCCGTACGGGCCGTCAGGGGGCCGTCGGGGAGTGGTAGCCGGTGGTCGGGGCGCTCGGCGAGCAGGGCCTTGCCGAGCGCTCCGGCATGGGCCGGGATCCGGCGGCCGACCCGGCTGATGGTGCGCGGGTACTCGTGGGACTCGCGCGTCGCGAGATAGACGACGTTGGTGCCGTCGAGGCGGGCCAGATGGATCGTCTCGCCGAGCGCTTCCGCGGCCTCCTCCAGGCAGGGGCGGGCCGCGCGCACATGCGGGTCGCTGTCCAGGTAACTCGTCCCCGTGTGCAGGGCGCGGATGCCGATGCCGTAGAGGGAGCCGGTGGTGTCGGTGCGCACCCAGCCGCAGTCGATGAGGGTCCGCAGCAGTTGGTACATGCTGCTGCGCGGTACGCCGAGTTCCTCGGCGAGTTCGTCCAGGCGGGCCGGCCGGTCGCCCCGGGCGGCGAGGAGTTCGAGCAGTGCGACGGTGCGGGACGCCGACTTCACCCCGCGTACCCCGTTGTTCTCCGGCATGTCCACATCCTAAATCCGCGTGGTCGCGCCCATTGACCGCGTCGCGTTCACACGCCTAACCTCCGTTCTCATACATGTACGTCATCTGCATACAGGGATGAGTTGCGGTCACCGAAGGCGTGCCCCACGTCGGCGGCGCCGCCGGGGGAGCTTCCGCAGGCCGGAGGTTCCACAGCCCGACAGTCCGACAGTTCAAAGGGGAACTGACATGCCGCTCCTCGTGGTCGGGATCAGCGTTCTGGTGCTGCTGCTCCTGATGACCCGCATGAAACTCAACGGCTTCGCCGCACTCCTGCTCGTGGCGGTCGGCGTAGCGCTGGTCCAGGGAATCCCGGCGGTCGAGATCCCGGACGTCCTCTCGGCCGGCATCGGGGACCAGATCGGCGACACCATGCTCACGATCGGCCTGGGCGCCATGGTCGGCCGGGTCATGGGCGACTCCGGAGCCGCCCAGCGGATCGCGGGCAAGCTGCTCGACGCCTTCGGGCCGCGCGGGGTCCAGCTGGCCATGGTGGTCACGTCCATGCTCATCGGCGTGACGATGTTCTACGAGGTCGCCTTCATCATCATCGTGCCCATCGCGTTCACGCTCGTCAGGGTCACCGGCGTGAACCTGCTGTGGGTGGGCCTGCCGATGTCGATCTCGCTGTCCACCATGCACAGCTTCCTGCCGCCGCACCCCGGCCCCACCGCCGTGGCGGCGACCTTCCACGCCTCCGTGGGCCACACCCTCTTCTACGGCCTCTTCATCGCCGTACCGGCCGGTGCGCTCATCGCGCTGCTGTGGCCGCGGCTGCCGTTCGTCAGGGCGATGAACCCCTCCATACCCAAGGGCCTGGTCAGTGAGCGCGAGTTCACCGACGAGGAGATGCCCGGCATGGGCTGGTCGCTCTTCGTGGCCCTCTTCCCGGTGGTGCTGATCGCCGGGGCGGCCGTCACCGACATGCTCACATCCGGCGAGAGTGCCTTCCTGCACGGCGTCGCCTTCATCGGCTCGGCACCGGTCGCGCTGCTGCTGGCCCTCCTCCTCGCGGCCTGGGCGTTCGGACCGCGGATCGGCCGCAGCCTGGCCGACGTCAGCGCCTCCTGCGCCTCGGCGGCCCAGGCCATGGCGATGATCCTCCTGGTCATCGGCGCGGGCGGTGCCTTCAAGAACGTCCTCGTCGAAGGCGGGATATCCGACTACATCAAGGACGTCACCGAGCACTGGGCCGTCTCACCGATCATCCTGGCCTGGCTGATCGCAGCCATCCTCCGCATCGCGCTCGGCTCGGCGACGGTCGCCGTGGTCACCGCCTCCGGCGTGGTGCTGCCGCTCCTCGCGGGCAGCGGCGTCCACCCCGAGATGATGGTGCTCGCGGTCTCGTGCGGATCGATCGCCTTCTCCCATGTCAACGACCCCGGATTCTGGCTGTTCAAGGAGTACTTCAACCTCTCGGTCATCCAGGCCATCAAGGTCCGTACCGGCTACACGACGGTGCTCGCGGTCCTTGGCCTCGGCGGTGTCCTGGCAGCCGAGTGGGCCCTCGACGTCATCGGCCTCTGAACGCCCCGCCACGAACCCCCCTCCCGTACCCAAGGAAACGGACCAGCATGAACCAGCCGACCGTCACCCACTTCGCCGTCTATCCCGTCGCGGGCCGCGACTGCATGGAGCTGAACCTCTCCGGCGCCCACGGCCCCTTCTTCACCCGCAACATCGTCGTCCTCAAGGACTCCGAGGGCCGGACGGGACTGGGGGAGGTGCCCGGTGGAGAGAAGATCACCCGGACCCTGCGGGATTCCGAGTCGCTCGTCGTCGGCGCGAAGGTGGGTGACCACAAGCGCGTCCTGCGGGAGATCGGGAGCCGGTTCGCGGACCGCGACGCGGGCGGACGAGGCGCGCAGACCTTCGACCTGCGGACCACCGTGCACGCCGTCACGGCGGTCGAGTCGGCGCTGCTCGACCTGCTGGGCCAGCACCTCGACGTGCCCGTCGCGGCGCTGCTGGGCGACGGTCAGCAGCGTGACTCCGTACGGGTGCTGGGCTACCTCTTCTACGTCGGCGACCCGGACCGCACCGAGCTGGAGTACGTTCGCGAGCCCGGCTCCGAGGTCGACTGGTACCGCATCCGGCACGAGGAGGCCCTCACGCCCGAGGCGATCGTCCGCCAGGCCGAGGCCGCCTACGACCTGTACGGCTTCAGGGACTTCAAGCTCAAGGGCGGAGTCCTCGCCGGCGCGGAGGAGGTCCGGGCCGTACGCGCGCTCAAGGACCGCTTCCCCGAGGCGCGGATCACCCTGGACCCGAACGGTGCCTGGTCCCTCCGCGAGGCGGTCGAGCTGTGCACCCCGCTGGTGGGCACGCTCGCTTACGCCGAGGACCCCTGCGGGGCGGAGGACGGCTACTCGGGGCGTGAGGTCCTCGCCGAGTTCCGCCGCGCCACGGGTCTTCCGACCGCGACCAACATGATCGCCACCGACTGGCGGCAGCTGACCCATGCCCTGGCCCTCCAGTCGGTGTCCATCCCGCTGGCGGACCCGCACTTCTGGACCATGCAGGGCTCCGTGCGGGTGGCTCAGCTCTGCAACGCGATGGGCCTGACCTGGGGCTGCCACTCCAACAACCACTTCGACATCTCGCTCGCCATGATCACGCACTGCGGCGCCGCCGCCCCGGGTGAGTACAACGCCCTCGACACGCACTGGATCTGGCAGGAGGGGCTGGAGCGGCTCACCGTCGAACCGCCGCGTATCGCCGGTGGCGAGATCGCCGTCCCCGACGCCCCCGGCCTGGGGATCGAACTCGACATGGACCGCCTCCTCGCGGCCCACGAGCTCTACCGGAAGGAGGCGCTGGGAGCGCGGGACGACGCCGAGGCCATGCAGTACCTCGTACCCGGCTGGACCTTCGACGCCAAGCGGCCCTGCCTGGTGCGGTAGGGCGCCGCTCCCTCAGGACGCGCGTGCCGTCGACAGGAGTCCCGCCGTCCACCTGCGCACGGCCGCGGTGAGTTCAGGTGTGACGAACGCCAGGAGGGTCTCGTCCACGGTTCCGTCCGGCCCGACGACCAGGCCGGTCCGTCCTTCCAGGGCAGGATCGGTGGCGGCGGCCAGGGGGCCCTTCGCGGCCGACGTGACCGGAGCCGAGACGCCCTTCAGGATCTGCTCCCAATGGGGACGCAGCGCCGGCGGCAGGATGTCGATGGTCATGAGCGCGGCGTTGTCGGTCGCGGCGGCCCCGGGGTCGGCCGCGAGCACCGAGATGCCTCGGGGCCTCAGACGCCCGGCCAGCTCCATGGAGTGCGCGAGGTGGGCCAGCTTGGCCCGCCCCGTGGTGGCCAGACCGTAGTGGGGGCCGGCCGGTTCGGCGTCGTCGAACACGGTCTCGGCCGCGGCGATGGCGCTCGACGTGACGTTCACGATGCGGCTCGGGGCCGCGGCGGCGAGGGCGCCGAGAAGCGCCTCGGTGAGGACGTAGGGCGAGAGGTGGTTCAGTGCGATGCTCGCCTCGATGCCCTCGGGGCTCTCCCACCGCTCCGTCCACATGCCGCCCACGTTGTTCACCAGGAGGTCCAGGGCGCCTTCCCCGGCGAGGCGCTCCCCGAGCCGCCGGGTCTCGGCGAGCGACGACAGATCCGCGCGGACGAAACGCCCCGCGCCGCGCCCGGCGGCCTCGTCGACACGGGCCACCGCCGCCTCTCCCCGGGCCGGGTCGCGGGCGACGAGAGTGACGTCCCATCCTTGCCGTGCCAGCCCCACGGCGATCTCCAGACCTATGCCGCCGGTGCCGGCCGTCACCACTGCCTTCGGGGTGTGCTCAGTCATTCCGTGCTCCCATTCGCCGCGTCGTCCGTGGACGGGTGAGCCCCGTCCCTGCCTCCAGCAGACAGGCCACGCGCCGATCATGGAAGTTCCGGTCCGGCATGGCCCGATGCAGCGGCGGCATGGCCACAGGTGGGAGGATGTGCGCATGGGTGATGTGGAGATCCGGCAGGTCCACTACTTCATCGCTGTGGCGGAGGAGGGCAACTTCACCCGCGCCGCACAGAGGCTGTCGATGACACAGCCCGCACTGTCCCGGGCGATCCTGGCCCTGGAGAGGACCGTGGGCACCACCTTGCTGCTGCGTACACCGAAGGGCGTCACACCCACCGCCGCCGGTCACGCGATGCTCGAAGAGGGCAGGTCGCTGCTGGCCCAGGCGGGGAACGTCACCTCGCGGGTACGCCTGGCGGCCGAGCAGCGGACCTCGGTGACGGTGACCGGCCCCGGCTGTGACGCGGCTCTGCTGGACGGCATGATCCGGGCGTACAACGAGACCGGTCCGCGGCATCCGGCCCGGATGACCGTCGGCACGATCGACGACCAGCTCGACCGGTTGCGGTCGGGGCAGGCGGACATCGCGCTCCTGCGCGCCGCCCTGCCCGGGCACGGACTGGACAGCGCGGTGCTCCGCCACGAAAGCGTCAGCGTGCTGATGGGGGCCCGGCACCGGCTGGCGGACCGAAAGACCCTGACGATCGCCGACCTCGCAGGCGAACCACTGCTCGGCTGGCGGGGCCCGGGTGCCCAGCTCGACGACCCGGGCCTCTGGCCGGACGGACTGCCGGGCACGCAGGGGCCCCAGGTGAGCGACGGCCTGCAGATGCTGGCGGTGGTCCGGCTCGGGCAGGCCGTCGCGCTCGCGGCCCCGCCGGCGGACGGCGCAGGTGCGCCCGAGGGAACCGTCGGGATCCTCCTGGAGGACGGGCCGGCCGTGCCCCTGCGCCTGGTCTGGCCGCGGGAGCGTACGACGCCGGCCGTCCGACGCTTCGTCAGGCACGCCGTCGCAGCGGCCGGCTGAAACACCGACGCCGGGCACGAGGGTGAAGCGCTCCCGGGGGAGCGCTTCACCCGGTGGGCCGCCGGGCCTCAGCCGGCCCGGCGGCTCGTCCGCACGCTCCACCGGCCCTCGTAGCGGGTCAGGTGGACCGGGTGGTCGAAGCACTTGCTGATCTGATCGCTGGTCAGCACCTCGTCGGCGGGGCCCGACGCCAGGCACCGCCCGTCACGCAGCAGCATCACATGCGTCGTGCCGGGAGGAAGCTCCTCCAGGTGGTGCGTGACCAGGACCGACGCGAGCTCCGGCGAGCTCTGCTGAAGGGTGTCGATCCGTTCGATCAGCTGCTCACGGCCCGCGACGTCCAGCCCCGTCGCCGGTTCGTCCAGGAGCAGCAGCCGCGGCCGCGGCATGAGCGCCCGCGCGATCAGCGCGCGCCCCCGTTCGCCCTGGGACAGGGTCGGCCACCTCGCCTCGCGCCGTCCGGCGAGGCCGAGCAGGCCGGTGAGGCTGTCGGCCAGGGCCAGCTGTTCCGCCGTCGGGCGCCAACGGGGCACCGGCTCGACGCTGTTGGTCAGGCCCGTCAGGACGACGTCCCTGACCTTCAGCGGTGAGCGCAGCGCGTGGCGAGGGTCGACATGGCCGACGTACGTGCGCAACTGGCGCAGGTCGACGCGCCCCAGCTCGTGTCCCAGGACCTCGACCGTGCCCCGGGTGGGGTGCGCCAGCGCTCCGAGGAGGCTGAGGAGCGTGCTCTTGCCGGCGCCGTTCGCGCCGAGCAGGGCCCAGTGCTCACCCGCCCGTACGGTCAGCGACACCTCGCTCAGGATGGGGTTCCCGTCGCGTACGAGGTCCACGTCGTGGACACGGAGGACGGGGGTGGTGTCGGTCATCGGGTCTGTGCTCCGGTGCGGTTGACGGCGGCCATGACCGCGTGGACGGAGGCGGCCAGGACCGAGGTGTCCCAGCCGGATCCCCAGCAGGTGACCCCGCCCACGCGGCACTCGGCGTAGGCGACGGCAGGGCTGCCCGGTCCCGTGGAGGTGGAGTGCTCGGCGTAGCCCAGGACGTCGACCGTGACACCGGCCGAACGCAGGGCGTCCGTCAGGGCGGAGAGCGGGCCGTTTCCGGTGCCCCGGCAGGAGCGGATCCTCCCGTCGGCGCGCAGCTCGCAGGTGAACTCGTGCTCACCGGGCCCGGTCTCCGAGGTGGTCCAGGACTCCAGCGTGAGCGGGCCGTCCTGCGCGGGGGCGATGTAGGTGGTGCGGAAGAGGTCCCACAGCTCCTTGGGGGAGAGCTCGCGCCCGGAGCCGTCCGTGACGTCCTGCACCGTACGCGAGAAGTCCGGACGCATCGCCTGTGGCAGGTCCAGCCCGTGGTGGGTGCGGAGCAGATGCGCGATTCCTCCCTTCCCGGACTGGGAGTTGATGCGGATGACCTCCTCGTACGTACGGCCGATGTCACCCGGGTCGATGGGCAGGTACGGCACCTGCCAGGGAGCCTCCCCGGCGCTCACCCCGGACTCGGCTGCCTGCTTCGCGTGGTGGGCCATGCCCTTGGCGATGGCGTCCTGGTGGGTGCCGGAGAACGCCGTGTGCGCGAGTTCACCGCCGTAGGGGTGCCTGGGGTGGACCGGGAGCCGGTTGCAGTGCTCCACCACGTCGCGGACCGTGTCGATGTCGGAGAAGTCGATCATCGGGTCGACGCCCTGCGCGTAGAGATTGAGGGCCAGAGTCACCAGGTCGACGTTCCCGGTGCGCTCGCCGTTGCCGAACAGACAGCCCTCCACCCTCTGGGCGCCCGCCAGCACGGCGAGTTCGGCGCAGGCGACGCCGGTGCCCCGGTCGTTGTGCGGGTGCACGGAGAGGATCACGGAGTCGCGGCGCGCCAGATGACGGTGCATGTACTCGATCTGGTCGGCGTACACGTTCGGCGTGGCGATCTCCACCGTCGCCGGCAGGTTGTGGATCACCGGCCGGTCGGGGCTCGCCTCCCACAGCTCGGTGAGTCCGTCGCAGATCTCCAGGACGAAGTCCGGCTCGGTGAGGTTGAAGACCTCGGGGGAGAACTCGAACCGGACGTCGGCGCCCGGCCGTTCCTCCACGCGGCGCATCAGATGCGTGGCGGCGTCCCTGATCAGCGCGCGGACCTCGGCGCGGGACCGGCCCAGGACGACGTCCCGCCACACGGGCGCGGTGGCGGTGTAGAGGTGGATCAGGGTGCGGGGGAGCCCTTCGACGGAGTCGACGGTCCGGTCGATCAGGTCCTCGCGGGCCGGCGTGAACACGGAGATCGTCACGTCGTCGGGCACCGCACCGCTCGCGGCGAGGTGGCGTACGAAGTCGAAGTCGGTCCGGCTGGCGGACGGGTAGCCGACCTCGATCTCCTTGAAGCCCATGGTGACCAGGAGATCGAACAAGCGGCGCTTGCGCTCGGTGTCCATGGGCTCGGCCAGCGCCTGATTGCCGTCGCGCAGGTCGACGGGCACCCACAGGGGAGCGCGCTCGAGCCGGCGCGAGGGCCAGGCGCGGTCCGTCAGGGGCAGCGCCACCCGGTCGTGAGCCGGGCGGTAGCGGTGGTGGGGCATCGCGCTCGGGCGCTGGGGATTCCAGGCCGGTGCGTCCGCCGGGAGGTTACCGCGCGGAATGCGCAGGGTGGGGAACGCCGTGGTCCCGGAGGGAGACGGAGTGCCGGAAAAGGAAGTCATCGCGGGAGAACTGCTTTCGGACGGCCATGAGATGACCGGCACAGCCCGACACCCGCTGCGGGGGGCCGGTCGGTCGTGTCAGGCCCCGCAGCGGCGGACGAGGAGAAGGAGCTCGGTCAGCGGCATGCCGGGTACAGTAGCTGGAATGAACTCCTCAGACAACCTGAGGTGTCGATCGGGAAGTGACCTCACATGCCGCTGGGACCCCTGAGACCCTCGCCCTTGGTCGAGCAGGCCACCGAGCATCTGCGCGAGCAGATCAGCACGGGCGCCTGGCCGGTGGGGACGAAGCTCCCTGGTGAGACGAGCCTGGCAGCCTCCCTGGGTGTGGGGCGTTCCACGGTCCGTGAGGCGCTGCGCGCTCTCGCGGGGGCGGGGCTGGTGCAGGCGAGACAGGGGGCGGGTGTCTTCGTCATCGCGGCCGAGCCCGAGGAGGACTGGGCCGCACGACTGCGCCGCGCGGCCGTCACCGACGTCTACGAGGTCCGCATCGGCATCGAGGTCGAAGCCGCGCGACTGGCCGGACGACGCCGGACGGACGACGACGTCGCCGCCCTCATCGCCGCCCTGGCCGGCCGCCGCGCCGCCGCCGACGCGGGCGACACCGCGTTCGTCGACGCGGACATCGCCCTGCACGCGGCCGTGGTCGCGGCGGCACACAACCCCGTACTCTCGGCGCTGTTCACCGAATTCGTCCCCACGCTGCGCAAGGGGTTGATCGACATGCTCGAACTGCTCGAACTGCGCTCCGGGGACCCGAACCACGGTGACGAGGGCCACGCCTCGCTGGTGGACGCAGTCGCGCGGGGGGACGGCGACGCGGCAGGCCGCACCCTCCGCGAGGAGCTGGAGCAGACGCTGGCCCGGCTCACGTCGCTGTAGCGGGACGTGCGTCGGCCGAGAGGAATGGGGCAGGGGTGAGCAGGCCACGGATCCGTGTCGCCGCTTATGTGATCCGTCGTCGCGAGAGTGCGGAGCTCCTGGTGTTCGACCACGTCGGCATGGCTGACGCAGGAACCCAGGTCCCCGCGGGGGGAGTCGAGCCGGGCGAGGAGCTGTCCCGCGCCGTTCTGCGGGAGGTCGCCGAGGAGACCGGCCTGCTGACCGCCTGCGTGATCCGGCCGATAGCCGTCGACGAGAGGCCGCACCCGCAGACGCGGCAGCCGCGCCGGACCACGTTCTTCCTGCTGCGGGCGGCGGGGGACACGCCCGGCGCGTGGGTCCACCGGGTGCGGGGTGACGGCGTGGACGCCGGCCTCACCTTCGCCTGCCGGTTCGAGGCCCTTCCGTTGCGGCGGCCCCTGGCCGACGGGCAGGACGGGTGGCTGGGGGGCGTGGAGCTCTGAGGGGGACCGGGAAGCCGCCGCGGCAGCCGCCGTACGTCAGTGGCCGTGGCCCCCGTCCTCCTGCCCGTCCGAGGTGCTGTCGTCGTGCCCGTCCGAAGGCGTGGCCGGACGGGGGTTGTCCGCCGCCACTCCGGACGGGACGGTGAAGGCCGCCGTCCGTACGGTGCCGTCGTGCTTGAAGTCCAGGAACAGCCGGTAGGCGGCGGAACCGGTCGCCGTCGCGGTGAACGAGACGTCCGGCCCGGCTTCGGTGGATCCGTCTCCGGGCTCCCCGTCGGGGTGCACATGGAGATAGGCGAGGTCACCGGCGCGCAGGGCGACGAGATGCCCGTACGCGCCCAGATAGGGCTGCAGATCGGTGACGGGCCGGCCGTCCTTCCGTACCGTGAAGGTGAGGTGCTCCGGAACGTCGGGGCGCAGGGTGCCGTTCAGGGAGACCGTGTAACCGTCGACCTCGGCCGTCAGGGCGGGCTTCGGGAGCTCCGCCGCCTTGTACGGCCCGGACACGGCCAGATCCGCGCCCAGGGTCAGGTCCGCGGCGTTCCTGCCGGCGGTCGTGAAATCTGCGAAGACCCGGTAGTCGCCGGCGGCGGGCAGATCCACGGGGGTGCTCCACGTGCCGTCGGCCGCCCGCGTGGGGTGGAGGTGGCGGTAGGTCGCCAGGTCGCGGGAGGCGAGGATCAGATGCATCTCCTTATCGTGTTCACGCTGGAAGTCGGTGACCGGCCTGCCTGACCGGTCGAGAACGGCGAAGCGCAGCTCGCTCCGCTGTTCCGCCTCCACGCGCGGGGTCCTGAGGTCGAGCGTGTAACCGCCCTCGGAGATCTGGAGACCCCCGGCGGGAGGCCCGGCGCGGTTGCCCTCGGCGTGCGGCGCCGCACTCTCCGTGTGACCGGCCGGCTCGGTGTTGCCGGCCCCTGGGTCCGTGACGGTTCCGATGCCGTATGCGGCGCCGAATGACGCGGCGAGTGCGGCAGTGAACGCGGTGATCTTCGCGGCGGGGTTCATGACTGCTCCTGTTGCCTTCTGCGTGGAGGGCTCGCGACGGTCCGACGCCTTCCACCGTATACCCTTGGGGGGTATCTGCAAGCGACCCTGCGGAGGCTTGCCATGGATACGGGTGGGGGGTATACCTGGCCGAAGAGGAAGATACCCATGAGGGGTATACTGGGTCCCGTTCGGACGAGGAGCAGTAAATGACTTCAGCCACTACCGGCGCCGACCGGGTCGAGCTCGCCATCGGCGGCATGACCTGTGCCTCGTGCGCGGCGCGGATCGAGAAGAAGCTCAACCGTATGGAGGGGGTCGAGGCCACGGTCAACTACGCCACGGAGAAGGCCAGAGTCGCCTTCGCCGAGGACATCTCGGTCGACGACCTGATCGCCACGGTCGAGGCCACCGGCTACACCGCCCGGCGCCCGGCCCCGCCCCTCCCCGGGCCCGGCGACCTCGACGTGCCCGCCGGCCGGGGCGAGGGCGAGCGCGCCGACGGCGAGCTGCGATCCTTGCGCCAGCGGCTCGTCACCGCGGTACTGCTCGCCGCGCCGGTCGTCGCGATGGCCATGATCCCGGCTCTCCAGTTCGAGTACTGGCAGTGGTTGTCCCTCACGCTGGCCGCCCCGGTCGTCACCTACGCGGCCTGGCCCTTCCACCGCGCGGCCTGGACCAACGCCCGGCACGGTGCGGCCACCATGGACACCCTGATCTCGGTCGGTACGTCGGCGGCGTTCCTCTGGTCGCTGTGGGCGCTCTTCTTCGGAACCGCCGGGATGCCGGGCATGACGCATCCATTCGAATTCACGATCAGCCGTGGCGACGGAGCGGGGAACATCTACCTGGAGGCCGCCGCCGGTGTCACGGCCTTCATCCTGGCCGGCCGGTATTTCGAGGCCCGCTCGAAGCGCAAGGCGGGCGCCGCCCTCAAGGCGCTCATGGAGCTGGGTGCCAAGGAAGTCACCGTGCTGCGCGAGGGCCGGGAGTTCACCCTGCCCACGGCCGGTCTGCACGTGGGGGACCGCTTCCTGGTCCGCCCCGGCGAGAAGATCGCCACGGACGGGACCGTGGTCGAGGGCTCCTCCGCGGTCGACGTCTCGATGCTCACCGGCGAGTCGGTGCCCGTCGAGGTCTCCACCGGTGACTCCGTCACCGGGGCGACCCTCAACGCCGGCGGCCGCCTGGTCGTCGAGGCCACCAGGGTCGGTGCCGACACCCAGCTGGCCCGGATGGCCGAGCTCGTGGAAGAGGCCCAGAGCGGCAAGGCCTCCGCCCAGCGCCTGGCCGACAGGATCTCCGCGGTCTTCGTGCCGGTCGTCATCGGGCTGGCGCTCGCCACGCTCGGCTTCTGGCTCGGCTCGGGCGCCGGACTCACCGCGGCCTTCACGGCGGCCGTCTCCGTACTGATCATCGCCTGCCCCTGCGCACTGGGCCTGGCCACGCCCACCGCACTGCTCGTCGGCACAGGCCGCGGGGCCCAGCTCGGCATCCTGATCAAGGGGCCGGAGGTCCTGGAGAACACCCGCAGGGCCGACACGATCCTGCTCGACAAGACGGGCACCGTCACCACAGGCCGCATGACGCTGCTGAAGGTCCACGTGGCCGCCTCCACGGACGAGGCCGAAGTGCTGCGCCTCGGGGGCGCACTGGAGCACTCCTCCGAACACCCGATCGCCCGGGCCGTCACCGAGGGCGCCGCCGGGGCCGTGGGCACGCTGCCCAACCCCGAGGACTTCACCAACGTCCCCGGCCTCGGTGTGCAGGGCGTCGTCGAGGGCCACGCGGTTCTCGTCGGCCGCGAGAAGCTGCTGGCCGACTGGTCCATCCAGCTTCCCGAAGAGCTCAGGAAGGCCAAGGACTCGGCCGAGCAGGACGGGCGGACCGTGATCGCGGTGGCCTGGGACGGCGAGGCGCGTGCGGTCCTGGAGGTCGCCGACGCCGTCAAGGAGACCAGCGCCGAAGCGGTCCGGCGGCTGCGCGACCTCGGGCTGACCCCTGTCCTGCTGACCGGTGACAACAAGGCGGTCGCCGCATCCGTCGCGGCCGAAGTCGGGATCGACGAGGTCATCGCCGAGGTGATGCCTCAGGACAAGGTCGAAGTCGTCAAGAGGCTCCAGGCGGAAGGACGCAGCGTCGCCATGGTCGGCGACGGGGTCAACGACGCGGCCGCGCTCGCCCAGGCGGACCTGGGCCTGTCCATGGGGACGGGCACGGACGCCGCCATCGAGGCGGGCGACCTGACTCTCGTACGCGGGGACCTGCGGGTTGCCGCCGACGCGATCCGGCTCTCCCGCAGGACACTGGGCACGATCCGCTCGAACCTGTTCTGGGCCTTCGCCTACAACGTGGCGGCCCTCCCGCTCGCCGCCGCCGGCCTGCTCAACCCCATGATCGCCGGGGCCGCCATGGCGTTCTCGTCGGTCTTCGTCGTCGGCAACAGCCTCCGGCTGCGCGGCTTCCGCGCCGCCGGCTGAGAGGGCGTCCGCGCCGCCGGCCCCCGCGTCCCTCGGCAGGGCGCGGGTATCGGTGAGCGGGTAGGTTCGGGGGCGTGGCCACTCTGCTGATCGTGCATCACACCCCCTCGCCCAACTGCCAGGCGCTGTTCGAGGCGGTGGTCTCCGGTGCGACGACGGAGGACATCGAAGGCGTCCGGGTCGTGCGACGCGCGGCGCTCTCCGCCACGGCTTCCGATGTACTCGCGGCCGACGGCTACCTCCTCGGCACCCCGGCGAACCTCGGGTACATGTCCGGCGCCCTGAAACACTTCTTCGACCAGGTCTACTACCCGTGCCTGGACGGGACGAAGGGCCGGCCCTTCGGCTACTACGTGCACGGCGGCAACGACGTCACCGGCGCCGTACGGGGCATCGAGACGATCACCACGGGTCTCGGATGGCGTCGTACGGCGGACGCTGTGACCGTCACCGGTGAGCCGGGCAAGGCCGACACGGAGGCGTGCTGGGAACTGGGTGCGACCCTCGCCGCCGGACTGATGGGCTGACAGACTCCCGGCTACGGTCGCCTTCCCGCCGCCCGCCTCCTGGGGGACACCTCCGCTCCCGGACGGCAGATGCCGCGTCAGGTGCGGTCGATGTGCACGCTGGTCGACTTCACGCGGGCCGTGGCCTGCATGCCGACCTCGAGTCCCAGTTCCTCCACGGCTTCCCGGGTCAGCAGCGAGACGAGGCGGTGCGGGCCGGCCTGGATCTCGACCTGGGCCGCTACGTCACCCAGCTTCACCGCGGTGACGATGCCGGGGAAGGCGTTGCGCGCCGAGGTGTAGGAGACCTCCTCCTCGCCGGGGGAGGCCTGACCGACCTCGATCGAGAACGCGGCCAGATCGCGGCCGTCGATGAGGCGGCGCCCGCCCTCGTCGCGATGGGTCGCTACCCGGCCGGCGTCCGCCCAGCGGCGGGCGGTGTCGGGGCTCACGCCGAGAAGACGTGCCGCCTGCCCGATGGTGTAGGTCTGCATGCGCTGCACAATATGTTTTAAAAGCTCGCATTTGCAAGGTATCTACGTGATTAGCCCTGCATATGCGAGCCTCTCGCAGGCCGGTGACGCGACCTGCGCGCCTCCGCCGGGCACCCGGCCCGCCGACAGCGAACCCCTCCCTCCCACCCGCCTCCCTCGCCGCCCCGCTCAGTGCGGCCTCCAGGTGAGCTTGCCGCCGCCCACCCACCGGATGACGGCCGGGTCGTCGAGGTCGTGGACCGGAATGCCGGCCGCCGCGGCGGCGATCAGCACATCGGTCATCGCGGTCGCGCTTCCGATCACCTCTCCGTCGATCTCCACGATCCGGAAGGGGGGATTTCCGGGCTGGACGGGCAGGACGGTGATCCGGGGCGCCGAGGCGAGAGGGCTTTCAGTCATAGGCGGATCGGTTCCACGCGGGCGCCCTCGGTATGCGCCTGGGTCTCAGCTGTGAGTCTTATGCCCGATTTGAGGTAGTTTTTTAGAATTAATCCTGTAATCCATAAAAGGCCATTTCGTGTGACCTGGGGCCTTCGCGCGGGCGCAAATCGCCCGAATCGGACTCCGTGACCAGGGTCACTTCATGGGCCCCGGACGCAGGGGTGCGGCAGTCGGTTCCCTTCTGCGCCAAGAGAATCGAGCGACGCGCTGTGGGGTGGATTACATGAATTCGTGAGAATTGATCTTGCGAATGAATTGTGATCATCGCGCCAGGCTTGTTCCTTTCCCTATTTCTCGCCTACGGTCACCATCACTCCGGGCGGAACGCCGAATCCTGCCGCCGTCCGGTTACCCGACCACTTCTCGTACGGCAGGAGCGGGGGACCCAAGTAAGCGCCGATCCGGTTTCCGGAGCGGCTCGGGGTGAAGTCGCATTCGCGTGCGGCCGGGCATCTCCAGCTCGAACCCGACAGCTCACTTCGCAGGCGACGGAGAGGAATTCAGCATGCCCGAAAACGGTAAGCACCGTCGTTTCAGGACCAGTTCGCTCACCCGCGGCATCATCGCCGTGAGCACGGGCGGAGCCGCCCTGGCCCTCCCCGTGATCGGTGCGACCGGCGCCTTCGCGGCCCCGGCCCAGCCGGTCGCCGTGGAAAAGGCTGCGACGTCGACTTCCGTGTCCGGCAAGGGAATTGCCGCGCAGAAGTCCGAGTCCGCCACCTATTCAGTGATCTTGGGTGACACCCTTGCAAAGATCGCACGCGAGCATTCCGTGAACGGGGGCTGGAAGGCCCTGTACGAGGACAACGAGAAGGTTGTCGGCTCAAACCCCGACCTGATTCACCCGGGTCTGAAGCTGACCCTCGGCGGCAAGGCCGAGAACAAGTCGGCGGACAAGGGCGACAAGGCCGAATCCAAGGCCTCCGCCTCTTCCGACCGTGCCGCGGAGGGCGCCGACCGCGCCGACCGTTCGGAGCGCACGAGCACCCCCACCGCCGCGGAGGGCGCTCCCGCCGCCGAGGCCGCTCCGGCCGCCGAGCAGGTCTCGTACACGAACGACCTCGACGGCTGGATCAAGGAGTCGCTCGCCGTCATGGCCGAGCACGGCATCCCCGGCAGCTACGAGGGCATCCACCGGAACATCATCCGTGAGTCCGCGGGCAACCCCCAGGCCATCAACAACTGGGACATCAACGCGATCAACGGCGTCCCGTCCAAGGGTCTGCTCCAGGTCATCGACCCGACCTTCCAGGCCTACCACGTGCCCGGTACGTCGATGGACAGCTACGACCCGGTCGCCAACATCACGGCCGCGTGCAACTACGCCGCGGACAGGTACGGCTCGATCGACAACGTCTTCGGGGCCTACTGAGCCTCGCTGAGACGGGACCGCTGACGCACGGGCGTGTGACAGAGGGACAGAAGTGACGGGTGGTGCGGGTTCGGCGGAACCCGCACCACCCGTCGTCCGTTTCCGGCGCCGATCGGGCCCGGGGCCCGCGCTGTCGATCGGGCCCCGGGCCCGCGCTGTCGGCGTCACGGCGGCGGAGGAGTCGCCGACAGGCCGGGCGGGGCACGGGTGACTGGTCACGTACAGGTTCGTCGTCCATACTGCCCGCCGTGGAGCAGCGCATAGATTCGAACACCAAGCCCGAGTTCGCCGCGGGGACAGACCCGGCGTACATCCCCGGCCTGACGGCCCCTGCCCCCGCGCGGACGGAGGGGGAAGCGGAAGCGGAGAAGACGGCGTCCCAGAAGCCCGAGGAGGCCGAGGAGGCCAGGGAGGCCGGGACTGCGGACGTGCTCGCCGAGGGGGCCGTGGACGAACCCGTGGCCGCCCCCGGCGGCACCGCCGTGGACGACGCGACCTCCGACGGCACGGCCGGGGACGACGACGAGGCCCCGGCCGGCGGGACGGCTCCGGGGGCCGAGGCCGTAACCGGCAAGAGTGCCGCCGACGCGGACGGCCCCGTCTTCGAGGTCAGTGACCGGCGCGGATCCATCAGGGTGGACGCGGACGGCGTCCGCTTCCGCCTCGACGACCAGGAGGCGGAGTTCGACTGGACCGAGATCGGCGCGGTCGAGGTCAGGACCGGCCGCTTCGGGCGCCGGTTCACCGTGACGGTCCACCTGTCGAGCCGCCGGTGGTTCAACGCCGAGGTCGAGGCCGGATCCCGGGGCGACCTCAAGGGGTGGACGGCGGAGCTCGACGAGGCGCTGGACGCCTACTTCGAAGAGGCCTGACCTCTTCGGGGTACACCTGAGCACCGGTCCGGACGACCGGACCGGTGCTCAGGCATGCCGTGGAGCCGTCAGGCCCCCTGAGCCGTGCCGAGCACCACCGACCGGGTCAGGTGGCGCGGCAGGTCGGGGTCGAGGCCACGGGCCGCCGCCAGGGCGATCGCCAGCCGCTGGACCCGGACCAGGTCGGCCAGCGGGTCGAGTCCGCTCTCCACCCAGTGGGCCCCGGTCGCCAGAACCTGCTCCCGCAGTCCCTCCGGAGCGGCGCCGAACATCCAGGTCGCGGTCCCGGTCGTGGCGATGCTGATGGGGCCGTGGCGGTACTCCATCGCCGGGTACGACTCCGTCCAGGACAGGGACGCCTCCTTCATCTTGAGCGCCGCCTCGTTGGCGATCCCTACCGTCCACCCCTGCCCCAGGAAGCTGAACTGGGCGCATTCCAGGAGCCCTTCGGGCAGCGGCTCCGCCAGCGCGGTCTCCGCGTCCCGCACGACGGCCTCGGTGTGCAGTCCGAGGTGGGCGCGGAACAGTGTGAGCGCGGTCGTCGCGAACCTCGTCTGGACGACGGACCGTTCGTCGGCGAAGTCGAGGACGACCACATCGTCGGCCGCGGCCATCACCGGGGTCCGCGGGTCGGCGGTGACGGCGACGGTCCGCGTGGCGCCCCGCAGCCGCGTCAGCAGGCCGAGGACCTCCGTGGTCGTCCCCGACCGCGTCAGCGCGACGACCCGGTCGTACGTGCGGCCGAAGGGGAACTCCGAGGCGGCGTACGCGTCCGACTCGCCCTGCCCGGAATTCTCGCGGAGCGAGGCGTACGCCTGCGCCATGTAATACGACGTTCCGCACCCGACGACGGCGATGCGCTCACCGGCGGCGGGCAGGGCCGCCTTCCGGCCGGCCGCGACCTCCGCGGCACGGCGCCAGCACTCGGGCTGGCCGGCTGTCTCGGTCTCGACATGCGACATGTCCGCACTCCGCTTCCACTGCTGCTCGCACCTGGTGGGACGGGGCTGTGTGAAATCGACGCCCGCGTGTTCAATTCTGCATGTTACATGGGCCAATCGAGCAAGAACAAGCAAAGTGTTCACGCCTCCGTAACCCGAGCAGGGTCGGTTTTCGGCCATGCTCGGTGGGTGGCCGACCCGATCCGGTTCCGTCGAGGCTGTGTGGGTATCGGTCGCATGGCGCGACCTCCGCTGTCGGCATCCCGTACATCGGGCGGAAACGCCCCGTAGGGCTGCTTCTCGGCCACCCCGGACGGTCACCGGACGGAGGCGGGAGGCCCCGTCAAGGGGCGATTTCACGTCATCGGACCCGTGCGTTGGCCGAGTTCGAACGCGCGGCCGGAATGCGGTCGGCATAATCAGCCCATGTCGATCACGGGTGGGGAAGTCGTGGACCTCGGCAGGGGTCTGTACGCCTGGCTGCCGCCGAAGCGGGGCTGGGGTCTGGCCAACTGCGGCCTGCTCGTGTCGCCGCGCGGGGGGCTGTGGATCGACACCCCGTACGACACGATGATGGCCGGTCAGTTCCTGGTGGAGAGCCAGAAACGGCTCCCCGACGGGGTGGGGATCGACCGTGTGATCGTCACCCACGCCAACGGCGACCACTTCTGGGGCGCCGGAGTGCTTCCGGACGCGGAGATCATCGCGACCCGCGAGGCCCGGGAGCACATCCACTACGACCCCACCCCGCAGCAGCAGCACGCCCTGGTGACCGGAAGTGATCCGTCCACCCCCCTCGGCGCGTATCTCGGCCGTCACTTCGGTGTCTTCGACTGGTCGGTCACCGACGTGGTGTCTCCGACGACCTACTTCACCGGAGAGCTCGAACTGACCCTGGGGGAGTACACGGTCCAGGTGTCGTCCCTGCCGCCCGCGCACACGGGGGGTGACCTGATCGTATATCTGCCCGCGCAGCGCGCGGTGTTCAGCGGAGACGTCATCTTCTCCTCCACCCCTCGGCAGCCCGGGGACCACCCGGTGCACTGGGCGGGGCCCCTGGACAACGTGATCGACGCCTGCGAACGCGTCCTGGCCACCGGCGCCGAGGTGATCGTGCCGGGGCACGGGCCGGTGCTCGCCCCTGCCGGTGTGCGGGGGCACATGGACTACCTCGCGTACGTACGCGACCGCGCCCACGCCCTCCATGCGGCGGGAGTGCCCGCGGTCGAGGCTGCCCGCCGGGTGATCGCCGAGGGCCGGTACCCGGAGCTCGGCCTGTCCGAGCGGCTCGTGGTGACCATCGGGAGCGAGTACCGCCACCTGGACGGCTCCGAACTCCCCGGCGTCCTGGAGGTGATGGCCGACGTGGCAGCCGTCGCCCAGGAGACCGACGCGGCGTGGACCGGAGGGCCGGCGTGACGGCCCGCCGGTGCTGCAGCCGGACTCCCCGCCCCGGCGCGGGCTGCCGACCGTCCCCGACAACAGAGACGCGGTGACGCCGTGGTGGCATGGATCGTGGCCCTCATCGCCGTCGTGGTGGCGATCTGGTCGGCAGTACGCATGCACCAGGCCAGGCTGGACGCGTACGGCGCCTCGGCCCGCGCGGAGCTCACCGAGCGGCAGGCCAAGGCGGCCGACGCCCGGACCCTCGCCCTCACCGAGGAGATCCGCCAGCTGGCCCGGAACCGGATACCCGCCGCGGCCACCGCACTCTCCCACCGCTCCGCGCCTGTTCCCGGGCTGCGGGAGGCCGCCGGGATCGAGGGTGACGCCGCGCGTCTGCTGACCGAGGCCGTACAGGCCGCGCGCACAGCGGTCCTGGAGGAACGCCGACGCGTCGACGCGGCAGCGCGGTCGGCCATGCGCGGTACCTCCGCCAAGATCCAGTCGCTGCTCAACCAGTCGCAGCACCTGCTGCACGAGCTCCAGCACGAGTACGACGACCCGCGGATCCTCCAGCTCGACTTCCGTAACGAACTGGCGCTGCGCCGCACCCAGGCCACGGCCGTGCTCTGCGACGCGTGGCCCGGACTCGCCCGGCAGAACTCCTCGCTCGTCGAGGTCGTGCTCGGCGCCCAGTCCAGGGTCCCGGGGTACGAGCGGATCAAGGTCGCCAACCATCTGCGCCAGGAGCGGCTCGCGCTGGTCGCCCGGGCCGCCGAACCCCTCGCGATCGCGCTCGCCGAGCTGCTGGCCAACGCCACGGCGTACTCGCACCCGGACACCGAGGTGCCGGTGACGGTCCAGCAGACCGCGGGGCGCGGGGCGCTGATCCTGGTCGACGACGCCGGGATCGGCATGGACGACGACGCGCTGAAACGGGCCCGCGCACTGCTGTCGGGCCCCTCCGAGGTGCTGCTCACCGAGCTGGGGGACCCGCCGCAGACCGGCTTCGCCGTGGTGGGGCGGCTCGTCGCGCGCTACGGCTTCAGCTGCCATATCGAGTCGTCGCCGTACGGCGGGATGCGCGCGATGCTGCGTATTCCGGCGCATCTGCTGACCGTGATCGACGACGACCGCACCCTGTCCGTGCTCGCGCCGAAGCCGGTGCACGCGCGCGCCGAGGGCGCCGCGGAGAGCCCCTTGCCCAGCAGGCCCGCGGCACCCGTCGCTCCTGCCGGGCCCGCCGAGCCCGAACCCGCACCGGCCGTCCCCGCAGAGCCCGAACCCGCTCCTGCCGCCCCCGCCGAACCCGAACCCGCTCCTGCCGCCCCCGCCGAACCCGCTCCTGCCGCCCCCGCCGAGCCCGCCCCGTCCGTGCCCGCCGGGCCCGTTCCCGTCGCCGGGGAAGACGCCGCGCGTCCGGCAGGCCTGCCCACCCGGCGGCGCAGATCCCGCCGGACGGCCGCCCCGGAGGCGCCGCCGGCCCGGCAGCAGCCGGCCGAGGAGCCCGTGCTCCGTACGCCCGAGCAGGCCGGAGCGGCCTGGGCCGCCCTCCAGGAGGGCACCCTCAGCGGCAGGAAGGCGCCCGCGCCCCCGGCGCGGACACCCCCAGCATCCCCATCGGACGACCAAGGAGACGACGAGACGTGAGCACCACCCCCACCGCCGGTGATCTCGCCTGGGTGCTGACCCCGCTGCTGGAGCTGCCCGGTGTGCAGCATGCCGTGGTCGCCACCGGCGACGGGCTCGTCGAGGGCGCGTCGCCCGGCCTGGACCGTGCGTCCGCCGAGCGCGTCGCCGCGATGACGGCCACCCTGCACGCGGCCGCCCGTGCCTTCACCACCGCGTTCACCGAGGCCGAGTCGCCGCGACTGGCCCAGACGGTCGTGGAGTCCGATCTGGGCTTCGCCGTCGTCGTACCTGCCGGCAGGAACACCACTCTGGCCCTCTTCGCGGCCCCCGACGCACATCTGGGGAACATCGCCTACCAGATGCAGGTGCAGGTCACCGCGCTGACCAGGGCCATGCACGCCCCCACCCGTCAACCGGACGCCGCCACCCGGCCATGACCCCCGGCCCGGGCCGCCGCCTGATTCCCCCCTACCTGGTCACCGGTGGCCGCTCCACGCCCACCGGCCCCGCGCTCGACCGGCTCGCCGTGCTCATCCGTACGGACTCGGCCCTGCCGGTGAAGACCGGTTCGGAGCAGCGCAGGCTGTGCGAGCTCCTCGAGCCAGGAGCCCTCACCGTCGTCGAGTGCGCCGCCCATCTGGACCTGCCGGTCAGCGCCACCGTCTTTCTGGCCACGGACCTCGTGGCCGCGGGACATCTGCACGCTCGACCACCGATCCCCAGTGCCGGTGAGATCGACCGGTCGCTCGTCGAGAGGCTGCTCGTTGGACTCCGTTCCCTCCACTGACCGGGGCGGCATCGGCTATCTGCCGAGTGCCGCCGAGACCCTGATGAAGCTCGTCGTCACGGGTCCCTTCGGCGTGGGCAAGACGACCCTGATCCGTACCCTGTCGGAGATCCCGACCCTGCACACGGAAGAGGCGATGACGCAGTCCAGTACGGGACTCGACGACACCGCCGGGCTTCCGGAGAAGACCACGACCACGGTCGCCGTCGACTTCGGCCGGCTGACCGTCCAGGACGATCTGGTGCTGTACATGTTCGGCACGCCGGGCCAGGATCGCTTCCTCCCCCTGTGGGAGGACATCGCGCGCGGTGCGCTCGGCGCCCTGGTCATGGTCGACACCCGGCGGCTCGAGGACTCCTTCGCCGTCATGGACATGGTGGAGGAGCAGGGGCTCCCGTACGCCGTCGCCGTGAACCGCTTCCCCGATGCCCCCGCCCACGCGGACGAGGTCCTGCGCAAGCACCTCGACCTCGATCCCCGCACCCCGCTGGTGCAGTGCGACGCACGCGAACGCGGGGGCGGCATCGACGCCCTGATCGCCCTCGCCGAGCACGCGCTGACCTGCCTGCCCGCGCCCCAGGAGTCGTCATGACCCCTCCCTCGGCCGGCACTTCACCCGGCACCGCCCCCGCTCTCCGTGAGCCCCTCGCGCTGTACGGCGCCGGCTTCGCCGCCGATCCGCACGGCCACTACCGCATGCTGCGCGACCAGGGACCGCTGGCCAGGGTGCGTGTCGCCCCGGACATCGACGCGCTGCTGGTCACCGACTACCAGGCGGCCGTCGACCTGTTGCGGGACACCGAGACCTTCACCAAGGACCCGCGTGCCTGGCAGAAGGGCGTGCCGGCCGACTCGCCGGTCCTGCCCGTGCTCGGATACCGGCCCACCGCGCTCTTCACCGACGGCGCCGTCCACGCCCGTTACCGCGACGCCATCAACGACACCCTCGCCCTGATCGAACCCCACCTGCTGCGCGCGGAGGTCGCCCGGGTCGCCCAGCGGCTCATCGCCGGTTTCTCGGCCACCGGCACCGGTGACCTCATCGCCCAGTACGCCCGCAGGCTGCCCCTGCACGTCTTCACGGCCTCCTTCGGCGTGGCTCCCCAGAACACCGAGCGGGTGGTCCGCGGTACGGCGGGAATGATGGACTCCGCGGGGGACGCGACAGCGGCGTACGACGACCTCGTCGGCGTCGTCACCGCTCTCGTCTCCGCACGTCGGCACAGGCCGGGCCGGGATCTCACCTCGTACCTGCTGGCGCACCCGGCCGGTCTCGACGACAACGAGGCCGTGCGTCAGATCACGCTCATCATGAGCGCGGGTCACGACCCCACGACCAATCTGATCGGCAACGCGCTGCTGCGCATGCTCAGCGACACCGGTTACGGCGGCTCCCTGCACGGCGGCGCGATGACCGCGCACGAGGCGGTCGACGACGTACTCTGGCGCGATCCGCCGCTGGCCAGCATGGGAGCACACTTCCCGCGCCACGACACCGAGTTCCACGGGGTCCCGCTGCGCGCCGGCCAGTTGGTACTGGTCTCCTTCGCCGCGGCCAACACCCAGTCGCCGCCGTCCGGCTCGGACCCCGCGGTGCGCTCCGGCGACGGTGCTCACCTGGCGTGGTCGACGGGGCCGCACCGCTGCCCCGCCAAGCAGCCTGCCCTGCTGATGGCGATGACCGCGATCGAGCAGCTCACCAGCCAGCTCTGTGACCTGCAACTCGCCGTCGAGCCCGGCGCGCTGGTCTGGCGTCCGGGCCCCTTCCACCGCGCCCTGGCCCACCTCCCGGTCCGTTTCACACCCCTCGACACACTTCCCGAACCGGACGGCGGGAGCGCCCCGGACGCCGCCGATCACGCTCCCACCCGTGTCGGTGGTACGCCGAACGGGTGAGGGGCGAGAGAATTGCCCGATGAACAGCGAGCGCAGCCGGCGCACAGCCAACCGGCATACGGACGGGGTGGTTCTGTGAGCAGGTACGACAGGTACGACAGGTACGACGCCACCGATGAACAGTGGGAAGGGCTCGCCCAGGTCGTACCCCTGAGGGGCCGCAACGAATGGCCTTCCCGGGTCGACCACAGGACGGTCCCGGACCAGCAGGAGTCGGCCGAGCAGCGGCGCATGGTCGTTCTGCGGGTCCAGGTGTTCGCGGACGCGCGCGAGGTGGCCGAGTATCTGGTCGCCCAGATCCCGGTCCTGCTGGACCTGACCGGCGCCGAGACCGATGTGGCCAAGCGGATCCTGGACTTCAGCAGCGGTGTGGTCTTCGGGCTCGGCAGCGGGATGCACCGGGTGGACCGCAACGTCTTCCTGCTCGCGCCGGCCGGCATGGAGGTCGAGGGGGTCACCGCGGCGGGCGTACCTCAATCGTAGGAAGGTCGTGCGGGCGGAACGGTTCGCCGCTCACGGGCGTGCGTACGGTCCGCTCATGACTGTTGTGATCTCCACGGGGAGGGCGGCCTCCGCGCCGTCCGGCGCGGGCCGACCCGCCCGCCCCTTCGTCAGCGAACTCCGCCTCGACGCCTTCGCCTCGCACCGCCGCACCGTCATCCCGCTCGGACCGCTCACGCTGCTCACCGGACGCAGCGGAAGCGGCAAGTCGACCGCCCTGCGTGGTTACGAGGCGCTCGCGCGGCTGGCCGCCGGTGATCCGCTGGAGGACGTCTTCCCCGACCCGGTGGCCTGGGTGCCCGAACGGGTCGGGGCCGACGGGCAGGGGCGGCGCGGATTCAGACTCGGCTGCACGGTGGAGGGGCCGGCCGGCCCGGTGAGACTGGATCTCGCCGTGCAGGCCGAGCCCACGCTCCGCATCGTCGGCGAGCGGCTGACCGACAGCGGTGAGACGCTGCTGAGCACGGCGCTGCGGGATCCCCGGCGTTCCTCCGTCCAGGCGGCCTGGTACACGGCGGGAGCGGTGCCGGTGACGCGTGCTCCCTTCCCCGACGACCGGCTCGGCACGGCTTTGCTGCCGTTGCGGGTCGCGGGAACCACGGACGGGCAGCTCAGGGTGCTGGCCGCCGCCGAGCAGGTGGTGGTGGCCCTGCGGTCGGCCTTCGTCTGCGATCCCCAGCCGGGCCGGATGCGTGCGGCGGTGCCGGTCGCCGAAGGGCGGCTGACCTCGTCCTGCGACAACCTCGCCGAGGTCCTCCACCGCACCCGGAGCCAGTGCGCGCAGCGGCACGCCCGGTTGGTCGCCAGCGCGGACGCCGGGTGCGCGGGTCCGGTGACGGCACTGACCACCGAGCGACTCGAGAACGGCTCGGTGCAGGCCCTGACGGGGCGGGGACCGGGCCGGAGTACGCCCATCGGCCGCCTGGGCGACGGCGAACTCCGGTATCTCGCCTTCGCGCTCGTACTGCTGACCGGCCCCCATGTCCTGGTGGTGGACCCGGCGGCGGAAGTGCCGTCGGCCATGCAGGCGCTCACCGTGCTGGCCGACGGACTCGAACGGAGCCTGGACGCGCGGCAGACCGGGGAGCTGCTGGCGTTGGCCGCGTCGATCTGTGCGAGCGGACACATGCGTCTGCTGGGGACGGTCGGTGAGGCGGCGGCGGCAGCCGCCCGGGAGACGGCCGGTGCGACAGTGGTAGACCTGACACGGTGAGCGAACTGGATGTAGCACAACTGCAACGGCGGCTGGCCGACTTCGCGGCGGCCCGGGCCTGGGAGCCCTACCACACCCCCAAGAACCTCAGCGTCGCGCTGAGCGTGGAGGCCTCCGAACTCCTGGAGATCTTCCAGTGGCTGACGCCGGAGCAGTCGGCGAGGGTGATGGAGGACCCCGAGGCGGCGTTCCGGGTCAGGGACGAGGTCGCGGACGTCCTGGCGTATCTGCTGCAGTTCTGCGAGGTCCTGGGAATCGACGCGCTGGCGGCGCTGGCGGCCAAGATCGACCGGAACGAGGAACGCTTTCCGGTAGTGGCGGTGGGAGTTGAGCCGGTACCACCGGAAGACATCGAGCAGGGTCAGGACGACGTCGAGATGACTGAACGTCACTCTTCGGAGTGATCGACTTATTCACAATCGACTTCCTGTCCACAGATTTCCGATTTCCTCTGGCTTTCGTGTGCCACGGCCCTCACTGTGGGTAATGAAGAAGTGAGCGGGTTGTTGTACCGGCGGTGTCGGCGACGGGGGAGTGGCGTGGAAGCGGAGCGACTGATCGAAGCGGGCCGGAACGCGCTGGCGGGGAGCCGGGGAGTGCCGGCCGTCATGGCGGAGGCATGGCAGGCCCAGGCACTCGCCCGGGCGGTCGGCGGCCGGCTGGCGAGGTGCGGACCGGCGGAGTTACGGACGGAGGCGCGCGAGCTCAGCGAGACCTGCGCCCTGGGGAGCGCGGTTCTCGACCACCCGATGGTTCCGGCCGGAGGCGTGCGGGCGTCCCAGCTCACCGAAGTGGATCACGTGCCCAGGGTGTTGGCCGCTCTCGCGCTGCTCCTGGGGGAGGCGGGCATCGCGTTGGTGGGTGTCGCCTGCGGCACGGACGAGGAAGGGCTCTACTGGCAGTGCATCGAGGCGATAGACGCGGTCGACGAGTCCGTGGACCGGGTCCACGGGATGCTGAGACGGCTTGCCGAGCAGGAGCGCGAGCGTGAGCACGAACAGGAGTTGGACCGGGAGCGCGACGGCCCCTTCGGGGTGATCCACGGGCCGGCCGGCTTCGTCACCGGCCAGTCGTGAGCCGGCCGGCCGGGGCACGCCGGCCGCCCGGCACGGGGGAAGAGCCGAAGAGAGGGGCACAGCGGGTTCGAAGGTGCAGGATGGAGGCATGGATCTTCGAATCTTCACCGAGCCCCAGCAAGGGGCGAGCTACGACACCCTGCTCACCGTCGCCAAGGCCACCGAGGACCTCGGCTTCGACGCCTTCTACCGGTCGGACCACTATCTGCACATGGGCTCCGGGGACGGTCTGCCCGGCCCGACCGACGCGTGGATCACCTTGGCCGGACTGGCCCGCGAGACCAAGAGGATCCGCCTCGGCACGCTGATGACCGCGGGCACCTTCCGTCTGCCCGGCGTGCTGGCCATCCAGGTCGCCCAGGTCGACCAGATGTCCGGCGGCCGGGTCGAGCTGGGCCTGGGCGCCGGCTGGTTCGAGGAGGAGCACAAGGCATACGGCATCCCGTTCCCGAAGGAGAAGTTCGGCCGGCTCGAGGAGCAGCTGGCGATCATCACGGGGCTGTGGGAGACCGAGACCGGCAAGACGTTCAGCTACGACGGGACGTACTACCAGCTCACCGACTCGCCGGCTCTGCCGAAGCCCGCGCAGACGAAGGTGCCGGTCCTGATCGGGGGCCACGGCGCGGTCCGTACCCCGCGGCTGGCCGCGCGGTACGCGGACGAGTTCAACATCCCCTTCGCGTCGATCGAGGACAGCGTCAAGCAGTTCGGCCGGGTCAAGGACGCGGCCGTGGCGGCCGGGCGGGCCCCCGACGACCTGGTGTACTCCAACGCCCTGGTGGTGTGCGTCGGGAAGAACGACGCGGAGGTGGCGCGGCGCGCGTCCGTCATCGGAAGGGAGGTCGAGGAGATCAAGGCGAACGGGCTGGCGGGCTCGCCCGCCGAGGTGGTCGACAAGATCGGGCGGTACGCCGCCATCGGCTCGTCGCGGATCTACCTCCAGGTTCTGGACCTGCACGACCTGGAGCACCTGGAGCTGATCTCGTCACAGGTCCAGTCGCAGCTGGGCTGACAGGAGGGACCCGGCCCGCGGCAGGGCGGGCCGTGTGGCCGCGGGACCGACAGGAACCGCCCGACAGCGAGGAGCAGCTGTGCATTCCGCCCGGACGCCGGGGGCCCCGTCCGGCCGTACGCTCGGCGACGCGCTCGCCGAGGGAACCGTCCTGCTGGACGGGGGCCTCTCCAACCAGCTGGAGGCGCAGGGCTGCGATCTGTCCGACGCCCTCTGGTCGGCCCGGCTGCTGAGCGACGCGCCCCAGCAGATCGAGGCCGCCCACGCCGCCTACGCCCGGGCGGGCGCGCAGGTGCTGATCACGGCCAGCTACCAGGCGACCTTCGAAGGATTCGCGCGGCGCGGGATCGGGCGGACCCGCGCTGCGGAGCTGATGGCCGGCAGCGTGGAGTCGGCACGCCGGGCCGGCGCGGTGACGGGACGTGAACTCTGGGTCGCCGCCTCGGTCGGGCCGTACGGGGCGATGCTCGCGGACGGCAGCGAGTACCGGGGCCGGTACGGACTCACCGTCAGGGAGCTGGAGCGCTTCCACCGGCCCCGGGCGGAGACGCTGGCCGAGGCGGGACCCGATGTGATGGCCCTGGAGACGGTGCCGGACGTCGACGAGGCCGAGGCCCTGCTGCGGGCGGTCGAGGGGCTCGGGGTGCCGGTCTGGCTCTCGTACAGCGTGGCGGGGGACCGGACCAGGGCCGGGCAGCCTCTGGCGGAGGCGTTCGCGCTCGCCGCCGGCATCGACCAGGTCGTGGCCGTCGGGGTCAACTGCTGCGACCCCGCCGACGCGGACCGTGCGGTGGAGGTCGCGGCAGCGGCCACCGGAAAGCCGGTGGTCGTCTACCCGAACAGTGGGGAGGAATGGGACGCCGTCGGCCGGGCCTGGACCGGGAGGGGGACGTTCGAACCGGGCAGGGTGCGGGACTGGCAGCGGGCGGGCGCGCGGCTGGTCGGCGGCTGCTGCCGGGTCGGCCCGTCCGGGATCGCGGCGCTGGCGGAGCGACTGGACCCGTCGGGAGTGTGAAAATCCCTGGTGGGAGGCCGGTCGCGGGACCATACTCGGACGCGTGTTCCTGACTATCAGCACCACCGGCACCCCTGAGCGTCCCGCCACCGATCTCGGATACCTGCTGCACAAGCATCCCGACAAGGCGCAGACGTTCTCCACCTCGCACGGGACCGCGCACGTCTTCTACCCCGAGGCGTCCGCGGAGCGCTGTACGGCCGCCCTGCTGCTCGAGGTGGATCCGGTGGCACTGGTGAGGCGCGGCAAGGGCAAGGGCCGGGGCGGAGCCCCCGACGCGGCACTCGCGCAGTACGTCAACGACCGGCCTTACGCGGCGTCTTCGCTGCTCTCGGTCGCGATGACGACGGTGTTCAAGTCCGCGCTGAACGGGGCGTGCCGGGCGATGCCCGAACGGGCCGAGCACCCGCTGCCGTTGCGGATCGAGGTGCCCGCGCTGCCCGCACGCGGTGGTGCGGAGCTGGTGCACAAGCTCTTCGCGCCGCTCGGCTGGACACGGGTGGAGGCCACGGCCGTACCGCTGGACGAGCAGTTCCCGGAGTGGGGCGACTCGCGCTACGTACGGCTGGTGCTGGAGGGGGAGCTGAGGCTCGCGGACGCCTTGCGCCAGCTGTACGTGCTGCTGCCCGTGCTCGACGACGCCAAGCACTACTGGGTGGCGCCCGACGAGGTGGACAAGCTGCTCAGGGCGGGCGAGGGCTGGCTGGCCGGGCACCCCGAGCAGAAGCTGATCACCAGCCGCTATCTCTCCCGTCGCTGGGGGCTCACCCGGCAGGCGATGGAGCGGCTGGAGCTGGTGCGGCTGGCGGAGTCGGACGACCTCGAGGTGGAGAGCGTCGACAACGCGGTGGACGAGACGACCGACACGGAGGAGAGGCCGGTGCCGCTCGCCGAGCAGCGCCGTGCGGCGGTCCTGGAGGCGCTCCGTGCGGCGGGGGCGACCCGCGTGCTCGACCTCGGTTGCGGCCAGGGGCAGTTGGTGCAGGCGCTGCTCAAGGACGTGCGCTTCACGGAGATCGTCGGGGTCGACGTGTCGATGCGCGCCCTGACCGTCGCCACACGCCGGCTGAAGCTGGACCGCATGGGCGAGCGGCAGGCCGGGCGGGTCACCCTCCGCCAGGGCGCGCTCACCTACACCGACAAACAGCTGAAGGGGTACGACGCCGCCGTGCTGAGCGAGGTGATCGAGCATCTCGACCTGCCGCGGCTCCCCGCCCTGGAGTACACGGTGTTCGGCTCCGCGCGACCGCGGACCGTGCTCGTGACGACGCCCAACGTCGAGTACAACGTCCGCTGGGAGACGCTTCCCGCCGGACACACGCGCCACGGCGACCACCGCTTCGAGTGGACCAGGGAGGAATTCCGGGACTGGGCGGGCCAGGTGGCCGGGCGCCACGGCTACACGGTGGCGTTCGTGCCCGTGGGCCCGGAGGACCCCGAGGTGGGGCCTCCCACACAGATGGCCGTGTTCACGATGACCACGGCCCAGGAGACGACGAAGGAGGCGAAGGCCGCATGACCAGCACCTCTCGCACGCTGCCGGTGACCGACCTGTCCCTCGTCGTCCTCATCGGCGCCAGCGGATCGGGCAAGTCCACCTTCGCCCGCAAGCACTTCAAGCCGACCGAGATCGTCTCCTCCGACTTCTGCCGGGGCCTCGTCGCCGACGACGAGAACGACCAGAGCGCCAGCCGTGACGCCTTCGACGTGCTCCACTACATCGCGGGCAAGCGTCTCGCCGCCGGCCGGCTCACCGTCGTCGACGCGACCAACGTCCAGCCGGAGAGCCGCAAACAGCTCGTCCAGCTGGCCCGGCAGTACGACGTGCTGCCCATCGCCATCGTGCTCGACCTGCCGGAGGAGCTCTGCCAGACGCGCAACGCCGGCCGGCCCGACCGTGCCTCCATGCCCCGGCATGTCGTGCAGCGCCACCGCCGTGAGCTGCGCCGGTCGCTTCGCGGTCTGGAGCGCGAGGGCTTCCGCAAGGTGCACATCCTGCGCACCGAGGTGGAGGCCGATACCGCCGAAGTCGTCCTGGAGCGCCGCTACAACGACCTCCGGCACCTCACCGGCCCCTTCGACATCATCGGCGACATCCACGGCTGCAGCTCCGAGCTGGACACCCTCCTCGGCAAGCTGGGATACAAGGACGGCACGCACCCCGAGGGGCGTACCGCCGTGTTCGTCGGCGACCTCGTCGACCGGGGCCCCGACAGCCCGGGAGTGCTGCGCCGCGTCATGTCCATGGTGGCGTCGGGCGACGCACTGTGCGTGCCGGGCAACCACGAGAACAAGCTCGGGCGCTACCTCAAGGGGCGCAAGGTCCAGCACAGCCACGGTCTCGCCGAGACGGTCGAGCAGCTGGAGCGGGAGGACGCCGAGCACCCCGAGTTCCGCAAACAGGTCGCGGAGTTCATCGACGGACTCGTCAGCCACTACGTCCTGGACGGGGGCAGGCTGGTCGTCTGCCACGCGGGGCTGCCCGAGAAGTACCACGGGCGCACCTCCGGGCGGGTCCGTTCGCACGCGCTGTACGGCGACACGACCGGCGAGACCGACGAGTTCGGCCTGCCCGTGCGCTACCCGTGGGCCGAGGACTACCGGGGCAGTGCCGCGGTGGTCTACGGCCACACGCCCGTGCCCACCGCCTCCTGGGTGAACAACACCCTCTGCCTGGACACCGGGGCGGTCTTCGGCGGAAAGATGACCGCACTGCGCTGGCCGGAGCGCGAGATCGTCGACGTACCGGCCGAGCGCGTCTGGTACGAGCCGGTGAAGCCGCTGACCACCGAAGCCCCCGGGGGCCGGGAGGGCAGGCCGCTCGACCTCGCCGACGTGCAGGGCCGCCGCATCGTGGAGACCCGGCACATGGGCCGCGTCGCGGTGCGTGAGGAGAACGCTGCGGCGGCACTCGAAGTCATGAGCCGCTTCGCCGTCGACCCCAGGCTGCTGGCCTACCTTCCGCCCACCATGGCCCCGACAGCGACCTCGCACGAGGAGGGCTTCCTGGAGCATCCGGCCGAGGCCTTCGCGCAGTACCGCGTGGACGGCGTCACCAAGGTGGTCTGCGAGGAGAAGCACATGGGCTCGCGCGCCGTGGCGCTGGTCTGCCGCGACGCCGGGACCGCCCGGGAGCGCTTCGGGGCCGACGGCCCCACCGGCGCCCTGCACACCCGCACCGGGCGGCCGTTCCTGGACGACACGGCGCTCACCGAGGTCGTCCTCGGCCGGCTCCGCGCCGCCGTCACCGCCGCCGGACTCTGGGAGGAGTGGAACACCGACTGGGTGGTGCTCGACGCCGAGCTGATGCCCTGGTCCCTCAAGGCGGCGGGGCTGCTGCGCTCGCAGTACGCGGCGGTGGGCGCGGCCGCCGGCACCGTCCTGCCCGTGGCTGAGGAGGCCCTGGCCGCCGCCGCCGCCCGCGGTGTCGACGTCGGTGCCCTGGCCGGCCGCCAGCGGGAGCGCGCCGAGGACGCCGCCGCGTTCACGGAGGCGTACCGCCGCTACTGCTGGAGCACCGAAGGGCTCGACGGCGTCCGGCTCGCGCCGTTCCAGATCCTCGCGGTGCAGGGTCGCTCGCTCGCCTCCGTGCCGCACGACGAGCAGCTGGCGTGGCTGGACCGCCTCGTCGAGCACGACCCGACCGGGCTGCTCCAGGTCACCCGGCGTCTCGTGGTCGAGACGGGGGACGAGGCCTCCGTGCGCTCCGGCATCGACTGGTGGCTGGAGATGACCGGCCGCGGTGGCGAGGGCATGGTCGTCAAGCCGCTCGGCGCCCTCGTCCGGGACGAGAAGGGCAGGCTCGTCCAGCCCGGCATCAAGGTGCGCGGCCGGGAGTACCTGCGGATCATCTACGGCCCCGAGTACACGCGGCCGGAGAATCTGGAGCGGCTGCGCTCCCGGTTCCTCGGCCACAAGCGGTCGCTGGCCCTGCGGGAGTACGCCCTCGGTCTCGAGGCCCTCGACCGGCTGGCCGACGGTGAGCCTCTGTGGCGGATCCACGAGGCGGTCTTCGCGGTGCTGGCCCTGGAGTCGGAGCCGGTCGACCCCAGGCTGTAGGACGGCCCGAGCCGGACAGCCGCCCCCCGTCGGGAGCCCGGGCTCGCTTCACCGGGGCCCGGGGTGGTGCGTGCGCACGATCCACTCGCACCAGGCCAGGTCCTCGACCGGATCCCCGAGGTGGGCGAACTCCCGGTCGAGGTCACCGCAGTGGTCCGAGAGTGGCCGCGGTCGCCCCCACCGGCGGCACGGGCAACCGGCCCTGCAGCCGGGTCAGCAGCGCGTGCTCACGGCGGAGCGTCAGTCCGGCGTCGGGGCCCTCGTGGGTTTTCTCGACGACAGCACCGTCTCCGACGGTGTGGTTGGTGTAGCCGTGCTTCAGCGGGCGCATCCGCCGATCATGGGGCGGAGGCGGCTCTCCGGGCAGCCCTCGGCCGGAAATGCGCACGATCCCGCACGGAGGTACTTCCAGGACCCCGGCGAAACCGGGTGGCGGTTCGCAGGGTGAACCGTGTCCCGCGCGGTGAGGATGAGGGCATGGGATTCCATGTCGATTCCGAGGCCGGGCGGCTGCGCCGCGTCATCCTGCACCGCCCCGATCTGGAGCTGAAGCGGCTCACCCCCAGCAACAAGGACGCGCTCCTCTTCGACGACGTGCTGTGGGTGCGTCGCGCCAGGGAGGAGCACGACGGTTTCGCCGACGTGCTGCGCGACCGGGGTGTGGAGGTGCACCTCTTCGGCGAGCTGCTCCGGGAGTCCCTCGACATCCCGGTGGCGAGGAGGCTCGTCCTGGACCGGGTCTTCGCGGAGAAGGAGTACGGCCCGCTCGCGACCGAGCATCTGCGCGCCGCTTTCGAGGAGCTGCCCGCAGGGGAGCTGGCCGAGGCCCTGGTCGGCGGGATGACGAAGCGGGAGTTCCTGGAACGGCACAGCGAACCGACCTCGGTCCGCTTCCACGTCATGGATCTGGACGACTTCCTGCTCAGCCCCCTGCCCAACCACATCTTCACCCGCGACACCTCCGCCTGGATCTACGACGGTGTGTCCATCAACGCGATGCGCTGGCCGGCGAGACAGCGCGAGACCGTGCACTTCGAGGCGATCTACCGGCACCACCCCCTCTTCACCGGCCCCGACGCAGGCGTCTTCCACCACTGGTCACAGGGCCAGGACGACTATCCGTCCACCATCGAGGGCGGCGACGTCCTGGTCATCGGCCGGGGCGCCGTCCTGATCGGGATGAGTGAACGCACCACCCCCCAAGCCGTGGAGATGCTGGCCAGAGGGCTCTTCGACGCCGGGTCGGCCCGGACGATCGTGGCGCTCGACATGCCCAAGCGGCGGGCGTTCATGCACCTCGACACGGTGATGACGATGGTCGACGGGGACACGTTCACCAAGTACGCGGGACTCGGCATGCTGCGCTCCTACACGATCGAACCCGGCGCCGGTCCGCGCGAGCTGAAGGTCACCGACCACCCCCCGGAGCACATGCACCGTGCCATCGCCGCCGCGCTCGGCCTCGACAGGATCCGGGTGCTCACCGCCACCCAGGACGTGCACGCCGCCGAGCGGGAGCAGTGGGACGACGGCTGCAACGTGCTGGCCGTGGAGCCCGGGGTCGTCGTCGCGTACGAGCGCAACGCCACCACCAACACGTATCTGCGCAAGGAAGGCATCGAGGTCATCGAGATCCGGGGCAGCGAGCTGGGGCGGGGCAGGGGCGGTCCCCGCTGCATGAGCTGCCCCGTCGTGCGCGACCCCGTGTGAGGCGTGTGAGGCGGGGCCGGAGCCCGGAGGCGCGGAGCGCGGGGGGCGCGGCACCCACGCCCTGTATAGCAATACGGTCTCTCGTATAGACTTCCAGGACACGCGTCCGCATGCCCTCAGCCCGACCCAGGAGCAGTCACCATGGCCATAGACCTCACAGGCCGCCATTTCCTCAAGGAGCTGGACTTCACGGCCGAGGAGTTCCGCGGCCTGGTCGCCCTGTCCGCCGAGCTCAAGGCCGCCAAGAAGGCGGGCGGCGAGGTGCAGCGGCTGCGTGGCAGGAACATCGCGCTGATCTTCGAGAAGACCTCGACGCGCACCCGCTGCGCCTTCGAGGTGGCGGCCGCCGACCAGGGCGCGTCCACGACGTACCTCGACCCCTCCGGCTCCCAGATGGGACACAAGGAGTCGGTCAAGGACACCGCCCGGGTGCTGGGCCGGATGTTCGACGGCATCGAGTACCGGGGCGACAGCCAGCAGGCCGTCGAGGAGCTGGCGGCGTACGGCGGTGTACCCGTCTTCAACGGGCTCACCGACGACTGGCACCCCACCCAGATGCTCGCCGACGTCCTCACGATGACCGAGCACAGCGCGAAGCCCCTGGAGGAGATCACCTTCGCCTACCTGGGGGACGCCCGCTTCAACATGGGCAACTCCTACCTGATCACCGGAGCCCTGCTCGGCATGGACGTCCGGATCGTCGCACCCGCCGCCTACTGGCCGGTGCCGGAGATCGTGGACCGGGCCAACAAGCTCGCGGAGTCGAGCGGTGCGCGCATCACCCTCACCGAGGACGTCACGGAGGGCGTCCAGGGTGCCGACTTCGTGGTCACCGACGTCTGGGTCTCCATGGGTGAGCCCAAGGAGGTCTGGGACGAGCGCATCGCGGCCCTCTCCCCGTACGCGGTGACCATGGACGTCCTGCGCGCCACGGGCAACGACGACGTGAAGTTCATGCACTGCCTCCCGGCGTACCACGACCTCGGTACGAAGGTGGCCAGGGAGATCCACGAGCGGCACGGCCTGTCCGAGCTGGAGGTCACCGACGAGGTCTTCGAGTCCTCCCACTCGGTCGTCTTCGACGAGGCCGAGAACCGGATGCACACGATCAAGGCGGTCCTCGTCGCGACGCTGGCAGGCGGCGCGCACACCGCATGAACATGCACCCGATTGGGTGAACATGCGTACAAGTGGCTACGATGGTGCTACTTGGTGGGGTTCGGGCTCGCACGCCCGAACCCCTTTTCATGTGCCCCGTCAGGAGCGCGTGGCCAGGTGCGAGCCCCCCACCGGCTCATTCCCCCGCACCACCAGAGAAGAGACCCGTCCCCCCATGAGTCCCGCCTCCTCCACCCCGCAGAGCCCCCCGCGCAGACCAGGCGCACGCGTCAAGAGTCCCGAACTGCTGCTCGCCGAGTCCGGAGCCGACCTGGAAGGGCACGGCCTGCGGCGCACCATGGGGCTGTTCCAGCTCGTCTGCTTCGGTGTCGGGGCGATCGTCGGCACCGGAATCTTCGTCGGGCTGTCCGACAGCGTCGCCGAGGCGGGCCCCGCCGTGGTGGTCTCGTTCGTCCTCGCCGCCGTGACCTGCATCTTCACCGCCTTCTCCTTCGCCGAGCTCGGCGGCGCCATCCCGGTCTCCGGCAGCTCCTACTCCTTCGCGTACGCCACACTCGGGGAGCGGGTCGCGTTCCTCGTCGGCTGGTGCCTGCTGCTGGAGTACGGCGTCTCGGTCTCCGCCGTGGCGGTCGGGTGGAGCCAGTACGTCAACGAGCTGCTGGACAGCCTCATCGGCTGGAACCTGCCCGCGGCGCTCTCCTCCGGACCCGGCGACGGCGGCGTGATCAACCTGCCCGCGGTCGTCGTGGTCATGATGGCGGCCACCCTGCTGGTGCGCGGCATCAGGGAGAGTGCGGGCGCCACGGCGGCGATGGCGGTGCTGAAGATCGGCATCCTCATCGCGTTCTGCGTGATCGCCTTCACCGCGTTCGAGGACGGACACCTCTCGCCGTTCGCCTCCCACGGCATGGCCGGGGTCACCGCCGGTGCGTCGGTGGCGTTCTTCTCGTACATCGGCTTCGACGCCATCACCACCGCCGGTGAAGAGGTCAAGAACCCCCGCCGGAACATCCCGATCGCGATCATGATCTGCATCGGCGTGGTCACACTGCTCTACTGCGCGGTCGCCCTCGGTGCCATCGGCGCGCTGGGCGCGGACGCCGTCTCCGACAAGCCGGCCGCGCTCTCGCTGGTCGTGGACAAGGTCACCGAATCGAGCGTCGGCGGTGGGATCATCGCCTTCGGCGCGGTCGTCGCCATCGCGTCCGTCGTCCTCGCGGTGATGTACGGCCAGACCCGCATCCTGATGTCTATGTCCCGGGACGGGCTGATCCCCCGGGTCTTCGAGCGGGTGTCGCCCAAGACCCGCACGCCGGTCGCCAACACCTGGATCGTGGCCGTCGTCTTCGCGGTCCCCGCCGCGTTCTCGTCCCTGGACGTCGTCGTGAACCTGACGACCATCGGCACGCTCGCCACCATGGCGGTGGTCAACATCGCCGTGATCACCCTGCGCCGCCGCAACCCGGAGCTGAAGCGTTCCTTCAGGGTGCCGCTCTACCCCGTCAGCCCGGTCCTGGGCGTCGGCTTCTGTCTGTACCTGATGTACGGGACGGGCTGGACGACCTGGGTGCAGTTCGTGGTCTTCCTGGCCGTGGGCGCCCTGGTGTACGCGGGATACGGCCGTAGCCGCTCCCGGCTCGTCAGCCCCGGGGAGCCGCGGGACCGGGCGGAGTCGGACCCGGCGGCAGGGTGAACCACACCGCCTTGCCCTGTTCGGTGGGGCGGTGACCGCAGGCCGAACTGAGGGCGCGGATCAGGAGCAGACCCCGGCCGTGCTCCTGCCACGGGTCCGGTGCGGAGCCGGGCAGCAGGCGGGACAGGTCGCCGGGCGGTCCCGGGTCGTGGTCGTGGACCTCCACCTGGCAGCCGGACGCCATGAGCTCGACCACCAGCTCGATGGGCCCCGCCCCGTCGGTGTGCTCCACGGCGTTGGCGACCAGTTCCGCGGTCAGCAGCTCGGCGGTGTCGCTGTCCGCGGGCGCATCGAGGTCCGCCAGCGCCGTACGGATCAGGGCGCGGGCGATCGGCACCGCGGCGGTCGAGTGCGGCAGGGCGATTCGCCAGGATGCGGGCGGGGGCGCGGGGACGTCGGGCGGCAAGGCGGGATTTTCCGTTCGGGAGCGGGACATCCGGTGGGAAGAGTTCGTTCCGGGGCGGCTGCGGGGCGGCGTCCTCCGCCACCGGAGGTGCGGGGGTCTGTATCAGGACTTCCTGCGCTCAACCATACGAAGCGCGGCGCCGCAGACATAGAGGCAGTCGACCGTGACAAAGGGGACGTTCGCCACAGTCGCTCTATCGCGTTCTCATGACGGAAGTCACAGATGAGTGATAGCTTCGAAGCGCATCAGCATCGGCCCGACGGCTGGAGGGGAACCTTCCATGAGCCCGTTCACCGGCTCCGCCCCGCGCACGGAGCGCTGGAAGCATCTGCGCCTCACCACGGACGACGGCGTGGCGACCGTGACGCTCGCCCGTCCCGAGAAGCTCAACGCGCTGACCTTCGGTGCCTACGCCGACCTGCGCGACCTTCTCGCCGAGCTCTCCCGCGAACGCTCCGTGCGGGCCCTCGTGCTCGCCGGAGAGGGGCGCGGGTTCTGCTCGGGCGGTGACGTCGACGAGATCATCGGCGCCACGCTCGCCATGGACACCGCGCAGCTCCTGGACTTCAACCGGATGACCGGACAGGTCGTGCGCGCCCTCCGCGAGTGCCCCTTTCCCGTCATCGCCGCCGTCCACGGAGTGGCCGCCGGAGCCGGAGCGGTCCTCGCCCTGGCAGCCGACTTCCGGGTGGCCGCTCCGTCCGCACGCTTCGCCTTCCTCTTCACCGCCGTCGGACTGTCCGGCGGTGACATGGGCGCCGCCTACCTCCTGCCCCGTGTCGTCGGCCTCGGCCACGCCACCCGGATCCTCATGCTCGGCGAACCCGTCCGCGCCCCCGAGGCCGAACGCATCGGGCTGATCAGCGAGCTGACCGGTGAAGGGGAGGCCGACGTCCGCGCCGCCGCCCTGGCCAGGCGCCTCGCCGACGGGCCCGCCCTCGCCCTCGCCCAGACCAAGGCCCTGCTCACCGCCGAGCTCGACATGCCGCTCGCCGCCTCCGTGGAGATGGACGCCGCCACCCAGGCCCTCCTGATGAACGGCGAGGACTACGCCGAGTTCCACGCCGCCTTCACCGAGAAGCGTCCGCCGAAGTGGCGGGGCAGGTAAGCGCGATGCCCTCCTCCGACACGGGGCGCATCGCGGTCATCGGCGGCGGACCCGGCGGGCTCTACGCCGCCGCGCTCCTGAAGCGGCTGGGCCCCGGCCGCGAGATCACCGTATGGGAGCGCAACGCCCCCGACGACACCTTCGGCTTCGGTGTGGTCCTCTCCGACGAGACGCTCGGCGGCATCGAGCACGCCGACCCCGTCGTGTACCGGGCGCTCAGCGACGCGTTCGTCCGCTGGGACACCATCGACGTCGTGCACCGGGGCGCCACCCTGACCTCGGGCGGCCACGGCTTCGCCGCACTGGGGCGCCGTACGCTCCTGCGGATCCTGCACGAGCGCTGCGCCTCCCTCGGGGTACGGCTCCGCTTCCGGACCGAGGCGCCACCCGCCGCCGAGCTCGCCGCCCGCCACGACCTGGTCATCGCCGCCGACGGTGTGCACAGCGCCACCCGCGAGGCCCACGCACGTCACTTCCGCCCCACCGTCACCGATCACCGCAACCGCTACATCTGGCTCGCCGCCGACTTCGCGTTCGACGCCTTCCGATTCGAGATCGCCGAGACCGAGTACGGCGTGATGCAGTTGCACGCCTATCCCTTTTCCCGCCCGTCGCCCGGCCACCACCCCTCAACGAGGCCCTTCGGGCCGCCGCGTGAATCCGGCGCCTCCACCGTCATCGTCGAGATGCGCGAAGAGGTATGGCGGGCCGCGGGCCTCGACACCTGCGACACCGCCCGGTCCGCCGAGCACTGCGCCAAGGTCTTCGCCGAGGCTCTCGGCGGCCGGCCGCTGCGCTCCAACAAGTCCTCCTGGCTCACCTTCACCACCGTCACCAACGCGCACTGGTCGCACGGCAACACGGTCCTGCTCGGCGACGCCGCCCACACCGCGCACTTCTCCATCGGATCCGGCACCAAGCTCGCCGTCGAGGACGCCCTCGCCCTGGCCGCCTGCGTCGAGGAACAGCCCGACCTGCCCACCGCCCTGGCCGCGTACGAGGCCGAGCGCCGCCCCGTCGTCCTGTCCACCCAGCGCGCCGCCGCGGCCAGTCTGCGCTGGTTCGAGGAGCTCCCGCAGTACGTGGACCAGCCACCCCTGCGGTTCGCCTTCAACCTCCTCACCCGCAGCCGCCGCGTCACCCACGACAACCTGCGGCTGCGCGACCCCGCGTTCACGGAGGCGGTCGAGGAGGAGTTCGGCTGCCCGCCCGGCACGCCGCCGATGTTCACCCCGCTGCGGCTGCGCGGCCTCGAACTCCGCAACCGTGTCGTCGTCTCACCCATGGACATGTACTCCGCAGCCGACGGGCTGCCAGGGGACTTCCACCTCGTCCACCTCGGCGCCCGTGCGCTCGGCGGCGCCGGTCTCGTCATGACCGAGATGGTCTGCGTGAGCCCCGAGGGCCGCATCACCCCCGGCTGCACCGGCCTGTGGACCGATGAACAGGCCGGGGCCTGGACGAGGATCACGCGCTTCGTGCACGACTCCGCCCCCGGCGCCGCGATCGGCGTGCAGCTGGGCCACTCCGGCCGCAAGGGCTCCACCCGGCTGATGTGGGAGGGCATCGACCAGCCGCTGGACGAAGGCAACTGGCCGGTCAGCGCCGCCTCGCCCCTCCCGTACACGCGGGGCGTCAACCAGATCCCGCAGGAGCTCGGCCGGGCCGGGATGGACGCGGTCAGGGACCGGTTCACCGAGGCCGCCCGGCGCGCCGCCCGCTGCGGATTCGACCTCCTCGAACTGCACTGCGCCCACGGCTATCTGCTCTCCGGCTTCCTCTCCCCGCTCACCAACCTGCGCACGGACGCGTACGGCGGAACGCTGGAGAACCGGCTCCGCTTCCCCCTGGAGGTCTTCGACGCGGTCCGCGCCGTCTGGCCCGAGGACCGGCCCATGACCGTGCGCATCTCCGCCACGGACTGGGCGCGGGGCGGCACGAGCGACGAGGACGCCGTGGCGGCCGCCCGCGCCTTCGCCGCCCACGGCGCGGACGCCATCGACGTCTCCACCGGCCAGGTCGTCCCCGACGAACGCCCCGAGTACGGCCGCTCCTACCAGACCCCGTACGCCGACCGGATCCGCAACGCCCTGGACGTGCCCGTCATCGCCGTCGGCGCCATCTCCTCCTGGGACGACGTCAATTCGCTGCTGCTCGCCGGCCGGGCAGACCTCTGCGCCCTGGCCCGCCCCCATCTGTACGACCCGCACTGGACGCTGCACGCGGCGGCCGAGCAGGGCTACGCGGGGCAGGGTGCCTCCTGGCCGCTCCCGTACCGCGCGGGCAGCCGCACCCCGCCGACGGGCCGCACCGACGCTCCCAGGCCCCGGCTCACGCTTGACTGAGCGTCAGGCACTCATGGCAGCGGCACGGGCTGGGATGAGGCATGGCCCAGTGCGTGGTGCGGTACTCGACGGACAGCCGGCCGAGCAGGACCGCGACCTCCTCGGCGTCCTGACGGGCCGTCCACCGGCCGCCCACCCCGGCCCCCTCGCACAGTCGCAGCACGGCCGGACTGTGGACCTGCACGGCCCGGAAGGTGTGCAGATTGCGGGTCGACATGTCGATCGTGATGTATGTGCCGGTATGGCGGCCGCGCCCGATCGTGGTCAGCTGCTCGTGACCCGAGCCCGGGTAGGTCTCGATCACGTACACCTTGGAGCCGCCCCGGTAGGACTTGGTCCCGGGCCGCAGCTCCTGGCCGCCCTCGCCGTACCGCCTCCACCGCACGACGTTCGCGGCGATCAGCCATGCCTGCCCGGCCGGTGTCTCCCCGGCCCCGGCCGTCACTCCGGCTCCGCGGTGATCAGCAGACGGTCGCCGGCGGCCTCGTAACCGATGCGCCGGTAGACACCGTTGCTCGTCGGATTCGCGAGGTCGGTGAAGAGCAGCACCTCCCGGGCGCCCGCGTCCCGTGCCCTGCGGCTGACCTCCGCGGTCACCGCCGCCGCGTAGCCCCGGCCCCGGAGCGCAGGCGGCGTGTAGACGTTCGCCACCCGCACCGTCTCCGCGATCGTGCGTGAGACGCCCGCCAACGAGACCGGCTCCCCGTCGGCCTCCCAGAGCGTCAGCCCGCCGTGCGCGGTGCGTTCGTCCACGATCCGCTCCGCCCGGTCGCCCGACTGGCCGGTCTCCTCACCGAAGGCACGGATCCAGTCGACCAGCAGCGCCCGGTCGGCGGTGGTGGCGGTCCTGGGCCGGCCCGCGGGCGCGGGGGAGGGCGGCACCAACGTGCCCAGCCGGTACAGCCGGTGCTCCTCGTCGACGCGGTGGCGTGGCCAGTGGGCGGCCAGGGCCCGGGCGGTGGCGCGGTCCGCGTTGACGCCGGGGAGCGGCAGCGCGTCGGCCAGCGGGCCGAGCGCCTCCGGATCCACCGTGCCCAGGATCGGCACGAAGGGCGGTGTGCGCACCAGCGCCCCGGCCACCTCCCCGTCCGCCCCGCGCCACCAGCCCAGCACCGGCGGCTCGGCGCCGTAGGCGTGCGGCCCGCTCTCCCTCAGGGTGGCGGTGACGGTCAGCAACAGGGTGTTCTCGGCGGGGCGGGCGGCCAGGGACGCTCCGGCCGCGGCCAGGAAGGCGTCCACATCATCGGTGAAGGTCCAGGGCATTGCCTCATCCTGGCGGGTCCCGGGGCCGCGGGTCATCCCGATTTCGCGGGCGGACCAGGGCGCTCCCGGACGAACCGGTCACCCGCGTCCCGCAGCCGGGTGTGCAGCAGCCCGAACACCTCCGCCGAACGCCCGCCCGGCCAGTCCTTCGGCAACAGCTCCTGGGGCAGTCCCGGGTCCGCGTACGGCAGTTGCCGCCAGGAGTCCAGCGCGCGGAGGTAGTCCCGGTAGGCCTCCTCCGGATCCGGGGTTTCTCCGCCTCCCCGCGCCTCCCAGGACCGCAGCACCGGCTCCTGCCGCTCCAGGAAGTCCAGGTGGAGCCGGGCGATCGCGTCCAGGTCCCACCAGCGCGCCACCGCCTCCCTCGTGGCGGCGAATCCGAGGTGCTCCCCGCGGAACAGATCGACGTACGGGGCGAGTTCGAGGCGCTCCAGCGTGTGCCGGGTCTCCTCGTAAAGACCTGCGGGCGCGATCCACACCCCGGGTGCCGCCTGGCCGAAGCCGAGCCCGCCGAGGCGGGAGCGCAGCAGGTGGCGCTTGTGGCGTTCGGCCTCGGGTACGGAGAAGACGGCGAGCACCCAGCCGTCGCCGGGCAGGGGTGCCGGTCGCCGGTAGATCCGCCGGTCGCCGTCGTCCAGCAGCTGACGGGCGTCGGACGACAGGGCGTACCCGGCCGCCCCGTCCGCCGTACGGGCGGGGGCGAGCAGCCCCCGGCGCTTGAGGCGGGACACGGACGAGCGCACGGACGGGGCGTCGACCCCGACGGCGTGCAGCAGCCGGATCAGCTCGGACACCGCCAGCGGCGCGTTGCCGGGGTGACGGCCGTACGCGCCGTAGAGGCTGACGATCAGGGAACGGGGAGTGTGCTCGGCCACGTGATCACTCTAGAGCGGTGCCGCGCAGCAGGAAGCGCTGGAGCTTGCCCGTCGCGGTCCTCGGGAGCGCGGGCAGGAATTCGATGGCGCGGGGGCACTTGTGCGGAGCCAGCTCGGCCTTCATGTGCGCACGCAGATCATCGGCGGACAGCGGCGCGCCCTCGCGCGGCACGACGTACGCGGCCACGATCTGCCCGCGCAGGTCGTCGTCCCGGCCCACCACCGCGGCCTCGGACACGTCGGGGTGGCGCAGGAGAGCCTCCTCGACCTCGGGGCCGGCGATGTTGTACCCGGCGGAGATGATCATGTCGTCGGCGCGGGCGACGTAGCGGAAGTAACCGTCGGGCTCGCGGACGTAGGTGTCGCCGGTGATGTTCCAGCCGTGGCGTACGTACACCCGCTGGCGTTCGTCGGCGAGGTACCGGCAGCCGACCGGGCCGCGCACGGCCAGCAGGCCCGGTTCGCCGTCGGGCAGCTCCTCGCCGTCGTCGTCCACCACGCGTGCCTGCCAGCCGGGCACGGGGACACCGGTGGTGCCGGGCCGGATGTCACCGTCGGCGGCGGAGATGAAGATGTGCAGGAGCTCGGTGGCCCCGATGCCGTTGATGATGCGCAGCCCCGTCCGCTCGTACCAGGACCGCCAGGTCGCGGCGGGGAGGTTCTCCCCGGCCGACACACAGCGGCGCAGCGCGGACAGGTCGTGGCCGTCGAGGGTGTCGAGCATCACGCGGTACGCGGTCGGCGCGGTGAACAGGACGGAGACGCGGTGCGCGGCGAGCGCGGGCAGCAGCTGCTTGGGCCCGGCCTGTTCCAGCAGCAGCGCGGAGGCGCCGGCCCGCAGCGGGAAGATGACCAGGCCGCCGAGCCCGAAGGTGAAGCCGAGCGGCGGGCTGCCCGTGAACACGTCGTCCGGACCGGGCCGCAGGACATGGCGGGCGAAGGTGTCGGCGACGGCCAGCACATCGCGGTGGGCGTGCATGCACCCCTTGGGCCGCCCGGTGGTGCCCGAGGTGAAGGCGATGAGCGCGATGTCGTCGGCGGCGGTGTCCACCGCCGGGCAGGGCCCGGGCCGGGAGGCCGCGAGCGCCGTCAGGTCGTCGGGGGAGCCGCCCCCGTACGTCGTGATGCGCAGCCCGGGCACCTCGGCGGCGGCCAGGTCGTCGACGGACCTGATATCGCAGAGGGCGTGGCCGACCCGGGCGAGGGAGCAGATGGTGGCGAGCTCGGACGCCCGCTGCTGCGCCAGCACCGTCACCGCGACCGCCCCGGCCTTCATCACGGCGAGCCAGCAGGCCGCGAGCCAGGGCGTGGTGGGGCCGCGCAGCAGTACGCGGTTGCCGGGCACGACCCCCAGGTCGTGCGTCAGCACCAGGGCGATGCGGTCCACCCGGTCCCGCAGCTCCCCGTAGCTCCAGACGCCGCCGTCGGCGCTCCGGAAGGCCGGGCGGTCGGGGCCGAAGCAGTCGACGGTGCGGTCGAGCAGCTCGTGTCCGCAGTTCAGCCGGGCCGGGTAGGCCAGTTCGGGGAGGTCGAAGGCCAGCTCCGGCCAGTCCTCGGCGGGTGGGAGATGGTCGCGCGCGAAGGTGTCGGTGTGCGCGCTCGCGGTACCTGACGGCTTCATGAAGCATCGCTCCCTGACCCAGCCTGATCCAAACGAAAGACCCTAGTCGCCCTTGGAGCGTATCGTTTGAGTGACGGTAGTCAACGGTCCGCGATAAGTCGTGACAAGAGAGGCGCCGGTATGACGGCATTCTCCCTCGATCCCGGTCAAACCGCCTGGTGCGACGAGCTGTACACCCTCGCCCGCGACGAGCTGCGCCCCCTCGCCGAGAAGGGCGAGCCCGGCCATGTCAACCGCCCGCTCGTCGCCGCCCTCGGCGGTCTGGGACTTCTGGACCGGCTCCTCGGCTCGGGGGCGCTCGATCTCTGCCTGCTGCGCGAATCGCTCGCGCGTGGCTGCACCGAGGCGGAGACCGCACTCGCGCTCCAGGGACTCGGAGCCGGCCCGGTCCGCCTTGCGGGGACCGAGGCCCAGCGCGCGCGGTGGCTCCCCGAGGTGCGCGCGGGACGCGCCGTCGCCGCCTTCGCGCTCAGCGAGCCGGGCGCCGGATCCGACGCTGCGGCGCTCGCCCTCGCCGCACAGCGGGAGCCCGGCGGGGGCGGCTGGCTTCTCACCGGTGAGAAGTGCTGGATCTCCAACGCCCCCGAGGCCGACTTCTACACCGTCTTCGCCCGGACGGGGGAGGGTGCCGGAGCCCGTGGTGTCACCGCGTTCCTCGTCCCCGCCGACCGTCCCGGGCTCACCGGGACGCCCCTGGAGATGCTCTCGCCGCACCCCATCGGAGCGCTGGACTTCGACGGCGTACGCGTGACCCCCGACGACGTGCTCGGCGAGCCGGGCCGGGGGTTCCGGGTCGCCATGGACACCCTGAACCTCTTCCGGCCCAGCGTCGGCGCGTTCGCCGTCGGCATGGCACGCGCCGCGCTCGACGCCACCCTGGAGCACACGGCGCACCGCACCGCCTTCGGTGCACCGCTCAAAGACCTGCAGGCCGTCTCGCACCAGGTCGCCGAGATGGCCACCCGCACCGAGGCCGCCCGGCTCCTGGTGTACGCGGCGGCGGCCGCCCACGACGCGGGCGAGCCGGGTGTGCCCCGGCGCGCCGCCATGGCCAAGCTGTACGCCACCGAGACCGCGCAGTACGTCGTCGACGCGGCCGTCCAGATGCACGGCGCCCGTGCCCTGCGCCGGGGCCATCTGCTGGAACACCTCTACCGGGAGGTCCGCGCCCCCCGGATCTACGAGGGGGCCACCGAGGTGCAGCGCACCATCATCGCCAAGGAGCTGTACGCGACACAGGAGACGCCCGCATGAATCCGATCACCCGGATCAACCCCGCCGAACTGGCCCCGCCCACCGGTTTCTCGCACGCCGTCACGGCCACCGGCGGCCGGCTGGTCTTCCTGGCCGGCCAGACCGCGCTGGACGGTGACGGAAAGATCGTCGGCGCCACCCTGCCCGAGCAGTTCGAGACGGCCCTGGGCAATCTGCTCACCGCCCTGCGCGCGGCGGGCGGCGCCCCGACGGCCCTGGCGAGGGTCACCGTGTACGCCACCGATGTGGCCGACTACCGCGCCCACGCCCCGGAACTGGGCGAGATCTGGCGGAGGCTGGCGGGACGTGAGTACCCGGCCATGGCCGTCATCGGAACGGCCAGGCTCTGGGACGAGCAGGCCATGGTCGAGCTCGACGGCATCGCGGTGCTGGACTGAGGCAGCACCCCGGAGGGGGCGGTGCGACCTGCCGCCCCGCCCGTCGCCGGCCAGCAGCGGGACACGCGGATCCGGCTCCGGGGCGGCCCGGATCTCTTCCGTGGTGCGGGTGTTGTGTCCGTGGAAGCGGTCGATCGCCACCACGAAGGGTGTCCCGGCTCTCGAGGAAGGTGATCGACGTGCAACTCGTCCCGATGCGGCGGGTGTCGGAAGTGGCCTCCCATGTGCGACACGGCGCGCGCACACGATCGCCCGCCGAAGCGTCGGAAACGCCGGCCGTGCCCCGGTAGCGGCACGCACGCTCCGGAGCGAGGCTGAAGGTGCGCGTATCTCCGGCACACCAGGAGGCGACGGCGATGACCGGCGGACCGCCCCCGTGCACCGTGAACAGGTCCCCCGGCGGTGAGGGCCTCACGATCCGTGACGACCCGCCCCGCCGTCCGCCCACCGCCGGAGGCGTCCGGGGCATGCCCGACGAAGTGCCCGACGAACCGCGTCATCTGTCGCTGAACGCCGACCGGGTGCTCCGGAACGGGAGGGGCGCCGGGGCGGCCGTGCCGGAAAGGTCCCACGTCATACCGTGTGACCGCGGGCGAACAGGGCAGACGCCGTCGTGTGACCACAGCGGGACGAGTACCGACCACAGCCGCCGACCGTAACCAGCGGGCGGGCCGTCGCGCGGCGCGCCGGGCGGGTGAACCGGGCCGGGGGATATATCTGTATTCGGTGCCCTTTGTTCCGGACCGCCTGACGTGATCGCACTCATCCTCTGCCATTTCGCACTGGCGGCCTGCTCGGCGCCGCTCGTGCGGCGGCTCGGCAGATACGCCTTCGTCGTGCTCGCGCTGCCCCCTGCGGCCACCACGGTGTGGGCGGCCACCGAGTGGGGCGGCACGGAAGCGGGCCGGGCGGTCACCTGGTCATGGGAGTGGATCGGCACCTACGACGTGTCCATCGCCCTGCGCCTGGACGCGCTCGCCGAGCTGATGGTGCTGCTCGCGGCCGGGGTGGGCATGCTCGTCCTGCTGTACTGCGCGTACTACTTCACCGACGACTCACCCCAACTGGCCCCCTTCGCCGGGAACCTGCTGGCCTTCGCCGGTGCCATGCTCGCCCTCGTCCTCGCGGACGACCTGATCTCGCTCTACGTGTTCTGGGAACTGACCACGGTCTTCTCGTACCTGCTGATCGGGCACACCAGCCGGCGCAAACAGAACCGCCGCTCCGCCCTCCAGGCCCTGACGGTCACCACACTGGGCGGCCTGGCGATGCTGGTCGGCTTCCTGATCCTCGGCGAGGCCGCGGGAACCTACCGGATCTCCTCGATCGTCGCCGAGCCGCCGGAGCCGACCCTCGCCGTATCCGTGGCCGTCGTCCTCGTGCTGTGCGGGGCCCTGTCCAAGTCGGCGATCTGGCCGTTCAGCCTCTGGCTGCCGAACGCCATGGCCGCGCCCACCCCCGTCAGCGCCTACCTGCACGCCGCGGCCATGGTGAAGGCCGGCGTCTACCTGGTGGCACGGCTCGCCCCCGCCTTCGCCGACGTCCCCGTCTGGCGGCCGGTCGTGCTGGTGCTGGGGGGAGCGACGATGCTCCTCGGAGGCTGGCGCGCCCTGCGCCTGAACGACCTGAAGCTGGTCCTCGCCTACGGCACCGTCAGCCAGCTCGGCTTCCTCATGGTGCTCGCCGGGGCGGGGAACCGGAACGCCGCGCTCGCCGCCGTCGCGATGATCCTGGGGCACGCCCTGTTCAAGGCCGCGCTGTTCCTCGTCACCGGCATCGTGGACCACGCGACGGGCACCCGTGACCTGCGCAGACTCTCCGGCCTCGCCCGCACCATGCCGTACGCCTGCGCGGTCGCGGTCCTCGCCGCCGCCTCCATGGCCGCCGTGCCGCCCCTCCTCGGATTCGCCGCGAAGGAGGCCGCCTTCGACGCGCTGCTGCACGGCGACACCGCCGACCGCTGGGTGCTGGCCGTCACCGTCGTGGGATCGGTGCTGACCGTCGCGTACACCCTGCGCTTCGTCTGGGGAGCGTTCGCCCGCAAGCAAGGTGTCCCCGACACCCCCACCCACCGCGTCGGCGCCGGCCTCCTGGCTCCGCCCGCCGTGCTCGCCGTCGCCGGGCTGGTGCTCGGCCCCGGCGTCGGATGGACGGACCGTCTGTTCGCCGCGTACGCCGACGTCTTCCCCGCTCCCGCGCACCCCTACCACCTCGCGCTCTGGCACGGCTTCGGGACGGTCCTGCTGCTGTCCGCCCTGGCCTGGGCGGGCGGCGCCGTGCTCTTCGCGGGGCGCGTGACGGTCGCCAAGGTCTCGCGGCGCGTCGCCTGGCCGACCGCGGACAGTGTCTTCGGGCACCTCCTCCTGGGCCTGGAACGTGTCGCCCTCCAGGTCACCGGCTTCGTCCAGCGCGGCTCCCTCTCCGGCTACCTGGCCATCACGCTGATGGTGATGCTCGTCGGCCAGCTGGCGGTCCTGGTCGCGGACCGGCCCTGGGAAGGAGCGGTCGCCCCCCGGGTGTGGGACACCCCTCTCCAGGGGGCGGTGGCCGTGCTCACCTGCGCCGCGGCCCTCTCCTGCCTGACCGTCAGCCGCCGGATGAAGGCCGTCGTCCTGGCGGGGCTGACCGGCTACGGCGCGGCGTTGCTCTTCGTCGTACAGGGCGCGCCCGACCTGGCACTCACCCAGTTCTGCGTCGAGACCGTGTCGATGATCGTGTTCGTGCTGGTGCTGCGCCGGATGCCGGTGCGTTTCGAGGAGTCGATCGGCACATGGCGGCGGGCCATGCGGATCCCCGTGGCGCTGGCGGCGGCGGCGACGGTCGGCGTGGCCGTCTGGGTGGCGGGAGCCGCCCGGGTCGCCGAGCCCGCGGGCGCGGCGATGGTCGAGGAGGTCGCCCATCACGGTCTCAAGGACGTGGTGGCCACCATCCTGGTCGACCTGCGGGCCTGGGACACGATGGGGGAGTCCGCCGTCCTCGCGGCGGCGGCGATCGGGGTGACCAGCCTCATCTATCTCCACCGCCGCGGCGAAGCACCCGTGCAGAGGGAGGAGTTGCGGGGGGAGACCGCCTGGTCGCTGTCGGGCCGCCGGCTGACCGGACTGCCGCAGGGCGACGACACGGCGCCCGAACGCAGCTGGCTGGCCGCCGGATCGACCCTCGCGCCCGAGCACCGTTCCGTCGTCTTCGAGGTGGTGGCCCGGCTGCTCTTCCATCCCATTCTGGTGCTCTCCCTCTATCTGCTGTTCTGCGCGGAGAACATGCCGGGCGGCGGCTTCGTCGCCGGACTCGTGGCGGGCCTCGCCCTCATCACGCGCTATCTGGCGGGCGGCAGGTTCGAACTGGCGGAGGCCGCGCCGCTGCAGCCCGGACTCTTCACCGGACTCGGACTGTTCGTGTCCACCGGAGTCGCCCTGGGCGGGCTCGCGGAGGGGACGGTGCTGCACGCCTGGACCTACCACGGGCATCTGCCGGTCTTCGGCGACTACCACCTGAGCACCTCGGTCCTCTTCGACTTCGGTGTCTATCTGCTGGTGCTCGGTGTGGTCCTGGACATCGTGCGGGCACTGGGCGCCAAGGTCGACCGCCAGATCGAACGGGCGGCGGGCGCACTGACCACCGCGACGGAGACCGGAACGGGGGAGACCGGGCGATGACCATGAGCGCCTCGCTCCTCGCCACCGCCGTCGTCCTCTGTGCGGTCGGTGGCATCCTCATGCTCACCCGGCCGCTCACCCGCATCCTGCTCGGCGCGGTGATCACGGGCAACGGCATCAACCTGCTGGTCCTCTCGGCGACCGGCTCGGCAGGCGCGGCACCTCTGCTCTACGGCGTGCCGCTGCGGCGGATCACCGACCCGCTGCCCCAGGCCATCGCCCTCACCGCCATCGTCATCACGCTCGCCACCACGGCCTTCCTGCTCGCCATGGCCTACCGAAGCTACCAGCTGACCGGCACCGACGAGGTCCACGACGACCTGGAGGACCGGCGCATCTACCTGCGCGCCGAGGTGCTGGGGGAACGGGCCGAGCTCCGTGAGGAGTACCGGGCGGGGCCGCGCCCCACGCGGCAGGAGCGTGCGCGCTACCGCGAGGAGCACCGCCGGCTGCGGGCCCGGCTCCGCGCGGACCGCGCCCTTCAGGCCCGGGGCCGGGACGCGGGCGGAGACCTGTGGCACGACGTGCTGGGAGCCGATCCGGAGGACTACGTGAAAGACAGGGACGACGACCGAGGAGCCGCCGGATGAACGCCCTCGTCCCGCTGCCCGTCCTGCTGCCGCTCTGCGCCACCGGGGTGAGTCTCGCCTTCGGCACCAGGCTCGCGCGCTTCCAGCGCTTCATCAGCGTGGCCGTCCTCACCGCCGTCCTCGGTCTCTCGGTGGCACTGATGATCGCCGCCGACCGCCAGGGCGCCCTCTCCGTCCATCTCGGCGACTTCGCGCCGCCGCTCGGCATCACACTCGTCGCCGACCGGCTGTCCGGGCTGATGCTGACCGTCTCCTCGGCGGTCACCCTCTCCGTCCTCGTCTACTCGCTCGGCCAGGGCATGGCGGACCGGGACAAGGAGACGCCCGTCGCCGTCTTCCACCCCGCCTATCTCATCCTGGTCTCCGGGGTCTCCCTCACCTTCCTCGCGGGCGACCTCGTCAACCTCTACGTCGGCTTCGAGATCATGCTGGTCGCCAGCTTCGTCCTGCTCACGCTCGGCGGCACCGGCCCCCGGATCCGGGCCGGCTCCACCTACGTGATCATCTCCCTGTTCTCCTCGATGCTGTTCCTCACGGCGATCGCCATGACCTACGCCGCCGCCGGCACGGCCAACCTGGCCCAGCTGGCGGTCCGGCTGCCCGAACTCCCCCTCGGTGTACAGACCCTGATCCAGGCCATGCTGCTCACCGTCTTCGCCATCAAGGCCGCCGTCTTCCCCCTCGCCGCCTGGCTCCCCGACTCCTACCCGACGGCGCCCGCGCCCGTCACCGCGGTCTTCGCGGGCCTGCTGACGAAGGTCGGGATCTACTGCATGCTGCGGACCGAGACCCTGCTCTTCCCCGGTAACCGGCTCGGCGATCTGATCATGGCCGTCGCCCTCGTCTCGATGCTCGTGGGCATTCTCGGGGCGGTCGCGCAGACCGACCTGAAGCGGCTGTTCTCCTTCACCCTCATCAGCCACATCGGTTACATGGTCTTCGGTATCGGCCTCGCCACCCGTGCGGCGTACGGCGGCGCGATCTTCTACGTCGCCCACCACATCACCGTCCAGACCACCCTCTTCCTCGTGGCGGGACTCATCGAACGCCGGGGCGGGACCAACGAGCTCACCCGGCTCGGCGGACTGGCCAGATCGGCTCCCTTGCTCGCGGTCCTCTTCTTCGTCCCCGCGATGAACTTCGCCGGGATCCCGCCCTTCTCCGGTTTCATCGGCAAGCTCGGACTGATGCGGGCCGGGGTCGCGGACGGCAGCGTGTGGGCCTGGATCCTCGTCGCGGGCGCGACCCTGACGAGCCTGCTCACCCTGTACGTGATGGCCAAGATCTGGAACCTGGCCTTCTGGCGTACCGAGCCACCGGGCCAGGCCGCCTACGGCACCGTCCTGGAGACCGCCGACGACAGCGACGACGAGGACACCGACACCGGGCCCGACCGCATCCCCGGCACGGGCGACGAAGGGGTGGGGCCCCCACCGGCCGGTCAGACGCTGGCCGCGACCCTGCACGGAAGGGCCGTCACCACCACGATCCGCCCGCCCAGGGCCATGACGGCGGCCACCGCGGGAGCCGTCCTGCTCGGCCTCGCCTTCACCGTGCTGGCCGGCCCGCTGGCGGCGTTCACCGACCGTTCGGCAGCCGAACTCATCGCCCGCCGTCCCTATGTGGAGGAGGTGCTCGGCCGGTGAGGCGCCTGATCACCCTGTCGTACCACAACCCCGATCTCCCGCCGTACAGCGTCGAGTTCGCCGGCCGCCGGCGCCGCGTGCTCGACCTTCCGCTGATCGCCTGGCTCACCCTGATCTGGGTCATGCTGTGGTCCACCCTGACCTGGGCCAACGTCATCACCGGCGTGGTCGTCGCGGTGACCGTCTGCCTGGCGTTCCCGCTGCCGCAGGTCGATCTGGGGCTGCGGCTGCACCCCTGGGGCATCCTCCGGCTCGCCGGCTATCTGCTCTACGACATGTACACCTCGGGGGTGAAGGTCACCCGGCAGATCTTCGTCGGCCGCCCGCACCGGCCCGCCGTCATCGGCGTACCACTGCGGTGCCGCAGCGACCTGATGCTCGCCGCGACAGCCGTCTCCGTCTCCAACGTGCCGGGCGGCTCCGTGGTGGAGGTGCGCAGGGCCACCGCCACGCTCTTCATGCACGTGCTGGACGCGGACAGGCCGGAGGAGCTGGAAGCGGCCCGGCGCTCCGTCTGGAAGCTGGAAGAACTGACCGTCCGGGCGTTCGGCACCCCTGACGAGATCGCCCGGGTCTCCGGGCCACCACCACCGGTCGCCGGGTCCGACGGCGGAGAGGAGGGACCGTGAGCGGCCCCGAGACCGTCGACCGCGTGCTGATCACCGCCGCCGTCGTGTTCGTCGTCGTGGCGGGCGCGCTGCTGCTCTTCCGGATCAGCCGCGGGCCCTCCATGCTCGACCGGGCCATCGGGCTCGATGTCTTCGCCGCGGTGATCATCGCGGGGCTGGGCGCCAAGTCCGCTTTCGCACGGGACCCGTTCTACTTCCCGGTCATGCTCGTGCTGGCGTTCCTCGGTTTCACCGGCTCGGTGGGCATCGCTCGCTTCATCGCCGTACGCGACAAGCCGCTGTCGCGCCGTAAGGCCGACGGGAAGGAGGGGCAGCGGTGAATGTCTTTCTCCAGATCACCGACACGGCCGGCGCGGTACTCGTGTTCCTCGGCGCGGCGATCTGTCTCCTCGGTGTCGTCGGCATGCTCAAGCTGCCCGACGTCCTCTCGCGCAGCCACGCGGCGACCAAGCCGCAGACCCTCGGGCTGCTGCTGGTGCTGGCCGGGGTCGCGCTGAGGCTGCGCAGCGGGATGGACCTGGCGACGCTCGCCCTCATCGGCTTCTTCCAGCTGATGACGGGCCCGGTGGCCGCTCACCTGGTGGCCAGGTCGGCGTACCGGACGGGGCAGATCGAGCGCGGTGAGCTCCTCTTCGACGACCTGGACGCACAGCTCACCGAGCCGGGTACGGACCCCGGTGGCGAGCAGGAAGCCGGCGGCGGATCCGAGCGCGGCCAGGGGAGTTGAGCGCCCCGGACCACGGTACGTCTCCGTATCGCCACGCCCCGCACACGATTTCTGCGATGATGCGCCGGGAATCCACCGGGCGCTGGGGGGCGTATGGGAAGCACGGGTACGGTGCTGCGCGAATTGCGCGGCGCGCAGAAGTCGTCCAAGGGTGTCTCGCTCTACTCGCGGTACGTGAACCGGCCGGCCGGGCGTCTGCTCGCCGCCGGTGCCTTCCGCATCGGACTGACGCCCAATCAGGTCACCTCGATCAGCGCGTTGTTCACTTTCCTGGCGATCGCCGTCGTGGCCCTCGTGGAGCCGTCCTGGTGGCTCGGGGTGGCTGTCTACGCCGGTCTGGCCGTCGGCTTCGCCTTCGACTCCGCCGACGGGCAGCTCGCGCGGCTCACCGGGCGGGGCGGGCCGGACGGCGAGTGGCTCGACCACGTCGTGGACTGCGCGAAGATGATCCTCGTCCACAGCGCCGTACTGATCTCCTTCCACCGCTTCGGCTCCCTGCCCGGCGAGGGCTGGCTCCTGCTGCCGCTCGGCTTCCTGTTCGTCGCCGTGCTCACCTTCTGCGCGGGGCTCCTGCGGGAACAGCTCGGCAACGCGGCGGCCCGCGCCGCACCGGCACCCGCGGGTCCCGCGGCGCCGGTGTCCCCGGTCCGGGCGGTGGCACTGCTGCCGGCGGACTACGGGGTCTTCTGCCTGGTCTTCCTGCTGCTCGGCGCACCCGGGGCCTTCCGTGCCGGGTACGCCGTGCTCGCGGCCGTGCACGCCTTGTTCCTCGTGGCGTTCCTGGTCAAGTGGTTCAGGGAGCTGAAAGCGCTCCGGGCCGGCTGACGAGCACGTCCAGTGCCCGGCGCAGCTGGGTGCTGGACGTGTGCACCGTGTACGGGAAGTAGACGACCTCCACCCCGACCTCGGCGAAATCCCGCTCCAGACGCTCGCCCTTCTCCGTACCCCGCCAGTCGTCACCCTTGAAGATGACGTCGAAGCGGACCTGCTGCCAGGTCTCGACCTTGTCGGGAACGGTCTCCACGAACGCCGCGTCCACATAGCGCACGCTGCGCACGATCTCCAGCCGCTCGGTCAGCGGGATCACCGGTCTGTGGCCCTTGGCCAGCTCGGCCATCTCGTCGGAGACGACTCCGGCCACCAGGTAGTCGCACTGACTGCGGGCGTGCCGCAGGATATTGAGGTGGCCGACGTGGAACAGGTCGTACACCCCCGGCGCGTAGCCGACTCTGTGCTGCACCATCCGTTCTCTCCCCCCACGGTGGAACTGGTTCAACGACCTTACTGTGAAGAACACTTGTGCATCCCGTGAACGGATAAGCTCGGAGGAGTGCTGTTCCGGGGGGAAGGCGATCATCCGTTGTCCGCAGCTGAGCATCTGAGACCGTTCGAAAACCGCAGACTTCTCGTGGTCTCCACCAACTACGCCCCCGAGCTGACGGGCATCGGCCCGTACGCCACGCAGCTCGCCGAGCACTGGGCGGCGTCGGGGGCCAGGACGGAGGTCCTGGCCGGCATGCCGCACTACCCCGCCTGGCGCGTGGACGAGGGGTACCGGGGCGTGTGGCGCAGGGAGGAGAGCCGTGAGGGCGTGCGGATACACCGGCGACGCCACTACGTGCCGCCACGACAGACCGCCCTGCGCCGCGGCGCGTTCGAGGCGAGCGTGCTCGCCCACGGGATCCTCGCCCCACCGCCCGGCCGTTTCGACGCGGTGGTCTCCCAGATGCCGAGCCTCGCGGGCGGCGTGCTCGGGGCCCGCCTGGCGCGCCGCCACCGAGTCCCCCACATACCCGTCGTCCAGGACCTGATGGGCGCCGCCGCCGCACAGAGCGGCATCCGAGGGGGAGGCGGAGCGGCGGACGTCGCCGCGAAGGCCGAGCGCTACGCCCTGCGCGGCGCGGCCCTCGTCGGTGTCATCCACGGGAGCTTCGTGGAGGGGGTCACCGCCCTCGGTGTGGACCCCGGACGCATCCGGGTGGTCCCCAACTGGACGCATGTGCGGAGCCCTTCGGCCGACCGGTCCGCCACCCGGGCCCGCCTGGGCTGGGACGTCTCCACCCCCGTCCTGCTGCACTCCGGGAACATGGGCCTCAAGCAGGGGCTCGACGTCCTGGTCGGCCTGGCGCGGCTGGCCCCGGACATCCGGGTCGTCCTGATGGGTGACGGCAACCAGCGCGACGGACTGCGCGAGCTGGCGGCCGGGCTGCCCAACCTCGACTTCCTGCCGCCCGCCGACGCGGACGACTTCACCGACGTGCTCGCCGCCGCCGATGTGCTCGCGGTGACCCAGCGAGCCTCCGTGCTCGACATGAGCGTGCCGTCCAAGCTCACCTCGTACTTCGTCTCCGGACGGCCTGTCGTCGCCTCCGTGGCCGACGGGGGCGGTACGGCGGACGAGGTGCGCCGCTCGGGCGCGGGCGTCCTCGTGGCCCCCGAGGACCCGGCCGCGCTCCTCGGCGCCGTACGCCGGCTGGCCGCCGACCCGGTGACGGCGGACGCGCTGGGGGCGCACGGCCCGCGGTACGTCGCACAGCACCTGAGCAGGGAGGCGGGCCTCGCCCGCTTCGACGCCCTGCTCGCCGAAGCGCTCGGTGACGCGCGAACAGGGGACACACGAGGGGGAGCACGCCGATGACACACCAGATACGTCCCCTGGACGACCAGGACGAACCGGCGCTGCTGCGCGATCAGTTCCGCCAGCTCCTGCGTTATCGCCTGCTGCTCGCCGGGGGCGTCGTCGTGGGACTTCTCGGCGGGGGCTTCCTCGCCCTGAGCGGCGACGACACGTACACGGCCACCGGTGAGGTGCAGGTGCGCTCCGCTACCGCGGACCCCTTCGCCACCGGGGCCTCCGCGGACAAGGGCATCAACATCGGCTCCGAACGGCAGACAGCCGTAAGCGACACCGTGGGCGACCTGGCGGCCGGGACCCTGCTCAAGAAGGGCGACGACGTCACCGCCCGGAAGCTGCTGGCCGGCCTCCAGGTCACCAACCCGCCCAACACCCTCACCCTCCGCTTCTCCTACACCGGGGCCGCCCCCGAACAGGCCAGGGTCCGCGCCGAAGCGCTGGCCAACGCCTACCTCGCGCACCGCAAGGCGCGTACCCAGGAAAGCCTCGACAACATGGCGAACGGCTACCGCGCGCAGCTCGAACCACTGGAGGAGAAGCGCGATCTGCTGGAGGAGCGGACCGGGGTCGACGCCGCGGACGACGTCAGCAGTGCCCGCGCCAACATCATCGTCTCCATCTCCGAGCTGAGCCGGAAGATCTCCGAGCTCAAGGCGCTCGACACCACCCCCGGCTATCTCAACAAGAAGCCCGTCGCCCCCACCGAGCCCGCCGGAGCGGGTCTGCCGCTGCTCCTCGGGCTGGGCGCGGTCGTCGGCCTCGCCCTCGGCCTGCTGCTGTCCTGGGTGCGTCTCGTCTTCGACCCCGCCGTACGCTCCCCCCGCGAACTGGTCCGCTCCCTCGGGGCCCCGCTGCTCGGCACGCTGCCCAGGGAGCGCGCGGCCGGGGACTCCCTGCTCGCGATCGGGCGCAGCGGTTCGCGGCTCGCCGAGGAGTACCGCGCGGTCGCCTTCCGGCTCGCCTACGACCCGTCGTTCGCGGAGCGTCGCAGGCTCCTGGTCACAGCCCCGCGCGGGGACAACGCGGCCGCGGCGGCCGCGGCGGTCAACCTGGCCGCCGCCTTCGCCGAGATGGGCCGTGACGTCCTGCTCGTCGAAGCAGATCTGCGTACCCCCTCCCTCGCCCATGACCTGGGGCGGGCGGCCCACGAGGTGCGGCCGCCACGCTGGGCCGCCGACGAGAGCGACCGCGGCTGGCCGGCCGGCGGCCGCTCCAACGTGGATGTGCCCGGGTCCGGGGCGTTCGCCCTGGTGGCCGGGGTCACCGCGGACAACGTGCCGCGCGCTCTGACGTCCGCCTCCGTCGGACGGATCGTCGCCGAGGCCGACCGCCCGGGCGCGGTGGTCATCGTCCTCGCCCCGCCGGTGCTGTCGTACGCCGACGCGGTCGCCCTCGTCGACCGCGTGGAGGGCGTCATGATCGTCTGCGACCCCCGCGAGGTGCACCGCAGCGACCTGGAACGCATCCGCGAGATCATCGGTGCCTCGGGCGGCTCGGTGCTCGGCGCCCTCCTCCACCCCGGCCGGGCCCGGCTGCGCCGCTCGGAACGCCGGCACAAGGCCGCCCGGCGCCGCACCGGCGGCCCGGACGGCCCGTCCGCCGAAGCGGAAGCGCCGGAGATCACCGGAAGCCCCGACGAGACCATGGGGCTGCGTTCCTTCACCCTCCCGGGGGCGCGCCGGTGAGAGCCCGCACCGCGATCCTCTGTTCGGTCGCGGACCAGGGCGTGGCGGCGCTCACCAACATCCTGGTGCTCGTGGCCGCCGCCCGGCTCTCCACCGTGGCCGACTTCGCCCGCTTCTCGGCGGTCTACCTCGTCTTCACGGTGCTGCTCGGTGTCTCCGGCGCGTACACGGGGCAGCCCCTGGTCCTCCGGCGCGGCGGGGGCGAGGACACTCGGGGCGCCTGCCGCTCGGCCGTAGTGTTCACCGTCGGGGCGTCGGCGGCCCTCGGCGCCGCGACGGCCGCCGTCTGTCCGTTAGTCCCGGGGGACACCGCTCGCGCCCTGCTGGCGCTCGGCCTCGTCCTGCCGGTGGTGCTGGGGCAGGACGCCCTCCGTTACGCCTTCTCCACCCTCCAGAAGCCCCATCTCGCCCTGACCGGGGACCTGTTGAGACTGGCCTGCGTGCTGGGCGCCCTGGCCGCCCAGGAGTACGGGGCCGCCCCCGCCCGGCTGATCGCCGTCTGGGGGCTCTCCGCCCTGCCGGCCCTCCTGCTCTCCGCCGTGCTGCTGCACCGCTCGACCACCGGGGCCCCGATGTCGCTGCGCCCGCTGCTGAGGCGCGGCCACCTCGGGCAGCGCTTCACCGTCGAGTTCGGTGTCGGCAACGCGACCAGCCAGCTCTCCGTCCTCGGGCTCGGCGCCGTCGCCAACCCCCTCCTGGTCGGAGCCCTTCGCGGAGCGACCACCCTGTTCGGGCCCCTCAACGTGCTGTTCACCTCCGCCACCTCCTTCGGCCCGCCGCTCCTCGGCCGGATCGGCGACGAACGGCGCCGGGTGCGGGCCACCGCGGGCCTCGCCGCCGTGCTCGCCGCCACCGCCGCTCTCTGGGCCGCCGCACTCGCCCTGCTGCCCGACCGGGCGGGGCGAGAGCTCCTCGGCGACACCTGGCCGACGGCGGCCGCCCTGCTCCCGGCCACCGGCAGCCAGTACGCGGCGATGGCCGTGGGCACCTGCGGACTGCTCGCCCTGCGCATGCTCGACCCGCGTACGACGCTGAGCATCCAGGTGGTCTTCTCACTCACCGCCGTGGCCCTCATGGCCGGGGGTTACGCCCTCGGAGGCGTCCCCGGGGCCGCCTGGGGACTGTGCCTCGGATCGCTCTGCAAGGCCGCCGCCACCTGGACCCGGGTCGCCCGGCTGCGCCGCCGGAGCACGGCGGAGACCCTCAGCGCCGACGCGTTGCCCGCTGCTCCCTGAACGTGCTGATCAGCACCAGGCACAGCGCGGCTATCGCCAGCTTCCCCGCGGCCTGGAGCAGCGGTCCCCGCAACAGGATGAAGGTGTACCCGGCGATCAGCGGAGCCGCGATCGCCAGCACGCTGCCCGGCCCGGGGCCCGCCCGTGTGACGGCCAGCGCATACCTGCGGTCCGTACGGGCCGCCGCGTAGCCGATCAGCGCCAGGCCGCCGATCATGCCGGACGCGCCGAAGTCGACCCAGAACTCGGTCCACAGGGGAGCCGACAGGTTGGTCATGTTCATCCCCATCCACTCGCCGACCCGCACCCCGGTGTCCTCGGGCTTTCCGCTCCACACGGCCCTGGGCACGAAGAAGAGCGCGGAGCCCGCGAGTTGACGGCCGTAGGTGTGGCCCCGGGCCTCCACCCAGGAGATGGTGTTGGCGAACATCACCGTCTGGTCGTAGTCCTTGGTGGCCAGCGGCTCGAAGACGGAGGCCGACTGCACGGGCCGGTACCCCTCGTCGTCGTAACGGAAGCGGTCGGCATAGGGGAACAGCACGAGGGCGCCCACCACGCCCATGGCGAGCACCGAGCGGTACATCGCCGCACTGCTCGGGAACGCGGTGAACAGCAGGGACACCAGCACCGTCAGGAACCAGTAACGCGCGTTGGATATCGGGTTGTTCACGATCAGATTGACCGCCGCGAGCGTCACCCACACCAGCGCCGTCGAGGGGGAGCGCCGGGCCCGGCGGGAGGTCACCAGGCGCCGGGTGTAGAAGAGGAGAGCCAGCAGCGCCGGGACCGTGCCGAAGCCCTTCAGGAACGCGGAGCCGACGTTCGACTCCGCCGAGGCCACCCCGCTCTGCGCCACCGTGTCGCTGATCTCCTGACGGCTGGAGAAGAAGACGGCCGGCCCGCCGAGCTTCAGCACGTAGTACGCGCTGGCCAGCAGCGCGAGCAGCACCAGCAGCCGCAGCCTGACCGGGTGAGCCACCGCGGGGCCGCCCGTGGCGCGCGAGGAGTCGCGCCTCTTCAGCGGGCGCCGCGAGGCCAGCAGCGCACCCAGATCGAAGGCCGCGCACCCCACCAGGATCATCGCGATCGCCGTCACCAGATCGGAGCGCGGTCCCACCATCGGCGTAGGGGTCTGCCCGATCACCACCTGGGCGAACGGCGCCACACCCATGGCGATGTACACGAACATCCAGAAGACGCCCTGGAGCAGCCGTCTGCGGGTGGAAAGGATCATCGTGGCGAGCCGGGCCCCCGCGTAGCAGGTCAGGACGAGCTGCAGCCAGTAGGCGGTGTCCCGTACCCCCGAACCGGGCTGGGCGGCGATCACCGCGGGCAGGAAGCAGACCAGGCCCAGGATGAGCGGCACCGACAGCGCCCGCGAGAGCATCGCCCACGTCAGGGGCCTCGCCGGAGGCTCGGCCGGCGGGCGCGGAGCGCTCTCCCGGACGGCGACGGCCCCCACCGACTCGTGCACGGACGTCATGACCCCCCGATCACCGGCCCCGAGAGCCCCATGGCCCACGAACACCTTAACGAATGCGCCCACTTGAGGTGATGAGATGACTAGTCTGTGAACAGTCGGCCGAGGTTGAGGGGAACCCTGGTGAAGGTCCTGCACATCGTCACGCTGCACACTCCGGACCACGCGTTCGGCGGGCCCACCCGGGTCGCGCTCAACCTGTCCAAGGTCCAGCGCGCCGACGGCGACGACGCCCGCATCATGGCGCTCGGCGACGGCTTCGAGGGCGCGCTGCCGGACACGGTCGAAGGGGTGCCCGTGCACCTCTTCCAGGCGCGGCACCTGCTGCCGATGTTCGAGGTCAGCGGCATCACCTCCGGTGCCCTGCTGAACACCGCGCGCCGCATGATGCGCGGCGCCGACCTCGTCCACGTCCACCTGATGCGCGACCTCGTGACCCTGCCCGCCGCGCTCCTCGCCCTCGCCACCCGCACCCCCCTCGTGGTCCAGACGCACGGCATGGTCGACCCGACGGAGAAGCGAGTCGCCCAGCTCACCGACCTGCTGGGCGTCCGCACGGTGCTGCGCCGCGCCGACGCCGTGCTGCACCTCACCGAGGCCGAGCGCCTCGACGTGAACGCGGTCGCCGCGCCGGTCGCCCTCACCAACACCGTCAGGCTCGTCAACGGCGTACGGCCGCAGGAGCGCAAGCCCGCCCGGGACGAGGGCCGGCCGCCCACCGTCCTCTTCCTGGCCCGCGTCCAGGAGCGCAAGCGGCCCGAGGACTTCGTCGCGGCGATGCCCGCCGTCCTCGCCCGGCACCCCGACGCCCGCTTCGTCCTCGCGGGACCGGACACCGGCGCGCTCCCCGGCACGTTGGCGCTCGCCCGGAAACTCGGCGTCATGGACTCGCTGGACCATGTGGGCCCCCTCGGCCACGAAGAGGTGCTCGCGGCCGGGCGGCAGGCCGATGTGTACGTCCTGCCGTCGATCGAGGAGCCCCTGGGCGTGTCGGTCCTGGAGGCCATGTCCGTCGGCACGCCCGCCGTCATCACCCGGACCTGCGGACTCGGCCCCGACGTGGCGGCCGCCGGAGCGGGCCGGGTGATCGACAGCCGGGTCGGCCAGGACGCGGAGAACGCCCGCAAGGTCGCGGACGCGGTCCTGGAACTGCTGGAGCCCGAGGCCAACGACCGTGCGGGCAAGGCCGCGTGGAACCTGGTCAACGAGCAGTTCACCATCGAGGCCGTCACCCGGACCCTCCGGGGGACCTACGAGGACGTGGTCCGCCGGAGGGCGTGATCCTTCACCCCATCTGCCCTTCACGGGACTTGAGCGCTATCTGCCAGCGGTAGAAGCTCATGGCCAGCGCGAAGTCCAGACCGGCGCGCCCGTCGAGGAAGCCCCGGCGGTAGACGTACATGTAGGCGAAGGACACCAGCGGCTTGAACGGCGCCTTGTGGAAGAGCTGGCCCTGACGGGACTTCACCTTCCGCACCTGTTCCTTGACATCGGGGTGCTGCTCCAGCCAGGCCTCCCAGTCGGAGTAGCGGTTGTGCCGCTCGAACCAGGCGGTGACGGGGTCCAGGTCCTGGTGCTCGATGGGATTGCTCAGTGCCTCGGCCGTCGGCGCGACCGGCTGGTAGTGCCCCTCGACCTCCCCGATGCCGGGCGCCGCGAGGTCGCCCACCTCCGGGTAGTGGCACCGGGTCCGGTCAGTCAGGGACCGCTTGCGGATCGTGTAGCCGTGCCGCAGCCGCTTTCCCGAGAACCAGTAGCCCAGCGGGATGTCGTACGCGGCGGGCTTCGGGCTGTCCGCGTCGGCGAAGATCCTCCGCAGCTCCGCCAGCAGCCCGGGACTCAGCCGCTCGTCACCGTCGAGCAGCAGGATCCAGTCCAGGTCCGTGCGCACGTTCTCCAGGCACCACTGCTTCTTGCGCGGATGCCCTCCGTCCCAGGTGTACGTGACGACTTCGGCCCCGCACTCCTCGGCGATCTTCGCCGTGTCGTCGGTGCTGTGGGAGTCCACCACGACGACCGCCTCGAAGTGGCCCAGGACCGACTTCACCGCCTCGGCGATGTTCAGGCCCTCGTTCTTCGTGGGGATCGCGACGGCGATGGGCAGCTTGCTCATCAGTTGTCTCCTTGCGGCAGCCAGGCGTAGCAGCCTGTGGAGGTGAAGGCGCGGGCGGATCGGGCGACGGTGATCTCCACCTGCTCGCCCGTGCCGGAGGAGCCCGACTCCAGCTCCTTGCCGTCCGCCCCCGCCACCTGCCAGCTGCAGGCCTTGGTGGGGGAGGGGGCCCTGTACCGCCCCGGCCGGAGCCCGGCGCCCTTGTGGGTGCCGTCGGCGTAACCGAGCGCGGCCTCGTCGACGACGTCCTGGTGCTGGGGACAGAGATGGGTCACGGCCGGCTTCGCGTCCGCGACCTCACCGGAGACGACCGCCGCGACGGCGATGCCCCGGTCGGCCTTGACCAGGTAGCGGAGCCTGTCACAGGTCTCCTGCCCGGTCTGGAGCACCGCGGCCGGGTCCATCCCCTTGGGCACGCGATCGGTCAGATACTCCTTCTGCTTCCTGGTGAAGGAACCGGTAGCCGGGGTGATGTCCCCGGCGGGAGCCTTCGGCGTACTGCTGGGCTTCCGAGGTGCCGGGGCCGCCGTACGGGCCGGCGACGGCGTGGGGGACGCCGTCGCCGCGGCGGACGGCGTACCGCCCGCCGCCGCTGCGGACTCCTTGCCCCCGTCGCCGGACCCGCCGGACGAGCCGCAGGCGGCCAGCACCGCCGTCGCGAGCGCGACGGCGGTGCCGGCCAGGAACGGGTGTCTCATTCAGCGTTCCTCAGGCCGTAGTGCGCGCTTACCTGGGAAGCGCTCAGCGCGGTCGGGTACACGGCGGTCTCGTCGATCTGACCGGCGAAGAAGTTGCTGGTCGGACGGTTGGCCCAGTTGGTCAGGTTGTCCCCGCCGACCCGCCAGTAGCCCGGGTAGTTCTCGTTGCCCGTGTAGAGGAGATTCGACGCGCGCAGCTGCCCGTCGACGTACAGCCGAATGCCGTTGGTGCCCTGGGTGGCGACGACATGGTGCCAGTTGCCGTCGTTGTAGGCCCCGGCCGTGGTCACCGTACGGCGGCCGCCGCTGTAGACACCGAAGACGAGCCGCCCGTCGTTGGCCATGTACACATGCTTGTCGAAGCGGGTGCTGTTCTGCATGCTCAGATTGCCGAAGCCGATGATCTTGCCGCCCCGGGTGGTGGTGGTCTTGATCCAGGTCTCCACGGAGAAGCGGGTGGGCTGCGCGTGACGCTTGTTGCTGTACGCGTACTCACTGGAGCCGTCGAACCCGATGGCGGTCGAGTCGCCCGCGATCGCGGCCGGAGTCTGCCGGTAGGAGGGCGCGTTGCGCAGGAAGCCGCTGTTCAGGCCGCCCGTGGTGTCCGCCGCGAAGGTGGAGGCGCCCTCGTCGTAGCGCCAGTACAGCGAGGCGCCGTCCGACAGCACCCGCGCCGGGTAGGCCTGTGTCGACGCGGCCACGGTCGCCGACTGTGCCGGGGACTTGGCGCTGGTGTTGGTCCCGTCGCTCGCGGTGATGCGGTACGAGTGCGTCTCACCGGCCGCCACATCGGTGTCCGTCCACTTCAGCTGCGGACGGTCCCAGAAGAGCGAGTATCCCGTGACCGTGTGCACGGGCGTGCTCGCGCCGTCCTTGTAGATCCGGTAGGTCAGCTCCCCGTCGTCGGTGTCGAAGCTGGTCTGCCAGTCCACGTCGATCCGCCCCGGGGTGACCGTGGAGAGACTGACGTTGGGAACCCAGGGGGCCCCGGTGTCCGGGCCGTCGGCGAACCGGGTCAGGCCCTGCTGCCCGGCGCCGTTGACGGTGGTGAACTCCCCGCCGACCCACAGGTAGTGGTGGCCGCCCTTGTCGGTCTGCGTCATCACGCGGGGCCCGACGGGCTCACCGATACCGTCGTTGGTGTCCGGGAACCAGGGCAGCAGCGTCGGGTCGTCGACGGACTGGGCCAGCAGATGCTTGCGCGGCTGGTCGGCGAACCCGCCCATGCTGGCGCAGTCATGGGCGTGACTCCCGCTGTACAGCACGCCCGAGTGGACCAGGACGGCCTGGGTGGCGCCCAGGCAGGTGTCCCGCCAGCGCTGCTGGTAGTCGTCGAGGTCGATGGCGATCCGGCCGTCGAACACACCGCCTCCGGTGCCCTCGTTGGCGGTGTAGAGACCGGTCGAGTCGGTCGTGAGGTCCTGCACCGTCGAGGTTTCGGGGATGAAGCCCGGGTAGCTCTTGGTGAGCGCCCCCGTGGTGGCGTCGACGACGGCGAGCGCGTGCGAGGTGGTGCCGTTGACGGTGAAGAAGTCCCCGCCGAGCGCCACGTGCTGCCCGTCGGGGGTCACCTGGACCGCCCGGGCCACCTCGTCGGCGTTCGCCTTCCACGGCAGCAGGCCGGCGTCGGTGGTGACGGCGGCGAACTTGTTCCTCGTCTGCCCGCCCACGCTGTTGAAGTCACCGGCCAGATAGACGGTGTCGGCGGTGACGTCCAGAGCCCGTACGGTCGCCGAGACGGAGATCTTGAAGTCCTCGCGGGGCGTGCAGGTCGCCGTGTCGACGGCGGCGATGTTGCTGACGCCCTCGCCGTTGACCGACCCGAACTGGCCGCCGACGTAGAGGGTCTCACCGTCGGGTGACAGTGCGAGCGCCCGTACGGTGGCGGTCCCCGAGGACTGGGTGAACGACAGGCTGCACCCTGTGGGCGCGCCGGTCGCCGCGTCGAACGCGGCGAAGTTGACCGCGGGCTGCTCCGAGGTTCCCGGTGCCGCGTCCGGCGGCCGGACGGTCGAGAAGGTGCCGCCGGCGTAGACGGTCCCCTCCGTCGCGGCCATCGACCAGACGATCCCGTTGGTCTGCCAGGTGGAGAGGTCGTCCGCGGTGATGGCCACCGGCGGTGTCAGCGCCGCCGCCGGGGAGGCCCCGGCCGCTGTCGCGGTCAGGGCTCCCGCGAACAGGCAGAGCGCGGCGGACGCGGCCCGCACACGGCCGCTTCCCCGGGGTCTCCGCCCAGTGCTTCCGTTCATCATTCAACTCCGATGGTGAGGACGAGCTGCGGCCGGCAGGCCGCGGTTGCCTCGCTCGACCGGTTACGGAGACTGTCCGTCCCGCTGCTGGTCAGGGCGAGTGAGGAGACGGAGCCGAGGGCTCCGTCCGGTGCGGACGCGTCCAGTTCCGCCGAGTGGCCGGTGGAGACCGATGGCGCGCCGGTGATGGTGCCCGGTCCGGACGCGGATGGCGTCGGCCGGGTGTTGTGGGGGACCGCCGATTCGGTCCATGTGCCGGTGACCGGCACGATGCTGTGGCTCTCGGCCGATTCCGCCGTCGGGTCCGACGCGTGCGCACCGCCCCGGGTGCGTCTGAGGCGTCCGGCCCCTCTCATCTGTCCACCCGGACCGCGGAACCCGTGAGCTGGTCGCTCAGCAGCCGGATGTCGGCGTCCACCATGATCCGGGCCAGCTCCCGCGACTTCACCTCCGGCTTCCAGCCGAGGAGCTCCTCCGCCTTGGACGCGTCGCCGATCAGCGCGTCGACCTCGCTGGGGCGCTCGTACTTCGGGTCGTAGCGGACGTGCTCCGCCCAGTCGAGGCCCGCGTGCTCGAAGGCGTACTCGAGGAACTGCCGGACGCTGACCCCCTCACCGGTGGCCACCACGTAGTCGTCGGGGGTGTCGCACTGGAGCATCCGCCACATCGCCTCCACGTACTCGGGGGCGTACCCCCAGTCGCGTACGGCGTCGAGGTTGCCCAGATGCAGCCGGTCCTGCAGGCCCGCCTTGATCCTGGCCACCCCACGGGTGATCTTGCGGGTCACGAAGGTCTCGCCGCGGCGCGGGGACTCGTGGTTGAACAGGATGCCGTTGGTGGCGAACATGCCGTACGCCTCGCGGTAGTTGACCGTCGCCCAGTACGCGTACACCTTGGCCACGCTGTACGGGCTGCGCGGGTGGAACGGCGTCCCCTCGTTCTGCGGGGGCGGGCTGGCGCCGAACATCTCGGAGGAGGAAGCCTGGTAGACCCGGGTCTCGATGCGGCTGGCCCGTATCGCCTCCAGCAGCCGGACCGTTCCGAGCCCTGTGACGTCCCCCGTGTACAGCGGTGAGTCGAACGACACCCGGACATGGGACTGCGCGCCGAGGTTGTAGACCTCGTCGGGCTGTATGTCCCGCAGCAGGTTGACCAGCGCGACCCCGTCGGACAGATCGGCGTGATGGAGCACGAAAGAACGATCTGCTTCCTCGGGCCCCTGATAGATGTGGTCGATCCGCTCCGTGTTGAAGCTCGAGGAGCGGCGTATCAGGCCGTGGACCGTGTACCCCTTCTCGAGCAGCAGCTCCGCCAGGTACGAACCGTCCTGTCCGGTCACGCCGGTGATGAGTGCGGTTTTCGCCATGACTCCCCCCTTCTCTGGTCGCCCGTCGGGCGGTTCGGTGCATTGAAATATCGCGATCTGAGCGGAATGCGGCAAAGCGTCACCCGGCTGCCGTGCTCCTGGCAGAATCCGGGCCATGACGACTGACCTCCCAGGACCGTCCCAGGAATCCGCCCGCCCCCTGCTGCGCCCCGGCGCCCGCATATTCGTCGCGGGCCACCGCGGCCTCGTCGGCTCGGCGCTGGTGCGCCGACTCACCGCCGACGGCCACGACGTGGTCACCCGTGGCCGGGACGAACTCGATCTGCGCGAGGCCGCGCCGACCGAGGCGTTCCTGCGCGACACCCGCCCGGACGCGGTCGTGCTGGCCGCCGCCAAGGTGGGCGGGATCATGGCCAACAGCACGAGTCCGGTGCAGTTCCTGGAGGACAACCTCCGGATCCAGCTCTCGGTGATCGCGGGCGCGCACGCCGCCGGGATCCAGCGGCTGCTCTTCCTCGGCTCGTCGTGCATCTACCCCAAGCACGCCCCGCAGCCGATCCCCGAGGACGCGCTGCTCACCGGCCCCCTGGAGCCGACCAACGAGGCCTACGCGCTGGCCAAGATCGCCGGGATCGTGCAGGTCCAGTCGTACCGACGGCAGTACGGCGCCTCGTACATCAGCGCCATGCCCACCAATCTCTACGGTCCGGGGGACAACTTCGACCTGGAGACCTCCCATGTGCTGCCCGCCCTGATCCGCCGCTTCCACGAGGCGAAACGGGACGGTGCGGACGAGGTCACCCTGTGGGGGTCCGGCAGCCCCCGCCGTGAGTTCCTCCACGTCGACGATCTCGCCGCCGCCTGTGCGCGGCTGCTGGAGGTGTACGACGGTGCCGAGCCGGTCAACGTCGGGTGCGGCGAGGATCTCACCATCCGTGAACTCGCTGAGACCGTACGCGATGTGACGGAGTATCAGGGCCGCATCGTCTGGGACACGTCGAAGCCCGACGGAACCCCGCGCAAGCTCCTTGACGTGTCCCGGCTCTCCTCCCTCGGCTACAAGCCGCAGATCCCCCTGCGGGACGGTATCGCCCGCACCTACGCCTGGTGGCTCGGCCGGAACGCCCCTCGGGGCTGACGCTCCGGCCGGACGGCCGCGGTACGCACTGAACCCGTGCACGCCCGTCTCCTCGTGTCCCCCTACCACGTCTCAGTACGCCCCGCGGCCGTCGGTGACGGCGCGCACCGTTCTGGCGAGGAGCCCCATGTCCGTCGCCACGGACCAGTTGTCCACGTACCAGAGGTCCAGCGAGACCGTCTCCTGCCAGGACAGGTCCGACCGCCCGCTGACCTGCCACAGACCGGTCAGACCCGGCCGTACCGCCAGCCGCCGCAGCTCCCGGTCGTCGTAGCGCGAGACCTCCTCCGGCAGCGGGGGACGAGGACCCACCAGGGACATGTCACCCCGTAGCACGTTGAGAAGCTGAGGGAGCTCGTCCACGGAGGTGCGCCGCAGGGCGTGGCCGATGCGGGTCACCCGAGGATCGCGGCGCATCTTGAACATCGGGCCCTCGCTCTCGTTCGCTGCCGAGAGCTGCTCCCTGAGGGACTCCGCGTCCGCCACCATCGTGCGGAACTTCCACATGGTGAACGGCCTGTTGTGCAGCCCGTGACGCGTCTGGCGGTGGAAGACCGGGCCCGGTGACGAGAGCCGCACCGCCAGAGCCACCCCGAAGAACAGGGGCGCGAGCGCCAGCAGCCCGAGAGCGGCGCCCGCCCGGTCCACGACGGCCTTGAGCGCGGCCTGCGGACCGTGCCGCAACGGCGGTGCGACATGCAGCAGTGTCAGTCCGGCGGCGGAGGCCGGCCGCACCCGGGCGGCGGCGACGCCCGACAGCTCCGAGAGGACGCAGAGGGCCAGCCCGCCGTCGTGCAGACCCCATGCCAGCCGGCGCAGCCGGTCGTCGTCGAGCTGCGGGCCGGGCGCGACGAGCACCAGATCCGCGTCATGGGCGAAGGCGCCACCGAGCACCGTGGACACGTCGTCGTCGGCGTGCCTGGGCCCCAGCCGCCCCGGAGCCGGGGTCGCGCAGGCCGGTGCCGCCGGGCCCACCGGGACCACGGCCACCGCTGTGTACGGGTGATCCGCACGGGAGTTGAGGAGAGTCACCGCCCGGTCCAGGCCCGCCGCCTCGCCGACCACCAGGACCCGGCGCCCCCCTCGCCGGCCCGCCGTGCGCCGTAACCGGCCCGCGGCCCCCACCAGGACGGCCACGGCAAGGCCGGGCACCAGAGCCGCGACGGCGGTCGCCGGGTCGAGGCCCCCGCCCGTCACGGCCAGCAGCACCGCCAGCACTCCGACGAGCGCCAGCCAGTCACCCGACGAGGCGTATGCCGCTCCGGCCGCTTCCCCCGGCAGCCGGCGCGCGTACCGGCCGCGTGCCGCACGCACCCCGCTCCATACGAGCGCGGCCGACGCCGCGGCGGTCAGCGGCCCCGGGTGATCACCGGCCCGCAGCACGAGCCATGCCGGAACCCCCAGGCCCAGCAGATCGGTCAGGACGAGGAAGGGCACACGCGGATCGGGCGACTTCTTCGCCCGTGGTCTCTCCGCGTGATCGCGCTCGACAGTCGTCGGTGCTCTCCACAACTGCTGCGGAGCCACCGTGTGATTCCGGGACCCGGCGGTACGCGGTCGTGGTGCTCCCGCGAGCCCGACAGGCCCGGATATATCCGATTCAGGTATTTCGACATGCCCCATGAACCCCCCAGCCACAGTTGCATCCCCACAAACGGGGCGCATCCGCCGATCCTGTGGACTGACGGATGCGCCCTCGCTCGGTGCACGATATCCACACACGTGCCATTTCGCTGGAGTTCTCGTGAAGTTCAGACACCGTGGGCGATGTGATCCGTGTCGCCCTGTCCGGTGGGTCGCGGGGGCGCAGACCTAGAGTGGCGGTATGGAACCGCTTTCCGAGGAACAGACGCACCAACTCGTCGTGATCGTGACGGATCTGGCCAGGGAGGGGCGTACGGCGGAGCTCCTGGAGTTCTTCGACCACGGGCTGCCGGTCGACGTCCAGGACCAGGAGGGCAACACCGCCCTCATGCTCGCCGCGTACCACGGGCGGACGGAGACCGTGCGGGCGCTGGTCGGGCGAGGGGCCGACGTCGATCTGCGTAACGCCAGGGACCAGTCACCGGTGGCGGGAGCCTTGTTCAAGGGCGAGGACGCGATCGTCGCCGCACTGGTCGCCGCGGGTGCCGACCTGGACGCGGGGACGCCCAGCGCGCGGGCCACGGCGCAGATGTTCGGGCGGACGGCGCTGCTGGAGTAGTCGCCACCGCGGAGGGGCCCCGGGCGACGACGCGTCGCCCGGGGCCCCTCACGTACAGCTCGGATCAGGCCTGCTTGGAGGCCTTCAGGGCCTCGATGGCCTTGCGCACACCCTCGCCGTAGGCCGGGTCGGCCTGCGTGCAGTGGTGGATGTGACGCTCGATCGTGGCCTGCGAGGCCCCGTCGATCGCCCGCGCGGTGTTGCCGAAGAGGGCGTCCTGCTCCTCCGGCGTCATCTGCCGGAAGAGGTTGCCCGGCTGCTCGAAGTAGTTGTCGTCGTCCTCGCGGTAGTCGAACCGGTCGGCCGCGGCGCCGTCGAGCGCCAGACCCGGCTCGGCGAACTGCGGCTGCTCCGCCCAGCGGCCGTAGCTGTTCGGGGTGTAACCGGGCACGGCGCCCTGGTTGCCGTCCACGCGCAGCTGGCCGTCGCGGTGGTAGGTGTTGACGTTCTTCGCGCCGCGGGGCTGGTTCACCGGGATCTGGTGGTGGTTGACCCCGACGCGATAGCGGGCCGCGTCACCGTACGAGAACAGCCGGCCCTGGAGCATGCGGTCGGGCGAGGCACCCACACCGGGGACGAGGTTGGCCGGCGTGAAGGCGGCCTGCTCCACGTCCGCGAAGTAGTTCTCCGGGTTGCGGTTGAGCTCGAACTCGCCGACCTCGATGAGCGGGTAGTCCTTCTTCGACCAGACCTTGGTGAGGTCGAAGGGGTGGTAGCGGTAGGTCGCCGCGTCCGCCTCCGGCATGACCTGGATGTAGAAGGTCCACTTCGGGTGGTCGCCGCGATCGATGGCGTCGAACAGGTCCGCCTGGGAGGACTCGCGGTCGTCGGCGACGATCGCGGCGGCCTCCTGGTCGGTCAGGTTCTTGATGCCCTGCTGCGTACGGAAGTGGAACTTCACCCAGAAGCGCTCGTTGCTCTCGTTGATGAACGAGTAGGTGTGCGAGCCGAAGCCGTGCATGTGGCGGTAGCCGTCGGGGATGCCGCGGTCCGACATCACGATGGTGATCTGGTGCAGCGCCTCGGGGAGGCTGGTCCAGAAGTCCCAGTTGTTCTCCGGCGAGCGCAGGTTGGTGCGCGGGTCGCGCTTCACGGCGCGGTTGAGGTCCGGGAAGTGGTGGGGGTCCCGGTGGAAGAAGACCGGCGTGTTGTTGCCGACGACGTCCCAGTTGCCCTCCTCCGTGTAGAAGCGGAGGGCGAAACCGCGGATGTCGCGCTCCGCGTCGGCCGCGCCGCGCTCACCGGCGACGGTCGAGAACCGGGCGAAGAGCTCCGTCTCCTTGCCGACCTCGGAGAAGAGGGCGGCCCTGGAGTAGCGGGTGATGTCCTGCGTCACCTTGAAGGTGCCGAAGGCGCCGGATCCCTTGGCGTGCATACGACGCTCCGGGATGACCTCGCGGCTGAAGTGGGCCAGCTTCTCCAGGAACCAGACGTCCTGGAGCAGCATCGGGCCGCGCGGCCCGGCGGTGACGGCGTTCTCGTTGTTCGCGACCGGTGCGCCGGCGGCAGTGGTCAGCGGCTTCGTGTTCTCAGAAATTGTCCTGCTCCTCCGTGTGGAAACTTGCAAGCACCGACTCCGGGTCCCGTCGGCCACGGTCGGTCCGACATCCGGGACAGAGGCCCCAGTACGTCACCTCCACGTGGTCGATGGTGAACCCGTGTTCCTGGGGCGCCTCGAGGCGCGGAGGGCCCGGGGGGACATCGACGTCGGCGATCGTGCCGCACGAGCGGCAGACCACGTGCTGATGGTTGTCCTGGGACTGTCCCTCGTACCGTGCCGGAGAATTCGGCAGGCCGATCCGCCGCGCCAGTCCGGCGTCGACGAGTGTCTTGAGTACGTCGTAGACGGCTTGGGTCGAGACCGCTCCGATGCGTGTGCGTACCAGAGTGAGGAGGGTACTGACATCGGAGTGCGGGGCCTCGTGGACCACCGAGAGCACGGCGACCCTGGGACGGGTCACTCGCAATGACGCTCCGCGCAGGAGAGTCCTGGCCTCGGTTTCGATCACCTACGCAGTCAACCACTTTTCTGGAATGATTCCAATGAAAGACTGAGACCAGTTCTGGGGGCCGGGGCGTGCAGGGAGCGCGGTGTCCGATTCCCGCCAGCCCCAGGGGTGCGTATGACGCATCCTTGGAGCATGACCAGTGACGACAGCAGGTACGAGGCGGTGACCAGCCGCGACGCCCGGTTCGACGGCGAGTTCTTCTTCGCCGTGTCCACGACCGGGATCTACTGCCGCCCGAGCTGTCCCGCCACCACGCCCAGGCGCCGGAACGTCACGTTCTTCCCCACCGCGGCCGCCGCTCAGGGCGGCGGATTCCGCGCCTGCCGACGCTGCCGCCCGGACGCGGTGCCCGGCTCGGCGGACTGGAACGCGCGCGCCGACCTGGTCGGCCGGGCGATGAGGCTGATCGGCGACGGAGTCGTCGACCGGGAGGGCGTGGCCGGACTGGCCGCCCGCCTCGGCTACAGCGCCCGGCAGGTCCAGCGCCAGCTGAACGCCGAGGTCGGCGCCGGGCCCATCGCGCTCGCCCGCGCCCAGCGCGCCCACACCGCGCGGGTCCTTCTGCAGACGACCACCCTCCAGGCCGCCGAGATCGCGTTCGCCTCCGGCTTCGCCAGCGTGCGGCAGTTCAACGACACGGTCCGGGAGATCTACGCGCTCACCCCCGGTGAGCTGCGCACCGCCCGGCCCGGCAGCTCCGCACGCTTCGGCTCCGTCCCCACCGCCGACGGGGCCGGGGGAGTGCCGCTGCGGCTCGCCCACCGGGGGCCGTACGCGGCGGCCGAGATCTTCGACCACCTCGCGGCCCGCGCCCTCACCGGCATCGAGGAGATGGCCGGCGAACGGGGCGACCGTATCTACAGGCGCACCCTGCGCCTCCCGCACGGCACCGGTATCACCGAGGTCCGCGAGCGGACCGGCGACGGCTGGCTGGAGTGCCGGCTGCACCTGGGCGACCTGCGCGACCTGACCACCGCCACCCAGCGGGTGCGCCGCCTCTTCGACCTGGACGCCGACCCCCACGCGGTCACCGAACGCCTGGGCGCCGACCCCGTGCTGGCCCCGCTCGTCGCCCGTACGCCAGGGCTGCGGGCCCCCGGTGCCGCGGACGTCCACGAACTGGCCGTCCGGGCGGTCCTCGGCCGGCAGGTCACCCCGGCCGCCGGACGCCGGCTCGGCAGCGCCCTGGTGACGGCCTACGGCGCGCCCCTCCAGGTGCCCAGCGGCGCCCTCACCCATACGTTCCCCGACCCCGGCGACCTGGCCGAAGCCGGCCTGGAGGAGCTGGGGACCACCGGCTCCTCGCGCGCCACCCTGCGCGCCCTCGCCGCCGCCCTGGCCGACGGGCGGATCGGGCTCGACCCGGGCGCCGACCGCGACCAGGCGGAGAAGGAGCTCCTGAGCCTGCCGGGCGTCGGCCCCCGGGTGGCCGGCTACATCCGCATGCGGGCGCTCGGCGACCCCGACGTGCTGCTGACCGGCGACACGGCCGTCGACGCGGGCATGCGGCACGCGGGCGCCGACGCGGTGGACGCCGAGGCGTGGCGCCCCTGGCGCACGTACGCCATGCACCACTTCTGGAACGCTGCCGCGGACCGGACCCGTCTCCACGGCAGCGTGACGTCCGAATCCCGCCAGCCGTCTCGCCGCGGAGCCCGCACAGTTGACGTGTAAGACCGATGAATCCGGAAGGACCATGACGATGACGCTCTACACCACGATCGACAGCCCGCTCGGCGAGCTGCTGCTGGTGGGCGAGGAGTCGGCCACCGCCGACGGCGGCACGGCCCTCGCCTCGCTCTCCGTGCCGGGCCAGAAGGGCGGGGCGACGGTCCAGGAGGGCTGGACGGAGAGCCCGGAGGCCTTCACCGCGATCACCGCCGAGCTGCGCGCGTACTTCGGGGGGAGCCGGACCGGCTTCGGTATCGAGTGCACCGTCAGCCGTGGCACCGACTTCCAGCGGCGCGTGTGGGAGGCCCTGGAGGCCATCCCGTACGGCACCACGCTCAGCTACGGCGAGATCGCCGCGCGGATCGGCGCCTCGCGCGCGGCCGTCCGCTCGGTGGGCACCGCGATCGGCGCCAACCCACTGCTGGTCGTACGCCCCTGTCACCGCGTGATCGGCGCGAGCGGCGCCCTGACCGGCTACTCCGGCGGCCTCGACCGCAAGAGGCAGCTCCTGGACCTGGAGAACCACCACCAGGCGGCCTGAACGGCCGCGCGTCCCACGGCGTGCGAACGCCCTGGGGCCCCGCGAGGAAGGCGCACCGATGACCGACACCCTTCAGCCGGCCGCTCCCTCGGCCGCTCCCTTGAGTGAGCGCGTCGCGGGCCAGAGCTGGGACGCCCTGGCCGAGGACCTCGACGCGTACGGCAGCGCCCTGACCGGCCCCCTCCTCACCCCCGAGGAGTGCCACGCCCTCACCGCGCTGTACGACGAGCCCGAGCGGTTCCGTACGACCGTCGACATGGCCCGGCACCGCTTCGGCTCCGGCACCTACCGCTACTTCACGCACGACCTGCCCGAACCGGTCTCCGCGCTCCGGGCGGCGTTCTACCCGCGGCTCCTGCCCATCGCCCGGGACTGGGCCGCCAGGCTCGGCAGGCCCGCACCCTGGCCCGGCGGCCTGGCCGAGTGGGTGGCGATGTGCCACGACGCCGGGCAGCCCAAGTCCGCCCAGATCCTGTTGAGTTACGGACCCGGGGACTGGAACGCGCTGCACCGCGACGTGTTCGGGGAGATGCTGTTCCCGCTCCAGGTCGTCGTCGGCCTCGATGTACCCGGCACCGATTTCACCGGCGGCGAGTTCATCATGACGGAGCAGCGTCCCCGGGCGCAGTCACGGGGATCGTCCACCACCCTGCCGCAGGGGCACGGGCTGATCTTCACCACCCGCGACCGGCCCGTGGCGGGCAGGCGGGGCTGGTCGGCCGGGCCGATGCGGCACGGCGTGAGCACCGTCCGCTCCGGGCGGCGCCACACGCTCGGCCTCGTCTTCCACGACGCGGCATGACGGCGGCGGCCGGCCCACGAGGAGTGACGCCATGAACCACCTCACCGAACGCCCGTCCCCGCTGATCAGCTCCCACGACCTCGCCGGCCACGGCATGCCGCGGGACCCCGCCGAGCACACCGAGGAGGAACTCGCCGCGCTGGTCGCCCTGTTGCTGGAGCAGCAGAAGCCCCGGACCGAAACCGTGGGCCACAGCAGGGACGCCGCGTCCCGAGCGGCTGCCGCCGCCTTCGCCTCCCTCCAGGACTCCCGCCTCCCGGCGCTCGCCGGCCCTGAGACCGTCCACGCCATGCGTGGTGCCACGGCGGACGGCGGCACCTGGGACGTACATGGCGGGTGGCTCACCTCCTGGCCGGGGCAGGTGCCGTCATGAGCGCCCTGATCCCGCGCCCCGCCATGGAGGTCGCCCCGGGCGCCTGGCACGTGCCCGGCTGGCTCAGCCCCGCGCAGCAGCGCGACCTGGTGACGGAGTGCCGCGCCTGGGCCACCGGCCCCGTCCCCATCCGGCACACGCGGCTGCCGCGCGGCGGCGTCATGTCCGTAAGGACGGTGTGCGTCGGATGGCACTGGCAGCCGTACAGATACACCCGCACGGCGGACGACGTGAACGGCCGGCAGGTCGCCGCCTTCCCGGACTGGATGGTCCGGCTGGGCCGCCGGGCCCTCCTCGACGCGTACGGGGACGAGGCGGCCGCGCGGGACTACACCCCGGACACCGCGCTCATCAACTTCTACGACGGACAGGCCAGGATGGGCATGCACCAGGACAAGGACGAGCGGTCGTCCGCCCCGGTCGTCTCCCTGTCCATCGGCGACACCTGCGTCTTCCGCGTCGGCAACACCGAGACCCGCACCAAGCCCTACACCGACATCGAACTCTCCTCGGGCGACCTCTTCGTCCTCGGCGGGCCCTCGCGCTTCGCCTACCACGGCGTTCCGAAGGTCCACGAGGGCACGGGCGGCCCGGACACCGGGCTGAGCTCGGGGCGGCTGAACATCACGATGCGCGTCACCGGGCTGTCCTAGACCTTCTCCGGATCGCGTTGTCAGTGGGCGCCAGTAGGTTCAGTCGTGTTCCGCCGGTCCGGCGTGAACAACCCCTCAGCTGTGCATTGGAGATGGCGCGTTGTCCGATTGGGAGAGGTCGAGCACGGCACGGGTGATACCACCCGCGCGGCCGCGCAAGCTCGCCAAGGTTCCGTTCGTCGAGCTGGCCGACGGGCGCCTGCAGGGTGTGGTCTCCAGCGGCTCGGACATCGGCCGGGTCTACGTCTCGTCCGTCGCCACGGGGAGCTACGCATTCGCCTGCAGCACCAACAACAACCGGCCCTGCGGCGGTGCGCGCGGATCGTTCTGCAACCACATCGGCGCCCTGATCAACGAGGCGGTCCTGCAGTACGGCGCCGAGCGCGTCGTCCGGTATCTGAAGGCCGAGGTCCCGGAGGGGGAGGTGGACGGGGCCGCGCTGGCCTCGGCCATGAGGAGCACCCGTCCCCAGGCGGACGGGACGAAGGCCGCGGCATCCGTCTTCAGCCGCTTCCTGCGGCACCTGGCCTATCTCGAACACCCCCCGGTCACGGCTCCGCTGCCCGAGATGCACTTCTTCCCGCCGACCCGGGCGGTGGCATGATGCACGCCGCACTGCTCACCGCACCCGTCGACGGACTGGACGAAGCCCTGGAGGCGGTCGACGCCTTCGACCGGGCTCTCGTCGCCGGACTGCTCCGCCCCCAGCAGGCCGGGACCACCGGCCCGACGCGGCTCGCCGACGCCGTGGTGGGGACACCGCTGGCCGCCAGGGTCGCCGAGGCGGCCGGGAAGGCGGCGGCCGGAGCGGCCGGGGAGGACCACTTCCTGGCCCTGGCCGCCGCGCGGACCGCGCTGCTCGGCTCCGTCCACGACGCGCTGCTGACCCGTGCCGAGGAGGCGGCCGGCCGTTCGCCCGGCGCGTGGGCCGCACCGGCCCCCGATGGGCAGCCGACGGCGAATCTGCTGACTGCCGCTCGCGCCTGGCTCTCCGATCTGGCGCGCTGCGGGTGGCAGGGCCTCGACCACGAGGTGGTGTCCGGGGCGGCGGAGGTCGTGTCCGCGATGCTTCCCGACCCGTCCCTGCGCCGCCTCGCGACCCTCCTCGACGGCTTCGCCGCCGAACTCGCCGCGTCCTGTCCCGGTGCGTCGGCGGAGCGCTTTCCGCTACGCCGCTGGGCCGATCTCTGGTCGCGCGGGATGCTGCTGACGGTGCCCGGAGCGGCCGTCACCCCCACCGTCGGGACCGCCGACGGACGCCTGCTGCCTCTCGGCATCGACGTACAGGAGCACGCGACCGCCGCCCAGGCGCAGGTGCACGCGGTGTTCGAGCCCGCGGACGGATCCGCGCCCCGCCTCGTGCGCGCCGGCGTCTCCGTGCCGAAGCCCGACACCGTCCTCGGCGCCGGGATCTGGCAGCTGCTGCGCCCGCACATGTCGCTGCTCGCCGCCGCGGGCGAGGGCCGCTCGATGGAGCTCAGCGGTATGCCGGTCACCGCCGAGGGCGACCTCATCTGGAGCGACGAGCACGCCCGCCCCGGTGAGCCGGCCGAGGCGTTCGCCACCGCCCGCGTGGCGCTGCCCGCCGCGACCGCCCCGGTGACCGCGCCTCTGGACCGGCATCCGGCACGCATCGCCGTACCCGTCTTCCTGGAGGGCTACACCGCCCGTACGGATGACGACGGCCGGCTGACCTTCACCGTCGCCGGGACCGAACTGGTCGTGGACACCGACCGGATCCCGGTCGCCGGGCCGCTCACGCCCGAGGCCGTCGCCAAGTCGGGCGCGTGCATCGCGCTCATCCGCTGGGACGCCGGGAGGTTCGGTGTACAGCCGCTCGCCGTCGAGACCACCGTGCGGAAGAAGGTGACCTCGGTGCACGCGGGGGCGTGGGCCGGAGGGACGGCCGACAAGGCCGGGGTCAGGGCGGAGAAGGCCGCCACCGACGCCGCGAAGGTGCTGAGCGAGCGCGCGGGAAGGCTGCTGCGGAAATGACCGGACAGCAGAGTCCCGAGGTGACCGGAGAGCCCTCGCACGACAACCGTCGCCAGGTCATGTACTGGCGCCTCCTCGCCCGGCTCTTCGACCACGAGGAGCAGCCGGCCCTGGAGTCGGCGAGCCTGGCCGTGGTCGAGGACATCGGCCTGCCCGCCAAGCTGCTCGATCCGCAGGCGTCGGTCGACTCCGTGGTGCAGCGCCACCCCGATCTGGCCGCCGAGTTCGACGGTCTGATGGTGCCGGAGGCGGAGGCGGACGGAGATGCCGACGCCCGCGACCGGGCAGCCGAGGTGCGGCGCGCCGCACTCGTGTCGAAGGTGCTGCTGAACGTGTTCCACTCCCCTCCCGGCACCGTCACAGCCGGCCAGCTGTCCCGGTGGCAGTCCGACGCGGGCTGGCTGGAGCGGGCGCTCGGCTGCAAGCCCGGGGAACTGCGCGGCGGACGCTCCGGAGGGACGGGCACCGCCCCGACGGGTACGGGCGGCGGCGGCAGGACACCCGACCTCAGCCGTCTCATCCCGGAGATCGGCCCGGAGCTCGGCTCCATCGAGGCCGGGCTGGTCAGGCGGATGCGGCTGCGCGAGGTGCTCGCCGACCCCCAGCTGGCCGGACAGCTGACGCCGAGCATGTCGCTGATCGAGCAGCTGCTGCGCGACAAGGACAACCTCTCCGGAGTGGCCCTGGCCAACGCCAAGGCGCTGATCCGTCGCTTCGTCGACGAGGTCGCCGAGGTGCTGCGCTCACAGGTGGAGAAGTCCACCGTCGGCGCCCTGGACCGCTCGGTCCCGCCCAAGCGGGTCTTCCGCAACCTCGACCTGGACCGCACGATCTGGAAGAACCTCACCAACTGGAGCCCCGAGGAGGAACGGCTCTACGTCGACCGCCTCTTCTACCGCCACACCGCGCGTAAAACCACGCCCCAGCGGCTGATCGTGGTCGTCGACCAGTCGGGCTCGATGGTGGACTCGATGGTCAACTGCACCATCCTGGCCTCGATCTTCGCGGGTCTGCCCAAGGTGGACGTCCACCTCATCGCGTACGACACCCAGGCACTCGACCTCACCCCGTGGGTGCACGACCCGTTCGAGACCCTGCTGCGCACCAACCTCGGGGGCGGCACCGACGGCACGGTCGCCATGGCGCTGGCCCAGCCGAAGATCGCCGAGCCCCGCAACACGGTCGTGGTGTGGATCTCGGACTTCTACGAATGGCAGACCGAGCCGCTGTTCGAGAGCATGGCCGCCATCCACCGCTCCGGGGCCAAATTCATCCCGGTCGGCTCCGTGACCAGCTCCGGCCGCGCCAGCGTCAACCCGTGGTTCCGGGAGCGCTTCAAGGACCAGGGGACGCCGGTCCTCTCCGGCCACATACGCAAGCTCGTCCACGAGCTCAAGACCTTCCTCACCTGAGGCCTCTCGGCCCGGTGCAGTCGAACCCGAATTCTTAGAAAGGCACACGCATGTCCGACCTGTTGCGCGCCCCCGCCGAGATCAAGTACGCCGAGGAGCTGGACTGGCTGGAGTCGGTCGACGACGGCCCGAAGCCCTTCTCCTGGCGCCTGTCGCCGAAGATGGTCCGCCTCTTCATCCTGGGCTCCGAGCGCTCCGACGGCCTCGACCGGGAGATCTCCCAGAAGTGGTACGGCGACCGCAGCTTCGTCGAGCGTTCCATCGTCACGCTGGCCTCCGACCGCGGTCTGCTGCTCATCGGCGACCCGGGCACGGGCAAGAGCTGGCTGGCCGAGCTGCTCTCCGCGGCCATCTCCCGTAACTCCACCCTCGTGGTGCAGGGCACGGCAGGCACCACCGAGGACCACATCAAGTACTCCTGGAACGTGTCCATGGTGATCTCCAAGGGCCAGTCGCGGGAGTCGATGATCCCCTCTCCGATCATGACCGCGATGGAGACCGGGGCGATCGGCCGTTTCGAGGAGCTCACGCGCTCCACCAGCGACGTACAGGACGCGCTGATCTCGATCCTCTCCGAGAAGTACATCTCGGTCCCGGAGATGGACAGCGACAACATCGTCTTCGCCAGGCCGGGCTTCTCCGTCATCGCCACCGCCAACAGCCGTGACCGGGGCGTCAACGACCTGTCCTCGGCGCTCAAGCGCCGCTTCAACTTCGTCCGCATCCCGGTGGTGACGAACAAGAAGAGCGAGGCGGAGATCGTGCGCTTCCGCACCGAGGAGCTGCTGCGCCGCCATCAGATCGAGCTGGACGTCCCGCCGACCCTGCTCGACGTACTGCTGCAGAGCTTCGCCGACCTGCGGGCCTCCGCCGCCGCGGCCGGCAGCGACGACGAGAAGCTGGAGTCCGCCCTGTCGAGCGCCGAGCAGATCGGTGTCCTCGAGGACGCGATCCTGCACAGCAACTTCTTCGGCGAGCGTGCGCTGACCGCCCGCACCCTCGCCTCCTCGCTCGTCGGGTCGCTGGCGCGGCGCGAGCCCGAGGACCTGGCCATCCTCAACAAGTACCTGCACGGTGTCGTCGAGCCGCGCAGCAAGGAGGAGGGCGGCTCCTGGCCGGAGTTCCTGGAGGGCGGCCGCGAGGCGATCGCCACCCTGTCGTGAGCGCCCTGACCGAGGGGACCCCCTTCGAGGCGCTACGGGGGCAACTCCAGGACGCGGCGACGGAGTTCGCCGACGGACCCGACGCGCTGCAGGGCATCCTCCTGGGCATCGTCGACGACGTCGACCGAGCCGTGCGTGAGCCGCTGGAGATCTTCCCCGTCTGCCATCACTCGCCCGCGTCGGCGGTGGCGATGGCACGGCGGCTGCGGGAGAAACAGCCGAAGGTGGTGTATCTCGAGCTGTGCGAGGACATGGCGCCTCTCCTGTCGGAGCTGCGCAACTGCCGGCTCCCCGTCGCGGTCCAGGCGTTCGCGAGCGAGGTCAAGGGCTTCCCCGCGGAATGGGCGCCGCTGTCGGTCGTCGCCCCGATCACCGAGGCGTCGGCCGAATACCAGGCCATCGCCTACGCACTGGACACCCCGGGCGTCGAGCTGGTCCTCGTCGACCGCTCCTCGGACCACGTGTTCCAGTGGCAGGCCGGTGCGACGGAGCCCCCGGACCCCGACGCGCCGCCCGCCGAGGAGGAGGCGGCGCTGCACGGCGACGCCGTCGGGGTCGAGATCGGTGACCTCCGGCCCCGCTTCGCCGAGCTGGAGGAGCACCTCCTGCACCACGGCCGCGTGCGGCACTGGTCGGAGTGGTGGCACCAGTACGTCGAACTGCCGCTCGGCGACAGCGACCACGACACCTACCGCCAGGTGATGCTCCTGATCGGCAGCCTGTTCCGCAGGCTGGCCCCCGGGGACACGGACCGGGTCAGGGTGGACGAGGACCGCGAGCGCTACATGTGGACCCGTATGCGCGAACACCTCGCCGCGACCGGTACGGACCCCGGGGACTGCCTCTACGTCTGCGGCGCGTTCCACGCGTCCAGCCGGGTCGAGGAGTTCGGCGTCCACGGCAGTGACACCTTCGAGATCACCCCGCCCGGCGAGAGCACCTGGCAGCACGGCCTGATCCCGTCCAGCCACGCGGCGATCGAGGCGCAGTTCGGCCTCGCGGCCGGGTCCGTGTCGATCGCCGCCACCCAGTGGGCGAAGAACCTGAAGCGCACCCGGGTGGAGCCGTACCGGCTCGCGGGTCAGTCGGGCGCCAAGAAGGCGGCGAAGCCGAGGAGGACGATCGCGGCGGCCACCCCCGTGGCACCGGAAACACCCTCCGACAAGCTCTCCGGCTTCCTTCAGAGCCCGCCCGTCCTCGACCGGCTCGACGAGGCCGAACTCCTCGGCTGGTCGGTGGAGATCGTGCGCTCCGCCCGCCGTAACGGCTACCTCGCCTCGACCGCCGACGCCATCGCCGTGTTCGAGACGTCGATCCTGCTGGCCGGCATGCGGGACCGGGCCAGGCCCACGCCGTACGACTTCCAGGACGCGGCGGTCACCTGCATCGAGAAGGAGACCGTGCCGGGCAGGCGCGATGTCCGCCGCCTCGTGGAGATCCTGATGGGCGGCGACCGGATCGGCCAGGTCGGCTACGACGCGCTGCCGCCCCTCGCCCGCGACGTCCACGACCGCCTCGCCCCGCTGGATCTCAAGCTCCAGCAGCGCGGGGTGCAACGGGCCCTGCTGGACATGACGTCCCGGCCGGAGCTGCGCCGGTGCTCCGATGTGCTGTGGATGCTGCGCCACCTCATGCCTCACGGCGCCGCACGACCGATCATGGGTGAGCGGGAGCTCGGCAAGCAGTCGGTCCAGGAGTCCTGGGACCTGGCGCTGGGCACCCATCAGCGGGCGCTCATCGAGCTGGGTTACGAGGGCGTCAGCATCGAGCAGGTCCTGGAGCAGCGCCTGCGCCGCGCCGCGTACGCCCCGAACGCCACCACGGGGCAGGTCCTCGCGGCCGTCGAGGACGCGGTGCTGCATCTGCGCAGCGGCCGCCTCGCCGACGAGCTGGGCACCCGCGCCCTGGAGGTGCTGGCCGCCGAGCGCAGCGTCGACGGGGCGCCCGAGGTGCTGCGCAGGGTGCGCCGGCTCCTGGCGTACTACCGGATCAGCCGGCCGGTGCTGCCGTCGTGGATCGAGTCCTTCGCCGAGACGGGTTACGCGCACTACTGCACGCTCCTGCCGACGGCGTTCACCGACGAGGACGCGACCGTCCGCCAGGTCGCCGCGATGCTGGGATTCCTCTTCAGCATGGAGAGCCTGGCCCTGTCGCTCGGCTGCGACCGGACCCAGCTGGCCCTGGCCTTCGCACAGTCGCACCCGCAGGAGCCCTCGAGGGTGGCGCTGCTGTGGGCGGCCCAGGTGCAGCTCGGGCAGCTCTCCCGCGCCGAGCTGAGGGAGCGGTGCGACGAACTGCTGGCCAACCCGCTGGTGGTGCCGGCCTACCCGCGCTACCTCAGCGGGTTCCTCCACGCCCTGGAGCCGGTGCCGCAGCTGGCCGACTTCGTCGTGGAGGCCGTCTCGAACGCCTTCGCACGGCTGCCGGACCCGGTGCTGCTGCCCTGGCTGCCGTCCCTGATCACCACCCTGCGGGCCGAGGGCGCCGAACTGGCCCCGCTGCTGATCCGCGAAGCCGGACGCGTCTTCCCCGGCCGCCTCGCGGCGCTGGACGCCTGGGTCCCGCCGTGGCACGCAACCCAGGAGACGGTGACCGCGCCCGCGACGGCCGACGGCGGCGGGGCCCTCCGCGCCGGGCTGCTCGTCGCCTACCCGGAGACGTGCGACAGCGTGGCGGAACTCCTGGGCTGCGAGGGCGCATGGGCCGAGGCGCAGGCCCCCTCGGGGGCGGTACTCGTCGGCCGCCACCCGGAGACGGCGGCGGCACTGGAGGCGCTGCTGGCGGGAGTCTGACGGGGCGGGGAGTGGCCTGAGCCCGCGTGTGGCGCCCTGACGCCACACGCGGGCTCAGGCCGTCGGCCTCGCCCGTACGGGGCCCCTGGCTCACTCTTACGGCACGGTCACGCGGCGTTCTGCCGTGTGGACGGGGAAGGTGGGCCTGTCGGAAAGAAGCCCGACGTCGCGCGGTACGGCGGAGGGGCCGGGCCACAGCGGAGGGCGGCATTCTCATGCACCGACCGAGACGACAGCCACGTGTCCTCCGGCAACAGGGCGAGCGGTCGGCGACGGACCGGATGGTGCGGACGCTTCTGCGGCGGCGCAAGAAGTCCCTGGCCGCCGGGGACGTGATGGTCACCGATCCGCCGAAGGTGCGTCGCGCCGTCACGGCGGCGGCGCTCGGCAACACCATGGAGTGGTTCGACTTCGGTGTCTACGCCTACCTCGCGGGGACCCTGGGCAAGGTCTTCTTCCCGTCCAGCTCGCCGGGCGCGCAGGTCGTGTCGACCTTCGCGACCTTCGCCGCCGCCTTCCTCGTGCGTCCGCTCGGCGGGTTGGTGTTCGGGCCGCTCGGCGACCGCGTGGGGCGGCAGAAGGTGCTGGCCATCACCATGATCATGATGGCGGCGAGCACCTTCGCCGTCGGCTTCCTCCCCACCTACGCGGCGGTCGGTTTCGCCGCTCCGCTCCTGCTCCTGGTGTGCCGTCTGGTGCAGGGCTTCTCGACAGGTGGCGAGTACGCGGGCGCGACGACGTACATCGCGGAGTACGCGCCCGACAAACGCAGGGGGATTTTGGGCAGCTGGCTGGACTTCGGGACCTTTGTCGGATATTCGCTCGGCTCCGGTCTGGTGACCGTGCTGACCGCGGTGCTCGGTACGGACGGGCTGACGGACTGGGGATGGCGGATCCCGTTCTTCGTCGCGGGCCCGCTCGGTCTGATCGGTCTGTACATGAGGCTGAAGCTGGAGGAGACCCCCGCCTTCCAGCGCGAGGAGGAGGCACAGGCCGAGGCCCTGTCCGAGGGTGATCCCGTGGAACAGGCGCGGCAGTCCGGTAAGGGCCGGCTCAAGGAGATCTTCACGGAGCACTGGGAGGCGGTGCTCATCTGCATGGGCCTGGTGCTGCTCTACAACGTCACGAACTACATGGTGACCTCCTACCTGCCGACGTACATGTCCGAGACGCTCGGCGAGCCGGAGACGACCTCCCAGTTGCTGGTCCTCGGCACCATGCTCCTCGTGGTGCTCAGCATCACGGCGGTCGGCAGATCCTCGGACCGCTGGGGCCGGCGTCCGGTGTTCATGGCCGGGAGCGTGGCGCTCATCGTGTTCGCGATCCCGGCCTTCCTGCTCATCCGGCAGGGCGGGATCCTGCTTCCGGCGATCGGCTGCGGGGTGCTCGGGCTGCTGCTGGTCTGCTTCGCGGGGACATCCGCATCCACGCTTCCGGCGCTGTTCCCGACACGGCTGCGCTACGGCGCCCTGTCGATCGCCTTCAACATCTCCGTGTCGCTGTTCGGCGGGACCACGCCGCTGTTCGCCTCCGCCCTCGTGGAGATGACCGGAAACGACATGATCCCGGCCTACTACCTCATGGTCGCGGGTGCCGTCGGGCTCGTCGCGACCCTCTTCCTCCACGAGACGGCGGGCAAGCCGTTGCGCGGTTCCGGCCCCATGGTGGAGACCCCGGAACAGGCCCGCACCCTCGTCGCACGCAGCAGGACGCGGGCGGGCAGGCAGGCGCGCGACGTCTGGATCCGGATGCGGCATCCGGGGGGCGGGAGCAGGGAGAAGGACTGAGGGCCGCTCGCCCCCGCCCCGGTGGCTGTCGCTGTGCTCCTGGCCCCGGCTGCCGCAGGAGCTCGGCCCCGGAGCTCTCGCGGATCGGCCGTCTCACGGGTCGGACGGGGCGCGCACCCGGCGCACGGGGGCTTGCCGGGATCGGCGTGCGTAACAGGAGCACGCGGGCGCACGCCGGAGGCTATCCGAAAGTGTGTGGTGTATATCAAGCAGTACCGGCACCGAAGGGACATCGGATGGCTGAATATCTTCCCGCAGGTGCGGTTGGCATATTCGTCGGGCGGGCGCGCTTCTTGGCGGAAGATCAGGTACTTGTAAGTAATCAGGTGAATCCGCGTCTTTCGTTGGACCGGGTCCTCTAATGTGATTGGCATGAACGGGTGACGTCGGGTTAACCCTGGTTCGGACGCGTGTATGTTGACGGTATGCGGGGGCGTAACGTATCTCCGTTCCGCGTTACCGGTGCCGCACCGTGGGGGGTTGGGGGCTCGATGGCGCACCGCGGAAAACGACCGACGCGGTACGCCCGTTCACAACTGACGAACGTGTCGTGAAAAGAGTGAGAACAGGTGGGGGGACGGCCGTGACCAATCCTTTCGATGACGAGTCGGGACGGTTCGTGGCGCTGGTGAACGGCGAGGGTCAGTACTCGTTGTGGCCCGCACATATCGACGTTCCGGGCGGCTGGCGCGCCGCGGGGCCGGAAGGGTCGCGTCAGGAGTGTCTCGACGTGATCGAAGGTGCCTGGACCGACATGCGACCCGCCGGCCTGGTGCGGGCCATGGGGGTCGACGCCGGATAGGACGGCGGCCAGGCCGGGCGAGGGCGCTCCTGCTGTTCCCCGGGTCGAGCGGCTTGTCGGTGCTCCGGCCTGATCGATTTCGTTCTCATCCGAGCGAAATCGATCAGGTGTGATCAGTGAGCCGATCGCTTTGCTCATACATGCTCATTTCGCCTTCATGCGGCGTTCATAAATTATCGATGGGCTGCCTTGCGGGACGCCCTCGATGTGCGACCAAAAAGCTGTCCCTGCTGAGCTGTGATGCCCTGCAGGAGATCTCGGCCGCGCCTGATGCCGTGGGTGCGGCGATGGCCCTCTCCGCTTGCGCCGGCCTCTGCTTCGACGATCGGTGCACTGGCGTGGTCGGTTTTACCCGGCCTTTCTTCACCGTCCCCGAATACTCTCCCCAAAGGTGTGGACCGGCATGCAGGAAAACCGTTCTCTCCCGACCCCCGATGTTCCCGAAGAGTTCCTCGAACTGACCACGGCCCAGCAGGGCGTCTGGTACGGGCAGCTCGTCGACCCGGACAGCCCGAAATACAACATCGGCGAGTGCTTCGAGATCCATGGTGATCTCGACGAGGAATTGTTCGGCGCAGCGCTCGGCCGGGCCGTCACCCTGTGCGACAGTCTCCACCTCGAGTTCGTCACCCGGGGCGAGTCGGTGCGGCAGCACGTCCGTCACCGGCCCACGGCGGACAGCGGCCGGCTCCGCCGGGTCGATCTGTCCGGCGCGGACGATCCCCAAGCCGCGGCCGAGCGCTACATGGCCGACGACATGTCCGCCGTCGACCGGATCGCCGCCCCGCGCCACCACTTCGCGCTGCTGCGTCTCGGCGTCCGGCTGCACTACTGGTACGTCCGCTTCCACCACATCGCCGTCGACGGCCTCGGCGGCGCCGTCTTCGGCCGCATCGTGGCCGACCTCTACGGACGAGCCGCGCGCGGCGAGGACCTCGCCGCGGCCGAGCTGCCCGCCGCGCCCCTGCGCGACCTCATAGCCGACGAGGCGTCCTACCGCGACTCGGGCCGCTTCGAGGCCGACCGTGCTTACTGGACCGGGAAGTTCGCCGACCTGGCGGGCGCCGGTGCGGGCGCCGGCGCGGGGGGCACCGCCGGTACCGGGGACGACGCGCACGCCCGGGGTGGCGCGGCGCTCATCCGACGGCGCACCGACGCTCCTGCGGCGGCCGCGCCCGCCGGGGCGGACGTCCGGATGCACACCGGGGAGACCCTGCCCGTCACCGTCCTCGACGACCTGCGCAGACTCGCCTCCGGTCACCGCACCAGGTGGACCGCCGTCCTCGTGAGCGCGGTCGCCGCCTACGTCGCCCGGGTCACCGGGGCACAGGACATCACCGTGGGACTCGCCTCCAACGGGCGTCACGGCGGGCTGCGTCACATCGTCGGTATGACCGCCAACATCCTGCCGCTGCGCCTGACCGTCACCGCCGACATGACGGTCGGTGCCCTCGTACGCGCCGTCGCGGCAGAGATGGGCGGCGCCCTGCGCCACCGCCGCTTCTCCCGCGAACAGCTCGCCCGTGAACTGAACATGGCCGACGGCGCGGCGCACCTCACCGACGTCGTCGTCAACATCATGGGCTACGACTACGACCTCGACTTCGCCGGCAGCCCCGCGGCTTCCCGTGTGCTGTCCATCGGCCCGGTCGACGACGTCTCCCTCTTCGTCTCCGAACGGGCCGAGGGGAAAGGCCCGCTGATCGGCTTCGACGCCAACCCGGAGCTGTACCACCCCGATGACGTGCGGCTGCTCCAGCAGGCCCTCGTCTCCTTCCTGTCGGCGGTGGCCGACGCGGACGCCGGCACACCTCTCCGCGACCTGCCGTTCCTGGACGACACCGCCGCCGAGGCGCTGCTCGCGCAGGGGCGGGGTGCCGACCTGGCGGCCGGCACGACGGCCTCCGGCCTGCCGGAGGCGTTCGGCGCGCAGGCCCGCCTGACCCCCGACGCCCCGGCAGTGGTGGACGGCGCCGTCACACTCTCGTACCAGGAGCTGGCGCGGGTGGCGCAAGACCTCGCAGGCGCCCTGGCCGGATGGGGCATCGGCGCCGAGGACGGCGTCGGTGTCCTCATGAGCCGCTCGGCGGCCGTGGTGTCCGCCACGCTCGGCACCGTCGCAGCCGGCGCCGCGTACGTACCCATGGACGCGGCCTGGCCGGCCGAACGCCTCGGCCGCGTCACCGAAGTGGCCCGCGTCCGCGCCCTGGTGGTCGACGAGGCCACCGCCCGGCAGCCCTGGGTGGAGGAGAGGGCCGCCGAACTGCCGGTGATCGTCCTCGACGGTCTCGGCGGCGTCGTACGCGGAGATCCGCCAGGACCGAGACCGCTGCCCGGAGCAGCCCTCGCCGGCCGGCTCGCCTACGTGATGTTCACCTCCGGCTCCACCGGCCTGCCCAAGGGCGTCGGGGTCACCCACGCCGACGTACTCGCACTGGCCGCCGACACCACGTGGTCGGACGGTGCGTGCGACGCCGTACTGCTCCACTCGGCCTACGTGTTCGACGCCTCCACCTTCGAGATCTGGGTGCCGCTCCTGAACGGCGGCCGCGTGGTCGTCGCGCCCGGCGGCGTAGTGGAGGCGCCCGCCCTCAGGGACGTGGTGGACCGGTACGGAGTGACCGCGCTGTTCCTGACGACGGCCCTGTTCAACGTGGTGGCCGAGACCGACCCCGCGGCGTTCGCCGGACTGCGCCTGGTCGCCGCGGGCGGCGAGGCCGCCACGCCGGATGTGATGCAGCAGGTGGCCGCGGCCGCGCCCGGCACGCGCGTGCTGCACGTGTACGGACCCACGGAGACCACCACCTTCGCCACCCGCCACCGGGTGGACGCCGGCACCCCGGGGGTGCCGCCCATCGGCCGGGCCCTCGACGGGATGCGCCTCCTTGTGCTCGACGGCGCCCTCGGGCTGGTGCCGCCCGGCGTCGTGGGGGAGCTCTACGTGAGCGGCCACGGCGTCGCCCGCGGCTACCAGGGCCGCGCGGCGCTCACCGCCACCCGGTTCGTCGCCGACCCGTACGACGCGCGTGGCGGCCGCATGTACCGCACCGGTGACCTCGTGCGCTGGACAGCGCGCGGCGACATCGAATACGTCGGGCGTGCCGACGGGCAGGTCAAGCTCCGCGGATTCCGCATCGAGCCCGCCGAGATCGAGAACACCCTGCTCGCCGACCCGGACGTGCGTGCAGCCTGCGTCCTGGTCCGCGAGGACGTGCCGGGCGACCGGCGGCTCGTCGCCTATGTCGTGCGGACCCCCGGCACCCGGCCGGACGAGGCTGCCCTGGCCCGCCGCACAGGGTGCGCCCTGCCCGCGTACATGGTGCCTTCCGTGTTCGTCCTCCTCGACGCGCTGCCCCTGAACGCCAACGGCAAGGTCGACCGCCGCGCCCTGCCCGCCCCCCGCGTCGTGGCCACCGAGGGCCGCGCCCCGCGCACGGCGTACGAGGAGGTCCTGGCTGGCCTGTTCGCCGACGTCCTGGGCGTGGACGCGGTCGGTATCGACGACAACTTCTTCTCCCTGGGCGGCCACTCGCTGCTCGCCACCCGCCTCACCGGACGGGTGCGGGCCGCACTGGGTGCCGAACTCGGCATGCGCACGCTCTTCGACCACCCCACGGTCGCCGCTCTCGCCGCCGCCCTCGACACCACCGGGGCGGCCCGGCCGGCTCTCGTCCCGCAGCAACGGCCTGACGTGGTGCCGCTCTCCTTCGCGCAGCAGCGCCTCTGGTTCCTCAACCGCGTCGAGGGGCCCGGCGACACCTACACCGTCCCGCTGGTCGTCGAACTCGAAGGCCGTCTGGACACGGACGCCCTGCGCGGCGCCCTGGCCGACGTCGTCGTCCGGCACGAGAGCCTGCGCACCGTATTCGCCGAACAGGACGGTGTCGCCCGCCAGGAAGTCCTCGACCCGTCCGCCGCCGTGGCGCTCGTCCCCCTCGTCGTCGAACTGCCGCCGGTGGAGGAGGACGGCGAGGCCTGGGCCGAGGCGACGGTGCGCCGCTTGTCCGCGGTGCCCTTCGACCTCACCGGGGACGTCGGCGTCCGCGCCCATCTGCTGCGCCTGGGCCCCGCCCGCCACATCCTGGTGCTCGTCCTCCACCACGTCGTCGCCGACGGCTGGTCCCTCGCCCCGCTCAGCCGTGACCTCGGCGCCGCCTATCGCGCCAGGAGCACGGGCGCGGACACCCCCGACTGGCCCGCGCTGCCGGTGCAGTACGCCGACTACGCCCTCTGGCAGCGGCGACTGCTCGGCTCGGCCGACGACCCGGACAGCATGGCCGCACGTCAGCTCGCCTTCTGGCAGGAGGCGCTCCGGGGCGCCCCCGACCTGCTCGACCTGCCTCTCGACCGGCCCCGCCCGGCCGTGTCCAGCCACCGGGGCGACGCGGTCCCCTTCGAGCTGCCCGCCCCCGCCCACGCCGCGCTCACCCGGCTCGCGCGCGCCACCGGCTGCACCCCCTTCATGGTGCTCCAGGCGGCCCTCGCCGTGACGCTGCACGCCCACGGCGCCGGGACCGACATCGCGCTGGGCACCGCGGCGGCCGGGCGTACCGACGAGGCACTCGACGATCTGGTCGGGTTCTTCGTGAACACCGTCGTCCTGCGCGCCGACCTGTCCGGCGACCCGACCTTCCGCGAACTCCTGGAGAGGGTCAAGGAGTTCGACATCGCCGCCTTCAGCCACGGCGACATCCCCTTCGAACGGATCGTGGAGGCGCTCAACCCCGAGCGGTCCGGCGACCACCACCCGCTCTTCCAGACCATGCTGGTCCTCCAGAACCAGGAGCGGGCGGGGCTGGACCTCCCGGGCGTCACCAGCCACGACCGGTCCCGGCACACCGGGGTCAGCAAGTTCGACCTGACGTTCTCGCTGACCGAGGTCCCCCGGGCCGGACTCACCGAAGACTCGGAGCCGGCCGAGCGGACATCCGCGGACACCCCGGTCGGCACGAGCGGTACCGGCGGCATCGGGGGCTACCTGGAATACGCCACCGACCTCTTCGACGCCGCCACCGCCCGCGCCCTGTGCGCCCGCTTCGCCCGCGTTCTCACCCAGGCCGTGACCGATCCGGACCGTACGGTCGGCGACCTCGACCCCCTCGTGCCGGGCGAACGCGACCGTCTCCTCGGCCAGGGACGCGGTGCGCAGCTCCCGCAGCCCGTCCGCACCGCACCCGAAGCGGTCCGGGAGTGGGCCGCGCGCACACCCCGTACCGTCGCCGTGCGCGACGCGCACACGAGCCTCACCTACGCCGAGCTCGACGCCCGCGCCGACGCCCTCGCCCACGTCCTGCGCGAGCGGGGCGCAGGCCGTGAGGACCGGGTGGCCCTCGCCGCGCCGCCGTCGGTGGACACCGTCGTCGCCATGCTTGCCGTACTGCGCGCCGGTGCCGCCTACCTGCCCGTGGACCCGCAGTATCCACCCGCCCGCATCCGGCACATGCTCGACGACGCCCGGCCCGTCCTGCTGCTCACCACCGCGGACGTCCACGCGGGCCTGCCGGACTCCGACGTGCCGTGGCTCGCCCTGGACGACCCGGCCGTCCGGCCATCCGTCGTCACCTCGCCCGCGACGGGCAGCCCCCATCCCGGGGACCCCGCGTACGTCATCTACACCTCCGGCTCCACCGGCCGTCCCAAGGGCGTGGTCGTGACGCACGAAGCCCTGGCCAACCACACGGCCTGGATGGCGCGGCACCTGGCTGTCACCCAGGACGACCGGGTCCTCGCCCGCACCTCCACCAGCTTCGACGCCTCCGTGTGGGAGCTCTGGCTCCCTCTGATGAGCGGGGCCGAAGTCTGTGTGCTGCCGCACGAGGCCAACAGGGAGCCGGGCGCCCTCGTCTCCTGGATGAGCCGATTCGGCGTCACCGTCGCCCAGTTCGTGCCCTCGCACCTGACTCTCGTCCTCACCGAGGCGGCGCACGCCGCGCCGCTCCCCGCCCTGCGCGCCGTCCTGTGCGGCGGCGAACCGCTGCCGCGCGCCCTCGCCGACGAGGTCGCCGCGCTGTGGGGGGCCGAGGTGCACAACCTCTACGGGCCGACCGAGGCGACCATCGACGCGACCGCCCACCGCGCCGGCGGCGCGGAGACCGGCGGTCACGCGGACGCCCGCACACCGTCCGAGACCGTGCCGATCGGCCTTCCCGTCGACACCATGCGCGCCTACGTCCTCGACGGCCGGCTGCGGCCCGTGCCCCCCGGCGTCACGGGGGAGCTGTATCTCTCGGGTCCCAACCTCGCCCGTGGCTACCTCGGTCAACAAGGCCTGACCGCCACACGGTTCGTCGCCGACCCGTTCGACGCGACCGGCGCCCGCATGTACCGGACGGGCGACCTCGTACGGTGGAACCGGCACGGTCTGCTCGACTACGTGGCCCGCGCCGACGACCAGGTCAAACTCCGCGGGTTCCGCATCGAGCTGGGCGAGGTCGAGGCCGCGCTCCTGGCGCGGCCCGGGGTCACGGCCTCCTGCGCACTGATCCGCGAGGACATACCCGGCCGGCGCCGGCTCGTCGCCTACGCCGTCACCGGGGACCCGGCCCTGCGCCCCGCCGCCCTGCGCGACGCCCTCGCCGAGACCATTCCGCACTACATGGTGCCCGGGGCGGTCGTCGTCCTGGAGGAACTCCCGCTCCTGCCCAACGGCAAGGTCGACCGGCGCGCCCTGCCCGAGCCGGAGCCGGAGCCGGGCGACGGTGCTCCCGCCGGCGCGGGGCAGCGCACCTTCCAGGAGGATCTGCTCGCCGGGATCTTCGCCGACGTCCTGCACCGGCCGCTCGTGGGCCCGCACGACAGCTTCTTCGATCTCGGCGGGCACTCGCTCCTCGCCATGCGCGTCGTCAGCCGTGTCCGTACCGTCCTGGGCGCCGAGATCGCCGTACGCACCCTCTTCGAACACCCGACCGTCGCGGGTCTCGCCCGCGTCCTCGACACGCCGGGCCGGGCCCGCCCGCCGCTGGTGCCCGCGGCGCGGCGGCCCGATCCGCTGCCGCTGTCCTCCGCGCAGCAGCGCCTGTGGTTCCTCAACCGCCTCGAGGGCCCCAGCTCCGCCTACAACATCCCGCTCGTCCTCGAGCTGGACGGCACCCTGGACACCGACGCCATGCGGGCAGCCCTCCGCGATGTCGTGCAGCGGCACGAGGCGATGCGCACCCTCTTCCCTGAACGGGACGGCGTGCCTCACCAGTTGATCCTCCCCGTCGACACCGCCACGCCCCGCCTGCCTGTCGTGGCCGTGGCCCCCGGGGAGCTGGAGGAAGCCGTCCTGGCCGCCGTGCGCGAGCCGTTCGACGTCGTCGTGGATGCGCCGCTGCGCGCCCTGCTGCTCCGCTCGGCGCCGGGTCACCACGTCCTGGTGCTCGTCCTGCACCACATCGCGGGCGACGGCTGGTCCCTCGCCCCGCTCGCCCGCCACCTCGGGGACGCCTACCGGGCCCGTCTCGAGGGCCGGGAGCCCGGGCTCTCGGCCGGTACGCCGCTCCAGTACGCCGACTACACCCTCTGGCAACAGGCGGCTCTCGGCGACGGCGTCGCGCCGGAGAGCGCGCTGCGACAGCAGCTCGACCACTGGCACTCCGCCCTCGCCGGTCTGCCCGGGCTGATCGACCTGCCGCTGGACCGGCCACGCCCGGTCACCACCGACCCGAGGGGAGCCGTCCACACCTTCGACGTGCCGTCCCCGGTGTACACGCAACTCCTGCGTCTGGCGCGTGAGTCGGGCAGCAGCCTCTTCATGGTGCTCCAAGCGGCGGTGGCCACCCTGCTGCACCGGCACGGCGCGGGCGACGACATCCCGCTCGGTTCGCCCGTCGCCGGCCGCACGGACGAGGCTCTGGAGGATCTGGTCGGGTTCTTCGTCAACACGCTCGTCCTGCGCACGGACCTGTCCGGCAATCCCACCTTCCAGGAACTCCTCGTACGCGTAAGAGAGTTCGACCTCGCTGCCTATGCGCACCAGGACGTGCCCTTCGAGCGCCTCGTCGAGAGCGTCAACCCCGTCCGGGCGCGCAACCACCACCCGTTGTTCCAGACCATGCTGGTCCTGCAGAACCAGGAGACCGACCGCCCCGACCTGCCGAACCTCACGGTCGAGGACCGGCTCGTCCACAACGGCCTGAGCAAGTTCGACCTCACCTTCGCCTTCACCGAGGAGCAGGGCGCGGGCGGCGAGGAGCAGGGCGCGGGCGGCCTCACCGCCGGGATCGAGTACGCCACCGCCCTCTTCGACCGGGCCACCGTCGAAACCCTCGCGGCGCGCCTGGTCCGCCTCCTGGAGCAGGTGGCCGCCGACCCCGGTCTGCCCCTGGCGGGCTACGGCCTGATGACGCCGGACGAGCGCACCCGGGTCACGCACTGGGGCACCGGCCGCGGTCTGCCGGACCTCGCGGACGCCACCCTGCCCGCGCTCTTCGTGGCCCAGGCGCACCGCACACCGGACGCCGTGGCCGTGACAGACGACCACGACACCCTCACGTACGCCGGACTCGAGGGGATCTCCGCCGGCCTCGCCCGTACCCTGGCGGGCCTCGGGGTGGGCCCCGAGGCCGGGGTCGGCGTGCTGCTCGCCCGGTCACCGGCCGTGGTGTCGGTGTCCCTGGGCGTGGTCCGAGCGGCCGGCGCCTACGTCCCGCTGGACGCCCGCTGGCCCGAGGAACGGCTCGACCAGGTCGCCGGGGCGGCGGCCGTGCGGGTCCTCGTCGTCGACGAGGAAGCCCGCGCCACCCCCTGGGTCACCGCGACGGCCCGCCGCGTGCCGGTCGTGGTCGTGGACCGGGTCGGCCGGGTCCTCCGGGGCGCCCCCGAGCGGCCGGGCCGCCCGGCAGCGGTGCCGGGCCCCGACGCGCTCGCCTACGTGATGTTCACCTCCGGCTCGACCGGCCTGCCCAAGGGTGTCGGCGTCACGCACGGTGACGTGGCCGCGCTCACCGCCGACTCCGCCTGGCGTGGCGGCGCCGCCGAAGCGGTCCTGATGCACTCGGCGTACGTCTTCGACGCCTCCACGTTCGAGATCTGGGCCCCGCTCCTGCACGGCGGCCGGATCGTCGTCGCACCGGCCGGCGTCCTGGAGGCCCGTGCCCTCGGCGACGCCGTCCACGAGCACGGCGTGACCGCCGTCTTCCTGACGACGGCCCTGTTCAACGTGTTCGCCGAGACCGATCCCGGCTCCTTCGACGGCCTGCGGCTCGTGTGCGCCGGTGGGGAACTGGCCTCACCGGACGCGATGCAGCGGGTCGCCGGCACCGCGCCCGGCGCGCGCGTCCTCCATGTGTACGGGCCCACCGAGACCACCACCTTCGCCACCCGCTACGACGTGGCGGCCGACCTGCCACCGGGGCCGCCGCCCATCGGCCGCCCCCTGGACGGCATGCGCGGCTACGTCCTCGACGCCTCCCTGGGCCCGGTCCCGCCGGGTGTCGTGGGCGAGTTGTACCTGGCCGGACGAGGCGTGGCACGCGGGTACACCGGGCTCCCGGGCCTGACCGCCGCGCGCTTCGTGGCCGACCCGTTCGACCCGGCGGGCGGACGCATGTACCGCACCGGCGACCTCGTCCGGTGGACCCACGACGGCCGGATCGCGTACGTCAACCGCGCCGACGGGCAGGTGAAACTGCGGGGCTACCGCATCGAACTCGGTGAGATCGAGGGCGTGCTCGCCTGCTGCGAGGGTGTCGCCGACTCCTTCGCCGTCGTCCGCGAGGACACACCCGGCGACCGTCGGCTCGTCTCGTACGTGGTGCCCGCCGGCGGCGCACGCCCCGAACCCGGCGAGCTCGCCCGGGCCGTCGGCAGATCCCTGCCCGCCTACATGGTGCCCTCCGCCTTCGTCCTGCTCGACGCACTGCCGCTGACCCTCAACGGCAAGGTGGACCGGCGTGCGCTGCCCGCCCCCGAGCATCACGCTCCGGCCCGCGGGCGCACCGCGCGTACCGCCCGCGAGGAGATCCTGTGCGGACTCTTCGCCGACCTGCTGGGCCTCGACGGCGCGGGCGCCGACGACGACTTCTTCGCCCTGGGCGGCCACTCCCTGCTCGCCACCCGCCTCGTCGCGCGCATCCGCACCGTGCTCGGCGTGGAGGTCCAGGTCAAGGCCCTCTTCGAGCACCCCACGCCGACGGCGCTCGCCGCCGCGCTGGACGGCGCCGAAAAGGCCAGGACCCCCCTTGAGCGCGCACCGAGCCGCCCGGATCCGCTGCCGCTGTCCTACGCGCAGCAGCGCCTGTGGTTCCTCAACCGGTTCGAGGGGCCCAGCGCCACGTACAACGTGCCGCTCGTGCTCCGCCTGCACGGGCCGCTCGACGCCGACGCCCTGGAGAGCGCCCTGTCGGACGTCGTCGAACGCCACGAGAGCCTGCGCACCGTCTTCCCCGACACCGGCGGCGTGGCGCGTCAGCTCGTCCTCGACGCCGACGGCGCCGACCTCGACCTGACGCCCCGCGACACCGCGCCCGCCCGCCTCGACGAGGTCCTGGGCGCCGAGGTGGCGCACACCTTCGACGTCAGCACGGACATCCCCGTACGGGCCCGGCTGCTGCGGCTGGGAGCCGAGGACCACGTCCTCGTACTGGTCGTCCACCACATCGCGGGCGACGGCTGGTCCCTCGCCCCGCTCGCGCGAGACCTGGGCGAGGCGTACCGGGCACGCACCGAGGGGGTGGAGCCCTCCTGGACGGAACTAGGCCTCCAGTACGCCGACTACACCCTGTGGCAGCGCGCGCTGCTCGGCGACGAGAACGACCCGGCCGGACAGGCCACCCGCCAGCTGGAGTTCTGGCGGACCGCGCTCGCCGGCGCTCCCGATCTGCTCGACCTTCCCTGCGACCGGCCGCGCCCCGCCGTCACGGAGCACCGCGGCGACGCGTTCGCGTTCCCCGTCGACGCGGACACCCACCGGGCCCTGGCGGAACTCGCCCGTGCCCGCGGGTGCAGCCTCTTCATGGTGCTCCAGGCGGGCCTGTCGGTGCTCCTCTCCCGGCACGGCGCCGGCGAGGACATCCCCCTCGGCACCGCCGTCGCCGGACGCACCGACGAAGCCCTCGACGACCTGGTGGGCTTCTTCGTCAACACCCTCGTCCTGCGCACCGACCTGAGCGGGGACCCCACCTTCCGCGACGTACTCGACCGGGTACGGGACTTCGACCTGGCGGCCTACGCCCACCAGGACGTGCCGTTCGAGCGGCTGGTGGACGCCCTCGGCCCGGTCCGGGCCCAGAACCACCACCCGCTGTTCCAGACCATGCTCGTCCTCCAGAACCAGGGGGACGCGGTGGTCGACCTGCCGGGACTCACGGTGACGGAACAGCCCGTGCACACCGGCATCAGCAAATTCGACCTGACCTTCACCTTCACCGAGAAGCACGACAGCACAGGCCGCCCGGCGGGTCTCGACGGCGTCCTGGAGTTCTCCACCGAACTCTTCGCCCACGACACCGCGCACACCCTGGCCGGCCGGCTGACCCGTCTGCTCGCCTCACTCGCCGCCGACCCCGGCCGACGCGTCCACACCACCGACGTCCTGGACCTGGCCGAGCGGCGGGACCTCGACCGCGCCGCGCACGGCCCGGTGCGGCCGGTGGCGGCCCGCACGGCGCCCGAGGGATTCCGGGCCCAGTGCGCGCGGACCCCTGCGGCGATCGCCGTGCTTGACGGCGCGCACCGCCTCACCTTCGGCGAACTCGACGCGCTCTCCGACGATCTGGCGCACCACCTGAGCGCCAGGGGCATCGGCCGCGGCGACCTCGTCGCCCTCGCCCTGGAAGGCACCGCCGACCAGGTCGTGGCGATGCTGGCGGTGACCAAGGCCGGGGCCGCGTACCTGCCCGTCGACCTGGAGTATCCCGAGGCGCGCGTCGCCCACATGCTCGACGACGCCCGCCCGGCCCTGCTCGTCACCCACGGCACCGCACGTGCCGCGCGGTACGGAGCTTCCGTACCCTGCCTCGCCCTCGACGACCGGGCCGCCTGGTCCACCGGCCGGGCGGCGCCTCCGGCCGCCGCGCCCGACCCGGGCGACGCGGCGTACGTCATCTACACCTCGGGCTCCACCGGCCGCCCCAAGGGCGTCGTCGTCACCCACGCCTCCCTGACCAACCACATGGCGTGGATGGCGGACCACCTCGGCCTCACCGACGGGGACCGGGTGCTCGCCCGCACCTCACCGAGCTTCGACGCCTCGGTCTGGGAGACGTGGCTGCCGCTCCTGCACGGCGGCTCCACCTGCCTCGTGCCGCCCGCCCTCAACCACGACCCGGCGGCTCTGCTGGCCCGTATGCGCGAAGTGGGGACGACCCTCGTCCAGTTCGTGCCCTCACACCTCTCACTCGTCCTCACCGAGACCGCTCCGGACGAGGCGCCCACGACGCTGCGGGCCGTCCTGTGCGGCGGTGAACCCCTGTCCCGGAATCTGGCCGAGCGCGTCGGGCGGACGTGGCAGGCAGAGGTGCACAACCTCTACGGGCCCACCGAGGCGACCATCGACGCCACCGCCCACCACCACCGGCGCACGGACGCCCCCGCGGGGGAGGGGAACGTGCCGCTCGGCCGCCCCGTCGACAACACCCGTGCCTACGTCCTCGACGGCGGCCTCCGTCCGGTGCCCCCGGGCGTCACCGGTGAGCTCTACGTCGCGGGCGAAGGCCTCGCACGCGGCTACCTGGGGCGTGCGGGCCTGACCGCCGCGCGGTTCGTCGCCGATCCGTACGGACCCGCCGGCAGCCGCATGTACCGCACGGGCGACCTCGTCCGACGGGACACCGACGGCCTGCTCAGCTATGTCTCCCGCGCCGACGACCAGGTCAAGCTGCACGGCTTCCGCATCGAACTCGGCGAGATCGAGGCCGCTCTCACCGCGGTCGAGGGCGTCACCGCCGCCTGCGCCCTCGTCCGGGAGGACCGTCCGGGCGAGCGGCGGCTGGTCGCCTACACCGTCTCCGGCGCCGCGGCCCTCACGGACGGCGAACTGCGCGCCCGCCTGATGGCGGCCCTGCCGCCGTACATGGTGCCCGCCGTCTTCGTCCCCCTGGACGCGCTGCCGCTGCTGCCCAACGGCAAGACCGACCGGCGCGCCATGCCCGTCCCGGAGCGCCCCGCCGCCCTCCGGCCGGGCGGAGAGCCGCGCACCGCCCAGGAACGCGTCCTGTGCGAGGTGTTCGCCTCCGTCCTGCGTGCTCCCGCCGTCCGCGCCGACGACGACTTCTTCGCGCTCGGCGGGGACAGCATCCTCTCCATCCAGCTCGTCAGCCGGGTCCGCGACGCGGGCCTGGGCGTCACCCCGCGCGACGTCTTCGTCCACCGCACGCCCGAGGCCATCGCGGCCGTCGCCACCGCCCTCGGCCGGGAGACCGCCGTACCGGCCGGGCAGGGCACCGGCGAGATGCCCCCGACGCCCATCGTCGCCTGGTTCCTGGAGCGTCCCGGCACCACCGACGGATACAACCAGTCCGGGGTGCTGCGCACACCCGCGGGAGCAGACGAGGACTCCCTCGTAGCAGCCCTCCAACTCCTCATCGATCAGCACGACATGCTCCGACTGCGGGCCACCCGGTCGGCCGACGGCGCACCCGTCCTCGAAGCCCTGCCACCCGGCGCCGTCCCCGCCCGCGACCGCTTCACCCGGGTCGACGTCGCGGGTCTCGACACCGAAGCCCTCCGCGCCGCCGTCACCGAGGCGGGAGAGCAGGCCCGCAGACGGCTGCGGCCCGCACACGGGGAGGTGGTCGAGGCCGTCTGGTGCGACGCCGGGCCCCGCACCCGCGGGCGGCTGCTGCTCGTCGTGCACCACCTGGCCGTCGACGCGGTGTCCTGGCGCATCCTCGCCGCCGATGTGGCGCTCGCCTGGCAGGCCGTCACCGAGGCGGCGACCGCGGCACCACGCCCGGCCACCACGTCCTACCGGCAGTGGGCGCAGCTCCTGGCCTCCCAGGCGCACGATCCGGGACGCGAGGAGGAACTCACCCTGTGGCACACGGCGTTGAGCACCCCCGACCCGCAGTTGGGATACAGGCCGCTCGACCCCGATCTGGACACCGCCGACCGGACGCGGACCCTCGTCACCCACCTGCCCGCCACCTGGACGAAGTCCCTGCTCACCACCGCCCCCGCCGCCTTCCACGCCGGGGTGGACGACGTCCTGCTCACCGGCCTGGCCCTGGCCGTCTGCTCCTGGCGTGCGGAACGGGCCGCCGCCCTCGGGGCCCAGCGGGGCAGCACCGCCGTCCTGCTCGACCTGGAGGGACACGGCCGCGAGCAGATCGCCGACCACCTCGACCTCTCCCGTACGGTCGGCTGGTTCACCAGCCTCTACCCGGTCCGGCTCGACCCCGGGCCCGTCGACGCCCGCACCCCCGGACGTTTCGACGCCGCTCTGGTCGAGCGCGCCCTCAAACGCGTCAAGGAGCAGCTGCGCGCCGTCCCCGACCACGGTGTCGGCTACGGAATGCTGCGCCACCTCAACCCCACCACCCGCCAGGTGCTGGCCGCCTCGGCCGATCCCCAGATCGGCTTCAACTACCTCGGCAGGTACGCCGCTTCGCCCGTCGAGTCGGGCGGGGGCGACGGCGCCGACTGGGACGTCCTGCTCGACGGAGGCGGACCACGCAGCCAGGACCCCGACATGCCCGTCCACCACGTCCTCGACATCAACGCGCACACCGAGGACCTGCCGGACGGTCCACGCCTGGTGACCCGATGGACCTGGCCCAGCGACCTCCTCAAGGAGGAGGACGTGGAGTCCCTGTCCGACGCCTTCACCCGCGCCCTGCGCGCCGTGGCCGAACACGCAGAACGACCCGACGCGGGCGGCTACACGCCGTCCGACCTTCCCCTGGTCTCGCTCGGCCAGGCCCAGATCGACCGACTGCAGAACAAGTGGGGTGGACGCAAGTGACCGGGTTCCGACTGGAAGACGTACTGCCGCTGACGCCGTTGCAGGCAGGCATGCTCTTCCACGCGCTGTACGACTCCCGCGCCGTGGACGTCTACACCGCCCAGTTCGTCTTCGACCTCGAAGGCCCCGTGAGCTTCCCCGCCCTGCACGCCGCCGTGGGCGGTCTGCTGCGGCGGCACGCCAACCTGCGGGTCGGATTCCTCCACGAGGACCTGGACGAGCCCGTGCAGGCCGTCGCCGCCGAGGTTCCGGTGCCGCTGGAGGAAGTGGACCTGAGCACGGCGGACGGCACGGCCACGGCAGAGGAGCGCCTCACCGCGTTCCTCGCCGCCGACCGGACCCGCCGCTTCGACCTCACCGCCCCGCCGCTGATGCGGTTCACCCTCGTGCGCACCGCACCTGAGAGCCACCGGCTCGTCATGACGAGCCATCACATCCTGCTCGACGGATGGTCGATGCCGCTGCTCGTGCGGGAGCTGTTCGAGCTGTACGCACGCCGGGGCGACGACAGTGCCCTCCCGCGCGTCGTCCCCTACCGCACCTACCTCGCCTGGCTGGCCCAGCAGGACCGCACCGCCGCCCTGGATGCCTGGCACACCGCTCTCGCCGGTGTCGAGTCGCCGACCCTGCTCGCCGGGCGGGGCGGGGCGGACGTGCCGGGTGGCGGCGAGCTGCCCGAGACCCTCGTCCTCGACCTGGACTCCGCCACGACGCACCGGTTGCGCGAGACGGCCCGCGCGCACCGTCTCACCCTCAACACCCTGGTCCAGGGCGCCTGGGGGCTGCTGCTCGCCTACCGCACCGGACGCTCCGACGTCGTGTTCGGCACCACCGTCTCCGGCCGCCCGCCGGAGATCCCCGGCATCGAGTCGATGGTCGGCCTGTTCATCAACACGGTGCCGGTACGGCTCCGCCCGGCGCCCGGTGAGACGCTGGCCGCGCTCCTGACCCGGCTCCAGGAGGAGCAGAGCCGCCTCCTCGGCCACCAGTACGTGGGCCTGACCGAGATACGCGGTGTCACCGGTCTGGACGAACTCTTCGACACACTCGCCGTGTTCGAGAACTACCCGATGGACGCGGAGGCCCTGCGCACCGCGCAGCAGGGGCTGCCCGGCCTCGCCGTCACCGGCTTCAGCGGCACGGACGCGGCCCACTATCCGCTCACCCTCACCATCGCTCCGGGCGAGTCCCTGCGGATCACCTTCGGATACCGGGCCGCCGTCCTCGGCCAGGACGAGGTGGCCCGCACGGTCGCACGCATGCGACGCCTGCTGACGGCGATGGCGGCCGGGCTCGACAGCCGCGCCGACGCCGTCCCCGTGCTTCTGGACGGTGAGCGCGAGACGTTGCTCTCCCAGGGGATCGGCGCCGGACTCCTCCGCGGCCCCCTGGACGAGAGCATCCCGGCCGCCGTCACCCGGCGGGCCGCCCGCCACCCGGAGGAGGTGGCCGTGTCCGGGGCCGGCGAGCGGCTGACCTACCGGCAACTCGACGCGTTGTCGGCCGAGCTGGCCGGCGCGCTGACGGGGGCCGGGACCGGCGTCGAGGACGGCGTCGGCATCCTCATGGGCCGTTCGACGGCCCTGGTCACCGCCTCCCTGGCAGCCCTGCGCGCGGGCGCCGCCTACGTACCGCTCGATCCGCTCTGGCCCGCCGAACGGCTCACCCGTGTCTCCGAGGTGGCCACCCTCCGCGCCCTGATCGTCGACGGGACCACCCGCACACACCCGTGGGTGCGCGGACTCGGACCTGACGTGCACGTGGTGACCGTCGACGCGGCGGGCCGGGTCGTGGAAGGAAGCCCCGCCGCCCCGGGGCCCCTCCCCACCGTGACGGGTGGCGACCGGCTCGCGTACGTGATGTTCACCTCCGGTTCCACCGGTCTGCCCAAGGGGGTCGGCGTCACCCATGCCGACGTCACCGCCCTGGTGTCCGACCGGACGTGGGGCGACGGCGCCGCCGACGCCGTCCTGCTGCACTCGGCGTACGTCTTCGACGCCTCGACCTTCGAGATCTGGGCCCCCCTCCTCGGCGGAGGCCGCGTCGTCGTCGCACCCGAGGGCGCCCTCCAGCCCACCGTGCTGCGCGACCTCGTCGCCCGCGACGGCGTCACGGCGGCGTTCCTCACGACGGCCCTGTTCAACGTCATCGCCGAGACCGATCCCGGCGCCCTCGGACTGCTCCGCCTGGCCGCCTCAGGAGGCGAGGCCGCGGCGCCCGGCGTCCTCCAGAGCCTTGCCGCCGCGCACCCCGGCACCGCCTTCTTCAACGTCTACGGACCCACCGAGACCACCACGTTCGCCACGCTCCACCGTGTACGCCCGGGCGACGCTCCGGGCGGCGTGCCCCCGATCGGCCGCCCGCTCGACGGCATGCGCGCCTACGTCCTGGACGGTGCGATGCGGCCCGTGCCGCCCGGCGCCGAGGGCGAACTGTACGTCGCGGGCCCGGGTGTCGCGCGCGGTTACCTGGGTCGCCCCGGCCTCACCGCCACCCGCTTCGTCGCCGACCCGTTCGCCGGTACGGGGGCGCGGATGTACCGCACCGGCGACCTCGTGCGCCGGGACCCCGACGGCACCCTGCACCACGTGGCCCGGGCCGACCAGCAGATCAAGCTCCGGGGCCACCGCATCGAGCCCGCCGAGATCGAGGCGGTGCTCCGCACCGACCCGTCCGTGCGCGCCGCCTGCGTCCTGGTCCGCGAGGACCTGCCGGGCGACCGCACCCTGACCGCCTACGTCGTCCCGGCGCCCGGACGCACCCCGGACCCGGACCTGCTCGCCGCCCACGTCGGCAGTCAGCTGCCCGCCTACATGGTGCCGGCGGCCATCCAGCCGCTCGACGCGCTTCCGCTGACCACCAACGGCAAGCTCGACCGGGCGGCCCTGCCCGCACCCGCCACCCTGCCCGGCGCGGGCAGCCGCCCGCCGCGCACCGCCCACGAGGAGATCCTGGCCGGGCTGTTCGCCGATGTGCTGGGTGTGGACCGCGTCGGTATCGACGACAACTTCTTCGCCCTGGGCGGCCACTCCCTGCTCGCCACCCGCCTCGTGGGCCGCGTCCGCACCGCCCTGGACACCGAGACGGAGATCCGCACCCTCTTCGAGAACCCCACCGTCGCCACGCTCGCCACCGCCCTGCGGGACGCGGACCGTCCCGCCCGCCCCGCCCTCGTCCCGCAGGAACGCCCCGCCGCGCTCCCGCTGTCCTACGCCCAGCAGCGCCTGTGGTTCCTCCACCGCCTCGAAGGCCCGTCCGCCACCTACAACATTCCCTTCGCCCTGCGCATCGACGGACCGCTGGACCCAGAAGCACTGCGCCTGGCCCTCCGCGACGTCATCGACCGTCACGCCGCGCTGCGCACCGTCTTCCCCGAGTACGACAGCCGACCGCGCCAGCACATCACCGCCCCGGACGACATCCGCCTCCCGTTCGCCCTCGAAGCCGTCGACGAGCAGGGGCTGCCGGACCGGATCGGGGCAGCCGCGGCCGAAGCGATCGACATCGAGCACCGTCTCCCGCTCCGGGCGACCCTGCTGCGCCTGGCCGACGACGCCCACGTCCTGGTCCTCGTGATCCACCACATCGCCGCCGACGGCTCGTCCCTCGCACCCCTCGCCCGCGACCTCGGCATCGCCTACCGCGCCCGCACGCGCGCCGAGGCACCGGCGTGGACGGAACTCCCCGTCGACTACGCCGACTACACGCTCTGGCAGCGCCGCCTGCTCGGCGACGAGCACGACCCGGAGAGCGTCGTGGCCCGGCAGCTCGCCTACTGGAGACGAGCGTTGGACGGGCTGCCGGAGATGGTCGACCTGCCCTGGGACCGGCCGCGACCTGCCGCCCCCCGGCACACCGGCGCCACCCACGACTTCGCACTCGGCACCACCACCGCCCGGCGGGTCGCGAGCCTCGCCCGCAGCAGCGGATGCAGCGTCTTCATGGTGCTTCAGGCCGCCCTCTCGACCGTCCTCTCCCGGCACGGCGCCGGCCACGACATCCCGCTCGGCACGGCCGTCGCCGGGCGTACCGACGAGGCGTCGTCGGACCTCGTCGGCTTCTTCGTCAACACACTCGTGCTGCGTACGGACCTGACGGGCGACCCCACGTTCCTCGAACTCCTGGGCCGGGTGAAGGAGTTCGACCTCTCCGCCTACGCGCATCAGGACCTCCCGTTCGAGCGCCTGGTGGAACTGCTCAACCCCGCCCGCTCGCAGAACCACCACCCGCTGTTCCAGACCATGCTCATCCTCCAGAACCACACCCCGGCCGCTCCCGTCGACCTGCCGGGCCTCACCACCGGCGGTGTGCCGGCAGCCCCCGGCGTCAGCAAGTTCGACCTGTCGTTCACCTTCACCGAGACGTACGACGACGGCGGCGCACCCAGCGGCATGCGGGCCGCCGTCGACTACGCGACGGAACTCTTCGACGCGGCCACGGTCCGCGACCTCGCCACACGGCTCGTCCTGCTGCTCGATTCCGTGACCGCCGACCCCGACCGCCCGCTGAGCACGTACGACGTGCTCACCGCCGCGGAGCACACCCGCCTCGCCGCCTGGGGGACCGGGCCCGTCGAGAACCTGCCGGAGTCGACCGTCCCCGCACTCTTCGAGCAGTGGGCCCGGCGCACCCCGGACGCTCCGGCGGTCCGCGACGCCGGCACCACCCTCACCTACGGCGAGCTCGACGCCCGCGCCGACGCCGTCGCCCACCACCTCGCGGCGCGGGGCATCGGCCCCGAGGACCGCGTGGCGGTCGCCCTGCCCCGCACCCACGACCTCGTCGTGACCCTCCTCGGGGTCCTCAAGGCCGGGGCGGCATACGTGCCGCTCGACCCCGACTACCCGGCCGCGCGCCTGTCGTACATGCTCGACGACGCCAGGCCGCGCCTCCTCCTCACCACGCCCGACATCCGCCGCCACCTCCCGGACTCCCCGGTACCGTGCCTGTACACCGGCGACCTGGAGACCGGCACGCCGGCGTCCGCGCACACCGGTCCCGCCCCGGCCCTGCTCCCGGGGCACCCGGCGTACGTCATCTACACCTCCGGTTCCACCGGCCGCCCCAAGGGCGTCGTGGTCACCCACCGGGGCGCCGGCGCCATGGCCAGGACCCAGAGCGAGCGGCTGCGCGTCTCCCCGGGCAGCCGGGTGCTGCACCTGGCCTCCGTCAGCTTCGACGCCGCGTTCTGGGAACTCTGCATGGGCCTGCTCTCCGGTGCCTGCCTGGAGATCGACGAGCGCGAAGCCCTGCTGCCCGGTCCCGCCCTCGCCGCCCTGGTCCGCGAGCGGGGGGTCACCCACCTCACCCTGCCGCCCGCCGCACTCGCGGTCATGCCGCCGGGTTCGCTGCCCGCCGGGACGACGATGGTCCTCGCCGGAGAGGCATGCGCGCCGGCCCTGGTGCGCGCCTGGGCGCGGGACCGGTTCCTCGTCAACGCCTACGGCCCGACCGAGACCACCGTGTGCGCGACCATGAGCACCTTCCAGCACGCGGACGGGCCGCTCGCCCCCGACCGCACCGTGTCCATCGGCGTTCCCGTCAACGGCACCCGCGTCCACGTCCTGGACGACAGGCTGGCCCCCGTGCCGCCCGGCGTCGTCGGCGAACTGTACGTCTCCGGCGAGGGAGTGGCCCGTGGATACCACGGCCGGGCAGCCCTGACCGCGTCCCGCTTCGTGGCCGACCCCTCCGACCGCGCCGGGGGCCGCATGTACCGCACCGGTGACCTGGTGCGCTGGACGGCCGACGGGGAGCTGGTCTACGTCTCCCGCGTCGACGACCAGGTCAAATTGCGCGGCTTCCGCATCGAGCTGGGTGAGATCGAGGCCGCGCTCACCGCTCTGCCCGGCGTCGCCGCGGCCTGCGCCGTCGTCCGGGAGGACCGGCCCGGCGACCGGCGCCTGGTCGCCTACACCGTGCCCGCGGACGGTGCGGACGGCCCGGACCACGCCGGGATACGGGCGCACCTCGCCGCCACCCTGCCCGACCACATGGTCCCCGCGGCCCACGTACGGCTCGACGCCCTGCCCGTCACCCCCAACGGCAAGACCGACCGGCGCGCCCTGCCCGCACCCGACCATGCCGTGACGGCCGGCGGCCGTGCACCGGGCACCGCCCGCGAACGCGCCCTGTGCGAGGCCTTCGCGGAGACGCTCGGCGTACCCGAGGTCGGCGTCACGGACGACTTCTTCGCCCTCGGCGGCCACTCACTGCTCGCCGTGACCCTCGCCCAGCGGATCGGGGAGCGCTGCGGCCGGCGCCCCTCCCTGCGCGCCCTGTTCGCGGCGCCGACCGTCGAGGGAGTGGCCCGTCTCCTGGAGAGCGAGGCGGGGGAGGAGGGCCAGGCGGGCTCCGTCCCACCGGACCTCGTCGCCGAGGTCCGCCTGGCGGCGGACATCACCGGCACCGGGCGGGACCGCACAGTCACGGGCCGCAGGATCTCCCGCCCTTCCTCCCGGCCGCTGCTGACCGGCGCCTCCGGTTTCCTCGGCGCCTTCCTGCTGCGCGACCTCATCGAGACCACCGACGCTCCGGTCGACTGCCTCGTACGTGCCGAGGACGAGCGGCGCGCCGCACACCGGCTACGGGCCAACCTGGAACGCTACGGCCTCTGGCGCCCCCGGTACGCGCGTCTGATCCGCCCGGTCCCCGGAGACCTCGCCGCCCGCGGCCTCGGCCTGTCACCCGAGGGCCGGGCCGCCCTGGTCCGTCGCCTGGGACCCGTCGTCCACAACGGCGCACGCGTCAACTTCGCCGCCGGTTACGGAGATCTGCGCGCCCCCAACGTGGCAGGCACCGAGGAACTGCTGCGTCTGCTCGCCGACTCCGCGTCACCCGGGATGCATTACGTCTCGACCACGAGCGTCTACGCCCCGGTGGCGGGCCCGGATCCCGTCACCGTCACGGAGTCGACCCCGACAGGACCGGCGTCCGGCCTGCCCGACGGATACGCGCAGAGCAAGTGGGTCGCCGAGCAACTGGTGGGCCTGGCCCGCGAGCGCGGGCTGCCGGTGACCGTCTACCGGCCCGGCCGCATCAGCGGCGACACCACCACCGGCGCCTGCCAGGACCGCGACCTGCTGTGGCAGCTCATCAAGGGGTGCCTCCAGGCGGGCGCGGTGCCGGACCTGCCGTACGGGTCGACCGACTGGGTGCCCGTGGACCACGTCAGCGCGGCAGTGGTGGCGCTCGCGCTCTCCGCGTCCGGCCGGACGGGTGCCGAGACCTACCACCTCACCAACCCGGACGCACCGGGCCTGGACCGTGTCTTCGACGCGGCCGCCCGCCTGGGCCACGAGCTGCGCACCGTCCCCGCACCGGACTGGCAGGCCCGCGTCGCGGCGCAGCACGACAACGCGGCTCAACTGTTCCTGGGCGACGCGGGCCCGACCGGGCACGAGGCGATGGACCACCGCGACTTCGACTCCAGCCGGACGGCCAAGGCCGCGGCGGCACTGGGCGTCCACCTGCCGCTCCTGACGGACGAAACCCTGACGCGCTACCTGAGCTACTTCCAGGAGACGGGTTTCCTGCCCACTCCGCGGGGTGTACGGGCGACGACGTAGCCGGCCGCGCGCCGGAGGCCGACGTTCCGCCGCGGGACTGTCAGTGGCGGGTGCCAGACTCCGTCGGCATGAGTGAACAGGTGCGTCTGAGAGATGTCGATGAGTCCGATCTGGAGGTGTTCTTCGCGCAGGAGCACGACCCGGAGTCCGTGCGCCGGTCGAACTTCCCGCCCCGGGAACACGAGGCCTTCATGAGGCACTGGAGGACGAAGGTCCTGGGCGAGCCCTCCAACCTGGTGCAAGCCGTCACCGTGGACGGGGAGCTCGCGGGCAACCTGGTGGCGTGGTGGGAGGAGGACCGGCGCTTCATCGGGTACTGGCTCGGCCGGCAGTACTGGGGCCGGGGCATCGGCACCCAGGCGCTGGCTCTCTTCCTCGACAGGGAGACGGCACGGCCCCTGCACGCCGACCCCTTCGCGGGGAACACCGGCTCGGTGCGGCTGCTGGAGAAGCACGGTTTCCGTCGCACCGGGACGGTCATGTACGGCGAGCAGGAGCACATCATGCTGGTGCTTTCCTAGCCCGCCGACGCGAGGGTGACCGGCGGTCGAAGTCCGTTGTCAGTGGCTCCTCATACAGTGAACACATCACTCGGGGAGCTTCGGAGAAGGAGCGGAAACATGTCCGCCAACAAGATCCAGCACAAGGTGAACCACGTCGCGCTGGTAGTGGACAGTTCGGGTTCCATGTATCAGCACCAGGGCCAACTCATCCGCGTCGTCGACGAGTTCGTGGCCGGCCTGAAAGCCGAGTCGGACAACCTCGGACATGAGACCCGCATCAGCCTGTACTCCTTCGACCACAGGGTGGAGAACCTGGTCTGGGACATGGATGTGAAGCATCTTCCGTCCATGCGCGGTCTGTACAAGGTCAACAACGGCGCCACGGCCCTCATCGAGGCCTCCCTGAAGTCCCTGGACGACCTGGGGCACATCTGGGAGGAGTACGGCGAGCACAGTTTCCTCCAGATCGTGGTGACGGACGGCGAGGAGAACGCCTCCGGCGGGGACAGGCGGCACGACGGGGACATGTCCATACTTCGCCCCTGGCTCGACAGGATCACGGCGAAGATGGGCGGACTCCCGAGCCACTGGACCTCCGCGATCCTCGTCCCCAACTCCCTGGCGAAGCGGACCGCGCAGAACTACGGCTTCCCGGCGGGGAACATCGCCATCTGGGACGCCGATTCCCAGAAGGGCGTCGAGGACGCGATCGGCACCGTCCGCGCCGCCGCCACCAGCTTCCTGCGGGGCCGCGAGCAGGGCGTGCGCGGCACGAAGAACCTGTTCGCCGTCGGCCAGGACATATCGGTCGACGAGGTGCGGGCGAACCTCGAACCGGTCTCGGCCGACAGGTACCGGCTCCTGAAGGTCGACAAGGAGACCGAGATCCGTGCCTTCGTGGACTCGCATCCGGGAGTCACGTACCAACGCGGCTCCTGTTACTACCAACTGGGCACCCGGGTCCAGGTGCAGCCCGACAAGGAGGTCATCGTGGTCGAGAAGGACACCGACCGCGCGTACACGGGCGACGCGGCGCGCAGCCTCCTGTTCGGCACGGGCGTCCGCGGGACCGTCTCGGTCAAGGCGGGGAACAACCCCAAGCTGGAGGTGTACGTGCAGAGCCGCTCGGTGAACAGGAAGCTCAAGGCCGACACGCGCCTGCTGATCATGCTCTGACGTGCCGGTGAACGAGCCCCCTCCCGGACACGCCGTCAGGTCGTCCCCGCGCGGAGTGTGTTGACGGCGTGCGCTTGCCGCCCGTGTCGACATTCACGCTGTGAAGATTGCATGGATAACGGGATGGTTACTAAGGTCAGGTCTCGAACCTTCGCACGGTTGATTGCCCACCCGGGGTGACGGCGAAGGAACCGCCGAGTCCGTGACGTGCACGGAGCCGGGGATCACTTCCCCCACAGCCCGGTAGGCGGATCGAGGAAGAAGGAGCTCGCCTTCGTGGGGTCCCACCGTCGTCCCAAGCAGCCGAGCCGCGCCCGCGTGACCGTGCTCACCGCGACCGCCGCCGCAGCCGTGGCCCTGACCTCCCAGGCGGCGCACGCCGACCCCAAGCCGACCAAGAGCGAGGTCAAGGCCAAGGTCGACAAGCTCTACCACGAGGCCGAGGTCGCCACCGAGAAGGCCAACGGCGCCAAGGAGCAGCAGGACAAGCTCAAGAAGCAGGCCGACGCGCTCCAGGACAAGGTCGCCCGCGGCCAGGACGAGCTCAACACCCTGCGCGGTCAGCTCGGTTCGCTCGCCACCGCGCAGTACCGCTCCGGTGGTCTCGACCCGTCGGTCCAGCTGCTGCTCTCCTCGGACCCGGACAGCTTCCTCGACCAGGCCTCCGCGCTCGACCAGCTGTCGGCCAAGCAGGCCGAGTCGCTGCAGAAGATCCAGGCGAAGCAGCGCACCCTGGCGCAGCAGCGCAAGGAGGCGCAGGGCAAGCTCACGGCCCTCGCCGAGGTCCGCGAGACGCTGAACGAGAACAAGAAGAAGTCCCAGGGTAAGCTCGCCGACGCGCAGAAGCTGCTGAACACCCTCACGGCCGCCGAGCGCGCCAAGATCGCCGAGGACGAGCAGCGCGCCAGCCGCGCCGCAGGCGAGCGGGTCGACATCGGCAACAAGACCTCCACCTCGGGCAGCGGGCAGGTCGACCTCGGCAACGAGGTTCCCGCCTCCGCCCTCGGCGCCGCCGCCCTCCAGGCCGCCCACACCCAGGTGGGCAAGCCGTACGCCCGCATGGGCACGGGCCCCGGCTCCTACGACTGCTCGGGCCTGACCCAGTGGGCCTACGCCCAGGCCGGTGCACAGATCACCCGCACCACCTTCACGCAGATCAACCAGGGCACCCGCATCGCGCGCAGCCAGTTGAAGCCGGGCGACCTGGTCTTCTTCAACAACACCTCGCACGTGGGCCTCTACGCGGGCAACAACACGGTGCTGCACGCCCCGTACCCGGGCACGTACGTCCGCTACGAGTCGATGAGCACCATCGGCAGTTTCCAGGCCGCCGTGCGCATCTGACCACGCCCGGGGCCGCGCCTCCTGGAGAGCGGCGGCCCGTCCACGGACGGGCCGCCCCCTTCGCTACTTGCCGCGCGCGACGGCGATCGCGCCCTGGAGGCGCTCACCGGCTTCGTAGATCATGTACGGCACCCCGTTCTCCGTACCGAAACTCGGTGACGCCGTGCGGCCGTTGTCCGGGGCGCCGTTCATCGAGTCGTGGAAGACGCCCAGGTGGTCGCGGCGGGAGAAGTCGTTGCCGACCTCGGTGATCAGCAGGTCGCCGCCGCTCGCCTTGTCCTTGTTGTAGACGACGTACGCGCTGCCGCCCCGGGTGAGCAGATGCGGTCCGCCCACGTTGACCGCCCCGACCTCGGAATGCCGGATCAGCGGCTCCTGGTCGAAGGTCCAGTCACGCCCGTCGGCCGACCAGCCCCAGGCGATGTCCCGGTGGTTGCTGGTGTTGTTCAGCATGAAGAGCATCACGTACCGCGCGCCGCGTGCCGGCAGGTCGTGCCGGAACACCCGCGCGTAGGACGTCTCGGTGGACCCGGCAGGCAGCATCGAGGTGGAGAGCACGACCTTGTCGTACGTGAAGTGGATGCCGTCCTTGGACCGGGCGAGCCGGGTGGTGGTGTTCTCCCCGTGGAAGTACAGCCACATCTCCTTCTCGTCCTCGTTCCACAGCACGTGCGGGGAGGAGACGTGGCTGACCTTGTAGTGCGGCTGCCAGTCGTTGGTGACGAGCGGATTGTCCGGATGCTCGGTGAACGGGCCCTCCAGCGAGTCGCCGTAGGCCAGGCAGATGCCACCGGGCGCGTCGTGCGGCGCGTAGTAGAGGTAGTACCGGCCCAGGGCCGGGGAGATCCGGCCCACCGTGCCCCGGATGCACGGGAAGATGATCTCCCCGGTGGGGTTGTAGGCGAGGTCCTCGGGCCTCAGCAGGGTCCTGACGTAGGTGTAGTCGGGAAAGCCGCCGGGCGCCGCCGAGGCGGACGGCGTCGCACCCGCGCCGATGGCGAGGGCCGTGCCGGTGGCCGCAGCGCCGCGCAGGAAGACGCGGCGGGAGAGGAAGGGGGAGAGGGTGGGGTCCTGCTGCGGGATGGCGTGCGGCTCGTTCGTGTTCTGCGGCTCGTTCATGTTCTGACTCCGTCCCGGGAGTTGGGTGTTCAGAGGTAGGTGGCGGCCGTGACGCAGAAACCGCCGAGGGCCACGGCCCACACGTAGGGCAGGGTGCGCACCATCACCTGCTGCGGGCCGACGCCCGCGTACTGGGCGCTCCACACGGTCTGGGTGCTGGTGGGGTCGGCGACCCCGAAGACCTGGTTGTAGGAGGCGGCGATGCCGAGCACCGCGACCGCGGGGTAGATGCCGGCCGCGATGAGGACTCCGGCGATGCCCGCGCCGAGACCGTAGACGTTCAGCGGACCGCGATAGAGGCACAGCGGCACGAGCAGGGTGAAGACGAGGACGAACAGCACCGGGTTCTGCGGGCTGACGGCCTTCACCAGGGGTTCGAGCGCCTCGATCGCGCCGGGCAGCTTCACCGCGGCGAGGAGGATGCCGATGGCGATGAACAGCGCGATGGGCGGCGCGGCGACCTCGAACCCGCCGTAGAGGGTGCGCAGCAGCCGCTTGTTCATCTCACGCGGCCGGGTCGTGGTGACCAGGGCATAGAGCACGCCGCCCAGCAGCGAGGGGATGATGGCCACCTCGAATCCGAGGGCCAGGACCAGCGGCACGGCCGGGGTGAGCAGGGCGTACCAGGGCGCGTCGCCGAGCCGCTCACGGCGTGAACGCGGCTTGTCAGCGGCCGTCTTCAGCGACCAGGCGTGCTCGACGCCCCTGCGGCGGGACTCGATCAGCACGAAGGCGACGGCCGCGACCAGCGCGAGCGGGAACAGCTTCACCATGAAGCCGCGCACGGTCTCCACCGGCAGGTCCAGGGCGGTGGAGAAGAACTGCCAGATGGGCAGTTCGAACGGGACGCCCACGGCTATGCCCATCAGGATGGTGCCCGCGGCCGTGACCTTCGGGATGCCCACGGCGACCATCGCCGGGATCCCGATGATGCCGGCGAGCATCGCGGCGGGCGCCGAGCCCGTCACCGTGCCGATCAGCGCGGACACCGCGAGGACGCCGAGCGCCACGACCGTCGGCCGGTCGCCGCCGAACTCCACGATCTTGCGGACGATGGTGCCCGCGATCCCGGTCTCGTCGAGGAGCTTGCCGAGCCACGATCCGAGCAGCACCGCGATCATCGTGGAGGCGAGCATCGGGGCGCCCTCCTGGAGGACGGTGTCCAGGACGCTCTCCTTGCCGGTGAGCGGTGCCCCGGCGACGAACGCGATGACGACACCCAGCAGGACGAGGGCGAAGGCGGTGGGGAGTTTACGGGTGAGCATCGCGGCGACACCGGCCGCCATGACGATCAGGATGACTACGCCCATGGCGCTACTTCTCTCTCTGGGTCACGGCGTCGGCGAGCGCGGCCGTGAGGTGCAGGGGGCTGCGGCCGAGTCCGCAGACGGTACGGGCGTAGGCGTGGGCGGCGATCTCCTCCGCGCCCGCCACGTGCCCGAGGAGCCGGAAGCGGCCGGCGCGCAGGACCACATGGCCCAGGGCCTGCTTCAGCGCGCCCTTCGCCGGGCCGTGGTGGAGCTGTTCGTGCACCGCCTCATGGGCGAGCGCCGCCTCGCGCACCGAGCCGTGCGGGTACCAGTGCCGCCAGCCCCGCGCGTCGATCAGCGCCTCGGCCGCCGCGATCGTGTCGGTGTAGAGCTCCACGGCCGGAGCGGGCCGCGAGGTGTAGCGGGCCAGCAGGCCGCGCTCCAGGCCGTCGGCGCGCTCGGTGATCCTGGCCCGGCACGGCACGGGGGCCAGCGCCGAACCGAACGCCTCGGCCGTACGCGCCCAGTGGCGCAGCAGTTCCGGGTCGCGGCCCTCGTGGGTGGGGGTCGCGGCCAGTAGCCGCACCGCGAGACCGAGATCGTCGGTGTCCTCCCGGCCGGTGTTCTCCCACGAGGTCACCGCGGGCGCGTTCATATGCGTACCTCCAGCACGGCGACCACCGGTTCGTCGGCGCGGCGGGCGTCCAGCTCGCTGCGGGCGAGCGCGAGCAGCGGCTGCGGGTCCAGCACGCCCGACAGGTCCGCGATACGGGAGCCGAGCAGCAGCCGCACGGCCGGGGCGCGGACCCCGCCGTCGCCGTACGACGTGGTCTCGCGCACCAGCCGGGCCAGCACCTCGGGCGCCTCGGCGACACGCGTGGTCTCCACCCGCGCGTCGGAGACGTGCAGCCGGATCACCCCGTCGGCGTCGACGATCCGCACCGGGTGCCGGGTGGTGCGCAGAGGCCGGCGTATCTCGGCCCCGTACACCGTGTGGGCGGGGGTCCCGGCGAGGACCGTGACCCGTGACGGGTCGGTCCTGAGGCTGGCCGCCGCCGTGCGGAGCCGCTCGGCCTCGTCCGCGCGGTGCGCACGGTCCTGGGTGCGCAGTTCGGTGGCGCCGGTGGCCACGGCCCGTACGGTGCTCGTCTGCGGGTCGACGGTGACCTCGACCTCGACCCCGTCGGCCGCCGCGCCCTGGGCGATGACGGCGGCCTCCGCCTCGGCGCGTACGGCGAGTATCTGTTCCTGCCCCGCGCCGGGGATGATCCGCTCGACCTGCTCCCGCACCAGGGCGAGCGCCACCCCGATGGGGCTGATCACCTCGCTGTGCCGGGCGATGCGTCCCTCGAGACCGCTGACCGCGGCCAGGTGCGGGGTGACGGAGGCGGCACCGCCGCCGCCACCGACGAGGAGCGCGGTGTCCTTGTCCAGGCGGTAGTCCCGGATCATCGTGTCGACGACCGCCTCGACCTGTGCCGTCCCCGCGTCGAGGAGCCGTGCCGCGGCCGTGGCGGTGTCCACGCCGAGGGCCGCGGCGAGCGGGGCGAGCGCCGCGCGGGCGACCTCCTGGTCACTGCGGGCGAAGTCCCCCTCGGGGACCCGGCCCAGGGCGTTCGCCGCACAGGTCATGGTGATCGCGAAGCGACCGCCCGCCGCGTCGAGCACCGCGTAGTCCTCCGGGTCGCCCGCCATCGGACTGACGGTGGTGAGCCTCGCGTCCCGCAGGTCCTCCGCTGCGGCGAAACACGCGTAGGGCAGGCCCGCGATGTGAGCGCTGCGCGGTCCGACCCCGGTGACCTTGCCACCGCCGATCCGCACCATGGAGCCGCCGCCGACACCGACCGTGCGTACGTCCAGTGCGTTGAGGTAGGACTTCCTGCCGAGGATCGTGGCGTGCCGGACGGCCACCTTGCCGCGTCGCACGACGCTGATGTCGGTGGAGGTGCCGCCCGTCTCCAGGAACACGCCCTCGCTGATCCGTTCCTGCATCAGCGCACCGGCGACACCTGCCGCCGGGCCCGACAGGACCGTCAGCAGAGGCCTGCGCCGCATCTCGTCCAGGGACATCACCCCGCCGTCGCAGCGCATCACCATCAGCGGGGAGCCGACCCCGGCCTTGGTGATCGAGGCGTCGACGAGATCGGCGGTGGCGAGCATGCGCGGCAGGATCGCCGCGTTGACCACCGCGGTACGGGTGCGTTTGTGCAGCCCGTACAGGGAGGTGATCTCGTGTGCGGCGGTCAGCGGCAGCCCGAGGGAGCGGGCGGCCTCCATGACGGCCTGCTCGCCCTCCGGCCGGTCCACGCTGAACGGCTCCGTGGCGACCAGCACCTGGGCGCCGTCCTGGGCCAGCGCCTCGGCGGCACGCCGGACCGACGCCGCGTCGTCGGGGTCGGGGACATGGGCGTAGACGAGCGGAAGGGTCTTGCCCGGGGTGAGTTCGAGCTTGCCGAGCGCGGCGAGCCGGCGGGTGAGCGCGGCGGACGGGCCGCCACCGATCCCGATCAGCCCCACGGTGGCGACATCGCCCTCCAGCAGGGCGTTGGTAGCCTGGGTCGTGCCGTGCGCGAGGAAAGCGACGTCCTCCGGCGCGCGGCCGGTCTCTTCCAGCAGACGGTCGAGTGCTTCCACGATGCCGTGGGCCACGCCGTCCTCGTGATGATGGCTGGTGGGGACCTTCACCTGTCCCAGGAGTTCCAGGGTCGTGGCGTCGACAGCCACGGCGTCGGTGAAGGTTCCGCCCACGTCGATGCCGACGCGGATGCGGTGGGTGGTCATGGTTGGGCACCTCCTTGTGCGGGTGGGCAGTGCGCGGGCGGGCCGGGTGGGACAGGTGGAGCTGTCCCGCCCGGCATTTCCGTGTGGTGGAGCGCCGTTCAGGGGTGGTGACGGGCCTCCTCGCCCTTGGGCGGCCGTTCTCAGTAGCCGCGTACGTCGGGCCAGTGGCGCTGGACCCCGTTCGAGTCGAGCAGCCGGGCGAACTCCTCGAACCGCTTGTCGTCGGCCTGGACGGCGTGGGGTTCGACGCCCTCGGAGACACAGTGCGCGGCCAGCGCGCCCGCGACCTCGCCGATGTTCCACTCCACCGGGTGGAGCCGGTAGCAGCCGTTGGTGATGTGCGTGGTGCCGATGTTCTTGCCCGCGGGGAGGAGATTGCGGACGCGGCGCGGCACGAGCGCGCCGAGCGGGATCTCGAAGGGCACCGAGCCGATGTCGATGTAGTTGTCGCCGCCCGTCGAAGGGTGCAGGTCGATGCGGTAGTTGCCGACCCCCACCGAGTCCCGGTACGCCGTCCGCCCGTAGGGGCCGACGGCGTCGATCGCGACGTCCTGCTCGACGACGGTGGTGACGGCCTTGATCCGCCGCGACTCCCGGACGTAGGGCGCCTTGGCGAGCCCGTCGGCCGTACCCGTGACGTCGGGGCGCGGCCGCAGACCGGGAAAGCCGGTCCCGCCGTCCTCGCGTGGCGCCTCGGTCTGGAGCCAGTGGAGGACCGAGAGCGACAACTGCCGGGCCTCCGCGACCGCCTGGGCCGAGGTCTCCGGGCCGCCGCCGATCAGCGGCTTCAGCCAGTAGTCGTTGAGCGGCCAGTTGGCCAGGGTGACGTCGGAGTCGAAGGAACCGGGCCGGTGCATCTTGCGGGCCAGGATGCGGCGGAAGCCCCACAGCTCCTTGTCGCCCGCGTCGGCGCTCTGGTCGGCGTTGACGGCGAGCGGGTCGACCTCCGGGTTCGGCACGAACGTACGGGGCACGGCCTCCAGTGACCGCGGGTCCGGGGCGAGGAAGCCGAGGAGCGGGCCCGGCCAGAAGTCCGGCCGGTAGGAGCGCCAGAAGTCGTAGTCGGCGGGCCGGTCGATGACGTGGTTCTCGCCCTCGTGGTGGGAGACCGCGAAGCAGACGGTGATGCCCTGCTGGTTGAGGGGCTGCGCCTCCTCGGGGGCGTGCGGCTCCCCGAACTCGGCGCGCGACTCGGCGCCCACGGCGTGTTCGACACCGCCGAGTTCGAGGAGCTCACCGGTTTCCGTGGCGTCGATGACGTACCGCGCCCGGAGCGTGGTCCGGGACCCGTCGCGCAGACTCTCCAGGGTGACCGGGCCGATGACATCGTTGTCCGACTCGGCGGCGACCGCCCGGTGCTCGGTGAGCAGGGTCAGCCGCCCCGACGCCCGGTGGGGAGCGATCATGCCCTCCAGGACGGCGAGGGCGACCCGCGGCTCGTGGCAGAGCTTGCTGACCCGGCCGGCCCCCGGGTTGAGACCGGGCAGCGCGAGCGCCTCGGAGCGCATCGGGTACCACTGCCGGTAGTAGTCGCGGATGCCCTCGCGCAGCGCCCGGTAGGTGGCGGTGGTGCCGAACTGCTCCACCCAGGGGTGCTCGTCCGGCGGGACGGCCTGGCTGGTGAGCTGGCCACCGATCCAGTCGGTCTCCTCGGTGAGGACGACGGTCCGGCCGGCCCGACAGGCGGCGAGCGCGGCGGCGACGCCGCCCAGGCCGCCGCCGACGATGAGGATGTCCGGTTCGGGGATCACAGTTCTCCTTGTGCGGTACGGGGTCGTGCGTGTGATGGGGTGTACGGGTCAGCCGGGATCCGGTCGTGCGCCGGGCGGCGGACCCGCCGTGGCGCCGGCCCGGTAGCCGCAGGCGACCAGCGCCACCAGCCGCTCCGGGACGTCCTCTCCGGCGACCAGCGTGGCGAGCAGGCGCACGGCCTCCGCGCCCAACTGCGCCCGGGGGATGTCGAATCCGGTGGGCTCCGGATCACCGGCGAGGTCCGGCGGGGGACTGCCGAGCAACGCCAGGGAGAGATCGCGGGGACACTCCAGGCCGGTCTCGCGGACGGCCGTGCTCAGCGCCCGCCAGGCGGCGCCACTGTCCGTCTCCTCGGCCACGAACGCGGTGACGCCGTCGGCCAGCCACTGCCGAAGGCGCTCCGGCGTGAGGTCGAGCATGGGGTCCGCGCTACGGAACACCGACTCGGCGTCGGGGAGTTCCGCCGCCCGGAGGCCCTCCAGGAAACCCTGCTCACGGTCGGTGGAGGCCGGCGCCTCGTCGTCCTCGCGCACGAGGACGACGCGGCGGTGCCCGAGCGCCGCGAGCTGCTGGACGACCTCGCGGCTGGCGCTGACATAGTCGGCGCCGACCCAGGCGAGGCCCTGCGGCTCGTCCCTGCGGCCCAGGTGGACCACGGGGAACCCGTCGTCCACCAGCCTGCGCAGTTCGTCCACCGGCGCGTGACGTCCCAGCAGGAGACAACCGTCGGCGAGCCGCGCCCGGTTCAGGGCGTGCGGGCCGGCGGCTCCCGCGCCGCCGGAGCTGGACCCGGTGAAGAGCACCAGGTCGTACCCGCGCGCGGCCGCTTCCCGCTCCACGCCGACCAGGAACGGGTAGTACGAGTGCTGGACGTCGGTGGGGAAGGTGGCCGTGAAGCTGAAGACCCCGAGCAGGTCGTTGCGCGCGGCGGCGAGCCGACGGGCCGCGGGATCCGGTACGTAGCCGAGGCGGCTCGCGGCGTCGAGCACGTTCTGCCGGGTCTCCTGGGAGATGGCGGCGCCCTGCGGCTTCCCGCCCAGGACCAGGGAGACCGTCGCCTGCGAGACCCCCGCGAGCCGGGCGACCTCCGCCTGACGCGGCCGCCCGGTACGCCCGGACGGCGCGGCCGCCCGGCCTCGCCTGACCCGCTTGGTGGGTTCCTCCGGCACTGTTCCTCCAGACTGTTAATGCGTATTAGTGATGCGCATTAACGAGTACTGTGCGCGCGCCGGCCTCGCGGGTCAAGAGGTGGAACAGAACTTGGGGGCGAACCGCTGCCCGGTGCCGGGCAGCGGCCGGTGGACGGCTGCGGTCCCCGTGGCGCGGCAGCCCAGCCGGACCCGCCGCTCTTCGCCACCTCGACGCGGCTTCACCGGCCGTGCGGGCCGACGCCGCGGTCGGGCGGCCGGGCGGAGTGCCACTCAGTGGCGGACCGCACCGACCCCGGCCGCCCTCATCGGGGTTCTGCCGCCCGGCGCAAGGCCGCGAGGAGTTCCCGGTTGCTCATCCCTTTGAGCACGTACTCGGAAACGCCGGCGCTCGTCATCTGGTCGACCGAGCCCTTGTCGTCGTACGCGGAGAACGCCACGATCCGGCTGGCCGGTGAACACCGCGCGATGTCCCTGGCGACGGAGTGGCCGCCGCCGGGGAAGCGGACGTCCAGGATGACGAGGTCCGGTTGATGACACCCGGCGAGTCGAAGAGCCTGTTCGTCGTCGCACGCGGTGGCCACGACCTCCATGTCGGGCTGGGCCCGAATGACCTCGCTCAGAGTCTCCAGGAGCATCACGTTGTCATCACACAGGAGCACGCTGAACGGTGAGCTGAGAGAGCTGTCCGGTGTCGTCGCGGTCACGGTGCACCGTCCGTCGGTTCCGACGCCGGGAGCGGGAGAGGATTCGGCACCCAGAACTCGACCGTCGTCCCCGTCCCGGGACGGCTGTGCATGGACCACCAGCCTCCTGCCGTCTCGGCTCTCTCCCGCATTTCGATGACCCCGAAATGCTCGCGGACACCGTCCATGGACATCGGTTCGCCGGTTCCGTCGTCCATGACGTGCGTCAGGATGCCCCCGTCGGCCGATTTGACACGCACGTCGACTCGGCTCCCACGTGCGTGCTTGTGCACGTTCAGCAGCGCTTCCTGGACGATACGGAAGATGGTGATGGCCGTCTCCGGCGTGGGCTCGCGGTCCAGTTGGTGATCGAACGAGTACGCCATCCCCCAGGAGGAGCGGACGACGTCGTCCAGGTGACTTGCGAGCCCTTCGACCAGGCCATGCCTGTCGATCCCGGGCGGATGCAACCGGAAGGTCAGGCTTCGGAGACGGCCGATCGCTTCGCGCACCGTCGCGTCGAGCCGCTGCAGTTCTGCGGAGTGCGCCTCCGGCACCCGCTCGGCCAGCAGTTCCAGTCGCATCCCGACAGCGACCATGGCCTGGATGGAGTCGTCGTGGACGTCCCACGCGATACGGCGTCGTTCCGTCTCCTGCGCCTGGACGAGGTGATTGAACAGTCGTCGCCGCTCGCTGAGGGCCTGCTGCGCCGCCCGCCGTTCGGACATGTCGCGGGTGACTTTGCCGAATCCCTGCAGTACGCCTTTGTCATCCCACAGGGCGGTAATGACCACGTTCGCCCAGAACCGCGAACCGTCCTGGCGGACGCGCCAGCCCTCGTCCTCCAGTCTGCCTTCGGCCACAGCGGTTTCGAGCTCCCACTGCGGTTTTCCCGACGACTGGTCCTCAGGAGGGTAGAAAACCGAGAAGTGCTGGCCCAGGATGTCTGCTGCTCCGTATCCCTTGATCCGCTCCGCCCCCGCGTTCCAGCTGATGATGTAACCCTGCGGGTCGAGCATGAAGATGCCGTAGTCCAGCACTCCCTTGACCAGCAGTGTGAAGGCCGTTTCCGACAGCGGAGCCGCCTGCTTCCGCGCCCACTTCTGCGGTCGCGGTTCCCGCGTCACCGGAGGAGTCCTTCACGTCGCGCGATCGTCACGGCCTCCAGCTGCGAACGTGCTCCCAGTTTTTCCAGTACCCGCTGGACATGGTTGCGCACCGTGTTCAGAGCGACCCCCAGCTGATCGCTGATCTCCGCGGTGGTGTGCCCTTCCCCCAACAGGGCAAGGGCTTCCCGCTCCCGCGGAGTCAGGTTCGCACCGACCCCCTGCGTCCTGCCGCTCAGCCGTCCCAGTACGTCACCGAGCACGTCCTGGCTGAACACCATTTCGCCCGCTGCCACCCTGCGAACGGCGTCCTCCAGCTCGCTCAGACCGCGGGCCTTCAGGATCAGGCCGGCTCCGCCGGCCTCCGCGACCCGGACGGCCACCGACCCGCTGGCCTCGCCCGCCAGGATCAGTACGCGCCCGTCCGGCACGAGTGCCCGCAGGTCCGCAATGGCGGAGACCCCGTCACCGTCCGGCAGGCGACGGTCCATGAGTACGACATCCGGCTCGCAACGCGTCGCGTCGGTCAGCGCCGACGCCACCGAGGCCGCGCGCGCCACGACCTGCAGGTCGGGTGAGCGCTCCAGGGCGAGACAGATCGCCTCGGCCACCATGTCGTGGTCCTCGACCAGAAGGATCTTGACCGGTCGACTGTGCGGGGAGGGTGAGGGCATCGGTGCTTCCTTGCAGGGGGCGGACCGCATGATCATGCCAGGAGGTCCCGAAGTGGTGCCTCCGCGGTGATCGCGGGTTCCGCTTCACGGCGAGCCGCGACCGTCGCCGAAGCGTGATGAGCCGGCTTCGTGCTCGTGGCCGTGTTCCTCTCGGCGAGGATGTGGTCGGCCCCGATGAGGGAGAGCAGCCGCGCCAACTGGGGGCCGATTCCCTCCACGACGAGATCCACGCCTGCCCGAAGAACGAACGTCCGCGCCCTGAGCAAGGCGCCCAGTCCGGCGCAGTCGCAGAAGGAGACGCCGCTCAGATCGAGGCACATGGTCATCGGTTGCTTCGCCAGACAAGCCGACACCGTCTCCAGGACGTGGGGGGCGGTGTCCAAGTCGAGTTCGCCGACGAGGGTTACTCGCGCGACGCCCGAGCGAACCACGACGTTCGAGGTGAAGGGGTGAGTGGTCACGGCGTTTCGCACCTCTCCGGGCTCACGTGCAGCGCGGTCCCACGAGCCCTCTCTGTGGAGGGGGCAGTTGTCGTCAGCTGTCGCATCACTACCTCATAGTGCGAGGACACCAGTGAACCTATAGTGAATCTGCACTAGACGTGGAAGTCAACATGCGTCGACGGAGGGTGAGGGGAAGGCGGCAGGAGAGGGGCGCAGACGCATTCGAGCCGCCAAAGTTCTACCGCCGGGCCATGCCGTGCTCTGCCGATGTATGGCGGTCGGTGGCCCGGCGGACACTGCGGACGGACGCCCCACCACCCAAAGCATGGCGTCAGCCGACGGCACCCGTCCGGACTCTCCGGACGGGTGCTCGCTCAGCTGTGAGGATCAGTGCGCCCCGACGACGACTGCGCGGACGCTGTCGATGTGTCCGCAATCGGCCTTCAGGTGCTTCTCCCGGTCACGGAGGAAGACCCTGCCGAGTTCGGTACGACGCTTGTCCGGCACGTTCTCCCGGGCCCCGTTGAGGATCGTGCGCTCCTCCTCGTCGAGGTGGTGGGTGACGGCCGTTGCGAGCTCCTCGAGCTTCTCGTCCCACTCGTCGGAACCCACCTCCTCCACCTCCATCAGGGCCAGGAGCGCCTCGTTGCCCTCGTGGTGTTCCTCTTCTCCATGCTCGACTTCCTCGTTGTCCACGTTCCGGAACCGCTTCAGCGCGGGGTAGACCTCGGCCTCCTCCGCCTCCCCGTGAGCGATCAGGAGCGCGGCGAAGTCCCTCAGGGCCGCCCCTCGGTCCTCCTCGACGCTCCGCATTCGCCGCAGCAGCCCCTCCATGGTGCGATGGTCCTCGAGAATCACGGCCACCACATCGCGCGCTTCGGACACCACATGCTCCTCTCCACAAACGGTGTTCGGCTGGTACCCCGGGACGGAGCGGACAAGCCGCCACGGTCACGCGGGCGCCCGTCCTGCTCGGTCCGTCAACCACTTGCCATCCAGGGGGCTCCAGCAGTCGAACCGGTCGCCATCGGCCGTTCGGCTCATCAGGTCGAGCAACCGCGTGATGCCCTGTGCGGCGTGGCAGCCCGGACTACGGGGCTTCACGTGTTGCCGATGACTTCGCACGCTGAGCGCGTGGCGCTTCTGGGACCTGCAACAAAGGGCGTCTGACCGGCTCTTCGGAGCTTGGCGATGTCCAGGACCTGTCCGCGCAAGCAACAGGTCGAACGGGAGGCATGGCTGCGAGACTGGCTCGACCTGCTCGCGGCCAGGGGCGAGCGGTCCTGGCCGCAGTCGAGCTGCGGGTCACGACGCGGCTCTCCGCGTTCAACTGGTGGTCCGGCAGAGCGCTGAGGGCGTTCAGCGCTACGGCAGCGTGCGGGGCCAGCAGTTGCCAGGCCGACCACGGCAGTGGGTCCACGGTCTCCCCGGCGGCTTCTGCTGCGGCCTTCAGCAGGCGGGCGGCCAGTTCCGTAAATGCCGGCAGGTCCGGGCCGGGTGCCGGGCGGCAGCTGTCGCGTACGAGCGGCTGCAGCCGCGCGACCGGCAGCGCGTCCAGCACGACCGCGGAGTGCCGAGTCAGCTTGACGCTTCGACTCGTCGCCGGTCATCGCCGGCTGTGGCGGGGAGGGCGTTGTCGATGAGGACGGCGGCGATGGCGGCGGCGGTCGGGAAGGCGTCGGCGTCGAGGACCCGGGTGCGGGCCGCGGCGCCGTCGATGAGCAGCGCGAGCTGCTCGCCGAGCTGTTCAGGGTCGGCGGCGACGGCTTCGCGGGCGGTGTCGGCGAGCCGCGCGGCGACGGCTTTCTTGTAGTCGCGTGCGTACCGGGATGCGGGGTGCTGGGGGTCGTGGAGTTCGACGGCGGCGGTGATGTAGGGGCACAGGGGGGTGGTGGGGGGGATGTCGAACGCAGCGAGGAGCCGTTCGCGGGGCGTGAGGTCGGTGCGGTCGAACACGCCGGACAGGACGGAGGGGTCGAACCGGCGCAGGTGCTCGGCGACGAGTTCGTCCTTGCCGGTGAAGTGCTGGTAGGCCGTGCGCTTGGACACCTCGGCCGCCGCGCAGAGCTGGTCCATGCCGGTGCGGTTGATGCCCTGCTCGCGGAACAGTCGCTGGGCCGCGTTGAGGATGCGCTCGCGGGCGCCGCGACCGCGCCGGCGGCCCGTGGGGCCCTTCTCCAACTCCGTCATGCATCCACCGTACCGCAGCTAGGTAACGACCGGTGTACATAGTTGCGTCCTGGTCGCCTGCCCCGTACGTTAAGCACACAGGACGGTGTACATAACGCTGTCGCCCCAGGTACACACGGCATTACCGATGCAAGGGAACGACCATGGGAAAGCTCGACGGCAAGGTCGCGGTCATCACCGGCGGCACCACCGGCATGGCGCTGGCCGGCGCGAAGCTGTTCGTCGACGAGGGAGCGCACGTCTTCATCACCGGCCGCCGCCAGGACACCCTGGACGAGGCCGTGAAGCAGATCGGACGCAACGTCACAGGCGTCCAGGGCGACGCCGCCGACCTGGACGACCTGGACCGCTTGTACGACACCGTCAAGCGGGAGAAGGGAAGCCTCGACGTGTTGTGGGCCAGCGCCGGCGGCGGCGAGCCCGCCCCGCTCGGCGAGATCACCGAGGCCCAGTTCGACACCTGGTTCGGGCTCAACGCCCGCGGCACCCTGTTCACCGTCCAGAAGGCGCTTCCGCTCTTCAACGACGGCGGCTCCATCCTCATGACCGGCTCCAACGCCTCCCTCGGCGCCTTCCCCGGCTGGAGCGTCTACGCCGGCAGCAAGGCCGTCCAGCAGGCCTGGGCCCGCGTCTGGCTCAACGAACTCAAGGACCGCCGCATCCGCGTCAACGTCCTGACCCCCGGCCAGGTCGCCACCGCCAAGCAGGCAGAACTCTTCGACGAGGCCACCAAGCGCCAGTTCGAGTCCCTCATCCCCCGCGGCCAGATGGGCCGCCCCGACGAGATCGCCACCGCCGCCCTCTTCCTCGCCTCCGACGACTCCAGCTACGTCAACGGCATGGAACTCGTCGCCGATGGCGGCACCACCGCCATCTGAACCGAACAACACACAACCAGGACAGGACATCGCATGAGCAGCATCAGCGTCATCGGCACCGGGAACATGGCCCGCACCATCGGCGCGCGGGCGATCGCGGGTGGCAACACCGTCGAGATCATGGGCCGCGATCAGTCCAAGGCCGCCGACCTGGCCAAAGCTCTCGGCGGCGCCGCCACGACGGGAGAATGGGGCACCGCCCCGGCCGGGGACATCGTCATCGTCGCCCTGCTCCACGACGGCGTCGTACCGGCCGTCGCCCAGTACGGAGACGCTCTCGCGGGCAAGGTCATCGTCGACATCAGTAACCCCTTCAACTCCACGTTCGACGGGCTGGCCCACCGCGAGGAGACCTCTGTCGCGCAGGAAGTCGCCGAGACGGCCCCGGCCGGCGCCAGCGTGGTGAAGGCGTTCAATACCGTCTTCCGCCATGTCCTGGAGAAGGGGCGGCCCGACGTCTTCATCGCCGGCGACAATGCGCAGGCCAAGGCAAGTGTGGAGGCGTTCATCGAGACCCTGGGGCTGCGCCCCTTGGACGTCGGCGGCCTGAGAATGGCGCACTGGCTGGAAGGAGCGGGCGTGGTCACGGTGGGCCTCGCCAACCACGGGGTGGGGAACTTGGACTTCGCCCTCAGCGTCACCGCACTTCCTGTCTGAGCGAACGGTTGATGGCCCTTTTCGGGGCGGCCACCGATCGGGGGACGGAGCCGGCGTGAGCCGGGGCGCAACGGACAGGGCTCCCGAGCTGTCGAGGGGGTGTTCGAAGCCGCAACGCTTTCGCGCTGACCGGCGCGAAAGCCGACAAGCGCGAGATGCTGCCGGCGCTCTTCGAGGTCGAGCCCGGCCAGTTCACCGGCCGCAGGCGGATAGCGGGTCACCTCGTCGGCCGGACGTGGTCGGCGTGACAGGAACGACAACGCTGCGACGCCGCTTCGGCGGTAACCGTTCGTCAAGACTGACGGGTGCTCAGGTAATTTCCTGACCTACCGTCACTTATTCGAGTTCATTGTTCGTATGCATTGCACAAGGTGCGGAAAAGCGACAGAGATCAGTGGAAGGCCGTGAAGGTAGGTATCCGCAGGTCAGCTGGCAAATCGAGGTGTCGTGCCCCTCGTCTCCAAGGGGCACGACACCCTACCCCTCAGATGTCCCGGAAGATCTCGATCTGCGCCCCCACCGAGTTCAGCCGCTCCGCCAGCTCCTCGTAACCCCGGTTGATGACATACACGTTGCGGAGCACGGACGTGCCCTCGGCCGCCATCATCGCCAGCAGCACCACCACCGCCGGCCGCAGTGCGGGCGGGCACATCATCTCGGCGGCGCGCCAGCGGGTCGGGCCCTCGACCAGGACGCGGTGCGGGTCCAGGAGCTGGAGCCGGCCGCCGAGGCGGTTGAGGTCGGTGAGGTAGATCGCGCGGTTGTCGTAGACCCAGTCGTGGATCAGGGTCTTGCCGTGCGCGGACGCGGCGATCGCCGCGAAGAACGGCACGTTGTCGATGTTCAGCCCGGGGAAGGGCATCGGGTGGATCTTGTCGATGGGTGCCTCCAGCTTGGAGGGCCGGACCGTCAGGTCCACCAGCCGGGTACGGCCGTTGTCGGCCGCGTACTCCGCCGTGCGGTCGCAGTCGACGCCCATCTCCTCCAGAACCGCGAGCTCGATCTCCAGGAACTCGATCGGGACCCGGCGGATCGTCAGCTCGGACTCCGTCACCACGGCGGCGGCCAGCAGGCTCATCGCCTCGACCGGGTCCTCGGAGGGCGAGTAGTCGACGTCCACGTCGATCTCCGGCACCCCGTGCACCGTGAGGGTCGTCGTCCCGACGCCGTCGACGCGCACGCCGAGCGCCTCCAGGAAGAAGCACAGGTCCTGGACCATGTAGTTGGAGGAGGCGTTACGGATGACCGTCGTGCCGTCGTGCCGGGCGGCGGCCAACAGCGCGTTCTCAGTCACCGTGTCGCCGCGCTCGGTCAGGACGATGGGGCGGCCCGGCCGGACGTCGTGGTCGACCTGGGCGTGGTAGAGCCCGTCGGTCGCGGCGATCTCCAGGCCGAAGCGGCGCAGCGCGATCATGTGCGGCTCGATCGTGCGTGTGCCGAGGTCGCAGCCGCCGGCGTACGGCAGGGTGAAGCGGTCCTCGCGGTGCAGCAGCGGGCCGAGGAACATGATGATGGAGCGGGTCCGGCGCGCGGCGTCGGCGTCGATGGACTCCAGCTCGAGCCGGTCGGGCGGCAGGATCTCGAGGTCGACACCGTCGTTGATCCACCGAGTGCGTACGCCGATGGAGTTGAGGACCTCCAGCAGCCGGAAGACCTCCTCGATGCGGGCCACCCGGCGCAGCACGGTGCGGCCCTTGTTGAGCAGCGAGCCGCAGAGCAGCGCGACACACGCGTTCTTGCTCGTCTTGACGTCGATGGAGCCCGAGAGTCGACGGCCGCCCACGACACGCAGGTGCATGGGGCCGGCGTAGCCGAGCGACACGATCTCGCTGTCGAGGGCCTCGCCGATGCGGGCAATCATCTCAAGGCTGATGTTCTGGTTGCCACGTTCGATGCGGTTGACGGCGCTCTGGCTCGTGGCCAGCGCCTCGGCGAGCTGACTCTGTGTCCAGCCACGATGCTGACGGGCGTCACGGATGAGCTTGCCGATACGTGCGAGGTAGTCGTCTTCCATGGCTGCACGCTATCTCAGATATGAGATGAGGCTCGTGCGGGGGGTGTGGGATTCGGGTGACGGTCGGATGTCCGGCCGCGTGGAGGCGCCTGTTTGAAGGGTCCGACGCACCGGGCGGCCGGGCGTGCGGAGCTCGGCCGAACGGGTGAGGCCCGGCCGAGCCCGCGACGGTGGGACGAGGTCAGCCGCGGCGGCGCGTCGTCCTCCGCCAGCCGAACGGGCCCGGCAGGTCCATGGATGTGGTGCGCCGGCCGGTGCTGCTCGTGGTGCGCCTCGGTCCGTGGCGTCCGCCGGTCGTGACGGACCACGAGCGGCGGTTGATGTTCAGCCGGACGCCCGGAAGGATCTGGAAGCTCTTTCGGAAGGTGAGCGGCATCTGTGCCTCCTCTGTCAGGAGTACGGGTATCCCGAAGCCGCCGGGTCATGCACGCGGACCGTGAGCGAGGGCGCGGGTACGGTCAGCACTGCCCCGGGTCCGGCACGCGCAGGGCGTTGGCCAGGGGTGCCGATACGGCCCAGCCCGTGCTCTCGTACAGGGCCCGCCCCTCCGCCGACGAGGCCAGCAGGCCGACCCTCGCGCCCTGCCCGGCGGCAGCGTCGGTGAGTGTGCGCATGATCTGGCGGCCGAGCCCGCGGCGTCGGTGGGCGGGCTGGGTCTCGACCTTGTCGATGACAGCGGTTACGCCGGTGACGGCCGCCTGGCCTCGCGCGGCAAGCGTGCCGTCGGCCGCGCACACCCGGGCGTACGTGACGCCGTCCTGGGCCCAGGTCCGGAGCCGGTAGCCGTCGGGGAGGAGGGCCGGGACACGGGCGGGGTGGAGCGGGGTGGACATCAGGTAGCCGGGTTCGTCGGCGACGGACCAGCCGGGCGCGATCCAGGACGCGAGCGACTCCGTCCGCACGAAGGCCTTCAGCCGGACACCGGGCCTGGTCGTGCCTGCCGTTATCTTCCGCACCGTCGCCGCGTCGGCGGTGGTCAGGACGTGGCTCATGGCGTGGGCGGGAGGGCCCGTGCTCACGGTGAAACCCCAGGACGTGGGGTCCGGTTCGGCCGCTCCCCGCGAGAGGGCCCAGCCGTGGACCCATGCGCGTACGGCCTCGGAGGTGTTGGTGAAGTGCACGGCGCCTTCCCGGGCGAGGGTGGTCGGGGGGTGGTCGGCATCGAAATCTACCGGTCCTGCCGCGTGCGCCGCCGCGCACCTGGTCTTTTCGGTCGGTGCGGTCGGTGCGGCCGGTGCGGCCGGTGCGGCCGATGTGTGGGTGGACGGCCACCGGCTGGTGGAGGGTGGGCGGGTCCGCAGCGTCGACCCGGTGACGGTCCGAGACCGGGCCCAGAGCGCCGCCGAGGACCTCTTCCGCAGGAGGGCGGCGCTCCCCGCGATGGTTCCGGGGGCGTGACGGCCGTCCCCCGACCGGCGCGACCACCTCACGAGCGGGCAGGCGGCCCCGGGTAAGGCCGCCTGCCCGCGTCGGTGCGGCGCAGGACACGGGTGCCCGGGCATGACCGCGCGGCGGCGATGTACTAGAGTTATCTCGACATCGAGATATCTGCCGAGGCGCACCGCAGCCGCCGCACGGTAAGGGTTACCTAACTAACCCTTACCTTAGCGGATGGTGGGGGCCGCAGGCGGCGCCGGCCGCACATGAGGCGCGGCGCGGTTGAACGCGCACATTGAAGAAGGAGACTGTCGTGTCGGCGAACAGCTTCGACGCCCGCAGCACGCTGCGCGTGGGTGACGAGTCGTACGAGATCTTCAAGCTGGACAAGGTCGAGGGCTCCGCGCGCCTCCCTTACAGCCTGAAGGTGCTGCTGGAGAACCTGCTCCGCACGGAGGACGGCGCGAACATCACCGCCGACCACATCCGGGCGCTCGGCGGCTGGGACTCCCAGGCCCAGCCCAGCCAGGAGATCCAGTTCACGCCGGCCCGCGTGATCATGCAGGACTTCACGGGTGTCCCGTGTGTCGTGGACCTCGCCACCATGCGTGAGGCCGTCAAGGAGCTCGGCGGCGACGCCACGAAGATCAACCCGCTGGCCCCGGCCGAGCTGGTCATCGACCACTCCGTCATCGCCGACAAGTTCGGCACCAACGACGCGTTCGCCCAGAACGTCGAGCTGGAGTACGGCCGCAACAAGGAGCGCTACCAGTTCCTGCGCTGGGGCCAGACCGCCTTCGACGAGTTCAAGGTCGTCCCCCCGGGCACCGGCATCGTCCACCAGGTCAACATCGAGCACCTGGCCCGCACGGTCATGGTCCGTAACGGCCAGGCGTACCCCGACACCCTCGTCGGCACCGACTCGCACACCACGATGGTCAACGGCCTCGGCGTGCTGGGCTGGGGCGTCGGCGGCATCGAGGCCGAGGCCGCGATGCTCGGCCAGCCGGTCTCCATGCTCATCCCGCGCGTCGTCGGCTTCAAGCTGACCGGCGAGCTCCCGGCCGGCACCACCGCCACCGACCTCGTGCTGACCATCACCGAGATGCTCCGCAAGCACGGCGTCGTCGGCAAGTTCGTCGAGTTCTACGGTGAGGGCGTCGCCGCCACCTCCCTCGCGAACCGCGCCACCATCGGCAACATGTCGCCGGAGTTCGGCTCCACCGCCGCGATCTTCCCGATCGACGACGAGACGCTGAAGTACCTCCGCCTGACCGGCCGCGACGCGCAGCAGGTCGCGCTCGTCGAGGCGTACGCCAAGGAGCAGGGCCTCTGGCTCGACCCGGCCGCCGAGCCGGACTTCTCCGAGAAGCTGGAGCTCGACCTCTCCACGGTCGTCCCCTCCATCGCCGGCCCGAAGCGCCCGCAGGACCGCATCGTCCTCGCGAACGCCAAGGCGCAGTTCGCCCAGGACGTGCGCAACTACGTCTCCGACGACGAGGAGGCGGGCAAGGAGTCCTTCCCGGCCTCCGACTCCCCGGCCGCCGCCAACGGCGTCCCGTCGAACCCGGTCACCGTCACCGCCCCCGACGGCACGACGTACGAGCTCGACCACGGCGCCGTCACCGTCGCCGCGATCACCTCCTGCACCAACACCTCGAACCCGTACGTCATGGTCGCCGCGGCGCTCGTGGCGAAGAAGGCCGTCGAGAAGGGCCTGACCCGCAAGCCGTGGGTCAAGACCACTCTCGCCCCGGGCTCGAAGGTCGTCACCGACTACTTCGACAAGGCGGGCCTGACCCCCTACCTCGACAAGGTCGGCTTCAACCTCGTCGGCTACGGCTGCACCACCTGCATCGGCAACTCCGGCCCGCTGCCGGAAGAGGTCTCCAAGGCGGTCAACGACCACGACCTGGCCGTGACCTCGGTGCTCTCCGGCAACCGTAACTTCGAGGGCCGGATCAACCCCGACGTCAAGATGAACTACCTGGCGTCCCCGCCGCTGGTCGTCGCGTACGCCATCGCCGGTTCGATGAAGGTCGACATCACCAAGGACGCCCTCGGCGTCGACCAGGACGGCAAGCCCGTCTTCCTCCAGGACATCTGGCCCTCCGAGGCCGAGGTCAACGACGTCGTCGCCAACTCCATCGGCGAGGACATGTTCAACAAGTCCTACCAGGACGTCTTCGCGGGCGACGCCCAGTGGCAGGCGCTCTCGATCCCCACCGGCAACACCTTCGAGTGGGACTCCGAGTCCACCTACGTGCGCAAGCCCCCGTACTTCGAGGGCATGACGATGGAGACGACCCCGGTCGAGGACATCACCGGCGCCCGGGTGCTCGCCAAGCTCGGCGACTCGGTCACCACCGACCACATCTCCCCGGCCGGTGCGATCAAGGCCGACACCCCGGCCGGCAAGTACCTCACGGAGCACGGCATCGAGCGCCGTGACTTCAACTCCTACGGCTCGCGCCGTGGTAACCACGAGGTCATGATCCGCGGCACGTTCGCCAACATCCGCCTGCGCAACCAGATCGCGCCGGGCACCGAGGGCGGCTTCACCCGCGACTTCACCCAGGCTGACGGCCCGGTGTCGTTCATCTACGACGCCTCGCAGAACTACCAGGCCGCGGGCACCCCGCTCGTCATCCTGGCGGGCAAGGAGTACGGCTCCGGCTCGTCCCGTGACTGGGCGGCCAAGGGCACCGCGCTCCTGGGCGTCAAGGCCGTCATCGCCGAGTCCTACGAGCGCATCCACCGCTCGAACCTCATCGGCATGGGCGTCCTCCCGCTCCAGTTCCCGGAGGGCCACACCGCCGAGTCCCTCGGCCTGACCGGCGAGGAGTCCTTCTCCTTCACCGGCGTGACCGAGCTGAACGACGGCACCACGCCGCGCACGGTAAAGGTCACCACCGACACCGGCGTGGAGTTCGACGGCGTCGTCCGCATCGACACCCCCGGCGAGGCGGACTACTACCGCAACGGCGGCATCCTGCAGTACGTGCTCCGCAGCCTGATCCGCAAGTAAGGGCACCGCGAAGTGAGCGAGGGCCGCACCCCTGGGGTGCGGCCCTTCGCCGTTAGGCTCGAAGGTCTGATGAAGAACACCCTCACCTCGCCCGCGGCCAAGGCCGGACACGAGTCCGTGCGCCGTCACAACCTCAGCCTGGTCCTGCGGACCGTCCGTGACGAGGGCGAGGTCACCCGGGCCCGGGTGGCGAGCCTCGTGGGGCTGACCAGGGCCGCCGTCTCCTCGCTCGTCGAGGAGCTGCTCGCGCTGGACTGCCTCAGCGAGTCCGGCAAGACCTCCAGCGGATCGGCCGGCCGCCCCGGCACCGTGCTGAAGCTCTCCCGCACCGGACCGGCGGGGCTCGGCGTGGAGATCAACATCGACTACGTCTCCGTGTGCGCCGTCGACCTCACCGGCACCGACCGGGTCCGGGTCACCGAGCACACCGACCACCGGGACATCCCGCCCGCAGAGGTCCTGGCCCACGCCGCCCGGCTCACCAACCGGGTCATCGCCTCCACCCGGGAACAGGAACTGCGGGTGGTCGGCGTCGAGCTGGCGCTGCCCGGCCTCGTCTCCGGCGGCGTCGTCCGGCAGGCGCCCAACCTCGGCTGGAGCAGGGTCGCGGCCGAGGGCATCTTCGGACAGGCGCTCAGCACGCTGCGCCCGGCCGGGCGGGCGCTGGCCGTCGGCTCCGACAACGAGGCCAACCTGGCGGCCCTCGCCGAGCTGTGGTTCGGCGGACTCGGCGGCGTACGCACCTTCCTCTATCTCACCGGTGAGATCGGCGTGGGCGGCGCGCTCGTGGTGAACGGCGAGATGCTCCGGGGTGCCCACGGGTTCGCCGGCGAGATCGGGCACGTCGTCGTCGACCCGCAGGGCCCCCTCTGCCGGTGCGGCGCGCACGGCTGCCTCGAGCAGTACGCGGGCCGGGCGGCCCTGCTTCGAGCCGCCGGGATCGACCCGGACGCGGGTGTGCGCGGGATCGACGAGCTGGAGCAGCGGGCTGCGGCCGGTGAGGAGCGGGCGGTATCGGCGCTCCGGGAGGCGGGGGACCGGATGGGTGTGGTGCTGGCCGGCGCGGTGAACCTCTTCGACCCGGAGGCGGTCGTCCTCGGCGGGATCTACCGCAACCTGATGCCCTGGCTGGAGGAGTCCGCGGACGCCCAGCTCACCGCGCGGGTGGTGTCGGGCCGCTGGCACGCGAACGGCAGCCGGCTGCGGGCCTCATCCGTCTCCGGCGACGCGGCGCGGGGCGCGGCGGCCCGGGTGATGTACGAGGTGCTGGAGAACCCGGCGGCGTACGCCCTGCGGTGAGGGCGTACGCCGCCGGGTTCTCCAGCGGCCGTCAGGAGGCCGTTCAGCCGAGTTGGCGGCGGTCCTCCTCGCTCCACTTGGCGGTGTCGCGCGGTTCCACGTACGGCTCCTCGGCTTCGGGGTGACCGCCGTCGATGGCCCGCTGACGGGCCATCTCCGCATCGAATTCGAGGCCGAGCAGGATCGCCAGATTGGTGATCCACAGCCAGACCAGGAAGATGATCACGCCGGCGAGGGCGCCGTACGTCTTGTTGTACGAGGAGAAGTACGCCACGTACAGCGCGAAGCCGGCCGAGGCGATCATCCAGAGCAGCAGGGCGAGGAAGCTGCCGGGGGTCACCCACTTGAAGCCCCGTCCGCGGGCGTTGGGCGCGGCCCAGTACAGGAGCGCGATCATGATGATGACGAGGAGCACCAGGACCGGCCACTTGGCGATCGACCAGGCCGTCATGGCGGGGCCGCCGACACCCAGGGCGGAACCCGCCCGCTGGGCGAGAGGTCCGGTGAACACCACGATCAGGGCGCTGATGACCGCCAGCACCATCAGGGTCACCGTCAGCGCCAGGCGCAGGGGCAGCACCTTCCACACCGGTCGTCCTTCGGGCATGTCGTAGACGACGTTGGAGGAGCGGATGAACGCCGCGATGTAGCCGGAGGCCGACCACACCGCCAGCAGCAGACCGACGACGGCCATCAGCGATCCCGTGCCACCGTTGCCCTGCAGCTGCTGCACGGCTCCGGAAAGGATGTCCCGGACCGGTCCGGGGGCGAGTTTCTGCAGGTTGTCCATCACCTGCTGGGTGGCGGACTCGCCCGCGATGCCGAGCAGGGACACCAGTACGAGCAGTGCCGGGAAGAGCGAGAGGACGCTGTAGTAGGTCAGGGCGGCGGCCCGGTCGGCGAGTTCGTCGTCCGTGAACTCGTGCACCGTGCGCTTCAGTACCGCCCACCACGACCTCTTGGGCATGGAGGCCGGCCCGTCGGGCGCGTCGCGCTCCACCTCCGGATCCGGACCGATGTGATCCGACGTCCGAGTGGCGTCGTCCCCGCGGTCTCCGTAGCGGTCGGAGCCGTCGTGGCCGCCGTGGGTCTGGTGAGCCTGTGGTTCCGGTGTCCGTGCCATGGGAGTCCGGTAACCGCCCAGGCCGGTCGGAAACCGGTTGAGCCGGGATTCGCTCAGGCACCGGCCGGCGGCCACCGGTGCGCGGGAGGGACACGCACGGGCCCGGGACGGCTGTTCGACCGTCCCGGGCCCGCAAGCCGTATCCGTGCGGATCAGGCCTTGTGCGCCGCGATCAGCTGCTGATACCAGCGGTAGCTGTCCTTCGGGGTGCGCTCCAGGGTGTCGTAGTCGACCCGGATGATCCCGAACCGCTTCGCATAGCCCAGCGCCCACTCGAAGTTGTCCAGCAGCGACCACACGTAGTACCCGCGTACGTCGACACCGGTGTCCATGGCCGCCCGCAGCGCCGTCAGGTGCGTGCGCAGGTACTCCACCCGGTCCGCGTCGTGGACGGCTCCGTCGGCCTCGACGCTGTCGAACTCCGCCGAGCCGTTCTCCGTGATGTGCACCGGCGGCAGGGCGTCGCCATAGGTCTGCTTCAGCACGGTCAGCAGATCGGTGAACGACTCCGGGACGACCGGCCAGCCCATGGCGGTGCGCCGCACGTCCGGGTACTGGCCCTCCGTGTAGCGGTTGTCCGTGGCCACGCGCAGCGCCGGGTCCGCCTCGCGGTGCGGGGCGGCGGCGACCACGATCGGCCGGTAGTAGTTGATGCCCAGGAAGTCCATCGGCTGGGAGATCAGCTCCAGGTCGCCCTCGCGGCGGAAGTCCTGGCCGGTGATCAGCTCGCCCCAGGTCTCCTCCTCGGTGGCCGGGTAGCGGCCCGCGAGGAGCGGCTCGGTCCACACCAGGTTGTGCTGGGTGTCCGCGCGGACGACCGCGGCGAGGTCGGCGTCCGACTCGGTGGCCGGGACGTTGCGGTCCAGGTTGAGCGTGATCCCCGCCTCGCGGACGCCCGCCGCGCGCAGCGCGTTCATCGCGTGGCCGTGACCGACCAGCAGATGGTGCGCGGCGGCCAGCGCCCCGCGGCCCTCCTGGGCACCCGGCGCGTGCCGGCCGACGGAGTAGCCGAGGAACGCGCTGCACCAGGGCTCGTTGAGGGTGATCCAGCGCGGCACCCGGTCACCCAGGTGCTCGGCCATGATCGCCGTGTACTCGCCGAAGCGCTCCGCCGTCTCCCGTACGCGCCAGCCGCCCTTGTCCTCCAGGGCCTGCGGCAGGTCCCAGTGGTAGAGGGTGGCGGCCGGCTCGATGCCCGCCTCCAGGAGCGAGTCGACGAGCCGGGAGTAGAAGTCCAGCCCCTTCGGGTTGACCGCCCCGCTGCCCGTGGCCTGGATGCGGGACCAGGCGATGGAGAAGCGGTACGACTCCACGCCCAGGTCGCGCAGCAGCGCCACGTCCTCCGGGTAGCGGTGGTAGTGGTCGCAGGCCACGTCACCCGTGTCGCCGCCGTCCGTCTTGCCGGGCGTGTGGCTGTAGGTGTCCCAGATGGACGGGCCGCGGCCGTCTTCCTCCACGGCGCCCTCGATCTGGTACGAGGCCGTGGCCGCGCCGAAGACGAAGCCGGGCGGGAAGACCGGGAAGTCACTCATGGAGAACCCTTACTTGACCGAGCCGCCGGTGATCCCGGCGGCGATGTACTTCTGGGACAGGACGAGGAGGACCGCGGCGGGCACGGCCGAGAGCACGGACGCGGCCATGACCGAGCCCCAGTCACCGACGTGCGCTCCGATGTACTGGTAGATGCCCAGGGTGATCGGCTTGACGTCGTCCGTCGTGTTCAGCGTGAGCGCGAACATGAAGTCGCTCCACGCGTAGAGGAACGAGAACAGCCCGGCGGTGATGAGCGAGTTGCGGCTCATGGGCAGGACGACCTGGACGAACGTACGGATGCGGCCCGCGCCGTCCACCTCGGCGGCCTCGATGACCTCGCGCGGGATCGACACCATGAACGACCGCATCAGCACGATCGCGAAGGGGATGCCCAGCGAGGCGTCCGCCAGCATCAGGCCGAAGTACGAGTTGACCAGGCCGAGGTCCACGTACGCGCTGTACAGGGCGTTGGCGATGACGATGCCCGGCACCATCTGGGTGATGAGCGTGCCGAAGACGATCGTCCTGCCGCCGCGCAGCTTGAACTGCGCCAGGCCGTACGCCGCCGGCGCGGAGATCGCCAGACAGATGGCCACGGCGCCGAGCGCCACGGCCAGCGAGGTCAGCAGGTTACCGCCCTGCTCCGTGATGGCGGAGGTGAAGCCGGAGAAGTCGACACCGGTCGGGACCGGGCCCACGTCGACCAGGCTCGCGTCCGGCTGCAGCGCGGTGTTGATCATCCAGTACAGCGGGAAGAGCATGACCGCGAGGACGACGACGCCGAAGACGGTCGCACCCCAGCGGCGCTTGGGCCGGTGGACGGCGGGTGCCGGGGCGGCGGGGATCTGGGTGGTGGTCGCCATGCCGGTCACTTCCCCTCGTTGCGGTTGACCCGCAGGTAGAACACCGCGAAGACGGCGGAGATCAGGATCAGGATGTTGCCGACCACGGCACCGGCACCGAAGTCCATCTGGACGAAGGAGTTCTGGTACGTGAGCGTGCCGAGCGTCTGCGTGGAGTCGGCGGGCCCGCCGTCGGTGAGGGCGAGGACCAGGTCGAGGATCTTGACCGTCGACATGAAGCCGAGCACCAGCACCACGGTGATGACGGGCTTGAGCATGGGCAGGGTGACCGAACGGAACGTACGCCAGGCGGACGCGCCGTCGAGCGCGGCGGCCTCGCTCAGCTCCTTCGGGACCTCCTGGAGGCCGCCGTAGAGGATCACCATGTTGAACGGGATGCCGATCCAGATGTTCACCAGGATCACCGAGATCAGCGCCATGCTCGTGCTGGTCAGCCAGGGCGTGTCACCGGGGAGGCCGACGGTGCCCAGGAAGGAGTTGAGGACACCGGTGTCCTGGTCGAAGATGCGTCGCCAGACGATGCCGGAGACCACCATCGGGACAAGCCACGGAAGCAGGATCAGCGAGCGCAGGATCCCGTTCAGCGGGAAGCGGCGGGTGAAGAAGACGGCGAGGGCCAGACCGATGCAGAACTGGCCGACGAGCGATCCGACGGTGAAGAGGATCGTCTGCCAGAGGGCCTTGCCGAACAGCCCGTCGTTGAAGACGTTGCTCCAGTTGTCGAAGCCGTTGAACGGCGCCTCACCGGTGAAGAAGGTGGACGGCGAGTAGTCCTGGAAGCTCATCACGACGTTGCGGACGAGCGGGTAGCCGAAGAACAGCGCCATGAAGATCACGGCGGGGGCGATGAACCCCCACTGGGCCAGCGACTTGCGCCGCTTGGCGCTCCGCGGGTTCACGGGCTTCTTGACCGCGCCGGCCGCGGGGGCCTTCGGGTCGGCCGGCAGCGCGGCGGCTGAGGCTGAGGCTGTGGTGGATGACATGGTTCGTTACCTCAGTTCCCGCTCGTGACCTGCTGCTGGGCACGCTTCAGCGCGGCCTCGCTGGATTCGCCGGTGAGCGCGGACTGGAAGGCGCTCTGCAGGGCGAGCGACACCGACGACCACTGCGCGCCGACCTTCGCGGTACGGGACCGGGCCGTCGAGACCTGTCCGGCGAGCGCGGCCAGCTCGGGGACCTTCTTGCGCCACTCGGCGGCGGCCTTCGTGTTCGCCGGGACCATCCAGCTGTTCAGGGCGTAGGTGATCTCCTCCTGTTCGCCCGACATGCAGCCGATGATCTTGGCGGACATCTTCTCGCGCTCGGTGTCCCCGGTGTTGGGCACGGTGAGCACACCGCCGCCCAGCGGGCCGACCGAGTCGTCACCCGCCTTGGGCACCGGGATCTCGGCGATGCCCCAGTCGAGCCCCTTCTTGGCGTTCAGGGTCTCGACCTGCCACGGGCCGTTGATCATCATGGCCGCGTTGCCGGCCATGAACTGGTCGTTCACATCGGCCTGGGTCCAGTTGACCGTGGACTTGGAGAGCGAGCCGTCCTTCAGGAGCGCCTTCCAGTAGTCCAGCGCCCCGGCGACCTCGGGGGTGTCGAGCTTCGACTCGTCACCGCCGTTGGACCACATGAACGGGGTGAACTGGAAGACGCCGTCCTCCGCGCCGCCCGCGCTCAGCGCCAGGCCGTACCGCTTGCCCTGGGTCAGCTTCTTGGCCGTCGACTGCATCTCGGCCCAGGTGGTGGGCACCTTCAGGCCGGCCTTGTCGAGGGTGTCCTTGTTGTAGAACAGCGCCAGGGTGTTCACCGTGCGCGCGGCCCCGTAGTACTCCCCGTCGAACGAGCCGAAGTCGACGATCCCCTCGGGGATGTCCGTCGTGGTCAGCCCGAGGTCCTTCAGCGGGATCAGACCGCCGGCCTCGGCGAAGGTCGGCATCTCGGAGGCGTCCAGCTGGAGGACGTCCGGCAGCGACTTCGAGGAGGCCATGCGCAGCGCCTTCGTCATGAGCTGCGCGGCCGGGACGCTCTGCTGCTCGATGGTGATCCCGAGCTCCTTGCTGCAGCGCTCGAGGGTGTCACCGTCCCAGCGGTGGTACGACTCGTCGGTCGAGGAGTTCATGACGGTGTAGACGTTGTCGTCCCGCTGCTGGCCGCACCCCGACAGAACGCTGCCGGCGACGATCGCGGAGACGACGGTGAGAGGGACGACGATCCGCCTGCTGCGACGGGTGCGGCGTCCGGTCCGCCCGTCGGGGGAAGGTTCTGTCACGGTGGTGCCCTTGCGGTGAGAGGGGGGCCGGGACCCATGGGAACGCTCCCACGGGATACTCGTCAAGCCCCTGCGCGGATCCGGCGGTGTCACGGCGGGGGAGAGCTGCGGGGTGTCCGGCGGCGGACCGCCGGACACCAGGGGCCATCAGCGGACGCCGATGAGGTGTTCCATGGCGAGCTGGTCGAGGGCTTCGAAGGCCATGGAGTGTTCGGCGGCGGCGGTGGCGTCGAAGTCCTCGTAGGCGGATTTGTCGGCGAGGAGGGCCTTGAGGCCGTCGTCGGCGGTGGGGCGGGCGAGTTCGTCGAGGCGGGAGGCGGTCAGGGCCTCCTGGACGGCGGGGTCGGCGCGGAAGGCGGCGGCGCGTTCCTTGAGGATGAGGTAGTTGCGCATGCAGTTCTTCGCGGACTCCCAGACTCCGTCGATGCCGTCGGTGCGCACGGGCTTGAAGTCGAAGTGGAGGGAGCCGTCGTAGCCGGCGCTCTCCAGGAGGTCGACGAGCCAGAACGCCTG
>NZ_JBIVVD010000009.1:0-400369 GCF_044757505.1 Streptomyces sp. NPDC091271 | reverse complement strand
TTTCCGGCGGTTCCAACTTTACCAGACTCTTTTCCGTTCCGTTTCCGGTCCGAATTTGATTCCGGTGGCCTGTGGAGTGGCCTTTGCCTTTCGGCTGACTCGACTTTATCAGAAGCAATTCGACCGAAGCGAACTCGGCCATTTGCTTGAAAGAGAAGAATCGATCGGCTCTGCGAGGATCGCGTCCTTCGCACGAGCGAGATGAACTTTAGATGTTCCCGAGCAGGTTGTCCAACTCTTTGGAACCGTTAAAATCTACCTCTCCACGCAGGCTGTGTCAACAGTCTTTGTGGGCGACCTGAAGGTTAGCAGGTCAGCGGCCCTGGACGCACATCGGCCCTCAGGCCGCGGCGGGCAGTTCGGCGCTGCGCTCCCCGGCTTCGACATCCCCGGTGTCCCCGGCTCGGGCCGCCCGGCCTCCGAGGACATAGACGTAGGCGAGAAAGGCCAGCTCAGCCGCGACACCGATGGTGATGCGGGCCCAGGTGGGAAGGCCTGACGGGGTGACGAACCCTTCGATGACACCGGAGACGAACAGGACCAGCGCCAGCCCGATGGCCATGCCGATCGCGGCGCGCCCCCGCTGAGCCAGTGCCGACCGTCTGGTGCGCGGGCCCGGGTCGATGACCGTCCACCCGAGACGGAGGCCCGTGCCGGCTGCGACGAAGACGGCGGTGAGCTCGAGCAGGCCGTGCGGCAGGACGAGCCCGAGGAAGGTGTCGAGACGGCCGGCCGAGGACATCAGCCCGATGCCGACGGCGAGGTTGAGCACGTTGACGAAGAGGATCCAGATCACCGGTACGCAGAGGAAGGCACCCAGCACCAGGCACATGGCCGCCGCCTGAGCGTTGTTCGTCCAGACCTGGGCGGCGAACGAGGCGGCCGGATGGCTGGAGTAGTACGTCTCGTACTCGCCGCCCGGCCGGGTCAGGGCGCGCAGGTCCTCCGGGGCGGCGATCGAGGCCTGCACCTCCGGATGTGTGCCGATCCACCAGCCGATGACGGCCGCCAGGAGCGTGGAGAGCACCGCCGTGGGTATCCACCAGTGCCGGGAGCGGTAGACGGCAGCGGGAAAGCCGGCGGTCAGGAAACGTGCGGCGTCACGCCACGAGGCGCGGCGGGTCCCCGTCACGGTGGAGCGAGCGCGGGCCACGAGCTGCGTGAGACGAGCGGTCAGCACGGGATCCGGTGCACTGGAACTGATCAAGGACAGATGGGTGGCGGTGCGTTGGTACAGGGCGACGAGTTCGTCCGCCTCCTCACCTGTCAGGCTGCGCCCGCGGTGCAGAAGATGGTCCAGGCGGTCCCACTCGGTGCGGTGGGTGGTCACGAAGACGTCGAGATCCATGGTCGGCTGCTGCTCCAGGCATGGGTGCGTACGGGTCCGTACTACAGCGGTGCGCTGCGGGTCAGCTTGGCAGACTGTGGTGTCCGAGGGGCAGACAAGGACGGCGAGGGGTGGGTGGCGATGAATGAGCTCGTGACCGGGGACGCGGTCGTGCTGGGACTGCAGCCGGCGAGGCTGCCCAGCCGGGCGTTGGCGATCACCATCGATCTCGCGGTGCTCCTGACCGTTTTCGTTCTGCTGTCCATCGGTCTGGCCGTGGCTACCGTGACGCTCGACGAGGCGGCCACCGCCGCTGTCGCCGTCGCCACGTTCCTTCTGGTGCTGGTGGGCGGGCCTGTCGCGGTAGAGACGCTCAGCCATGGCCGCTCGCTCGGAAAACTCGCCTGCGGCCTTCGCGTGGTGCGGGACGACGGTGGGCCGATCCGGTTCCGGCACGCGCTCGTGCGGGGGGCGATGGGGCTGGTGGAGATCCTGGGGACGTTCGGAGTCGTGGGCTGTATCGCCTCTCTGGTGTCCGCTCGTGGCCGTCGGCTCGGTGACGTGTTCGCGGGAACGCTCGTCGTACGTGAGCGGGTGCCGGCCGGGCGGTCTCTGGCGGTGCCCCCTCCCCCGCCCTGGCTGGTCGGCCGTTTCGCGCAGCTGGACCTCTCGGGCGTACCGGACGGGCTCTGGCTGGCCGTACGGCAGTACCTGACCCGGATGAACCAGCTCGATGCCATGGTGCGCGGGTCCATGGCTGAGAGGCTGTCCGCGGACCTCGTCGCGTGCACGGGTGTCCAGGTGCCACAGGGGGTGCCGGCGGCCGCCTATCTCGCGGCCGTGGTGAACGAGCGGCAGGCGCGGGATACCCGGCGGCTGACCGCCACAGCGGGCCGCGGCGGCCCGTTCCAGGTGCCCGTGGCCGGGCCCGTGCCCGCGCCTCTGAACAGGATGTTCTCCGACGAACGGCCGACGGAAGTCCGGCCGTCGGACGCAGGCACGCACGCAGCGGCTCCTGCCGACGCCGACAAGAACGGGACCGGGGCCGGGGCCGAGGGGCAGGCCGCGACCGGCTTCGCCCCGCCCGCCTGAACCTGCTCGGCTGCCCCCTGCACCTCACCCTGTACGAGCCAGAGCCCTGACCGCTCCCGTCCGGGTGTGATGCCTCCGGCTCAAGCCCCGTCCGGCGCACCGGGCTTGGCCGAGGGCGGGGATTCGAGGTGCTCGAGCTCGATGCCCGGCGCCGCCAGCACCACGTCGCCCGCGATGTGCACGGCGTGCTGATCGCCGGTGTCCAAGGCGTTGACCTGGTATTCGTCCACGATCAGGGGCCCGTTGTCAGTGGCGTGCGCTTCACTGTTCAGCAGCGACCAGGACTGGTCGACGGTACGGGGGGCGAGAACCGGGTCCGTGAAGGTGACCAGACGGACGCGGGTCGCGGGGGAAGCGGGGGTGAGGCGAAGGAGCCTGGCAGTGGCGACGAGGAAAGCGGGGGACGTGCCGGAGAAGGTGTGGGCGCGGACATTGCCTTCGGTGGCATGAGTGCCGGTGGGGTCGGTCCGTACCCAGGTGACCCCGTCGAGGGCGGCACCGCGGATCTGCCAGCTCGCGGCGTGCAGTTCGAGGCGGATGGGGCGGCCGAGCTCGTCCAGGGCCAGATCGACGGAACCCAGGTGGGCGCCCGAGGGGCCCGTGGTCTGGGAGACATAGCGCCAGCCGGAGGGGCCGGGCGCGCAGTGGAAGTGTTCTTCGCCGAGGGGGGTGTGGTCGTGGACATCGTGGAGCGAATAACGGCCGCGGGGCATGGGGTCCTTCGGGTTCCTCGGGCTGTGCGGGTGCGGTACGGGGCAGGCCCCCGGCACGGGGGTGCGGGGGCCTGCGCTCGGACCTGCTGCTGAGAGCTGCGCCGGCCGTCGGCCGGCGGCAGGCTCAGTAGCGGTAGAGGTCGGACTTGTACGGGCCTTCCACCGGGACGCCGATGTAGTCGGCCTGCTCCTGGCGCAGGGTCGTGAGCTTCACGCCCAGCGCGTCGAGGTGGAGGCGGGCGACCTTCTCGTCCAGGTGCTTCGGCAGCACATAGACATCGGTCGGGTACTCCTCGGGCTTGGTGAACAGCTCGATCTGGGCCAGGGTCTGGTCCGCGAACGAGTTGGACATGACGAACGAGGGGTGACCGGTGGCGTTGCCGAGGTTCAGCAGGCGGCCCTCGGACAGCACGATCAGGACCTTGCCGTCCGGGAACTTCCAGGTGTGGACCTGCGGCTTGACCTCGTCCTTGACGATGCCGTCGATCTTCGCCAGGCCGGCCATGTCGATCTCGTTGTCGAAGTGGCCGATGTTGCCGACGATGGCCTGGTGCTTCATCCGGGCCATGTCCGAGGCCATGATGATGTCCTTGTTGCCCGTCGTCGTGACGAAGATGTCCGCGGTTTCCACCACGTCGTCCAGCGTCGTGACCTGGTAACCGTCCATCGCGGCCTGCAGGGCGCAGATCGGGTCGATCTCCGTGATGATCACCCGGGCGCCCTGGCCGCGGAGGGACTCCGCACAGCCCTTGCCCACGTCGCCGTAGCCACAGACGACGGCGGTCTTGCCGCCGATGAGGACGTCGGTGGCGCGGTTGATGCCGTCGATCAGCGAGTGACGGCAGCCGTACTTGTTGTCGAACTTCGACTTGGTGACCGCGTCGTTGACGTTGATCGCCGGGAAAAGGAGGGTGCCGTCGCGGTGCATCTCGTACAGCCGGTGCACACCGGTCGTGGTCTCCTCGGTCACGCCGCGGATCTCGGACGCCAGCTGGGTCCACTTCTGCGGCGCCTCGCCGAGGGTGCGGTTCAGCAGGGTGAGGATGTAGGCGTACTCCTCGCTGTCCGCCGTCGACGGGTCCGGGGCCTCGCCGGCCTTCTCGAACTCGACGCCCTTGTGGACGAGGAGGGTGGCGTCACCACCGTCGTCGAGGATCATGTTCGGGCCACCGGTGGGGGTGTTGGGCCAGGTCAGAGCCTGCTCCGTGCACCACCAGTACTCCTCCAGGGTTTCGCCCTTCCAGGCGAAGACCGGGACGCCGGCGGGGGCGTCCGGGGTCCCGTTCGGACCGACCGCGATCGCTGCGGCGGCGTGGTCCTGGGTCGAGTAGATGTTGCAGGAGGCCCAGCGGACTTCGGCGCCCAGGGCGACGAGGGTCTCGATGAGCACCGCGGTCTGCACGGTCATGTGCAGGGAGCCGGTGATCCGCGCGCCGGCCAGCGGCTGGGCGGCGGTGTACTCCTCGCGGATCGACATCAGGCCGGGCATCTCGTGCTCGGCGAGGGTGATCTCCTTGCGCCCGAAGGCGGCGAGGGAAAGGTCGGCGACCTTGAAGTCCTGGCGATTGGCGGCCGTCGTCATAACGGGCTGCTCCTCGTAGTGGGTCGAGGGTGGTTGGCTGGCTCTGCGGCGGCCACGACGGGCACACGAATGCCCGGGCGATCCGCAGTGCAGTCCGTCGGAGGCCCTCTCTCCCTCGGCCGGTCCACTCGCGCGGACCGATCGACCGCCATCAGCAGCGACGTCTGGTACTCCCCCGAATCTACACCGAACGGCCCAGCGAGCCCCAGTCCGCCTGGGGGGCGGCGTGGGTCGCAGGGCCGTTCGGGGCCGATCTTCAGGGGGTCAGTGGCCGGATTCCGTCGGTGTGCCGTCGGGAGACGCGGGGCCGCCCGGTGCCTTGCCCGGGTTGGTGCCCGCGGCAGCCGCCTTCTCGTCGTAGATGTCGGGTTCGAGGTAGATGACCCGGGCGATCGGGACCGCCTCGCGGATCCGGTTCTCGGCGGCGTTGATCGCTTCCGCGACCTCGGCGGCGGACTCCTCGGCCCGCACCGCGATCTTGGCCGCCACCAGCAGCTCTTCCGGACCGAGGTGGAGCGTGCGCATGTGGATGATGCGGGTGACGGTGTCGCCGTCGACCACGGAGGCCTGGATCTTCTCGACGTCCTCGGTACCCGCCGCCTCACCGAGCAGCAGCGACTTCGTCTCCGCGGCGAGAACGATCGCGATCACGATCAGCAGGATGCCGATGCACAGGGTGCCGATGCCGTCCCACACGCCGTTTCCGGTGCCCAGGGCCAGGCCGACGCCGCCGAGGGCCAGGATCAGCCCGACGAGCGCGCCGAGGTCCTCGAGAAGGACGACGGGAAGCTCGGGCGCCTTGGCGCGGCGGACGAACTGCGTCCAGGACAGCTTGCCGCGGGTCTGGTTGGACTCCTTGATGGCCGTACGGAAGGAGAAGCTCTCGGCGATGATCGCGAAGACCAGTACGCCGACCGGCCAGTACCAGGCCTCGATCTCGTGCGGGTGCTTGATCTTCTCGTAGCCCTCGTAGATCGCGAACATGCCACCGACCGAGAACAGGACGATGGAGACGAGGAAGGCGTAGATGTAGCGCTCACGCCCGTAACCGAAGGGGTGCTGGGGGGTCGCCTCCCGCTGGGCCTTCTTGCCGCCGAGCAGCAGGAGCCCCTGGTTGCCCGAGTCCGCCAGTGAGTGGACGCTCTCCGCCAGCATCGATGAAGAGCCACTGAAGAGGAACGCCACGAATTTGGCCACTGCGATCGCGAGGTTGGCGGCGAGTGCCGCCACGATCGCCTTGGTTCCGCCTGACGCGCTCATGGGTGCCTGGTGTCCCTTCCTCGGTGCTGCGGCACGGGCGCCGCGTTACGGCCGGACATTGTTGCAGCCGCTGGGTGCGGACGGTACGTCAGACCACGACGGTCGCACGGAAGAGCGTTCCCGTACCGGCCACTTCTACCGATTCGTCCGCAGGGACGAACACGGATTCGCCGGGTGCGAGAGCGATCTCACCTGCCCGCGGGGCGCCTGCCGTGCAGAGCAGGATCTGCGCGGTGGGCGCCGTGAGGTCGACGGGGCGGCCGCCGGAGGACAGGACGTAACGCGACAGCCGGAATTCGTCGACCGGCGTCTCGTACACCTCCTCGCCGCCGGGTGCGGCCTCGGGGCGCAGGATGCCGGGCTCGGTGGCTTCGAAGCGGACGATGCGGAGCAGTTCGGGGACGTCGACGTGCTTGGGGGTCAGACCGCAGCGCAGCACGTTGTCGGAGTTGGCCATGATCTCGACACCGAGGCCGCCGAGATAGGCGTGGGGCACACCCGCTCCGAGGAACATCGCCTCGCCCGGCTGGAGTTGTACGTAGTTCAGCAGCATGGCCGCGATGACGCCGGGGTCGCCGGGGTAGTGGTGGGCGATCTGGGCGTACGGGGCATGGGCGCCGCCGAGCCGCCCGGCGGCCTCGGCCGCCTCGGCGACCGTGTGCGCCATCTCGTCGGGGTCCGCGGTGAGGATCGCCGTGAGGACCTCGCGCAGCGCCCCGTCCTCGGGGTGGGCGCGGAGCAGGTCGACGAAGGGCTTGAGGGAGTCCACGCCGAGGGCGGCTATCAGGTCGGCGGCCTCGGCGGGCCTGCGGAAGCCGCACAGCCCGTCGAAGGGCGTGAGCGCGCAGATCAGCTCGGGCTTGTGGTTGGCGTCCTTGTAGGTGCGGTGCGGCGCGTCCACCGGGATGCCCCGGGCTTCCTCGTCCGCGTACCCCTGCTGTGCCTGCGCGAGGTCGGGGTGGACCTGGAGGGACAGCGGGGCACCGGCCGCGAGCAGCTTGAGCAGGAAGGGGAGCCGGGGGCCGAAGGCACGGACGGCCGGGGCGCCCAGTTCGCGCTCGGGGTCGGCCGCGATGACGTCCGTGAGGGACCGCTCACCGGCTCCGGAGCCCGCGGCGCCGGCGGCGGTGTCCGTACCGGCGGGCCGGGTGAGGCGCGAAGGGGCTCCCGGGTGGGCCCCCATCCACATCTCGGCCTGCGGTTCGCCGGTCGGGGCTGTGCCGAGCAGCTCGGGGATGGCCGTGGTGGACCCCCAGGCGTAGGGGCGCACGGTGTTGGAGAGCCGGTCCATGGAGATGAGTCCTCGTGGGATGCGCGGGCGTGGGCGCCCAGGGGTGGCGGGCCGTCAGGCCCGGTTGTCGGAGGCCAGGGAGGCGTAGACGGCGGCGAAGTCGGTGACCGCGAGGAGCTCGGCGAGGGCTTCGAGCGCGCTGCCCTCCTCGGGTTCGAGTTCGCTGATGGCCGTGTCGTGGCTCAGGGCCAGTTCACGGGCGGCCGGGCTCGCGGTCAGGCCGCCGGCGGGCCGGTCGCGGAGCAGGACGACGCGGGCGCGCATGGCCTCGGGTTCGTCCACCCGGTCCCTGAAGAAGTCGTCGGGGTCGGCCCCCGCTGCGAACGCTCCGGCGAGCAGCCCTCCGTGGGAGGGGAGCGCCTCCGGCAGCTCGGCCACGAGGGCCGGGCGGCCGGCGAGCTCGGCCAGGACAGCGGCGAAGCGGCGCCCGACGGGGCCCGCGGCCTCACCCTCCGTCCAGACGAGGGGCAGGCTGTCGGCTAGTTCCGCGGCGAGGGTCTTGGCCGGGTTGCTGTACGTGGCGATGGCCGGCCCGCAGCGCTCCGCGGTGCGGTCGAGGCGGTCGGCGACCTTCTGCAGGGTCTCCGGGGGCGCTTCGATCAGGCCCACGCGGTCCAGCAGGGCGAGCAGCGGGGTGAGAAGGGCCCAGAGCGTGCCGGGGCCTGCCGCCGAGGTCTCGGCGTCGTACTCACCGTGCGGGGCGGCCGCCATGGGCACGACGAGTCCATGGACCCCGTCGACGGCTTCGCGCAACGGGGACCGGACGGGCGCGACGGCGACGACCGTGCAGCCGCGGCGGTAGGCCTGCTCGGCGAGCAGCGCGAGGCCCGGTTCCGAACCGTCGGCCGTGGCGATGAGCAGCAGGTCCACGGATCCGGCCCAGCCGGGCAGCGCCCAGCGCAGCGCCCCGGCGGCGGCCGCGACCCCGGTGGGGCGGATCGCGGTGACGGGCGCGGAGGCGCCGGCGAGGGCGCCGATCAGATCGGCGACGCCGGTCGCGGCGGTGCCGGGCCCCGCGACGAGGACGGCGCGGGGCCGCCCTTCGGGGGCCAGGGCACCGATTCCGGCCTCGGCGGCGTGCCGGGTGGCGGTGCGGACGCGGGCTCCGGCCTCGGCGGCACCGCGCAGCAGTCCTCGCCGGTCGGCTCGGGCCAGTGCTTCCGGTGCGTCGAGCAGCGACTCGTCGAGCATGGTGGTGGGCCTCCGATCACCGTGCTGATCAGGGTGCGGGTTACGCGGGGCGGCGGGCCTCGTCGACGAGGAGCACCGGGATGCCGTCCCGCACCGGGTAGGCGAGACCGCAGTCCGCGCCGGTGCAGACCAGCTCGGGGCTCTCGGCGGCGGACCGGTCGTCGAGGCCGGCGTGGCAGGCCGGGCAGGCGAGGATCTCCAGAAGGCCGGCTTCGAGCGGCATGGGGTGGGTCCCTTCGGGCATGCGGTGCGGATCCGGTTCGGACCCGGTTCGGGTCCGCGGAGCTGGGGTCTTTCGTTTGGATCATGCCGGGCTCGCGGGGCCTGATCCAAAACGTAAGACCCTTGGGGCGTGGTCAGCCTACCGCCGGGCCGGGAGGGTCGCGGCCCGGCAGGCCCCGCCCGACGGGGCATGCGTCGGCGGCGTGCGCCCGAGGGGCGGCGGGGCGGTCGCGGGCGGCGCGGACATCTCGGACACGCCGCACGGACGCGGAGCGGTCACGCGCGGACGACGGCGAGGACCTCGTCGCGCACCGCAGCCATGGTCTTCTCGTCCCGTGCCTCGACGTTCAGACGTAGCAAGGGCTCGGTGTTGGAGGCGCGGAGGTTGAACCACCAGTCGCCGCCGGTCACGGTGAGCCCGTCCAGCTCGTCGAACCGTACGTCGTCCCGGTGGCCGTACGCCGCCCTGATCGCCGAAAGCCGGTCCGCCTGGTCGGCCACGGTGGAGTTGATCTCACCGGATCCCGAGTAGCGGTCGTACCGGTCGAGGAGTCCGGAGAGCGGGCCCTCCTGGCTGCCCAGTGCGGCGAGGACGTGGAGGGCGGCGAGCATGCCCGTGTCGGCGTTCCAGAAGTCGCGGAAGTAGTAGTGCGCGGAGTGCTCGCCGCCGAAGATCGCGCCGTGCTCGGCCATCTCGGCCTTGATGAAGGAGTGGCCGACACGGGTACGGACGGGGGTGCCGCCGTTCTCGCGTACGACTTCGGGGACCGACCAGGAGGTGATCAGGTTGTGGATGACGGTGCCCTTGCCGCCGTTGCGGGCCAGCTCACGGGCGGCCACCAGGGCCGTGATCGCGGACGGTGACACGCCTTCGCCGCGCTCGTCGACGACGAAGCAGCGGTCGGCGTCGCCGTCGAAGGCGAGGCCCAGGTCGGCCCCCTCGGCGAGGACGCGGGCCTGGAGGTCGACGATGTTCTTCGGGTCGAGCGGGTTGGCCTCGTGGTTGGGGAAGGTGCCGTCGAGCTCGAAGTACATGGGCACGAGGTCGAGGGGGAGGTCCGCGAAGACGGTGGGCACGGTGTGGCCGCCCATGCCGTTGCCCGCGTCCACGACGACCTTGAGCGGACGGATCCCGGAGAGGCCGACGAGGCCCAGCAGGTGCGCGGCGTAGTCGGTGAGGGTGTCGCGCTCGGTGACCGTGCCCGGGGTGGTCGCGGTCGTGGCGGGGAGGCCGTGCTCCGACCACTGCTCGACCAGGGTGCGGATCTCGGTCAGGCCGGTGTCCTGGCCCACGGGCGCGGCCCCGGCGCGGCACAGCTTGATGCCGTTGTACCGCGCCGGGTTGTGCGAGGCCGTGAACATCGCTCCGGGCAGGTCCAGCGCCCCGGACGCGTAGTACAGCTGGTCCGTCGAGCAGAGCCCGATGAGCGTCACGTCGGCGCCGCGTGCCGTCGCACCGCGGGCGAAGGCCGCGGCCAGACCGGGCGAGGACGGCCGCATGTCGTGGCCGATCACGATGGCGTCCGCGTCGGTGACCTGGACGAAGGCCGCGCCGAACAGCTCGGCGAGCGGTTCGTCCCACTGGTCGGGCACGACTCCGCGCACGTCGTACGCCTTCACGAGCTGCGACAGGTCAGCAACCACGGCCGGTCCTCCTGGGATCTTTACGGACCGCCCAAACTACCCGGCGGCCCCGGACCTCCGGTCAGGGGAGCATCCAGCCCAGCACCGCCGTGCTCTGGGCCATCACGACCAGGCACATCACCAGCAGCAGGCCGAGGCTCCACGGCAGTACCTTCCGCAGCAGATCCCCCTCGCGTCCGGCGAGACCGACGGCCGCGCAGGCGATCGTCAGATTCTGCGGGGAGATCATCTTGCCCAGCACGCCCCCGGAGCTGTTTGCGGCGGCGAGGAGCTCCGGCGAGAGGCCGGACTCCCGTGCGGCGGACACCTGGAGCGCGCCGAAGAGGGCGTTGGCCGAGGTGTCGGAGCCGGACACGGCGACGCCGAACCAGCCGAGCACCGGTGAGAGGAAGGCGAGCCCCGCACCGGCCGCGGCGACGGACTGCCCGATGGTGGCGGCCTGGCCGGAGAGGTTCATGACGTAGGCGAGGGCGAGGACGGACGTCACGGTGAGGATCGCGTAGCGAAGTTCGTGCACGGTGGCCGCCCACTCCCGCGCGGCGGTTCCTGCCCGTACGCCGATGACGACGGCGGTGATCAGGCCGGCGATCAGGACGAGGGTGCCGCCGGTGCCGATGAGCGGGAGGGAGAACTCGTTGGCGCCGACCGGTTCGCCATCGGGCCCCGCGACATCGAGGAACGGCCAGTCGAAGACGCGCGTCGCCTCGGCGAGCAGCCGCTTGACGGGCGGGATCTGGGCGATGGAGAACACCGCGACGATCAGGGCGTACGGGGCGTAGGCGCGCAGCACCTCGCGGCGCGGGTCCTCCTGGTCCAGGTCCTCGCTGCGCACGCCCGTCAGGACGGCGGCGCGTACGGGCTCGTCGGCGGGCCTGCGGGCGCCGGGGACGGCGATCAGCGCGCCCGCGCCCACCAGAGCGGCCGCGATGTCGGCGAGTTGGGCGGAGACGAAGTTGGACGCGGCGAACTGCGCGACGGCGAAGGCCACCCCGCAGACGAGCGCGGGCACCCAGGTCTCCCGCAACCCTCGCCTGCCGTCGACCAGGAAGACCAGGATCAGCGGGACGACGAGCGCGAGCAGCGGTGTCTGGCGGCCGACGACCGTGGCGACGTCGTCCAGCGGCAGGCCGGTGACCTGGGCGAGGGTCACCACGGGGGTTCCCATGGCGCCGAAGGCGACGGGCGCGGTGTTGGCGACCAGGGAGACGACCGCGGCCTTGACCGGGTCGAAGCCGAGCGCGACGAGCATGACGGAGCAGATCGCGACGGGTGCGCCGAAGCCGGCCAGCGCCTCCAGGAGCGCGCCGAAGCAGAAGGCGATGACCAGGGCCTGGATGCGGGGGTCGTCGGAGACCCGGCCGAAGGAGCGCCGCAGGATGTCGAAGTGGTGGGTGCGGACGGTCATCCGGTACACCCAGAGGGCGTTGACGACGATCCACATGATGGGGAAGAGCCCGAAGAGGACACCTTGCGCCCCCGCGGACAGGGTCTGCCCGACGGGCATGCCGAACGCCAGCCAGCCGACGAGCACGGCGACGGCGAGCCCGATGAGGCCGGCGCGGTGGGCCTTCATGCGGACGGCGCCCAGCAGCACCAGGACGGTCACCAGTGGCAGGGAAGCGACGAGAGCGGACAGAGCGAGCGAATCGGCTACGGGTTCGAGTTGCTGGACAAACACACATGCCTCCCCGGATTCCGTGATGCGGAAGCGATCTCTCACGGGTGGGGGAATGGTCGTGTCCGCGACAAGCCAGCGTCAATGCTCCGTACCGGAAAACTTCTTCCGGTACGGAGAGGTGGCGGGTGGGACCCGTGGTACGGGAGGGGTCTCAGGAGTCCGGGGAGCGCAGCACCCGGAGATGTCCGCGGCGCGCGACCTCCACCGGGTCGGCCGCCCGGGGACCCCTGCCGCCCTGCTGACGGTCCTGGGGCCGGGCCGCCTCGCGCACGGCGTTGGCCAGCGCTTCGAGATCGTCACCGCTGGGGCGGGTGGGAGCCGAGGGGTCGGAGAGCCGGACGACTTCCCAGCCGCGCGGCGCGGTGAGCCGTTCACCGTGCTCGGCGCAGAGGTCGTAGCAGTGGGGCTCGGCATAGGTGGCGAGCGGGCCGAGGACCGCGGTCGAGTCGGCATAGACGTACGTCAGTGTCGCGACGGCGGGACGGCCGCACGCGGTTCGCGAACAGCGACGTACAGGGCTCACGATGTTGGACGGTACCGCACTCTTGAGCGGGCTGCGACGACTCTCCCCCGGGTCACCCCGTCGTGTCGCCCCGTGCACGGAGCCCGGCGGGGCTCCGGCGCAGCCGTTCCGACCTGCGCGGCAGCCGGTTCGCGGGGGCCGCGTCGAGGTCGCCGGGGAGAACACGATCGATCATTCGACGGAGGGTCCGCGATCGGAGCAAGGACCGGAACCGCACTCAACCCTGGCCGGAATGTTCATCTTGGGACACGGAGCGGGCCGGCGGAGGAGCCGTGATCGCCCCGGGCCGGGGAGCGTTACGCTGCGTCGGTGATGGACAGTCCCGTACCGCCCCACCCGCCCGAGCCACGGCCCCGCCGCCGCGACCGCCATGGCCGCGGTATGCGCGGACCGGTCGCGCCGCCGCAGGTGCCGCTGTCCGTCAGCAGGGCCGAGAGCTTCCGCGATCTCGTCCAGGATTCGGTGGAGCGGCTGGAGCGGCGCTGGCCCCAGCTGACGGATGTCGACTTCCTGGTCCTCGATGTGCCGGGTTCGCTCGAGGAGACCGTGCCGCTGGGGCGCGCGGTGTCCGCCGAGAAGGGGCGGCCCGCCCAGATCATCGTCTACCGGCGCCCCGTCGAGATCCGCACCAAGAGCCGCGACGAGCGCGCTCTGCTGGTGCACGAGGTCGTGGTGGAACAGGTCGCGGAGCTGCTCGGCCTCTCGCCCGAGTCGGTCGACCCGCGCTACGGGCAGGACTGAACCGCCCGCGGCGCGCGGCCTCAGTCGTCCAGGACCGACAGATCCTGCTCCGCCTCGGGCACCTCGACCATGCCCTCGTCGTCCGGCAGCGTCTGCACGGTGAACATGTCGATGCCGCCCTCCTCGATCGTGAGCGTGCGGGCGGCGTGCACCGGGCCGCCCGACTCGGACTCGACCGTCAGGGCGTAGCCGCCCTTGAGGCCGGCCGGAGCCTCCGGCTGGACCTCCAGCGTCGTGCCGCCCTTGACCGTGTACGTCTTGACCGCCGCGTCGCCGCCCTCACTGCCCGCCGACGCGGTGACCTTGACCTTGGCCGTTTCGCCCGGGGCGGTCAGGGAGAGCACCGAGCCCTTCGCCCGGTTGTCGGCCACGCTCGCCCGCTCGCCCACGGGGCCGGTGGCCGGGATGAACGCGACCTCCTGCTCGGCCCCCTTGCCGCGCACCACGCGCAGGGCGGCCACCACCGGAGTCCTGCTGCCGTCGACGGGGGTCAGCCGGAGCGAGCCGGGCTCCCCCCGTGTGACGTCCTTGAGGTCGACGCTCGCGGTCATCTGCGACTTGATGTGCAGGGTGTCGTTCCCGGCCGGTGAGAACGCCCCGTTCTTGCCCAGGAGCTGGACCTTCACATCGGCGTCGTCCTCACCGGGCGCGAACGCCACCAGGCGTACGGAGGTGGCGTCGGCCGGGATCCCCGGCAGGACCTGGGCGCCCGCCGGGTCGGCGGAGGCGGCCAGCCAGTCGCTGCCCACCTCGTCCTCGGCGGCGCTCACGACCGCGCCGACACGTCCCGACCGGGTCGTGACATGGACGGTGACGTTCTCGGCGGCCTCGCTGGTCAGGGTCGAGATCAGCATCGGGACACTCGACCTCGCCGGGACGGTGATGCCCTCCGCGACATCGGACTTCAGGGGGCCCTCGGCGCCGTACAGCTCGATGTCCGCGACGGCGGCGGTGTCGTCGGGGTTGGTGAGGTGGACGTAGTCCTGACGGGCCTTGCCCGTGCTCGCTCCCGGGAACCAGAAGTCCGTGTCGGGGGCGGTGCAGCTGACGCCGAGAAGACCGCGGGCACCGCCCGCGGCGGCCATGGTGGTCTGCTGCGCGGTCCAGCCGGGGGCGAACGCGCCGGTGGCGGTGCCGACGAGCGCGGGAGCCCCGGACTTGGAGGTCTCGGCGGTGGACGGCTTGCCGAGGTCCTTGAGCGAGATGACGGGCTTGCTGTCCGCCGCCTTGTCCTTGTCGTCCTTGTCCGCGTCCTCCTTCTCCTCGTCCGCGCCCTCGTCCGCGGGGAGGGCTTCGGCCGCCTTCAGCTCGGCGGCACCGGCCTCCTGGCCGCCCTTCCCCGCCGGGGTGAAGGACGTGTACGTCGTCTCCGCCAGGTCGGACATGCTCGGCTCCGGGCAGAGCAGGCTGGAGCGCTCGACAGGGAGTCGGGCAGCGGCCTTCGCCTCCGTGGCACCCTCGTCACCGGGCACGGTGAGCGCGGCGAAGCCGGTGACGGCGGCGAGGGCGACGACGCCCGCGATGAGGGACAGGGGGGTGGACTTCACTCGGACTCGCCTCGCGATGCGTTGCCGTTGCCGTTCGGCCACGGGCCCTGGCCCGGGGTCGCGTTCTCGTCGTGCTCGTCATGCCCGTCGTACGGGGCGGCTTCGCCCGTCCCCGGGGCGTAGGGCTGCTGCTGGGCGTAGCCGTACGGGTCGTAGGCGCCCTGCTGCTGGTACGGGTCCTGCTGGTAGGGATCGGGCTGGTAGTACTGGCCGGCGTCCTGGCCGCCCTGGTACTGGCCGTAGTCGGCGCCCTGGTACTGCTGCTGCGCCTCCCACTCCCCGTAGTTCTGCTGCGGGACCGCCGCGTAGGCGCCGGTGCCGTCCTGGCCGGCCGCGTACGGGTCCGCACCGTCCTGGCCGGCCGCGTACGGGTCCGTGCCGTCCTGGGCGCCAGGAACCGCCGCGTACGGATCGGCGCTCTGCTGCGCCGGGATGTACTCCCCCGGCGCCTGCTCCGGAACGCCCGGAGCAGCCTCGCCGTACCCGGTCGCCGTGCCGTCCTCCGCGTACCCCGTCCCCGTCGCGTCGTCTCCCGCCACCGCTTCCGCCTGGGCCGCCGCGCGCAGCCTGCGGGCCCGGCGTCCCTCACCGGCGACCGGCTCGGCCGCGACGGTCTCGGTCTCCTCCGGCAGGTCGTCGTCGATCTCCCGGCGGCGGCCCGGCAGAGCCATCACCACCAGGAAGACGCCGAGCGCCACCTGCGCCCAGACCCAGGCGGTGTGCGTGACGGGTTCGTCGAAGGTGAGGTCCAGCGTGCCGCCCTCGGCGGGCAGCTCGAAGCCCTGTGCCCAGCCGTCCACGGTCTTCGGGGTCAGTGCCTTGCCGTTCAGCGTGGCCTGCCAGCCCGGATCGGCCGCGTCGGCGATCCGGAGCACCCGGCCGGAGCCGCCCTCGGGGATCTCACCGTGCGCCCCGACAGACTGCGATCCGACAGGCACGGGCTCGGCGCCCTCGCCGGAGGGGATGACCGCGAGCCTGGAGACCTGACGGTCGACCCGCCACAGGGCGCTGCCGTCCAGCTGGCTGAGCCTGCTCAGCCCCGGGGTCGAGTCCAGCACCCGGCTCATCTGCCGGGGCGCCCCGTCCCGTACGAGTACGTAGCGGATCGCGAAGCCGCTGAGCTGACTGCCCTGGTCGGCACCGGAGCCCGCGACCAGGTTGGCGACGACCTTGTCCAGGTGGGTGTTGCTGCCGCCGGCCTCGGTGAGCTCGGCGTCGCCCAGGCGGGCGCCCGAGCCGCGGACCAGGCTGTAGGAGACGGCGGCGGGGGACGTGCCCCCGAGCACCAGCGTGCGCGCCTGGTCCCGGGTGCTGCTCTCCTCCGCGACGAAGGCGGGCACCTGCACGGGGTCGCGGCGCTCCACCGGACCGGCCGCGCCGCCGATCATCCAGCCGGCCGCGGCCAGGACCGGGGCGAGCCCGGCGGCCAGGGCGATCAGCGCGGCGACCGGCTGACGCCATCCGAAGCTCAGTGCGGCGACCCGGATCCGGGCGCCGTCCGCGCCGAGCAGCGCGGCGGTGAGCAGCGCGATGCCGTAGACGAGCGTGGCGGGCCCCGCCCAGGTGGAACCGTTGGAGATCGCCGCGAAGACCAGGGAGACGAGCACGACGACCCAGGCGGTGCGGATCGCGAACTGCCGCTCCCCGCGCAACAGGGCGGCCAGCGCCGCCAGCACGATGCCCAGCAGCAGGACGCCGCCGGCGGCCTTGGGGCCGCCGGGGCTGATGCCGAGCAGGTCGAGGGCGGACGCCGTGCCCGTACCGATGTCGAGCCCGGCCTCCTTCAGGAAGTTCGACGGGCTGGTCAGCAGGGAGAGCGACCAGGGCGCGAGGACCAGGAGCGGGGTTCCGGCCGTGGCCAGGAAGCGGAGTCCGTACGCCGCGATGTCGCTCCGGCGCAGCACGAGCACCCCGATGCCGAGGACCACCGCGAGTGGCCAGACGATCGGCGTGAAGGCCATGGTGAACGTGAGCAGCAGGGTGTACGCCCAGGTGGCGCGCCAGCTGCCGCGTGCGGTGGAACCGTCGCCCCGCAGCCCGTGCGCGGCGACGGCCGCGCGGGCGATCAGCGGAAGCAGGACGGCCAGGACCGCTGTGCCGAGCCGCCCGGTGGCCAGCGCTCCGGTGGCGGCGGGCAGGAAGGCGTACGCGACGCTCGCCCAGGCCCGCAGGAGCCGGGACTCGATCAGCGGCCGGGAGGCGAAGTACGCGGTGAGCCCTGCGAGCGGGACCGAGCAGACGAGCAGGAGGGTCAGCGCGAAGCCCGTGGAGCCGAGGAACAGCGCCGAAAGGGCGGCGATCACGCCGAGGTAGGGAGGTGCGGACTGGGTTCCGCCGGTACCGACGGGGTGCCAGCCGTCCGCGTAACGCCCCCAGAGGTCGGAGACGTCGGCCGGGGCGGGCAGCAGTGCGCCGCCCGCGAGTGCCCCACTGCCGAGCAGGCCCCGGCAGGCCACCAGCGAGACGAGAAGGAGGAGCGCGAAGAGCACGGGGCCGGGCTTGCGGCCCATCTTCTTGAGCCGTGCGAACTGTTCGATCTCCAGGAAGTCGGCGTCGTCACCGCCCGGCCCGGACTCGACCGCTCCGTGCCGCGAACCGCCGGCGTCGGAGTCGGTGCGGTTGCCGAAGTTGCCCGCGACCTGTTCGACGGTGGCCCGGACCGTGGCGCCGGGCGGCGGGAAGAGCGACCGCAGCTCGGCCGCGTCCACCGCTCCCCCCTTGCGCGCGCGGCGCGCGGCGAGGATCCGCCCGGGGCGCAGCAGGGTGCCGAAGAGTCCGGCGACCTCGTCGAGCGCCTGCCCGGGCACCTTGCCGACGAGGTAGGCGAGGGTGCGCAGAAGGGTGCCGACGACGAGGCGGACCAGAGCCCACGGCAGCTGTTTGCCGCGGGCGTTGACGAGCATCGTGTAGACGGCGCCGGCCTTGTCGACGCGGTGCGGGCTGGCGACGGAGCGTCCGGCACAGTCGATGGGGCGGCGTTCCCTGGCGGAGGCCTCGGCATGCCGCAGGACGGCGTCGGGCGCGACGAGCACCCGGTGGCCGGCCATGTGCGCGCGCCAGCAGAGGTCGACGTCGTCACGCATCAGCGGGAGCCTGCGGTCGAAGCCGCCGAGCTCCTCCCAGACGTCGCGGCGCACCAGCATGCCGGCGGACGAGACGGAGAGCACCGTACGGACCTGGTCGTGCTGGCCCTGGTCCTGTTCGCGGCGGTCCAGTCCGGTCCAGCGGCGCCCGCTGTTGGCGATGGAGACGCCGACCTCGAGGAGCTGCTTGCGGTCGTACCAGCCCCGCAGCTTGGGACCGACGATCGCGGCGTGCTTGTCGTTGTCGACGACGCGGAGCATCTCGGCGAGCGCGTCCGGCTCGGGGGCACTGTCGTCGTGCAGCAGCCAGAGCCACTGGACGGGTTCGCCGTGCGGAAGCTCCGGCAGGTCGTACGCGTCGTCGCGCCAGCTGCGGGTGACGGGGTCCCAGCCGCTGGGGCGCTTCAGGTACGGCAGGTCGTCGGGGGTGAGGACGCCGGCCGTGCGGGTCGCCTCGTCGACGGCCGTGCCGAAGCTCGTACGCCGAGCCAGATGGAGGACGCGCTCGCCGCCCAGCGCCTCGGTCACCAGACGGGCGGAGTCGTCGGCGCTGCCGGTGTCGGCGGCGACGACGTTCTGTACGGGGCGCTCCTGCCCGAGCAGTCCGCCGAGCACATGAGGCAGCCATCGTGCGCCGTCGTGCGAGACGAGCACGGCGGTGACGACGTGCCGGGGGAACTCTGGGGCGGCGGCGGCCGCGTTCGGCGCCGCCGAGTGGCTGTGCACGGACATCGGGGTACGGGCCCTCCGGCCGGGTCCGGAGGGGGTCCCCCCCGGGGGCTGCATCGGTGTACACGCGCGCCCCGGCGGGGCGTTGGCGCGTCTCTCGGACGGGGCCCCACACTAACGGTACGGATGTCCGGCCCGCGCCGAGCGGTTGACCGGCGGGAACGGAGACGGCCGGAGATGCCGGAGATGGCCTGACATGCCGATGGCCTGGGGGCCGCGCCCTGCGTACAGGGTGCGGCCCCCAGGCCATCGCCGTCCCCGGAGTCCGGGAGCTCGGCGTCAGATGGCCGCCTTCTTCAGGCGTCGCCGCTCCCGCTCGGAGAGACCGCCCCAGATCCCGAACCGTTCGTCGTTGTTCAGGGCGTACTCAAGGCATTCGGAACGGACCTCGCAGGCGAGACAGACCTTCTTGGCCTCGCGGGTGGAGCCGCCCTTTTCAGGAAAGAAGGACTCGGGGTCGGTCTGGGCGCACAGCGCGCGCTCCTGCCAGCCGAGCTCTTCGTCCGCGTCCTCGACCAGCAGTTGCTGGAACAGCTCGGTCATGTGCGCCCCTCGTCTGTCTCTTGCGTCCCCGTGATGCGGCCGTTATCGATGCGGCCGAACGACACGAGTGAAATTACAAGTGTGTAGCTTCGGGCCAGTCAAGCGAAGATCTGCTATTGGCCTCGGTATTCACTCTGCGGAACCAAGCCTATGCGGTAAGTGTTCAAATCACCAAAAACCTGACATATGCCATCGGCGCCGTCCGGCCCCACTTCTCCATCGACGAGACGAGCGAGGCGGTCCCGATGTTTCGATTTGATCACCGAAGCGACCAAGATCACAGTAGGGTCACGGCCCGTCAGCCGCGTTTACGGACACAGTTGATGCGCCACCTTGCCCCTGCAATGGGTGCCAAAACCTTTCTCCACCGACCGCAACCGGATGGGGTGAAACATTGCCGCCAAATCGGGCATTGGGTTGACAGAGGGCAGACCCACCCGGTCTCCTTGACTTCATGCCAGCGACCGCAGTGACGTACACGACCCACACCCGTGGGTTCCGTACGGCTGTCCAGGCCCGCTGTTGCTGTTCCAGCTGTCACAGCTGTTGAAGCCGTAGTGCTCCAGCTCTGATCCAGCCTTCGTTTCACCGCATCCCGCGTCTCCGCGACCCCCCGCACGCGTATCCACATGCCGAGGAACCACCGCACCCATGAACAGCGACAGCGACCTTTCGATCGCCGGCGACATCCTTGAGGTCCAGCACCTCCTCCAGCCGGCCAGCCCCCATCCCTCCACCGTGGCCGGGTTCGCAGGACTCGCCCGCTCCATCGCCGCGGACCGCGCCCGGTGGGCGCCGCTCGTCCGGTACGACACTGCGACCCGCTGGTACCACCGGCTGCAAACAGGGCCCGGCTACGAGGTCTGGCTGCTGAGCTGGGTCCCCGGCCAGGGCAGCGGCCGCCACGACCACGGCCTCTCCTCCGGCGTACTCACGGTCCTGGAGGGCGAGTTGACCGAGCACACGGCGCGCGGGGCGCAGGCCCTGGACGCGGGCGCGCAGCGCGTCTTCGCGCCGGGGTACGTCCACGAGGTCGTCAACGACTCCCTGGAGCCCGCCGTCAGCCTGCACATCTACTTCCCGGGCCTGACGGACATGCCCATGCATGCGGCACAGTGCGCTCCGGCCGCCCAGGACGCCGTACCGGCCTGAGGCTCCCCCACCGCCGGGCAGCCCACCACCACCCCGACAACGACCAGGCTTCGCCTGACAGCCCACCCGTCGCCCACCACCACCCCGACAACGATCAGGCTTCGCCTGACAGCCCACCCGTCGCCCACCACCACCCCGACAACGATCAGGCTTCGCCTGACAGACTGTTGTGCATGCGCATTGTGGTTCTGGCCGGCGGTATCGGTGGTGCTCGTTTTCTGCGTGGCCTCAAACAGGCCGCGCCCGACGCGGACATCACGGTGATCGGCAACACCGGCGACGACATCCATCTGTTCGGGCTGAAGGTCTGCCCCGACCTCGACACCGTGATGTACACCCTCGGCGGTGGCATCAACGAGGAGCAGGGCTGGGGGCGTACCGACGAGAGCTTCCGGGTCAAGGACGAGCTCGCGGCGTACGGGGTGGGACCCGAGTGGTTCGGCCTCGGCGACCGTGACTTCGCGACCCACATCGTCCGCACGCAGATGCTCGGCGCGGGCTATCCCCTGAGCGCGGTCACCGAGGCCCTCTGCGCACGCTGGAAGCCGGGGGTCCGGCTGATCCCGATGTCCGACGACCGCATCGAGACGCATGTGGCCGTGGACGTCGACGGCGAGAGCAAGGCCGTCCACTTCCAGGAGTACTGGGTGAAGCTGCGCGCCTCCGTGCCGGCGCAGGCCGTCGTGCCGGTGGGCGCGGAGCAGGCCAAGCCCGCTCCGGGCGTGCTGGAGGCCATCGCCGAGTCGGACGTCATCGTCTTCCCGCCGTCGAACCCCGTCGTGTCGGTGGGGACCATCCTCGCCGTGCCCGGCATCCGGGAGGCGATCGCCGAGGCCGGGGTCCCCGTCGTCGGGCTCTCCCCCATCGTCGGCGACGCGCCCGTGCGGGGCATGGCCGACAAGGTGCTGGCCGCTGTGGGCGTCGAGTCCACCGCCGCGGCCGTCGCCCGGCACTACGGTTCGGGCCTGCTCGACGGCTGGCTCGTCGACAGCGTCGACGCCGGAGTGGTCGGCGAGGTCGAGGCGGCGGGGATCCGCTGCCGCGCCGTCCCGCTGATGATGACGGACGTCGACGCCACCGCCGAGATGGCCCGCCAGGCCCTGGCGCTGGCCGAGGAGGTACGGGCGTGAGCGGCGGACCGGCCGACGCGGCGCCCTCGTACCGGGTGTGGGCCCTGCCCGGGGTCCCCGAGGTGCGGGAGGGCGACGACCTCGCGAAGCTGATCGCCGCCACGGAGCCCGGCCTGGTGGACGGCGATGTCCTGCTGGTCACCTCGAAGATCGTCTCCAAGGCGGAGGGCCGGATCGTCGAGGCCACGGACCGGGAGGCGGCGATCGACGCCGAGACCGTCCGGGTGGTCGCCCGGCGCGGGGCGCTCAGGATCGTGGAGAACCGGCAGGGGCTCGTCATGGCCGCGGCCGGGGTCGACGCCTCGAACACCCCGGCCGGGACGGTCCTACTGCTGCCTGAGGACCCGGACGCGTCGGCCCGGCTGATCCGGGACGGCCTGCGGGACGCGCTCGGTGTCGAGGTCGGGGTCGTCGTCACGGACACCTTCGGCCGCCCCTGGCGCAACGGCCTGACGGACGTGGCGATCGGAGCCGCGGGGGTCAAGGTCCTGGACGACCTCCGGGGCGGCACCGACGGATACGGCAATCCGCTGAGCGCCACCGTCGTGGCCACCGCCGACGAGCTGGCCTCCGCCGGCGACCTGGTCAAGGGCAAGGCGTCCGGGCTGCCGGTCGCGGTGGTGCGCGGGCTCCCCCACGTGGTGGCGGCCGCGTCCGCGGACGAGGACCAGGGTGCCCGGGCGATGGTGCGGGTCGCGGCCGACGACATGTTCCGGCTGGGTACGTCCGAGGCGGTACGGGAAGCGCTGAACCTCCGGCGTACGGTCCGGGAGTTCACGGACGAGCCGGTCGACCCCGGCGCCGTACGACGAGCTGTGGCGGCGGCCGTGACGGCTCCGGCGCCCCACCACACGACCCCGTGGCGCTTCGTCCTGCTGGAGTCGGAGCGGTCGCGTCACCGGCTGCTGGACGCCATGCGGGACGCGTGGATCGCGGACCTGCGCCGGGACGGCCGGAGCGAGGAGTCGGTGGCCAAGCGGGTGCGGCGGGGCGACGTCCTGCGCAACGCGCCGTACCTGGCCGTCCCCTGCCTCGTGATGGACGGCTCGCACACCTACGGGGACGAGCGCCGGGACACCGCGGAGCGCGAGATGTTCGTGGTCGCCGCCGGCGCGGGCGTGCAGAACTTCCTGGTGGCGCTCGCGGGTGAGCGGCTCGGCTCGGCGTGGGTCTCCTCGACGATGTTCTGCCGGCCCGTGGTGCGCGAGGTGCTGGACCTGCCGGACTCCTGGGATCCGCTGGGCGCGGTGGCCGTGGGGCACCCGACGGGGACACCGCCGGCGCGGGCGGCCCGTGACGCGGGGGCGTTCATCGCAGTGCGCTGAAGCAGACCCCGGGACCGCCGGTCAGAGCCGGGCGATGTCCCGGGGCGTCATCCGGGGGGCCCGGCGCGCCGGGGTGTGTCCCGAGAGCATGATCAGGCGGGTCGCGCGGTGGCGCTGGCCCTCGTACGGGGCGAGGAGCTCCAGCATCTCCTCGTCGTCGGCGTTCCTGTTGCCCGCGAGCGCGTGACCCACGATGCCCGGCAGATGGAGATCGCCGACCGACACCGCGTCCGCCGCGCCGTTCGAACGCTGCAAGGTCTCCGCGGCCGTCCAGGGCCCGATGCCCGGGATCAGCTGCAGCCGGGCCGACGCCTCGGGGAGTTCCATGGCGGCCGCCTCCTCCATGCGCCGGGCCACCCGGACCGCGCGCAGGATCGTGGCGGACCGCTTGGCGTCCACGCCCGCGCGGTGCCACTCCCAGGACGGGATCAGCGACCAGGTTCTGGCGTCCGGCATGACGTACAGGCCGTACGTGGCGAACGCCGGGTCGGCGGGGCCGGGGGCGGGGGTGCCGTAGGTGCGGAGCAGCAGCCGCCAGGCGCGGTAGGCCTCGTCGGTGGTGACCTTCTGTTCCAGGATCGACGGGATCAGGGACTCCATGACCAGCCCGGTGCGGAGCAGGCGCAGACCCGGCCGGCGGCGCTGGGTCAGGGCGATCAGCCTGTGGCGGGGGCGGAAGGCGTCCGGGGTGTCACCCGCGCCGAGCAGTGCGGGGAGGCCGTCCAGGAGCCACTGGGCGCCCGGTCCCCAGGCCGCCGCCGAGACGCGGCCGTCGGGGGACGCGGAGACGCGCAGGGTGCCGGGACCGGCCGGGGTGCGGGTCGCCCGCCAGAAGGATCCGTCGGGCAGGGCGCGGTAGGCGGGGTCCGCCGGGCCGCGCCGCAACGGGCTCAGGACGAGCCGCAGGTCGAGCGGGTCCGGTGGTGTCCAGGTCCGGGCCAACGGCGGGGCGGACGCGGAGCCTGCACCGAACCCCTGCTCCTGACGGGGCACGGCGGTGGTGCGGGGTACGAAGCGTCCTGCCACGGGTGAGGTCCTCGGTCGTCGGGGGTTCCTGTCGAGGGTAGACCGGAAGGGAGCTCTCACGGGCCGGTAGGACCTCTCACCGGCCGGTGGCACCGGTGGACCGGCCGGTGAGGCCGGTCACTGGTCGGACGAGAAGCGGACCGAGGCGTCCGGGAGGACCGCGCCGCACCAGACACGGATCCCGTCACGCAGTTCGTTGTCGGCGCCGACCTGGGCGCCGTCGCCGATCACCGCGCCCGTGAGCACCGAGCGGCTGCCGATCCGGGCCCCTGCCCCGACCAGCGAGTCGGTGACGACCGCGCCCGGTTCGACGACGGCGCCGTCCAGCACGGTGGAGCCCGAGATCCTGGCGCCCTCGCCGATCAGCGCGCCCTCGCCGATGACCGTACCGCCGGTCAGCTTGGCGTCGGCGGCCACGGAGGCGGTGGGCAGGACGAGCCGGTCGCCGCAGCGGCCGGGCACGGCCGGGGACGGGGCGCGGCCGAGGACCAGGTCGGCGGAGCCGCGTACGAACGCCTGCGGGGTGCCCAGGTCCAGCCAGTACGTGGAGTCCACCATGCCCTGGAGATGGGCCCCGGCGGCCAGCAGGCCGGGGAAGGTCTCACGTTCCACGGAGACCGGCCGGCCTGCCGGGATCGTGTCGATGACCGACCGGCGGAAGATGTACGCCCCCGCGTTGATCTGGTCGGTGACTATCTCCTCGGGTGTCTGCGGCTTCTCCAGGAAGGCCGTCACCCGGCCCGTGGCGTCCGTCGGCACGAGACCGAAGGCGCGCGGGTCCTCCACCCTGGTGAGGTGCAGGGAGACGTCCGCCCCGGAGGTGGCGTGCGCCGAGACCAGGGCCCGGATGTCGAGGCCGGTGAGGATGTCCCCGTTGAACACCATGACGGGTTCGTCCGGACCCGAGGCCAGGCGCGACGCCACGTTCCTGATGGCTCCGCCGGTACCGAGGGGTTCGTCCTCGGTGACGTACTCGATGGAGAGGCCGAGCGACGAACCGTCACCGAAGTACGGTTCGAATACCTCCGCCAGGTAGGACGTGGCGAGCACGATGTGCTCCACCCCGGCCGCCCTCGCACGCGCCAGCTGGTGCGTGAGGAACGGCACCCCCGCAGCCGGAACCATCGGCTTGGGGGTGTGCACCGTGAGCGGACGCAGCCGGGTGCCCTTGCCACCGACCAGGAGGATCGCTTCTTTTGCCTCTGTCACAGCACCGTCTCTGCTTCCTGCTGGGGCCGGGCCTCGTTTCGGCTGGCCAGTGTATGCAGACCGTTCGGAGCCTCCCGGTCAGCGGCCCTGCAGCTTCGCCGAACTGGTCCGGGCCGTGCCGAGCTTGTTGTAAAGACGGATTCCGGGGCATTCGGTTGCGAAGCCGTCGCGGTGCCCGGAGATGACGTTGAGTTTGGCCTTCGCACCCTTCTTGTACTTGCCGCTGCCGCCGGAGACGAGCGTGACCTTGCCCTTGGGGTTGCGGCCGAACAGACCGAGCTTCCAGGCGGTGAGCTTGGCGATGGCGGTGACCGCCGCGGCGGGCGGGTTCTTCGAGCTGTACGTCCCGAGTACGGCGATGCCCATGCTGTTCGTGTTGAAACCGAGGGTGTGGGCGCCGAGAACCGCCTTCGACACGCCCCCGGCGCGTCCCTCGTAGATGTTTCCGCACTTGTCGACGGCGAAGTTGTAGCCGAAGTCACGCCAGCCGCTGCTCTTGACGTGGTAGCGGTAGATACTGCGCAGGACGGAGGGCGCCTGGGCGCAGGTGTAGTTGTTGCCGGTGGCGCTGTGGTGGACGAACGCCGCCTTGACGGTCGAGGTGTAGGCGAAGGTGCGCTCGCGCAGGCTCTCGTCGGCGCCCCAGCCCTTGCGGGTGACGATGCGCGGCCGCGGTCCCACGAACGGCTTGGCGCCCGCTCCGACGACCGCCTGCTCCTCCGACTCGGCCTTGCTCAGGGCGGAGATCTCGGCGGCACCCAGCGGGGCGAGGTCGGCGTTGACCGCGGAGCTCTCGGCCGCGGCGGTCGTGAGGGCCGCAGCCTCCGGGAGCGCACCGGGCTGAGCGGCCGTGGCGGGCGTCGCCGTGCCCGCCGGAGGGGTGACGGCGGACGGGGTGCCGGTGGCCGGGGTGGCGGTGGCCGGGGTGCCGGTGGCCGGGGTGGCCTCGGCGCGCGGCTGCTCCGGGTCGTCGCCCGGGTCGACGAGTTCCACCTGGAGGCCGGCGGGGAGGGGCGCGGTGTCCGCGGCGCCGCTGCGCGGTCCGGCGTTCTCGGAACGTACGCGTACCTCGACGCCGTCCGAGTCGCCGACCCAGAGAGGGGCGGTGGAGCCGCGGACCGTGCCCGATTCGCGTTCGGGGCTGCCCGAGTCCGCGGCGTGGTCGGTGTTGTGGGTCTCCAGGGACTGCCAGCCGGACCACTTGGTGGTGCCGGTCGCGCGGGTGCGGACCTGGACGGTGCCGTGCAGTTCGGCGTCGGCGTCGTCCCAGACGACGCCGACGAGTGAGAAGCGGTGCGAGTCGCGCCGCAGCAGCCCTTGTGCGGCCGAGGGGTGCATGGATTCGGTGGGTGTACCGGTGGCCCTCGGCACAGCCTCGGGGAGCGGCCGCAGGGGCATCGACTGGGTCGAACCCGCGGGTTCGGCGGGAGCTGCCGCGGGCGCCTGCGCGACCGGGGCCTGGGCGGGGGCGGCGGGAGCGGGCGCGGCGAGCGGGAGGGTGAGTGCCGTCGCGCAGGTGACGCCGATCGAGGTTGCAAGAAGTGCACGCATACAGGAAATCCTTGACAGATTCCGGTATTCCCGGCTACTGGAGTAAACCCGCCTGAAGTTGACGCCCCGTCTGCCGAACCGGTGTACGGGCACTCGTGACGCCCCGTCGGGCCGGCACCCGCCGCGTACCCTTGCGCGGATGAACGCCAGTGATCGCACCCCCGCCGACCTGCTGCGATCCGCGCTCGCCGCGGACCCCGGCCGTCCCCTCGTCACCTTCTACGACGACGCAACCGGAGAGCGCGTCGAACTGTCGGTGGCCACCTTCGCCAATTGGGTGGCCAAGACCGCCAATCTGCTCCAGGGAGATCTGGCCGTCGAGCCGGGCGACCGGCTCGCCCTGCTGCTCCCCGCCCACTGGCAGTCGGCCGTCTGGCTGCTCGCCTGCTCGTCCGTGGGCGTCGTCGCCGAGGTCCAGGGCGATCCGGCCTCCGCCGATCTGGTCGTCAGCGGACCCGACTCGCTCGACCGGGCACGCGCGTGCCGCGGTGAGCGGGTCGCGCTGGCCCTGCGCCCGCTGGGCGGCCGGTTCCCGCAGCCTCCCGAGGGGTTCGCGGACTACGCGGTGGAGGTACCCGGCCAGGGCGACCGTTTCGCCCCGTACGCCCCCGTGGACCCGGAGGCCCCCGCACTGACGGTGGGCGGCGTGGGCCTGACGGCGGACCAGCTCGTCGCGCGGGCTCGTGAGGACGCGGCGGGGCTGGGACTCGGCCCGGGGTCCAGGATCCTGACGGGCCGTACGTACGACACCTGGGAGGGGCTCTCCGCCGGGCTCTTCGCACCGCTGGCCGCGGGGGGCTCCGTCGTCCTGTGCCGCCACCTGGACCGGCTGGACGAGGACGGGCTGGCCAAGCGCGTCGAAAGCGAGCGGGTCACCGGCACCGCGGTATGACAAGCGCCCCTGAAGACACCCGTCCGGCCCACAGCGGGCCGAGCCCCCGGGAATGCGCACCGACGGCGGTACATGATCGGACGGTACGGAGCTCCACCGGGAACGCCGCCCGAATGCACAACCAAGCGTGAGGTTCAGCCGTCTACTTCTGCGACCGGCGGCCCATCGCGCCGCCGAACGTGAAGGATGGACGCAGACGTGAGCGACAGCCCCGGCACCCCCGCCGAACCGGACCGCCCGGACGACTCGGCCGGGGGCGGGTCCGCGGACGGGAGCGACGGCGGCCCCACGGCCGGCGCCTGGGCCGAGCGCCCCCGGCCCGGCCCCGGGACCGGCCGGCGGCCCTGGCTCCGCTGGACCGCTCTCGCCGCCTCCTTCCTCGTACTGGTCGCCGCCGGGGTCGGCTGGTGGCTCTACAACAAGCTCGACGGCAACATCAGCACCGACACGAGCGCGGCCGCCGAGCTCAAGGCGTACGAGAAGGAGCGCCCGCGGCCGGTCGCGAGGGGCGCCCAGAACATCCTGCTCATCGGCTCCGACACCCGCTCCGGCGACAACAGCCGGTACGGCCGTGACGACGGCGGCAGCCAGCGCTCGGACACCACGATCCTGCTGCACCTCGCGGCCGACCGTGAGAGCGCGACCGCGGTGTCGATCCCACGCGACCTCATGGCCGAGATCCCCAGCTGCCACAAGGACGACGGCAAGGCCACGAAGAAGCAGTTCGCCCAGTTCAACTGGGCCTTCGAGCTCGGCGGCACGGCCTGCACGATCCGTACGGTCGAGGAGATGACGGGCATCCGCGTCGACCACCACATGGTCATCGACTTCAACGGCTTCAAGGACATGGTCGACGCCGTGGACGGCGTGGAGGTCTGCCTCAAGGAGCCGGTCGACGACGTGGACGCCCGCCTCAAGCTCCCCGCAGGCCGCCAGAAGCTCGACGGCGAGGAGGCCCTGGGATACGTACGGGCCCGTAAGTCGATCGGCGACGGCAGCGACACCGAGCGCATGGACCGTCAGCAGAAGTTCCTCGGGGCCCTCGTCAACAAGATGCAGAGCAACGGCGTGCTGCTGAACCCGACACGGCTCTACCCGGTGCTGGACGCGGCGACCAAGTCGCTCACCACCGACCAGGGGCTCGACTCCCTGAGGGACCTGTACGACCTGGTGCGCGGGATGCGGAACGTCCCCACGGAGAAGGTGCAGTTCCTGACCGTTCCCCGGAGGGAGTACCGCGCCGACCCGAACCGCGACGAGCTCGTGCAGCCGGACGCGGGCCGGCTTTTCACGCAGCTGCGCAAGGACGAGCCCGTCACCGTGGTCCCAGCCGAGGAAATCAAATCCGGGGATTCACAGGCAGATCACAGCTCCGGGAAGGACCCGTCCGGCCAGAAGCCAGGCGATTCGGACGCGAGCCCGACCCCGGCACCCACCTATTCGGGGTCGAATGCCGCAGATGACCCGTGCGGCTCGTAAAACAATTCCCAAGACATCAACAGACATGGACGGCAAAACGGAGCGGAATAGGCAGAATGCCCGGTTGTAAAGAGCATGGAATGTGTCACGCACACCCCCTGTGGCTGATTCCGCCGGATAGTGTGACGCGATCCGGTGCTCGCGGTCATCAGGCCGCGCACGGCCGGAGCGGACGACCGAGCGCCCGGCCGGGGGAGGCGCCTCGCGTGGCACCGACGGAGGATTCAGGAAACCGTGGACGCGCATAGCCGTGGGCGGGCGGACGAAATAGATCCCGCCGACCAGTGGGTGCTCAACCCGCGGACCGGCAATTACGAATTGCGACTGAACCACTCCGGAACAGAGTCGTCCGGCCCTTCCCGTACGACGAATCGGCCGGCCGGCCGGGGCGAATCCGGCAGCGGGGCCGAGGCATCCGGCATACGCGTCGACGTCGTCAACGGCGGCGACATCACCGGCGCGGCGGCCGCCACCGTCACCTGGCTGCGGGACGAGCAGGGCGTGGCCGGCTCCACGAACAGGGCGAACGCCCCGGCGAAGACCGCCAGGACGACGCCGGCGTACACCCCGGACCAGGCCCGTGCGCTCGCGGACCTCCTGGGGCCTGCCCGCCACAGCGCTCGGGCAGGGGGCCGGGGGCGATCAGGCGATGGTGCTGACCCTGGGAGCCGACTTCAAGGGCGCGGGCGTACCCGTCACCGGTCCGGCAAAGGCGCCGGAAGACATGCAGAGGGCAAGCGCCGACAAGGCGGAATGCGCGAAGTGACGACCGGTCGTCGCGCCACAGCAGAATTCTGAGGAGCAGGGGGATCCTGGTGGGACGTAGCAGCACGCGCGGGGAGGGGACACGGCCACGCAGCCGGCACGACGGGCCGCCGGGCGGCGAAGCCGGCGGTGACGCACCGGGCGGCGCCGGGCGGAGCGGCCACGGCCGACGGGCCCGGACGGCCCCGCCCCAGGCCGGGAACCCTCCGGGGAGGCCCGGACGCCGCGCGCGGCGGACCGCCGGAAAGGGCGGGAAGCGACGCGTCCTGCGCTGGGTGGCGTGCGTTCTCGCGCTGCTGATACTCGGCACCGGCGGCGCCGGTTACATCTACTACAAGCACCTCAACGGCAACATCAGGAAAGAGGACCTGACGCTCGGCGACAAGGAGATGGCCGACCACAAGGCCAACTCCGCCGGGCAGACGCCTCTGAACATCCTGCTCATCGGATCCGACGCCAGGGACTCCAAGGCCAACCAGAAGCTGGGCGGCGCGAAGGACACCTTCGGAGGCACGCCGCTCGCCGACGTACAGATGCTGCTCCACCTCTCCGCGGACCGCAGCAACATCTCGGTCATCAGCATGCCGCGCGACACCATGCTGAAGATGCCCAAGTGCACCGACCCCGACACCGGCAAGGTCTACCCGGCCGGCACGGTCGACGTCCAGACCAACGAGAGCCTGGGCCGCGGCGGCCCAGGGTGCACGGTGGCCGCCTGGTACGAGCTCACCGGCATCACCATCGACCACTTCATGATGATCGACTTCGCGGGTGTGGTCTCCATGGCCGACGCGATCGGCGGTGTCCCCGTCTGTGTCGACGCCAACGTCTACTCGCACACCAGCGACGGCAAGGGCTCCGGACTGAAGCTGGAGGAGGGCACCACCTCCGTCAAGGGCAAGCAGGCCCTCCAGTGGCTGCGTACGCGCTACGGCTTCGAGGACAACACGGACCTCGGCAGGACCAAGGCCCAGCACCAGTACCTGAACTCGATGGTCCGCGAGCTGCGCAAGGGCACCAAACTCACCGACCCCGGGAAGCTGATGGACCTCGCCGAGGCGGCCACCAGCGCGCTCACGGTCGACAAGGGCCTCGACACCGTCAAGAAGCTGTACGACCTGGCCGAGGAGCTGAAGAAGGCCCCGACCGACCGCATCACCATGACGACCATGCCGAACGTCTACGGCACGGGGCAGTTCAGCGGGCGGGTGTACCCGAAGGCCGAGGAGGCCGAGCAGGTCTTCCGGATGGTCCGTGAGGACATCCCGCTCGACGGCAAGGCGTCCAAGCGCAAGACTCCCGTGGCCAAGGACCAGGCCGCCCCCACCGCCGAGATCGCGGTCAGCGTGCGCAACGCGAGCTCCACGGAGACCCTCGGCCCGGTCCAGGGCCGGGCGACCACGGTCCAGGAGCTGCTCACCGAGGCCGGCTTCGCCAAGGCGACCGTCGACCAGCAGAACGTCGAGGCCGCCAGGACGACCGGCATCCTCTATCCCAGCGCGGACCTGGAGGGTGACGCGCAGGCGGTCGCCAAGGCGCTCGGTATCCCGGTGTCCCAGGTGAAGAAGTCGACCGACGTCTCGGGCATCGTCCTGGCCGTGGGAGCCGACTGGCGCAAGGACGAGGCGTACCCCGCCAAGGCCGCCGAGGAGAAGACACCGGACTCGGCGAACCCGCTCAACGGCGCGGACGAGGAGGCGTGCATGCACGTCAACCCGAGCTTCACCTGGTGAGGTCGTACGTGTGAGAAGGGCCCCGCCGTCGACGGCGGGGCCCTTCTTCCTGTGGCGGCGGCGGTCAGGCCGTCTGTTCCCGTACGGCCGGGCGGCGGCTGGCGATGACCCGCTTCGCCAGCGCGCGGGGGCTGGTCAGGAAGCCGTACCCCCAGGACATGTGCATGGTGGCCAGCGCCACCGGGATCTGCGCCCGCGCCTTGAGCGGCAGGCCCTTGCCCGCGGGCAGCGACCCGGCCACGATGGCCGCGACGTACCCGGCCGGCACGACGAACGCCCACGGGGTGACGGCGGCGCCCACGACGATGCCCGCGGCTATCGCGCAGACCGCGGTCGGCGGGGCCAGGTAACGCAGGTTGATCGAGCCGGAGTGGTAGCGGGCCACGACATGGCGCCAGCGGCCGTACTCCTTGTACTGCTTGGAGAGGGCGCGGATGCTGGGCCGCGGGCGGTACTGCACCTTCAGCTCCGGCGAGAACCAGATCAGGCCGCCCGCCTCGCGGATCCGGAAGTTCAGCTCCCAGTCCTGCGCGCGGACGAACTCGACGTTGTAGCCGTCGGCGCGCTCCAGCGCCTCGCGACGGAAGACCCCCAGATACACGGTCTCGGCCGGGCCCGCCTCCCCTCCGGTGTGGAAGGCCGCGTTGCCGACGCCGATCTTCGACGTCATCGCGGCGGCGACGGCGTCCTCCCAGGCGTTCTCGCCCTCGGCGTGCATGATGCCGCCGACGTTCTGCGCGCCGGTCTCCTCCAGGAGGCGGACAGCTGTCGCGATGTAGTTCGGCGAGAGCATGCCGTGGCCGTCGACCCGTACCACGATCGGGTGATGTGACGCCTTGATCGCGGCGTTGAGCGCGGCGGGGGTGCGGCCGGTCGGGTTGGGGACGGTGTGGACCCGGGAGTCCTCCTGGACCAGCTCGGCAGCGATCTCGTCCGTACGGTCGTTCGAGGGGCCGAGGGCGATCACCACCTCCATCTCGCCGGCGTACTCCTGCTCCAGGATGTGCCGGACCGAGTTCCTGAGATGGCGTTCCTCGTTGAGCACCGGCATGATCACGGAGACGGCGGGGTACTGCGCGGCAGACATGTGGTCCTCGGGGGGTCCTCGGGGGTGCCGGGGTTCCGGGGGATTTCGCACCCCAGGTGGCGGCGTGATTCGGCCGCCACGTTACCGCGAACGGGGGACAGCGGCGCGCGCCGCCGGGTCTGCGTCCCGGTCCGCAGATCGTATGGGCCTACCGTGCGAAAGTCCTACTCGCACCGCGGAGGTGTCCCTCGTGCCCACGCCGCACCGATCGCCCCGTCCACCGCACCCCCGCACAGCCGGCCCGCAGCGCAGGCCCTCACGGCAGCCCGGAGCCGGGGGCGCCGGGCTGCGGAACCGGTCCGGCGGGCGGAAACCGCCACCCCGGTGGGGTATGCGGGTCGTCACCGGGCTGTCCGTGCTGGTGCTCGGTGCCGGCGGCATCGGCCATGCCGTGGTGAGCGGTCTGGAGACGGGGATCGACCGGGTCGACCCGTTCAAGGACATGAAGAACCGTCCCCAGGGCGGCCACGGCATGAACTTCCTGCTCGTCGGCACCGACGGCCGCGACAGGATCAGCGCGGCCGAGAAGAAGAAGTACAAGCTGGGCGGCGCCCCCTGCCACTGCACCGACACCCTCATGCTCGTCCATGTCTCGGCCGACAAGCAGCGGGCCAGCGTCATCAGCCTGCCGCGCGACAGCTACGCCGAGCTCCCGGCCCACACCGACGGCACCACCGGCAAGGAGCACTCCGCCCACCCGGTGAAGCTGAACGCCGCCTATGCCGAGGGCGGACCCCACCTCACGGTGCGGACCGTCGAGCAGATGACGGGCGTCAAGATCGACCACTATCTGGAGGTCGACTTCACCAGCTTCATGAAGACGGTCGACACCCTGGGCGGGGTGAAGATCTGCACCGCCAAGCCGCTCAAGGACTCGTACACCGGCCTGGACCTGGCCGCCGGCACCCACGAGCTGGACGGTGGGCAGGCTCTCCAGTACGTGCGCTCCCGCCACCTCGACGGGGCGGCCGACCTGGGCCGGATGCAGCGCCAGCAGAAGTTCATGGCCGCGCTGATCAAGCAGACGACCAGCAGCGGTGTGCTGATGAACCCGATGAAATTCCAGCAGGTCGCCTCGTCGATGCTCGAATCGGTCCGGGCCGACAAGGGCTTCGGCACGGAGCAGATGCTGGAGCTCGGCAAGGCGATGCGCGGCTTCACCCCGGCCTCCTCGGAATTCGCCTCCGTGCCCCTTGAGGAGAAGGGTTACCAGGTCAAGGGCATCGGCTCCACGGTGAAGTGGGATGCCGCGAAGTCGAAGCAGATGTTCCAGGCCCTGCGCGAGGACAAGCCGCTCGCCCCGCACCTGCCGAAGCAGCCCAAGGCGACGCCCGTCGAGGTGGCCCCGGAACAGATCCGGGTGCAGGTCTACAACGGGACGCCGAAGGACGGGCTCGGCCAGGACGTCGACGCGGCTCTGCGCTCCACCGGCTTCGACACCACCCGCTCCCCGCTCAACGGCGGACCGCACGACCTGCGGCGGACGCTGGTCACCTACGACCCCCGCTGGGACCGTTCGGCGAAGTCCCTGGCCACCGCGCTGCCCGGATGCGAGCTCCGGGCGGTGAAGGGGCAGGGCGGGACCATGAAGGTCACGGCGGGCTCGGACTTCACCGAGGTGCAGCGCGTGAAGGCCGAGGACCCGCAGCGTGGCGAATTCGGCACGGTGACGGGCGACCAGGTGGTCTGCCCCTGACCGCGCCCTCCGGAGGTCACCCCTCGCGGCGCCGGGAGAACGCCGTCGCCACGAGGGCGACGACCGCGGCGGCGGAGGCGACCAGCCAGAGAGCCGTGTAGCCGCCCTCGCCCGGTTCACCGGTGGAGTCCGACAGGAAGGCGCCGAGCAGGGCGGCGAAGACACCGCCCGCCACGGCCCCGCCCAGCGTCTTCACGTTGTTGTACAGCGCGGCGGCGATGCCCGTCGCCGACGGATCGGAGGCCTCGACGATCACCGTCGGCATGGCCCCGAGGGCCAGCCCTATCCCCAGGCCGGTGAACGCGGACCCGGCCGCCATCTGCCAGATCTCCTCGTGCACGAACGCGAACTGCAGGAAGGTCACGGCGACCAGCCCGAAGGCCACCATCAGCGTGGGCCGGTAGCCGAGCCGCCGGGCGACGGCGGCCGTACCCAGCGAACCGATGACGCTGCCGACGGCACCGGGCAGCAGGACCAGCGAGATGGACAGCGCGCTCAGTCCGAACCCGTACCCGGTGACCTCCGGGTCCGCCGCGTAGAAGGTGGAGTTGGGAGCCTGGCTCCCGAAGTAGAAGACGCCGAACAGGAACGCCGCGCAGTAGAACGGGGCGGTGGTCCGGGCGGCCAGCGCCCGCACGTCGACCAGGGGCTCGGAGCTGCGCAGCTCCACCAGCACCCACACCGCCAGCAGCACGACTCCGAGCCCCAGGGGCCCCAGGACCCGTACGGAACCCCAGGAGCCGCTCTCCGCCCCGGAGACCCCGCCGAGCAGGGCGACCATGGCACCGCCGAGCAGCACCACCCCGGCCCAGTCCACCCGGCCGCCGGCCCTGTTCCGCGACTCCGGCACCGCGACGAAGGAGACGGGCACACAGACCACGGCGAGAGCGGCGGGCACCAGCAGGGTCAGCCGCAGGTTGCCGAACGCCGAGTCGACGAGCCCCATCACGACCCCGCCGGCCATCGCGCCCAGCGTCAGCGCACCCACCAGGCGTGCGATCGCACGCCGCGCGCCGGCGACCGGGAGCCGGTCGCGTACGAGTGCGATCTCCAGAGGCAGCAGGGCGGCGACCGGTCCCTGGAGCACCCGGCCGGTGAGGAGCGTCGCGTAGTCCGGGGCCAGCGCGACGACAAGGGTGCCCACCGCGATCGCCGCCAGGGCGACGCGGAGCATCCGCCGGTGGCCGTAGAGGTCGCCGAGGCGTCCGAACAGCGGGACACAGACGGCCGCGGCCAGCAGCTGTACGGAGACGACCCAGTTCAGGGCGGCGGAGCCGATGCCCAGGTGATCGGCCAGATCGGGCAGCAGCGGGGCGAGCCCGACCTGCAGGAAGCCGCTGGTCACCTCGAAGAGGATGAGCAGCCCGACGACGGCGGTGACGGACGCGGGCAGCGGCTGCTCGGCAGGGGCGGTCGGCGGCGGGGTGGCGGTGGCGGTCACGGTGCTACTCCTGCGGGGAGGGGGCGGGGGTCGCAGCGGCGGAGGGGGCGGGGGGCGCCGCGGCGGAGATGCCGGCCTCCGAGGGTGCGAGCGGGGTGCCGAGCCGGCGCAGCGCCAGCCCGGCGAGGAGGGCGGCGGCGTACGGCAGGGCGTCGTCGTCGTAGACGGCCTGCGCGGAGTGGTTCATCGGCGCGGTCGCCGGGTCGGTGCCGGGCGGGCAGGCCCCGAGGCCGACGAACGCGCCGGGCACCTTCCGGAGCACGAAGGAGAAGTCCTCGGCCCCCGCCATCGGCTTGGGCGCCTCGAAGACGCGCCCTTCGCCCAGGACCTGCCGCGCGGTCTCCAGGGCGAACGCCGCCTCGTCCGCGTCGTTGACGGTCGGCGGGTACTGCTCGACGTAGTCGATCTCGGCACTCACCCCGTGGGCGGCGGCCACACCGTGCACGGTCCGCTCGAAGGCGGCGCGTACCCGTGCGTGGGAGGCGTCGGAGAAGGTCCGCACGGTGGCGGAGAACGAGGCGGTCTCCGGGATGACGTTGGCCGCGGTGCCCGCCTCGATCCTCCCGACCGTGACGACGGCCGGATCGAAGACGTCGATCTCGCGGGTGACGGCCGTCTGGAGCGCGGTGACCATGGCGCACAGCGCGGGCACCGGGTCGGCGGCGGAGTGCGGTGAGGAACCGTGCCCGCCCCGCCCGCGCACCGTGACCTCCACCGCGTCCGAGGCGGCCAGCATGGGACCGGGCCGGGTGGCGGCGAACCCGGTGGGCGCGTTGGTGGAGATCACGTGCAGGGCGTACGCGGCGACGACGCGTTCCCCGGCGGCGTCGAGGACGCCCTCGTCGATCATGATCTGCGCACCGCCCTGGCCCTCCTCGCCGGGCTGGAACATGAGGACGACGTCCCCGGCCAGCTCATCCCGCCGGGCGGCCAGCAGCCGGGCCGCGCCGACGAGGCCGGTGACGTGCAGGTCATGTCCGCACGCGTGCATACGGCCGTCGATGACGGAGGCGTACGGAAGCCCCGTGTCCTCCTGGACAGGGAGCGCGTCCATGTCACCGCGCAGGAGGACGGCGGGGCCGGGCCGGCCGCCGCGCAGCACGGCGGTCACGGAGCTCAGCGCCTTGCCGGTCCGGATCTCCAGATCCAGGCCCTCCAGCGCGGCGAGTATCTTCGCCTGGGTCAGCGGAAGGCCGAGGCCCAGCTCCGGCTCGCGGTGCAGGGCGTGGCGCAGTTCGGTCAGGACGGGGGCGAGGTCACGGGCCTCGTGGAGCAGAGACATGGGCGTATCGTGCGGAGCGAAAGCCCTCGACCATGATCGTCCGCAGGAAAGCGCTCCCCATGAGCCGATCGACGCACGAATCCACCGGGCTCCCCGAGCGCCTGCTGCGCACGGAGCAGCCGGAGCCGCTGGACGAGCTGGACTATCTCCTCATCACGGCGCTCCAGACCTCCCCCCGGGCGGAGTGGGCGCAGATCGGGAAGGTCCTCGGCATAGACGCCTCGACGGCGGCCCGCCGGTGGAACCGGCTCACGGAGGCCGGGCACGCCTGGCTCAGCTGCTACACGGTGGCGGTGGGGCCGACGGTGCCGATCATCGCGTTCATCGAGGTGGACTGCGCGGCCGGGGCGCTGCACGAGGTGGCGGCGGAGATCGCGGACGATCCGCATCTGATCACCATCGAGCACGTCACCGGCGCCCGGGACCTGATACTCACCGCCGCCTTCCCCGGCCTGGCGATGCTGGCCCGTTACGTCGGCTTCCGCCTCGGCCGGCTGCCCGGGGTCTCGGCCACCCGGTCCCAGACGGCCACCGCCGTGCATACCGAGGGCAGCCGCTGGCGGCTGGACCGGCTGGACCCGGACAGTCAGGACCTGCTGGCGAAGGACCGGACGCCGGCCCTGCCACGGCGGGGGCTGCCCGCCCCGGACGCGCTGGACGCCCAGCTCTACCTGCTGCTCAGCGAGGACTTCCGCCAGCCGGCGGCCCGCCTCGCCGAACGCCTGGGGGTCAGCCCCACCACCGTGCGCCGCAGGCTGGACCGCATGCACCGGCAGGACGCGCTGATCTACCGCTGCGAGGTGGCCCGCTACCTGTCCGGCTGGCCGATCTCGGTCACGCTCTGGGGCATCGCCCCGGCCGGTGAGACCTCACGCATCGCCTCCCAGCTCATCCGCATGCGGGAGACCCGGCTCTGCGCGTCGCTGACCGGCCCGCACAATCTGATGCTCACGGTGTGGCTGCGCTCCGCCGAGGACATCGGCGCGTTCGAGGCCAGGCTGGCGGATCGTTTTCCCGAGCTCACCGTCGCGGACCGTGCGGTCGCCCTGTGGCAGCTCAAGATCGCCAGCCATGTGCTGGACCCGCTCGGCCGCCACATCAAGGGGGTCCCGGTGACGTTCTGGGAGGAACCCGGCGCGGAACAGGCCGAGGACGCACTACTGGAACGCCTACGCGCCCCGCGCTGACCCCCGCCCGGCCGCTCGCCGCGGGGGCTAGTCGTCGATGCCCTCGGCCGCTCGTTGTTCGCGCAGCTCCTTGATCGCACGGCGGCGTGCGAGGCGGTGTGTGCGGCGGATCTGGGCCTCCTGGTAGCGCCTCTTGTCGCGTTCCGTCTCCGGGGTCACCTGCGGTACGCGGCGCGGCTTGCCGTCCTCGTCGACCGCCGCGAACACCAGGTAGGCGCTGCCGACCTGCTGGGCCGGGGTCGACTCGTTCCACCGCTCGGCCATGACGCGCACGCCGACCTCCATCGAGGAGCGGCCGGTCCAGTTCACCTGGGCGCGGACGTGAACAAGGTCACCCACGCGGACGGGCTCAAGGAAGACCATCTCGTCCATCGAGGCCGTCACCGCCGGGCCGCCGGAGTGCCGGCCCGCGACGGCACCGGCCGCGTCGTCGACCAGCTTCATGATCACGCCGCCGTGCACCGTGCCCAGGAGATTGGTGTCGTTGCCGGTCATGATGTGGCTGAGGGTGGTCCGGGAGGCCGAAGTCGGCTTGCCCGGAATATCGCCCTCCGGTGGCTGGGACTGATCTGTCATGCCGTCCACCTTATGCGGGGGCTTGCACCCGGTTGCATTGCATCAGCTTCGCAACAGCCCTGCCCCGATCCCCCGTACACCCTGTAAGAGCCCCAGGCCGAGACGGCACACTGGTCCGCATGAGCGATTGGCCCGAAGGACGGAACGGCGGACAAGGCGAACGCTACGGGCGGGGCAGCGCAAGCCCCCGCCCCGAGAGCGCCCGCGCCATGCCGCACGTCCGGCGGCGCCCCGCGCCGCCGCAGTCCCCGCCCCACATCCCCCCGCAGCAGGGACAGGGTTACGAGGACGGACCCGGTTACGACAGCGGCTACAACACAGGCCAGGTGTACGGCGGCGGCCAGCGCGGCGGCGGCCCCGGCGGTGGCGGTCACGGCGGCCGCGGGGGTGACAGCGGTTACGTCCAGCCCCGTGCGGCACCGAACTGGGGCCGGCGGATCAAGGTCGGCGTACTGACCCTCGTCGTCGTGGTGCTCGCCGTCTCCGTCGGCACGTACTTCTGGGCCGACGGCAAGCTCAAGCGCGAGGTCGACCTCTCCAAGGTCATCGAGCGGCCGGGCGAGGGCGACGGCACGAACTACCTGGTCGTGGGCTCCGACAGCCGCGAGGGCATGACCGCCGAGGACAAGAAGAAGCTGCACACCGGATCCGCCGAGGGCAAGCGGACCGACTCGATGATGATCCTGCACGACGGCTCCAACGGCCCGACGCTGATCTCGCTCCCCCGCGACTCCAACGTCGAGATCCCCAGCTTCGTCGGCTCCGAGTCCGGCAAGAAGTTCGCGGGGACGGGCCGCACGACCAAGCTGAACGCCGCCTACGCCGAGGACGGCCCGGAGCTGCTGGTCCGCACGGTCGAGTTCAACACCGGGCTGCGCATCGACCACTACGTCGAGATCGGCTTCGGTGGCTTCGCCAACATCGTGGACGCCATCGGCGGCGTCGAGATGGACATCCCCAAGGCCTTCAAGGACAAGAACTCCGGCGCCGACTTCCAGGCCGGCAAGCAGACCCTGAACGGCGAGCAGTCCCTCGCCTTCGTCCGTACCCGGTACGCGTTCGCGGGCAGCGACCTGGACCGCACGAAGAACCAGCAGAAGTTCCTCGCGGCCCTGGCCTCCCAGACGGCGACCCCGTCGACGATCCTCAACCCGTTCAAGCTCTACCCGACGATGGGTGCGGGCCTGGACACGCTGATCGTCGACAAGGACATGTCGCTCTGGTCGCTCGGCAACATGTTCTTCGCGATGAAGGGCGTGACGGGCGGTGAGGGTACGTCGATGAACATCCCGCTCACGGGCGGGAGCGTGAACGGCAACCTCGTCTGGGACAAGGACAAGGTCAAGCAGCTCGTGGAGCAGCTGAAGAACGACGAGAAGGTCACGGTCAAGGGCAACTGAACCGAGGTACCCACAAGATCCGGACGGTCCGCCGTCCGGATCTTCCTGTTTCTCCAGCGCGTCTGCTTTTGCCTCTAAGCTGCCCGGAGGGGTCGGCGGCGCGGCGTTTCTCGCGTGCAGCCGTGGGACGAGATCAGGGGTGTCATCGATGACGGACGTGACCGTAGGGGTAGCACAGCCCGAAGCCGGCATCGATGAGGACCCAACCGTGCCCGCCCACGGTCAGCTCGTCACCGTGCGGAACCGCCCCTGGGTCGTCACGGAGGTCTCCCGCTCCGCCGTCTCCTCCGAGGACCCGGCCCGTACGGCGGGAGCATCGGCACCGCACCTGGTGGTCCTGGTCTCCGTCGAGGACGACGCCCGGGACGAAGAACTCCGGGTGGTGTGGGAGCTGGAGCAGGGCGCGGTGGTCCACCAGCAGTACGAGCTGCCCTCCCCTGCCGCCGGTATCGATGCCCCGGACCGTCTGGACGCGTTCCTCGACGCGGTGCGCTGGGGTGCGATCGCGTCCGCCGACAAGACCGCTCTTCAGGCACCCTTCCGGTCCGGTGCCGAGATCCAGGACTACCAGCTGGCGCCCGTCGTCCGTGCCCTCTCCATGCCGCGGACGAACCTGCTGATCGCGGACGACGTCGGTCTCGGCAAGACCATCGAGGCCGGCCTGGTCATGCAGGAGCTGATGCTCCGCCACCGGGCCCGCACGATGCTGATCGTCTGTCCTTCCGGGCTCACTCTGCAGTGGCAGGACGAGATGCGGGACAAGTTCGGCCTGGACTTCCGGATCGTGAACAGCGTGCTACTCAGAGAGCTCCGCCGCACACACGGCCCGTACACCAACCCCTGGACCCACTATCCGCGGCTGATCGTCTCGGTGGACTGGCTGAAGCGTGACCGGCCGCTGCGCATGTTGCGGGAGGTCCTGCCGCACCTTCCCGAGTACCCGCGCGCTTTCGACATGCTCGTCGTCGACGAGGTGCACACCTGTGCACCGTCCGGGACCGGCCGGTACGCCGTCGATTCGCAGCGTACGAACGCGATCCGCATGCTCGCGCCGCACTGCGAGCACCGCCTTTTCCTCTCCGCGACCCCGCACAACGGCTTCCTGGAGTCGTTTACCGCCCTCCTGGAGCTCCTGGACGACCACCGTTTCGCCCGAGGAGTGAAGCCCTCCGACGAGCAGTTGCGCCGTGTCATGGTGCGACGTCTCAAGTCGGAACTCCCGAAGACGTGGGACGGCAAGGCACGCTTTCCGGAGCGGGTGCCGCACGCGCTCGAGGTGCGGTACGCGGACGAGGCGCGCGCCGCGTACGCGAAGCTGTCGGCCTACGCGCGCTCCCGCCGCGAGGCCGGTGACGGTGCTGCCGCCCGCACGGCCTCCGACTTCGTAACGACCCTGCTCAAGAAGCGGTTTCTCTCCTCCCCCAAGGCCTTCGCCGAGACGATCGACGTCCACCTGGAGACCATGACGAAGGGGCCCAAGGCCGAGCAGGCCCCGAGCGAGAAGGTGCTGCGTCCGCTCATCGAGCGGGTGGAGGAGACCGCGGAGAGCGACGAGGACCACGCCGAGGCGGCCGAACGGGCACTGACCGCGGTGCGGCAGGCCTCGCGCACCCTGTCCGCCGCCGAGCACGCCCAGCTGAAGGAGCTGTCGGTGTGGGCGCGTACGGCCACCAAGCGGCCGGACGCCAAGTTCGTCGCCCTGCGCGGCTGGCTCGACTCGATCGTCTGCAAGAACGGTCCGGCCGGGGACTGGGAGCCGGACCGGGTGATCATCTTCACCGAGTACCGCGACACCCAGCGCTGGCTCTTCGACCGGCTGATCGCCGCCGGATACCCGGCGGACCGGATCGCCCAGCTGTACGGCGGTCAGAAGCCGGACGAGCGCGAACACATCAAGACGGTCTTCCAGGAGGACCCGTCCCTTTCGCCGGTCCGCATCCTGCTCGCCACGGACGCCGCCAGTGAGGGCATCAACCTCCAGGCCCACTGCCACCGGCTCCTGCACTGGGAGATCCCGTGGAATCCCAACCGCCTGGAGCAGCGCAACGGCCGTATCGACCGGCACGGGCAGCAAGCGGACCAGGTGGACGTCTTCCACTTCGTCCCCGAGGGCTGGCAAGGGTTCAGCGCGGCCGAGGACGACGATCCGGACTCCCGCCACGAGGACGGCACCCTGGAGGACGAGCTCCACTTCCTGGCTGTCGCCGCCCGCAAGACGGAGCAGATCCGCGAGGACCTCGGCAGTGCCGGTGAGGTCATCGCCGCGCAGGTCGAGCAGAAGATGCTGGGGCGGCGCTCCGACTGGACCACGGCCGACGCCGAGATCAGCAGGCGCTCGGGGCAGGCCGTCCTCAAGGTGGACCGGGACCTCGCCAAGGAGCTGGAGAAGCTGGTGGCGGAGCTCGCCGGCAGCCGCGACACCCTGCACCTCACACCCGAGACCGTGGAACGCGTCGTGCGGACGGGCCTTCAGCTCGCGCACCGCAAGGACCTCGCCGAGATCCCCGACCCGGCGGGCGGCGACTCCCCCGCGCGCTGCTTCCGGCTCCCCGAGCTCCCCGGCGCCTGGGCGCACGCCCGCAACGACGGGCTGCGCCATCCGCTGACGGGCCAGGAGCGTCCGGTGGTCTTCGACGAGCGGGACGCCCGTCGGCGCACGGACGTCGTCCTGCTGCACCTGGGCCACCGCCTCGTCCAGATGTGTCTGCGGCTGCTGCGCGCCGAGCTGTGGTCGGACGGCAGGCGGGCGAAGCTGTCCCGGGTCACCGCCCGGGTGGTCCCGGGTGATCTGCTGCGTACGCCCGCCGTGATCGCCCATGGCCGGGTGGTCATCTCCGGTCGTGGCGGCACCCGGCTCCACGAGGAGATCATCACCGCCGGGGGTGCGATCACCGGCGGCAAGCTGGAGACCGCACGGCAGGAGGAGCTGGACGCCTGGCTCGCCGCCGCGTCGGAGGACCTGCCCGCCGCCGATGTCACCGACCGGCTCACCGAGCTCTGGCCGGAGCAGCTGAAGGACCGGCTCTCACGGGCCCTGCGCAACCGTGCCCACACCAGGTTCCGCTCGGTGGAGAAGCTCCTCGCCACCCGGTGCGAGGAGGAGGTGGAGGGCGTACGCAAGGTCCTCGCCGAGCTGGAACGCTCCATCCGTGACCGCCTCGACGATCACGGATACTGGGAGCAGGGCTCGCTCTTCGACATCGACGACGAGCGCCGCCAGCTCCGTGCCGACCGCGAGGCGTTGGCGGAGCGCCGGGACGCCATCCCCGCGCTGGTCGAGTCCGAGACGCAGGCGCTCCGCAGCCGCTGGGCCGATCCGACACCCCGCTGGTTCCCCGTCTCCGTCACCTTCCTCGTCCCGTCCGCCCTCGCTCGTGGAGACCGTCACTGATGCCCCCCGCCAACCGCCGCGCCCCCGTGACGGGCCACATCCCCACGCCCGTCGAGCAGCACGAGGAGTGGCTGCGGCTGCTCCGCCCGGACGGCCCGTTCCTCTCGCTGCCGGTCCTGACCGACGTGTTCCCGCAGGGCCTGGACACCGTGCCGCCGGAGACCGTACGGCGGATGCGCCAGGCCTGGGAGGAGGTCCAGGAGGACCCGGCCCTGCTGCGTCACGGCTGGGAGCGGCTGATCCTCGGTGAGCTGCTGGGCTGGACGCCCGGCCTGCGCGAGGGCGCGGCAATGCCGGAGTCCGTGCGGGCCGGTGCGAACACCCCCGACGCGGTGCTGGTCGGCCCCGGTCCGGACGGCTTCTCGGCGCGCGTCCTGTTCTTCCGGACCCCGGAGTGGGGCGGCTCCCTGACCCGCGCCAAGGGCGACACCCCTTCCCTGGTGGACCGGGCCGCGGACCTCGCCCGCTGGCGGGACGTCCCGCTCGCCGTGGCCACCAACGGCCGCGAGTGGGCCCTGGTCCACGCCCGGCCCAAGGAGGCCACCACGGTCGCCGTCTTCGACGCCGACCTGTGGCTGGAGGAGCCCCTGCTCCTGCGAGCCTTCGCGAGCCTCCTGCACGTCCGCCGCGCCGCGCTGCCCGAGCGGGACGCCCAGGGTGCGCACACCTCCTCGCTCACCGCGCTGTTCGCCCGGACGGCCGCCCAGCAGGCGGACGTCACCGACACGCTCGGCAAGCAGGTCCGCGCGGCCGTCGCGCTGCTGGTGGCCGAGCTGTCCCGCCTGGATCGCGAGGCGAACGGCGAACTGCTCGCCGACGTCGACGCCAAGCCCCTGTACGACAGCGCGCTGACCGTCATGATGCGGCTGGTCTTCCTCCTGTACGCGGAGGAGCAGCGGCTGCTCCCCTCCGACGACCGCCTGTACGCGAAGTCGTACGCCGTCGCCCCGCTACACGAGGCCCTGGACGCCGAGCGCTCCCTGCACGGCGGCGAGCTCGGCGACCGCCGGGCTTCCGCCTGGCCGCAGCTGCTCGCCGTCTTCGGAGCGATCCACGGCGGTTCGACTCACGACGAGCTGTGGATTCCGGCGTACGGTGGGTCGCTCTTCGATCCGTCCCGCTTCCCGTGGCTGGCGGGGGCGAAGGTCACCGACCGGGTCGTGCACAAGATCCTCGACGCGCTCCTCGTCCTGCGCCGCAAGGGCAAGGGCCGCGAGGCCATGTCGTACAAGGGCCTGGACGTCGAGCAGATCGGCCATGTCTACGAGGGTCTGCTGGAGTACGGCTGCGAGCGGGCGCACCAGCCGTACGTGGGTGTGGTCCTCGGCCGTGACGGGCAGTACGAGGCGGTGCTGCCACTGGCCGAGCTGGAAGAGTGGCAGGCGGCCGGGTCGATCGAGCGTGAGCTGAAGGAGGCGACGGGCGTCACGTCCGTCGCCCAGATCCGCAAGGCCCTGGACAAGGCGGGCACCGTCACCGCCGAGCTGCACGCCTCGGCGGGCAACGACGACGAGCTGGCGGCGCGCATCGCCCCGTTCGCCGGTCTGGTGGGCGACGACCTGCGCGGCGAACCGATGGTGTTCCCGGCCGGCTCCATGGTGATGGTCCGCTCCGGCAACCGCCGCAACACGGGAACGCACTACACCCCGAAGAAGCTCGCGGAGGAGGTCGTCGAGCACACGCTCGCCCCGCTGTGCTTCTCCCCCGGTCCGGCGGAGGGTGCGGCCGTCGGCGTGTGGAAGGCGAAGCCGGCCGAGGAGCTGCTGAAGCTGCGGGTGCTGGACCCGGCGATGGGGTCCGGCGCATTCCTGGTCTCCGCCTGCCGGTATCTCTCGGACCGAGTGGTGGACGCCTGGCTGCGGGACGGCCTGCCGGACGAGGTCCGCCGCGATGTGGGTGCGGACGACCGGGACGAACTGCTGCGGGTGGCACGGCGGCTGGTGGCCGACCGGTGCCTGTACGGGGTGGACCGGGACCCGATGGCGGTGGAACTGGCCAAGCTGTCGCTGTGGCTGGTCACCCTGGCGAAGGGGCGGCCGTTCTCGTTCCTGGACCACGCCCTGCGGTTCGGGGACTCGCTCGTCGGCGTCATCGACGTGGAGCAGATCAAGGCGTTCCACCTGGAGTCGGGCGCACGGCAGTTGAGCCCGGAGGTGTCGCGGGCGCTGGACGTCACAGAGACGGTGCTCTCGGAGGCGGCGGCGCTGCGTCGGGAGATCGAGGCGACCCCGGTCCACGACATCCGCAGCGTCCACGCGAAGACGGAGAAGCTGCGGGCGGCGGAGGCCCTGTCCGAGCAACTGCGGCTGGCAGCAGACGCGGTGGTGGGCGCGGCGCTGGCGGCGGAGGGAATCTCCGACGAGGAGGCGTCCGACCTGACCGGCGAGGAGAAGGTCGGCGGCAAGCGGGGCGCGGCACAGTTCCGGGACGCGAAGGAGAACGCGAAGGAGCGGGCCTACCGGAACCGGCTGGAGTCAGTTGCCGGGCTGGTGGCTACGGCACTGGAGGAGGAGCGGGCCGAGGACAGCCCGGGGACCGGGTGGTCGTACGAGGGCCAGCAGGCGCGGGAGATGGTGGACCGGTGGCTGACGGGTGAGCGGGCTGCTGCGGTGCGGCCGTTGCACTGGCCGCTGGAGTTCCCGGAGATCATGGGGGTGGGGGGTGCGTCGGGGTTCGACGCGATCGTGGGGAACCCGCCGTTCATCGGGGGCCAGAAGCTGACCGGTGCGCTCGGCACGGACTACCGCGAGTATCTGGTCAACCGGATCGGCGGGGGACAGCGAGGCAGCGCGGACCTGTGCGCGTACTTCCTGCTGCGGAACCTGTCATTGGCACCGGGGCGCCGTACGGGCATCATCGCAACGAACACGATCGCTCAGGGCGATACGCGCGAGGTCGGGCTGGACCAGGCGACCGCCGCCGGGTGGACGGTCTACCGGGCGATCAAGTCCCAGCCCTGGCCAGGGACGGCCGCGCTGGAGGTCTCGCTGTTGTGGCTGGGCGGACGCACAGGCGAGGGCGAACAGCCGGTGCTGGACGGGGACGATGTACGGGGGATCACTTCGGGTCTGGACCCGCAGTCCCGAGTGAGCGGCAAGCCGTACCGGCTGGCGGCGAACGCGGGGCAGTCGTTCATCGGGTCGTACGTGCTGGGGAAGGGCTTCGTGCTCCAGCCGGAGGTGGCTCTGGCCTTGATCGAGAAGGACCCGCGCAACAGGGACGTGCTTTTCCCGTACCTCAACGGGGAGGACCTGAACTCGCGACCGGACTGCTCGGCCAGCCGGTGGGTGATCAACTTCCACGACTGGTCGGAGGAGAAGGCCTCGACGTATGAGGACGTGTTCGCGATCGTGGAGCGGGACGTCAAGCCGGTGCGGCTGGAGAACAATCGCAAGGTGTATCGGGACTATTGGTGGCAGTACGCGGAGAAGCGTCCAGCAATGTTGAAGGCGATTGGCGACCTGGACCGGGTGATCGTGATCGCACGAGTAAGTAAGACGGTGGTGCCAGTTCGCATTCATACGGGCCAGGTGACAAGCGAGCAGATCGTCACGTTTTCGACCAACAGCATGGCGCAGCTGGGTCCATTGTCGAGTGCTCTCCACTACTGGTGGGCACTTCGATATTCTGGAGATATGCGAGGCGATCTCCGGTACGCCCCATCCGACGTGTTCGACACCTTCCCTCGCCCACGCGAGACCGAACGCCTAGTCACCGCAGGCACCTCACTGGAAGCGACCCAGCGAAGTACCATGACGCACCGGAATATCGGCTTGACTAAGCTCTACAACCTGGTCCACGCAGAGGCTGAGCAGGCAACCGATGTCTGCTCTGTTCGCGCGGCCCACGTGGAAGTAGACCAGGCGGCCATCGAGGCCTACGGCTGGGACGATCTAGTGCTGCGCCACGGCATCCATGAATCCCCGCGGGGGCCCCGATTCACCATCGCGCCCGCTGCCCAGACCGAAGTCCTGGACCGGCTCCTGGAACTGAACCACGCTCGCTACCAGGAGGAGCAGAGATCCGGGCTCCAAGTACCTGGAGCCCGAAAGAAGGCATCCCCGGCACGAAAGCCCTCAGCCAAGCCAGAGCCAGTGCCCGAAGAGGGTTTCCAGGACGGGTTGTTCGCCCACCCCAACGGAATCTTCTGACAGCGGTGCGTCCCGACGTCGAGGCCTACTCGGTTCGGGGCTCGGGACTCTCAGCTAACGGCCGTGTGGGTCACAAAGTCGGCCCAGGCGGTCGCCCCAAAACCAACCTGTGGACCCGGTACGTTCTTGGAGTCGCGCACGTGCACCATGCCCGAGGCTGCCGCGACCTCGACGCAGTCGTTACCATTGCTAGTGTCGCTGTAGCTACTCTTGGACCAGACAAGCAAGCCGGACCCCTCGGCGGATTTCTTGCGGATCATGTCTCTCCCAGCACTTCATCGATGAGGCCCAGGGACTCCCCCGGCGGGAGCGCCTGAGCCCTGATGATGCCGTACCGCAGCTCAAGCACTCGAAGTTGTTTCGGGTCGGAAATGGGCCGCCCCCCGTACTCGTCATCGGTCCGACCCATTGCTGAGCCGTCACCGAACTTGAGTACCTGGATCCTTCCACCCGTGCCCGGGTGATCCCAGCGGCTCAACGGCATCACCTGAATCTCGATGTTCTGCCTCCCCCCAACTTCCAACAGTCGTTCGAGCTGTTGGCGTTGCACCATTGTGCCCCCGGTCGGACGGCGAAGCGTCGCCTCTTCCAGGACGAAGCTGAGATCCAATGCGGCTGAGTGGTCAAGAACAGACTGCCGAGCCATCCGCGCCGCCAGCATGCGTTCCAGTTGGTCAGCAGAGTAGGCAGGTCGCCTGGTCCTTAACAGGGCATGGGCATGGGCCTCCGTCTGTAGCAGCCCGTGCAGAGCGTGGCTCCCGTATGACAGCAGCTCGACCGCTCTGGCCTCCAATTTTGCCAGGTCCCGCACCTTCTTCGGGTAGCGGATCTGCGCCAGATCCTGCTTCATCGCAGCGATCTTGCCGCCTGCACCGACTACCTCGTCCACCCTGTCCAGGAACTCCGGTCGAGGAATCCGCCGCCCGCCCTCCACTTTGCGGACCAGGTCCTCCCCGTACCCGATCGCCGCTCCGAACTCGCCGGCCCGCATGCCGGCCGCCTCACGCCAGGCCTTGATCTGGCGTCCCACAGCGGCGACCACCGCCACCCCCGACTCGTCGTCGGGATCGACGTCCCAGCCGGGCTCGTCCGCCCCGCCGTCCTCCACGCGCTGCGTACCCGCCTCGTCCACGCTCATCCGTGCCCCACTTCCGACGTGCATGCCGTTCCTGCTCAACCCTGTACGTCCCCAGCCGGTCACCCCGGACAGCCGGGACAGCTCTGGACAAGCGCGGGACAATCACCGTACGTAAGGGCCTCGTCGCTATTCACGGTACGCGCGCGCGGCCACGCTGAGTGATGTGACCCGAGAAATCACCCGAACCGAACATTCCGCTCTCACCCGGCAGTTCACCGTGCTGCTCTCCCCCACCCGCCGGGGCGCGCGGCTCGCCCGGCTCCTCGCCACGGCGCACCTGGGCGACTGGGGGCTGCCCACGGAGTCAGCCGCACAGATCGTCGCCGAGTTGGCGACGAACGCCACCGTCCACGGCCGCGTATCGGGGCGGGACTTCCAACTGAGCCTCGCGGTCCACGACGACAAACTCCTTCGCATCGCGGTGACCGACACCCGGGGAGAGCGGCCACCACCCCCGGCACCACCAGCCGATTACGCGGAATCCGGGCGCGGCCTGCTGATCGTCGAGGCGCTTTCGGACCGCTGGGGCGTGGACGTCGGGCCCGTCCCGCGCAAGACCGTCTGGGCCGAACTCGACCTCGCACCGTGACCGCCGCCACCGGGTCGCGGGAACCCACGACCCGGTGAGCCGCGACACGGCGCCCCACGACGCATAAAGCTTTAAAGAAACTGGAGAAATGACCTTCCCCACCCCAACCCGACCCACTCCCGTCCACATCACTCGCGCGGGTGACATAGGGCAACTGAGCTGGATTTAGGGTGGCTTGCCAGGCATATGCTCGCCCCGACCACCGCAGACATGCGACGGCCCCCGGCCGGGACTGAGAATCCCGATCGAGGGCCTGACCACCGAGGAAGAAGCACCTTCCCGATGGATACCCAGCAGGCTATCGCGCCCCCGTGCGCCCCGCCCCCGTCACCCGGGGACGTCACACCGTCATCCGGTGTCATCCACCTCAACGTGCGGCACGCCGCCGGGTTCACCGTCATCGGCAACCACCTGGCCCAGCACCGCGGCCTCTCGCTCGTCGCGATCGGGCTCGCCGTGCACATCCAGTCGCTGCCCGCCGGGGCGAAGATCGGCATCAAGCGGCTCGCCGAACGCTTCCCGGAGAGCGAGACCGCCTCGCCGCCGCCCTGCGGGAGTTGGAAGCCACGGGCTATCTCCACCGCAGCCGCGTACGCCTGCCAGACGGCCGCATCGTGACGCGCACGCTCTCGTGCAACCAGCCGGGCGCGGACGCGCCCACCGCCACGCCTCGGCCGCAGTCCAGGCCCAAGCGGCCCGTACCTCCGCCCCACACGGCCCGCCCGAGCGAACCCGTTCCCGCACCCGAGCCGCCCCGACCGCTCCCCGAGCCGGTAGCCGCCGACGTACCCGACCCTGCGCCGAAGCCGCCCGCACCCCGGCCGGTCACCACACCACCAGAGCCGGAACCCGCACCGCAGGCGCAGCCCGCCCCCGTCCTCGTACCGCCTCCCACCGCACGCATCACCCCACCCCCGCCGCTGCCCCAGCCTCAGGCGCTCACCCAAGAGCTCCAGCGGGCGGCCTCCGCGCTCCTCGCCGACCTGCGCCGTCACGCGCCCCAACTCACGCTCTCCGAGCAGGACATCAACACCCTCACCCCCGGTGTCGCCGCCTGGCTCGAACGCGACGCCCACCCCGACACCGTCCGCCACGCCCTCACCCACGACCTGCCGGTCCCGCTCAGGCATCCGGCGAAGCTGCTGCGCCACCGCGTCACCACGCTCCTGCCGCCCCCGCTCCCCGGTGCCCAGGACCTCGCACCGCCTGCACGCCCCCGCGCGATCGTCATCCCGCTGCAGAACTGCGACCGCTGCGACCGCGCCTTCCGCTCACGCCACCCCGGACACTGCCGCGACTGCCGCACCGACCTGCCCACAGCAGCCTGATCCCGAACGGAACACCATGGTCAGCGCACCGCACGAAGCGATGCACCGCGTCTTCCAGGAATACCCGAGCCTGTTCACCAGCGTCTCCGAAGCGCTAGGCGTCACATTCCCACCCGCCACCTCCGCGAAGGTCATGACCACCGACCTCACCGAGAACCGGCCACTGGAACGACGAGTCGACACCCTCCTGCGCATCGAGACCGAGAACGACGGCCCCTTCCTCCTCGCCGTCGAGGCCCAGGGCAAAAAGGACCCCGACAAGCCGACCAGCTGGGCCTACTACCTCGCCCACCTCCTGGAGAAGTACCGGCTCCCCACCACCCTGCTCGTCGTCTGCCAGGATCGCGGCACCGCCGCATGGGCGGCCCGCCCCGTCCCCCTGGGCGCACCGCAGTGGCCGGCGCTCACCCTGCGCCCCCTCGTCGCCGGGCCCCACAACATGCCCCTCATCACCGACGTGGCCGAGGCCCGCAAGGACCCGGCGTTCACCACGCTGGCCCTCATCACGCACGCCGACGATCCGGACATCGGTGCCATACTGAAAACGCTGTCGACCACCCTGCGGGACACGCCGGAAAGCATCGCGAACCCGCTCATCGAACTCACCGCACAAGGCCTGGGCAACCGCCCCGCCGCACGACAATGGAGGAACCTGGTGGCCGTGGACCTCTCCTTCTACACCTCGCCCCTCTCCGAGGAGATCCGGGACGAAGGCCGACTCGAAGGCCGAGCGAAGGGCCGGGCCGAGGACATCCTGCGGTTGCTCGAACTGCGGGGCGTCCCCGTCCCGGACGAGGCCCGCCAGAAGATCGCCGACTGCGACGACCTGCACCTCCTGGACCAGTGGTTCAGCAGTGCCGTCACCGCAACCACCGCCGAGGACGTCTTCACCGAGGAGTGAACCCGGACCGGTGACCGCACCCCGTTCCCAGGCCCAGCTCCCCACACGTCCAAGGGTGCCCGGGTCCATGCGGATGTCTCCACCGAGGCGAGTGCGGCAGCCGTGCGTGGCTACCTGGAGGTGCGACTGTGAGCGCGAGCAGCTGGCGCCAGCGCATGCGCGAGGCCCGCGCCCAAGACCCGGACGCCACCGCACAACTGCTCGATGAGCTTGGGACAGAAGAGCGCGAAGCCGCCGAGATCGAAGCGGTCCACCGTACGAGCCGCCTCGGAGCCATGCAGAAGTACCAGCCGGGGGCGCCACTGCAGGAAGAGCTTCGCCTCGGTCTCAGTGGCCCGGAGGCCGCGCGCGGAGCACTGCGCTTCCAGTGGGTGGGGCAACACCCTCCTGGACCCGGTCGAGAAGGAGTGTCCAAGGCCGCAGGCACACCGATCGAGCCTGAGGTCACCGGACTCTCGCGAGGCAGCCCTGCCGTCCATGCGCCCGGTCATGTCGATGCTGCCTGATCCTCGTCCATCAGATCCTGTCGGCCAGCTCCACGAGCCAGGCGCCGGCGCTCAACGGCTCTGGAGGATCCACCTCCATGCCCAGTACAGCGACGGCGAGGGCGTAGTCGGACTCCTCCAGAGGGAGGGAGAGGAGCTCCCGCAGCTCGCCCGCCAACTGCGCGACCAGCCCCGGGTCAGTTCCGTCCCGATAGTCCTGGAGCGCCAGGTCATGGTCGCCGAACTCCTCCACCATTTCCTGGGAGAACCAGCCGCCGAGAAACTGTCCCAGTTCGGGAAAGCGGGCGTGCCACTCCCAATGAGTGCGGGGAGTGGCGGGCGGCGGGGCTGCGCCGTTGTCCACGCTCTCGCTCAGCCGATCAGCGAGACGTAGCAACCACTGCTGGATGTCGGAGTCGGGGACCCCCACGTCCGGCACGGGATAGAACTCGCCCAGCCGCAGCCGCAACCTCCCCGGAGGGTTCTGGGCGTACTCGCGCAACTGATGCTCGGCAGTCGCGATGGCCCAGGGACGAGTCCGCCAGCAGTGTCGGAGGTAGGCCTCCAAGGCCTCCTGGTCGTCGGCGGTACGCCCCAGATGGGCCCGGATCACCTGGTCCAGCTCGCCGTACTTCCGGTCGTGCTCAATCGGTCTGAGTGACACCGGCGCCTCTAGAGGTAGATCGGGAAGGTGGAGTGGACGGTGAAGCCGTGCGGACTCGCGTCGCTCCGCTTGAGCGTGACCCTGGCAGCCCGCACCTCCACAGCGTCCCGGCCCGCCAGCATCATGGCCTGCAACATGACCCGCCCGATCGGCTGGGGACGAGAAGGCCATGCCGCTTCGACAGTGAGCCGCCGGCGGGTGGCCTGCGCCAGCCAGCGGTGGATTACCTGTTCGTTCCGCGTGATCACCTGCTGAGTGGCCCACTGGGCGGTATCGCGGTCAGGGTAGGTCGCGGCACGGTTCTGACGAGCGGTCATGAGTGCTCTCGCTGCATATGATCGTTAATCGTGTCGACGATTTCATGAAGTCTGTCACGGGTAGCCCAGGAAATATGTTCCTTGAGCCCATCCGCACCGGGAAAGAGCACGAGGGCGCGCTGCGCTTCGGTGCTGTAAGCGGCAGCCCGCTCGTGACAGTACGGGTGCTCGCTGGTCAGGAACGACCGGACGATGTCCGCGAAAGGGTGATCAGCCTCGTCCACGAGAATGATTTCGAATCCGAAAAGATGGGGAAAGGTCTGCAAGAATTCACCCGCCCCCATGGACAGCTCCGAGTACTCGACAACACCCTGGCGATCAAGAATCCGAACCAGTTCCGCCAACGTTCGCAAATATTCCGCCAGGTCCACATCACCGGCGGCGCGTGTCGATTTCTTCCTGAATTCCGACGGAAACGCTTCGAGGTTACCGGATCGCGCGACGATGTCGGCGGCGACATCCAGCACCCCGGACGAGGCGTATACCGAGCAGTTCCAGTCGGCAACCCCATCGCGATGGATCAGCCGGATGTAGCGTTGGATCTCTTCGTCAAGCGACAGCTTTCCGTCCGACTCCTGGACCGCGATAGCGATATCGAGGAGCTTCGGTACGGGGCCGTCCGAGAACAGCGAAGCAGGGAATTGCTGCACTGCGACTCACTTTCCCTTGTGCGGCATGGCCGTCAGCACGATGAAGGGCGGCTCCAGGCCTTGCTTGTAGATCAGACGCACCTGAACCCAACTTCTTTCCTCGACTTTTGCATTCATTCCATCCGCATCATAGTCAACGCGCGAGACGGTGCGCCCAACGGTTTCTCCGGGAAATTCGAGGTAGATGGGCGGAATCTCGGATCGGTTCGGATCATAATTGGGATTGTTTTTGATCTTCTTCTCGACGCTGTCGATCCAATTTGCAATTCTATTCTCATTGGCGTCGTCCCGCAGGGCATCTTGGGTGAACCGCTGAGCGGAAGCAAGATCGGTGAAGGAAGATGCGTTGGGCGCTCCTGGCTGATCCCGCAGGCGCGTCCTCAACTGATCGTCAGTCAGGCCTACGTGTTTGTCTATCGGGTGGCTACCGAACATCCCTTCCTGGTTGGCCAGATCCATCGGATAATAAATGTGATCCGGATCCTCCCCCGGCACAGCGAACCGGTGCTCCGGCTTGAAGTCGTTCAGCGAGCGCGCTCCGAACGCCTGGGCCCGGGCTTCCTCGGCCTGGTAGGTGGGCGCGCTCCGGTACGCCTCATCGAGCGCCGGCAGTAATCCGTTGAGATGACTCTGGATACCGAGCAGCTCACCCTCGTACAGTGACACGGCCCGGTTGATCGCCCCCGTATCGATCTCCAGTGTGATGCCGGTCGCCAGTTCGCGCCCCATACCCAGCAGGCCCTTGCCGATCTTCTTCAAGTCGCCCATGTCGAGGCCGTCCTTGATGTTCGGCAGCGCGTCCCAGACGGCCTGTCGGTAGACCCGGGCCACCTCCCTGTGCATCTTCTCGGCCGCTTCGGCGTACGCCCTCATGGACTTGCTGACTTCCTGGGTGGTGTCGCGCAGCACGGCCATGACCGGCAGACTGCCGGCCCCCTGCCCTCCCACGGTGTCGTGCTTCCACTCATAGCCCGCGGTGGACGTGCCCCACGCGGTCGTACCCCACAACGAGCTGGTGAACTGACGCATCGCAGCCTGCCACTCACCATTATTCGGGTCGGATATGGACCCGACCGCCACGTTCAAGTCGGTTTTGACCTGATCGAGGGCAAAGCCTGGTTGCAGCCAGGCCAGGGCTATCTTGTCGATCTGCAGGTAGTCGGGGAGCGGCAGAACGTCGCCCGCCTTGCCCCATCTGTATACGTTGTCCAGCAGGTCACGGACGATGTCCATCGCCCAGTCCGGCACACCCTCCAAGAGCCAGGAGATGAGGCCGGAGCTGTAGTCGTCCATGTCGCCCCACTTCGGATCAGGAATCCGCTGATACTGCGGGGGCGATTCGATGACCGTCGGCACAGGGAACTGCACCGGCTTTACTGTGCCTGACGGGTGGCTGGCAGCCTCTGCCTTGGAGTAGTTGTTAGCCGTGGTGACGAACCCGACCGCGACGCCACCGATGCTGGTGACGCTCTTGGCCCAGACATCCAGGAAGCGATTACCCACCTTGACGTAGGCGGACGACACTCCTGCCGCAGCCGCTCCGTACCCGCCGCAGTCCATGAACTCCACAAGGTCATAGATCAAGTCATTGGCAGCCTTGTGAAAGACACCCTGCTGAAGCACCACGCTCCCCGAGGCCCCATACATCTCCGTGGGCGTGACGTCGAACCCGGATCCTTGGCCAGCGCTCAACTGGGGTGACTGCCCCGTCACTTCGCTCCCCATCCACGCATCACAGCCAAGTGCGCGGAGCGGTAGTTCACATGGCCGGTGGTCACTACCTCGTGCAGCCACTTCTGGGCGGCCTGCAGATCCTGCATCTGCTGGTCCCACCGGTCGAGTTCGTCGACGAAGGCACTGCGCGCCTCACCCTCCCAACCCAGCACCGCCTTCTCAGTTCGCCCGTACAACTCGTCGAGCCGTTCATTGAGCTGCTTGAGAATGCTCTCCAGCTCTCCAGCCAGGCTTTGCAGCGTTCCGAAGCGGACGCCTATGTGCTCATCTGACATTGGAGTCCCCTGCTCAGATGTCATCAATGCGGCTGCGTGGCGCGGCCGCAACCGGCGGCTCGCTGCCCGCTTGAAGCTTCTCCGCCTCCAAGGCAACGTCTACCGCGCTCTGTACCTCGCGAAAGCTCCGCAGAGTGTCGAGTTCCTGTTGGGTGAACCCGTCGCGGCTCATCCTCACGGCTTGTTCCAACACGAGAAGAATCTCTCGGATCCGTACGGCATCCTCAGCAGCCCCCCGGTGCAAAGCCCTGTAGGCCTTACCGGTCCTGCCCTGCCAATCGGCCTCGATCTGGTCGACCACACCGTCCATACGCCGCACCTGGCTGTCCAGATACTCCCGCATGGACCCCATGTCTCTGGCCAACCGCGTCAGGCCATCCTCGGACACACTCAGATCGGCGTTGATCGCCACGGCCCCCGCCTCTCATCGCTGAAAGCACCGTACCAACATGCATTTTCCTCTGTTGCCCTAGGAAGGCCAAAGCCCCTGCGACGCCGAACGGACTCCGGGAAACCGCTGAGTCTCACTCGGATACATGACGTACGGTGAACGACCGGATGGTCTCCATCCGCGGGGCGTTGCCCAGGGCCGTGAGGTCTCCTCGCACCAGCACTTCGTCACCCCGGCGATGAGCCTCTGCAGCCTTGCCATAGGCGTGCTGGTCCAGCGTCATCCTGACCCGCCGCAATCGGCCCCCGTCCCGGTCCTCGAAGGAACCGGCAACGGTCACGGCTCCGGGGCCATGCGGAAGCTCCCGGTGCAGACGAACCACCGAGCCGAGCAGGGTCATGTCCCGACTCCCCAGCCGGGCTCGCAGGTCCTTGGCACCTGCGTCCAGCGCGGCGAGTTGGGGACGGGCCAGCCGGATGCGCTCGGTGGGGCGCTCCATCGGCAGATCGGAAGACCACGTGAAGTCGAATGAGAAGCCCGGGCCTTCATCTCCGCCGATCCGGACCAGGGCCTCGCAGAGATTCGCCGACAGGCCTCCGGGAACGTATGGCGCGAAGTCGGCCACCGCGTCCTCTCGCAGGCTGGTCTCGGCAGCCTCCCGAGCGCAGACGAGCGCCGCGTACAGCCTCCTGGAGACCCGTCTGGCGAAGGGCTCCCTGCGGGTATCGTCGTCGAACAGGTAACCCTGGGGCGGAAGGTCAGGGAGCGGCGTGTGCACCGCGACCACGTAACTGCCCACTCTGGTCTGGTCGAGCCTCACCGTGGCCACATGGTCCTTGACCAGCTGGGGCTTCTGCGCCGGCTGCACCGGCTGCGGCTCGGGGGCCGCTTCGGCAGCCGCGGCGGAGGTCATCAAATCCCTCAGACCCGCGAGGGCGGGGACCACTTCGGTCAAGGGCACGGTGCCTGCCGGGCCGGGCGGCGTGAGCCGGAGGAACTGCCAGTCCGCGGACGGGAGCGACATCTCACGCAGGACGTCAGCCGGGCTGCGGGCCTCCACCACGGACAGGGTTTCCACCAGGTCGGCGACCCGGTCGGCGTAGTCGCGTGGCGCCCGGTCCAGCGGGACCAGCACCTCGTACGGTTCGCCCGAATCGCCGGCGACGGGCAGTACCCACAGCTGGCCCCGCCCGTAGTTCCTCGCGGGGGACCAACCGCGTCCGCGCAGATAGCGGAGCAGGGAGGACGTGGCCAGGTCCTTCACCCGGCTGAACTCCGCTTCGGAGATCGCGATCATGACACCCCCAGCTTCTCTTGGAACTCAGGGCCGAAGAGATCGTGCAAGGTCTCCGTGGTGAGCAGATTGGCCTTCGGTACGGACACCGTCAGACTGTTGTTCTTCGGCCGGTCCGTGAGGTCGTTGTCGTGGAAGCAGGCCCAATAGGCGGCATGCCGGAGAAGCAGGCCCTCGTGGGTCGCCTCGACCCACTCACCTGGATCCTCCGGCACGACGACCAGGAACAGGAAACGCGGCACGTAGAAGTCCCTGCCGGACAACAGGTTGTAGTTGTGCACACGCAGCGGATAGCGCCAGGAGTCACCGGTCTCGTCCGGCCGGTTCCAGCACTTCACCTGGGCGTGGATCTGGGGGAACTTCCTTGTGCCGCCCCGCCCCGGGTAGGTGAGTTCCCAGTCGATGCCCAACCGGTCGCGCGAACTGGACACGTTGAGGTTCGCCGCCGTCGCGAGCGCCCGGACGAACTGCTCGCCGAAATCGCCTTTGTGGTTGGTGTCACCCATGGCAACAGGCTCAAGCCAGGGCTCGGTCGACGTGCCCGTCGCCTCGGCGGGCTCCGTGGGATGGGGGAGCGCTGCGGATACCGGAGTGTCCGCCACCCCCCACTCCTCGGAAGCCCCTTGCATCGGCACACCGTAGTGATGACGACGCGCCGCCGGACGCTCGTTCATCAACACCCCCATGTCGCGCTCGGCTCCGACCGATTGCACAGAGTATCCGCGGCCCCCGACAACCCGAAACGGTGTGATCGGATTCCGGCCCGATTCACCTCCCCGTGTCAGTGGCCGCGCCTATCGTGAGCAAGGTGAGCCAGCGACACGAATCTCCGCCCCGGTCCGGCAGCGCAAGCGCCGGACCCGTCCTCGACGCACCCAGTCCGCAGAAGCTCCGTGACGAGCTAGCAGACCTGGTGGTCACGGACCTGCTCGGACCGATCGGGGGCCCGGAGGAAGAGCTCAAGGGCAACCCCGCCGAGCACTACATCATCGGGCGCCTGGCGCCGGGCGGCGTCGTTGTCGGCGGAGAGACACGTCTGTCCGGCATGCCGCTGGAGCCGGCCCAGATCGACGAGGCGCCCCTCGCCGGCGTACCGGACGCCGAGGAGGGTGATCCGGATCCGGCCTCGCCCAACGTTCCCAGTCTCCAGCCCTCCAGTCTCGGGCTCACGTTCCGGATCGACGGGGACGTAGACGAACTGCAAGTGCACTGCTCCTGGGCCCAGTACAAGCCGGGCCCGTCCAAGGACCCCGAATACACCGGCAACCGCGCGGTCTGGCACCGGACGGCACATGCGGGCACCGTGCCCGTGAAGCTGCTCGCCGACGGCACGATCGAGATGCGGGAGGTGCTACCCGAGGCGTTTCCCGGGGTAGTGGTCCGCGGTCGAGCCCGCATGTATGAGGGTGATCGACTCATTTCGATCTTCCTTGTCAATGCCCAGGACATTCAGGGCGGTTCACGCAACTGGCTGTTCCAGGCAGAGCTCGCGGTCAGCGGGCCACCTGGTAGCGCCCCCTTCCTTCCTCGTCGTGCCACGGTGCGGTCCGGCAGCGATCCCGCGGAGCGCGCGGAGCGACGGTCGCTTGCCATGGGGTACCGCTTCCTCCCTGAGTTCGCGGTCGGTCACGGCACGGGAGTGCACGCCGAACCGAGCCAGGACGACCCGATGCGGGCCTCGGTGATCGCGACCGCCGCGGCGCCGAGCTACGAGATCCCCCACACCGATGTGCCCGATCCACTCGGCACACACGACAAGGACCTGGTCGAACTTCAAGGCCTGGTCCTCGACATGCAGGTCCTCTCCGAACTCTCCTCGGACGCGCTGCACGGCGCTCTGCTCCCTCTCGTGGACGGATACCGCGCCTGGATCGAGCGGACCCGCCAGGAGATCGACAACCCCGAGGCCCGGCTCGAAGGGTTCGAGGTCGAAGCCCGTCAGAACCTTGGACGTGCCGCAGAGGCCGCTGACCGCATCGAGGCGGGAATCCGGCTTCTCCACGACGGTCCGGCCCTGGACGCGTTCCGGTTCGCCAACCGGGCCATGTGGCAGCAGCGCGTCCACACGATCGCTGCGGCCGACCGTCGGCGCGACCCCGACCTCCTCCTCGACACCGCGGTGCTCGCCGCCGATCAGCCCCGGAACCGGAGCTGGCGCCCGTTTCAGCTGGCCTTCATCCTGCTCAACCTCCCCTCCCTTGCCGACCCGGGCCACTCCGAGCGCACCGACGAGGGGAGGGCGGCCCTCGCCGATCTCCTCTGGTTCCCCACCGGTGGTGGCAAGACCGAGGCGTATCTCGGCCTCACCGCATTCACCCTGGCCATACGGCGCCGACTGCCCGACCTAGGGGGGCTGGACGCCGAGCACGGTGTGGCCGTCCTCATGCGCTACACCCTGCGGCTGCTCACCATTCAGCAGTTCCAACGTGCGGCCGCCCTCATCTGCGCCTGCGAGACGATCCGTCGGGCGGACCCCACGCTGTGGGGCACCGTCCCCTTCCGCATCGGCCTGTGGGTCGGCGGAAGCGTCACCCCGAACAACACCGACCAGGCGAGCACCTGGCTCAAGGACCGCCGCAAGGACAAGGGGCGCGGCCGGCGCAGCCGCTCAGGATCACCGCATCAGCTCACCAGCTGCCCCTGGTGCGGGACCAAGATGGACGCCGGCCGGGACATCACCGTCGACACCACTCTGCGCCGGACCTTCATCACGTGTCCCGATGTCTTCGCCTGCGCCTTCGGAGAAGGAGCCTTCGGTATCCCCGCCGACGAGCGCGGGCTTCCCGTCCTGGTCGTCGACGAGGAGATCTACCGGCTGCCTCCCAGCCTCGTCATCGCCACGGTCGACAAGTTCGCTCAGCTCCCGTGGAAGGGCGAGACCCAGGCGCTGTTCGGCCAGGTCTCCAAGCGCTGCACCCGGCACGGATACGTCACGGCCGATGTGGCGGACAGCGAATGGGAGCGCCACAGCCATCCCGCACACCCCCACCACCCTGCCGCCACGACTGTCGAGGTGTCCCGGCTACGCCCGCCGGACCTCATCGTCCAGGACGAGCTCCACCTGATCTCCGGCCCCCTCGGCTCCCTGACCGGGCTCTACGAAGCCGCGATCGACCGACTCGCCGGCTGGGACGTCGAGCCGGGGCGCACCGTACGGCCCAAGGTCATCGCCTCCACCGCCACGGTGCGCCGAGCCGAACGCCAGATCAATGACCTGTTCAGCCGCCGAACCGCGGTCTTCCCACCCCCCGGACTGAGCGCGGACGACAACTTCTTCGCCCGCCGCCGGGACACCAAGGACAAGCCCGGCCGCCGCTACGTCGGCATCTGCGCGCAGGGAGTGCGGACCAAGTCCGTGGCGATCCGGGTGTACGTCGCCCAGCTCGCCGCAGCCGAGCTGCTCCACAAGCGATACGGACACACCGACCTCACCGACCCGTACATGACACTCGTCGGCTACTTCAACAGCCTCCGCGACCTGGGCGGCATGCGCCGGCTGGTGGAGGACGACATCTCCACCCGGCTCACCCGTGCCGACAGGCGCAGCCTCGCTACCCGCTACATCGGCGAACCCGCCGAGCTCACCTCACGGATGTCCTCGGACGCCATCCCCGACATCCTCGAGAAGCTCGAACTCACCTTCACGGGGACCAGGAAGAGGGGCGCGGCGCGCCCCATCGACGTGCTACTCGCCACCAACATGATCGCCGTCGGAGTGGACGTCTCACGGCTGGGTGCGATGGTGGTCAACAACCAGCCCAAGTCCACGGCCGAGTACATCCAGGCCACCAGCCGAGTGGGCCGCCGTGCACCCGGGTTGGTCTTCACCGTCCTCAACTGGGCCCGCCCTCGCGACCTGTCCCACTACGAGACGTTCGAGTCCTTCCACGCCACCATCTACCAGCACGTGGAAGCACTCTCCGTCACACCGTTCGCGGACCGCGCCCTCGACCGGGGTCTCACCGGGGTGCTGGCATCCCTGGTCCGCAACCTGAAGCAGCAGTACAACGGCAACCGCGGGGCCCAGTCCTTCGACATCCGCGGCGAACTCGCCGATCACGTCGTGCGCTCCCTCCAACGGCGTGCCGAGGACGTCACGGATGACAAGCACACGGCGCAGGAGCTCGTCCTGCGCCTCAAGCAGAGACTCGACCACTGGGACCACCGGCGCAAGGCCCCCGGTGCCGTCCTTGGCTACACCACCGCCTCGCGCCAGGCCGACGTCACCTCACTGCTCAAGAAGCCCGACGGCACTCGATGGCAGCTCATGACCTGCCCCACGTCGCTCCGTGAGGTGGAACCGCCTGTGCAGCTGATGTTCGTCGGTGATGTCGGACAGGACCCGGTCACCGAACCGCCGTTCCTGCCGCGTCCCGCGAACGACACCGCCGACAGCACCGAGACCCTCTGGGGACAACCGTGAGCACACCGTCCAACGGAGCACTGCGTGTGGGCGAACTCCGCCCGAGCCAACTGCTGCACACCTACGGGGTGGGGGCGGTCGCGGACCTGCCCAACCTCTCCACCATGGTCCTGGGCCTGGACCACTGGGAGCTCGTACAGGCCACGCAGCTCACCGAGGACCGCCTGCTCGCCGCCGTCCGCAGACGCCTGGGATCCCAGGTCACGACTCTGCGGACCCCGCCGCAGATGCAGGAGTCCTCCGACCCGTTCGGGGAATGGACCCGCGTCGGTGTCCCGGTGGCGCTCTTCCCCCGGTGGCTGCGCTGTTCACGCGAGCAGTGCAACCAACTGTCGCCCGCCTCCTCCGGGCTCTTCGAGCTCGAAGAACACGTCTACCGCCCGGAGAACACCCGCTACGTCCACACGTGCTTCGGCACCGGCCGCCGTCGGCCCACTGCCGTCCCCGCCCGGTTCCTGATCGCCTGTCCGGACGGGCACATGGACGACTTCCCCTGGCAGTACTTCGTCCACCGGGGTGGTAAGTCCGCGCACGACTGCACGCTCAGTCTCGTCGAACGCGGCACCACGGGTGAGGCCGCCAACATCTTCGTGCAGTGCTCCTGCCCGAACGTGGCCGACCGTTCCATGGCAGAGGCCATGGGCAAGCGAGGTGAACAGGAACTGCCCGCGTGCCGGGGCCACCACCCTCACCTGGGTACGTTCGAGGCGTGTGGCGAGAAGGTCCGCACGATCGCACTCGGTGCCACCAACAGTTGGTTCGCATCACAGCTGAGGGTCTTCAGCCTGCCCAGGGCCGATGAGCCACTGACTCAGGCCGTGCGTGAGCACTGGAGGCTGCTGGCCCCTCTCGCACCCGTCCCCGCCGACGCCGCCAAGATGCTCCTTCCCACTCAGTCCTGCTGGCCGATGCTGGAGGAGTACGGGGTGGACAGGGTGTGGAAGGCGGTCACCGATGAGGCTGCCTCCACAGCCGCACCCTCGGGAGGCCCCGCCCCCGATGACGAGGGCTTCGATCTGGCGACACCCGAGTGGGAGGCGTTCACCGCACCGCACCACTACGAACTCCCCGACTTCACCACTGAGCCCGAAAAGGTGCCCGCCACCGCAGCCCCGTGGCTGGAGCGCGTCATCCTCGTTCACCGCCTCCGTGAAGTCTCCGCACTCACCGGCTTCACCCGGATCGACGCCCCGGAATGGCTTCCGCTGGACTATGACGACGATCCGGTCGTCAAGGCTGCGTCTCTCTCCAAGGAACCTCCCACCTGGGTGCCCTGCGCAGAGCTGCGAGGGGAAGGGGTGTTCCTCGCCTTCCGGGAAGAGCGGCTGGAGGAGTGGGAGAAGCGGCCCGACGTCCTCGCCCGCGAGAAGGTTCTCAAGGCCGCACACGTGACGTGGTGCCTGGCGCGCGGACTCGATCCCCAGTGGCCCGGCATCCGCTACGTACTCCTTCATACGTTCGCCCACGTCCTGATTCGAGGCTTCGCCCTGGAATGCGGTTACGGCGCGTCCGGAATCGCGGAGCGGGTGTACGCACGCTCCGGTAAGAACCCCATGGCGGGCATCCTTCTCTACACGGCGGCTCCGGACAGTGAAGGCACCCTGGGAGGCCTGGTCTCGCTGGGGCGGAAGGACAGGCTCGGGCCTGTCATCGAGCAGGCTGTCGAAGAAGCGCGGCTTTGCAGCTCCGACCCCATGTGTGCCGAGCACGACCCCCGCGTCCACGGGCGCCTGCACGGGGCGGCCTGTCATGCCTGTCTCTTCGCCGCCGAGACGTCGTGCGAACGCGGTAACCACTACCTGGACCGCGCTCTCCTCGTGGAGACCCTCGCGGGAGATCTCGGCGCGTTCTTGGCATGACGGACCGGCTGCCAGAACTTCTCGTGGCACTCAGCAAGCGCCTTCCGGCGGCCCAACTGACCGGCCTACGTGATTGTCTGCGTGCTGCTGACGGCCCGAGCGACACCCTGCTGGACCGGTGGTCCGCGGACCACCCGGCAGCCGGCCTTCCCGCAGAACTGAGCGCAATCAGGGAAGCGTGGAGGGATGAAGCACGTCCCCTCCCCGGGGCGGCACTCGCGCTGTCCCTAGCCGTCGCTGCGGCGGCCGTCGAGGGAAACGTGCCGCCCGCAGAACTCGTCGTGAGCGGCCCGACGAGCTCCACTCTTCCCCTCCGCCTCACCAGTGGCATAGCGATCGACGTCATACGCTCAGCGCAAACGACACTGGTCATCGCCAGCTTTGCCGCATACGGCATCGCCGAAATCGTGACAGAGCTTCGAGCGGCTGCCGGGCGCAACGTTCGTATCGACCTGATCCTCGAGGAGTCGACCTCGGCAGCTCGTGCTTTCGCTCCTCTCGGAGACAGCGTCCGGATCTGGCACCGTGCGCACGACTCCGCGCGCGGCAGCCTGCACGCCAAGGTGATCGCCGCCGACCGTCGCATCGCGCTCATGGGCAGCGCCAACCTCACCGGCCGCGCGCTGCGAGACAACGTCGAAATCGGTGTCATCCTGAGGGATCCGGGGGTGGTCGGCCGTTTGATCGATCATCTTCACTGGCTCACCGGACCGGAAGCCCACTACCTGCGGAGAGGCTGACGGTATCGGAACGGGTCGTGGCAGGCCCGCCGCTTCTCACCCTCGCGGCCGGCTCCTCCGTGCCCCACTGCACCCCCACCGAGGCAGACCCCGTGATGTAACGCCGACCCGTTTGCCACGCCCGGCCGGAAACAGGCACCCCGACGCACCGAGGCCCCCGGCGGACGCCGGGGGCCTCGGTGCGATGCGGCGCGAGTGCCGTTACGGGAGGTTGCGGGCCATGACGATGCGCTGGACCTGGTTCGTGCCCTCGTAGATCTGCGTGATCTTGGCGTCACGCATCATGCGCTCGACCGGGTAGTCACGGGTGTAGCCGTAACCGCCGAGGAGCTGCACGGCGTCGGTGGTGACCTCCATCGCGACGTCGGAGGCGAAGCACTTGGCCGCGGCGCCGAAGAAGGTGAGGTCGCCGTCGAGGCGCTCGGACTTGGCGGCCGCCGCGTAGGTGAGCTGGCGGGCGGCCTCCAGCTTCATGGCCATGTCGGCGAGCATGAACTGGATGCCCTGGAAGTCGCCGATCGGCTTGCCGAACTGCTTGCGCTCCTGGACGTAGCCCTTGGCGTAGTCCAGGGCGCCCTGGGCGATGCCGAGCGCCTGGGCCGCGATCGTGATGCGGGTGTGGTCCAGGGTCTTCATCGCCGTGGCGAAGCCGGTGCCCTCCTCGCCGATCATCCGGTCGGCGGGGATACGGACGTTGTCGAGGTAGACCTCGCGCGTCGGGGAGCCCTTGATGCCGAGCTTCTTCTCCGGGGCGCCGAAGGAGACACCCTCATCCGACTTCTCGACGACGAACGCCGAGATGCCCTTGGAGCGCTTCTCCGGGTCGGTGACCGCCATGACCGTGTAGTACTCGGACTCGCCCGCGTTGGTGATCCAGCGCTTCACACCGTTCAGGACCCAGAAGTCACCGTCACGGACGGCCTTGGTCTTCATGCCCGCCGCGTCCGAGCCGGCGTCCGGCTCGGACAGGGCGTACGAGAACATCGCCTCACCCTTGGCGAGCGGACCCAGGTACTTCTTCTTCAGGGCCTCGGACCCGGACAGGATCACCGGCAGCGAGCCCAGCTTGTTCACCGCCGGGATCAGGGACGACGACGCGCAGACCCGGGCCACCTCCTCGATCACGATGACCGTGGCCAGCGCGTCCGCGCCCGCGCCGCCGTACTCCTCCGGAACGTGGACCGCGTGCAGGTCCGAGGCGACCAGAGCCTTCAGCGCCTCGTGCGGGAAGCGCGCCTCCTCGTCCACCGCGGCGGCGTGCGGGGCGATCTTCGCCTCGGCGAGGAGGCGGATCGTCTCACGGAGCATCTCGTGCTCCTCGGCCGGACGGTACAGGTCGAAATCGGTCGAACCCGCCAAGATGTTCACTCCCCAAGGATGCTAACTACCGTTAAGTAACACGATTTTAGTGGCGCTGCCGAGCGGAGGCATACGGGCGGGGTACGTGAGCTTGCCGACAGCCGCGGAGACACCCCGGGAGGCGGCCGGAAAACGGCGTTCGGCACGCCCGGTTATGCTCGGCTCCGCACATCTGTCCGCATCGTTCAGGAGCACCCATGGCCCTCAGGATCACCGTGATCGGCACCGGCTACCTCGGCGCCACCCATGCCGCGGCCATGGCGGAGCTGGGCTTCGAAGTCCTCGGGCTCGATGTCGTGCCCGAGAAGATCGAGATGCTCTCGGCCGGCAGGGTGCCGATGTACGAGCCGGGGCTCGAGGAGATCCTGCAGAAGCACGTCGCGGGCATCGAGGGGTCCACCGGGCGGCTCCGCTTCACCACCTCCTGGGAGGAGATCGGCGCGTTCGGCGATGTGCACTTCGTCTGCGTGAACACTCCTCAGAAGCACGGCGAGTACGCCTGTGACATGAGCTATGTGGACAGCGCCTTCGAGTCGCTGGCCCCGCAGCTGACCCGCCCCGCGCTGGTCGTGGGCAAGTCCACCGTCCCGGTGGGCTCCGCCGCACGGCTGGCGACGCGGCTGGCCGAGCTGGCGCCGGTGGGCACGGACGCGGAGCTGGCCTGGAACCCGGAGTTCCTCCGCGAGGGCTTCGCGGTCAAGGACACCCTGCACCCGGACAGGATCGTCATCGGCGTGGAGAGCGAGCGGGCCGAGAAGGTGCTGCGCGAGGTGTACGCGGGACCGATCGCCGAGGGCTCGCCCTTCGTGGTGACGGACTTCCCGACCGCCGAGCTGGTGAAGACCTCCGCCAACTCCTTCCTGGCGACCAAGATCTCGTTCATCAACGCGATGGCCGAGGTCTGCGAGGCCGCCGACGGCGACGTGGTGAAGCTCGCCGAGGCGATCGGCCACGACGAGCGCATCGGGAAGAAGTTCCTGCGGGCCGGGATCGGCTTCGGCGGGGGCTGCCTCCCCAAGGACATCCGGGCCTTCATGGCGCGCGCCGGTGAGCTGGGTGCCGACCAGGCGCTGACCTTCCTGCGGGAGGTCGACTCCATCAACATGCGCCGGCGCGGTCACATGGTCGAGCTGGCCCGAGAGGCCGTGGGCGGGGGATCGTTCCTGGGCACGCGCGTCGCGGTGCTGGGCGCCACCTTCAAGCCGGACTCCGACGACGTACGCGACTCGCCGGCCCTGAACGTCGCCGGGCAGATCCATCTGCAGGGCGGCCAGGTGACGGTCTTCGACCCGAAGGGCATGGAGAACGCCCGGCGGCTCTTCCCGACGCTCGGCTACGCGGACACGGCGCTGGACGCGGTGCGCGGCGCGGATGTGGTGCTGCACCTGACGGAGTGGCGCGAATTCCGGGAGCTGGACGCGGTGGCGCTCGGCGAGGCCGCGGGGCGCCGGATCATCCTGGACGGCCGCAACGCGCTGGACCCCGCGGTGTGGCGCGAGGCCGGCTGGACCTACCGGGCGATGGGCCGCCCGAAGGCCTGACCGGGGGAAGCACACACACGAGGAGGCGGCGGCCCACAGGGCCGCCGCCTCCTCGTGTCAGGGACCGGCTCAGCCCGTCGGGCCGTCCAGCTCGTCGATCGTCGCGTGGGACGGGCCGACACGGGTGATCAGTTCGCGGGACACCGCCTCCGCGTCGCGCAGGACACGCACCGCGTTCTGCCACGTCAGCTTGGCCACGTCGGTGTCCGACCAGCCGCGCGTCAGCAGCTCGGCGATCAGGTACGGGTAGCCCGACACGTCCTCCAGCTCCACCGGGAGGAACGCCGTGCCGTCGTAGTCGCCGCCGACGCCGATGTGGTCGATCCCGGCGATCTCGCGCATGTGGTCGAGATGGTCGGCGATCGTGGCCACGGTGGCCATCGGGCGCGGGTTGAGCGCTTCGAAGTCCGCGTGGATCCGCATGGCGGCCGGCGTGGTGTCCAGGTGGTGCAGGCCGTGCTCCCGCATGTTGCGGTCGGCGGCGTGCGTCCACTCGACGGCCGCCGGCAGGACGAACTTCGGTACGAAGGTCGCCATGGCGACGCCGCCGTTGGCCGCGAGCATCCGCAGCACGTCGTCGGGGATGTTGCGCGGGTGGTCGCAGACCGCCCGGGCGGAGGAGTGCGAGAAGATCACCGGCGCGACGGAGGTGGCCAGCGCGTCGCGCATCGTGGTGGCCGCCACATGGGAGAGGTCGACCAGCATCCCGACGCGGTTCATCTCACGTACGACCTCACGGCCGAACTCCGACAGGCCGCCGACGCGCGGGGAGTCGGTCGCCGAGTCCGCCCAGTCGGTGTTGTCGTTGTGCGTGAGCGTCATGTAGCGGACGCCGAGGGTGTGCAGCGCGCGCAGGGCACCCAGCGAATTGTTGATGGAGTGGCCGCCCTCGGCGCCCATCAGGGAGGCGATACGGCCCTCGGCGCGGGCCTTCTCCATGTCGTCCGCGGTCAGGGCGCGCCGCAGGTCGTCCGGATAGCGGGCCAGCATCTCGCCGACCACGTCGATCTGTTCCAGCGTGGCGCTGACCGCGTCGTCGCCCGCCAGACGGGGCGGGACGTAGACGGACCAGAACTGCGCTCCGACACCGCCGGCCCGCAGTCGCGGGATGTCGGTGTGCAGGGTGCCGGTCTGGTCCCGGGAGATGTCGCGGGCGTCGAGGTCGTAGCCGACCTGCTCGCGCAGGGCCCAGGGGAGGTCGTTGTGCCCGTCGACGACGGGGTGGTCGGCGAGGAGCAGCCGGGCGCGGTCCAGGTTGTCCATCGGTGAGACCTACTTCCCGAAGCCGAAGGAGTCCGCGCCCTGGGCCTTGGCGCGCAGCCGCTTGCCCTTCTCCGTCGCCTGCTCCTTGAGCTCCTGCTGGAAGTCCTTCATCCGCTCCAGCAGCGCACTGTCGTGGGCGGCGAGGATACGGGCGGCGAGCAGGCCGGCGTTACGGGCACCGCCGACGGAGACCGTGGCGACGGGGACCCCGGCCGGCATCTGGACGATGGACAGCAGGCTGTCCATGCCGTCGAGGTACTTCAGCGGGACCGGCACGCCGATCACGGGCAGCGGGGTGACGGAGGCGAGCATCCCGGGCAGGTGGGCCGCTCCGCCCGCCCCCGCGATGATGGCCTTGAGACCGCGGTCCGCGGCCCTCTCGCCGTACGCGATCATCTCGTGCGGCATGCGGTGGGCGGAGACGACGTCGACCTCGTAGGGGATCTCGAACTCGCCGAGGGCCTTGGCGGCCCCTTCCATCACGGGCCAGTCGGAGTCCGAGCCCATGACGATGCCGACGACGGGGGCGGAGCCTGGTGCGGTCATTCGGTGATCGTTCCTCGCAGGTAGTCGGCCGCGTGCCGGGCGCGCTCCCGCACGTCCGCCAGATCGTCGCCGTAGGTGTTGACGTGGCCCACCTTGCGGCCGGGTTTCACGTCCTTGCCGTACATGTGGATCTTGAGCTGCGGGTCTCGGGCCATGCAGTGCAGATACGCCTGGTACATGTCCGGGTAGTCGCCCCCGAGGACGTTGCACATGACCGTCCAGGTGGCGCGCGGGCGGGGGTCGCCGAGCGGGAGGTCCAGGACGGCCCGCACATGGTTGGCGAACTGCGAGGTGACCGCGCCGTCCTGGGTCCAGTGCCCGGAGTTGTGCGGGCGCATCGCGAGCTCGTTCACGAGGATCCCGGGGGTCCCGTCGTCGCTGCGCGTCTCGAAGAGCTCGACCGCGAGGTGGCCGACCACGCCCAGCTCGGCGGCGATCCGCAGGGCGAGCTGCTGGGCCTCCCCCGCGAGGCGCTCGTCCAGGTCGGGCGCCGGGGCGATGACGGTGTCGCAGACCCCGTCGACCTGGATGGACTCGACGACCGGGTAGGCGACGGCCTGGCCGTGCGGCGAGCGGACGATGTTGGCCGCCAGCTCCCGCACGAAGTCGACCTTCTCCTCCGCGAGGACGGGGACACCGGCCCGGAAGGGCTCGGCGGCGTCCGCCTCGGAGCGGACCACCCAGACGCCCTTGCCGTCGTATCCGCCGCGGACCGTCTTGAGGATGACGGGGAAGCCCCCCACCTCCTCGGCGAAGGCGGCGGCGTCCGCCGCGTCCGCGACGATGCGGTGGCGGGGGCAGGGCGCGCCGATCTCCGTGAGTTTCGCGCGCATCACCCCCTTGTCCTGGGCGTGCACCAGAGCGTCGGGGCCGGGGCGTACGGGAATGCCGTCCGCCTCCAGGGCCCTGAGGTGCTCGGTCGGTACATGCTCGTGGTCGAAGGTGATCACGTCACAGCCGCGCGCGAAGGCGCGCAGCGTCTCCAGGTCGCGGTAGTCGCCGACGACGACCTCGCCCACCACCTGGGCGGCCGAGTCCTGGGGCGTGTCACTGAGGAGCTTGAATTTGAGGCCGAGGGGGATGCCCGCCTCGTGGGTCATACGGGCGAGCTGGCCGCCGCCGACCATGCCGACTACAGGGAACGTCACCTGTCCAGGGTATCGGGCCGTGCGAGGGCTCCCCCCACCGTCTCCGGCACGGCCCCCGCACCTCCGGGAAGGAGGCCCCGTCATGCGGGCGAGGCCGGCTCACGGGCATCACACGGGAGGGCTGGTTAGCATGGCCGGGTTGACGAAACCGACCGGACGGGGCTGAGCGATCACCATGAGCGAACGGGGCGCACTGCGGACCCGGCTTGATCTGCTGGCCCGGGAGGTCGCCAAGTTCGGCGCGGTCGGCGCACTCGGCCTGGTCGTCAATATCGTCGTCTCGAACCTGATCTGGCGCACCACGGACTTCCCGGTGGTGCGGGCCGGGCTGATGGGGACGGTCGTCGCCATCCTCTTCAACTACGTCGGTTTCCGTTACTGGACCTACCGGGACCGCGACAAGACCGGGCGCACCCGGGAGCTGATGCTGTTCCTGCTCTTCAGCGCCGTCGGCGCGGTGATCGAGACGGGCGTGCTCTACCTGGCGACGTACGGCTTCGGCTGGAACAGTCCGGTCCAGAGCAACGTCTTCAAGATCGTCGGCATCGGGGTCGCCACGCTGTTCCGCTTCTGGTCCTACCGCACCTGGGTGTTCAGGGCGCTGCCCGCCAAGGAGGCCGTGCTCAACGCGGAACGATTTCTGGAGCAGCGGCGGCCCTCCGACGAGGTGACACCGGGCCCCGTGCCCCGCTGACGCTCAGCGCACCGGGCGTACGGGTTCCTTACGGCCCGGCGCGACCCGGCTGAGGAAGAGGGCGAAGACCGGGGGCTGCTGCTGGAGCAGTTCGAGCCGGCCGCCGTCGGCCTCGGCGAGGTCCCGGGCCACGGCGAGGCCGATCCCGGTGGAGTTGCGGCCGCTGATGGTGCGCTCGAAGATCCGCGCCCCCAGGTCGGCGGGGACGCCGGGGCCCTCGTCCGTGACCTCGACGACGACCTGGTTGCCGGTGACACGGGTACGCAGCGCGACCGTGCCGCCACCGTGCATCAGCGAGTTCTCGATCAGCGCGGCGAGGACCTGGGCGACGGCGCCCGGGGTGCCGACGGCCTCCAGACCGTGCTTGCCCGAGCAGACGACGGCCCGGCCGGCGCTGCGGTAGGCCGGGCGCCATTCCTCGATCTGCTGCTTGACGACCTCGTCGAGGTCGAAGACGACGGCGGAGCCGGTGCGGGGGTCCCGGGCGTTGGTCAGCAGCCGCTGCACCACGTCGGTGAGCCGTTCGACCTGGGTGAGCGCGATGTTCGCCTCCTCCTTCACCGTGTCCGGGTCGTCGGTGACGGAGATCTCCTCGATCCGCATGGAGAGGGCGGTCAGGGGCGTACGGAGCTGGTGCGAGGCGTCCGCGGCCAGGCGCCGCTCCGCCGTCAGCATCCGGGCGATCCGCTCGGCGGAGGAGTCCAGGACGTCGGCGACCCGGTCCAGCTCCGTCACCCCGTACCGCTTGTGGCGGGGCCGGGGGTCGCCCGATCCGAGGCGCTCGGCCGTCTCGGCGAGATCGGTGAGCGGGGAGGTGAGCCGGTCGGCCTGGCGTACGGCGAGGAGCACGGCGGAGATGATGGCGAGCAGCGCCACCGCTCCGATGATCAGCAGGGTCCGGCCGACCTCACGGGTCACGGCCGAGCGGTCCTCCTCGACGGTGACCTTCTCGCCCTGCTCCCCCGTCTCCGTGCTGCGGATGGCGTCGCCGTCGGTGGGGCGCTCGCCGACCTCGATGGCGGCGCGCCCGGGGATCTCGACGCGGGCGTAGCGGCTGGGGTCCACCTGCTCGGCGAGGACCTGGGGGGTGATCCGCTCGGCGCCGAGCAGCCGGCTCTCGACGACGCTGATCAGCCGGAACGCCTCGGAGTCGACGCTCTCCTGGGCGCTGTTGCTGATGGTGCGGGTCTCGACGATGACAAGGGAGACGCCGAAGACGGCGATCACGACGAGCACCACGGCGAGCGTGGAGTTGATCAGTCGGCGGCGCATGACTGTTCTGTACGTCAGCTCTTCTCGAACCGGAAGCCGACGCCCCGGACGGTGGCGATGTAGCGCGGATTGGCCGCGTCGTCGCCGAGCTTCTTGCGGAGCCAGGAGATGTGCATGTCGAGGGTCTTCGTGGAGGACCACCAGGTGGTGTCCCAGACCTCACGCATCAGCTGGTCGCGGGTGACGACCCGGCCCGCGTCCCGCACGAGGACCCGCAGCAGGTCGAACTCCTTGGCGGTGAGCTGGAGTTCCTCGTCGCCCATCCAGGCCCGGTGGGACTCGACGTCGATCCTGACGCCGTGCGTGGCGGGCTGCGGGGCGGGCTCGGTGGCGCCGCGGCGCAGCAGGGCGCGGACCCGGGCGAGGAGCTCGGCGAGGCGGAAGGGCTTGGTGACGTAGTCGTCGGCCCCGGCGTCCAGCCCGACCACCGTGTCGACCTCGTCGGCCCGGGCGGTCAGCACCAGGATCGGCACGGCGTGGCCGTCGGCCCGCAGCCGCCTGGCGACCTCCAGTCCGTCCATCCCGGGCAGCCCCAGGTCGAGGACGACCAGGTCGACGCCTCCCTGGAGCCCGGCGTCGAGTGCGGTCGGACCGTCCTCGCGGACCTCGACCTCGTAACCCTCACGACGCAGGGCGCGGGCCAGTGGCTCCGAGATGGATGCGTCGTCCTCGGCGAGCAGTACACGGGTCATGCAGTGATGGTAGTCCGCGCAGGCCCGCTGGGGTGAAGCACTGGGCAGGCCCTGCGGGTCAGGGCCACGAATCGGTCATCCTCCTTCGAATATGGGACTGTGGTTCCACGCATACCTGTGATCCATCTCTCAAGTCCTTCCATATCCCCGCGTGTCATGTCGTATGGTGGCTCGACGCCTGTTGCACCACCGAAGGACCTTTGGGCAGCGTTTCGCGCCAAGGGTCTCTTTTGTGTACGGGCCGGTTCCCGCCGGCCCCGACCAGTGAATGACCTGTGGGCCGGGCCCGGAGCGCGAGGACGCGCGCCGGGCGTGGATCCCGGAGCGGTCTGTCCCACGATCCCGTCCCCACACTCCCAGCGGAGCGGTGGCCCGGATCGAATCCCCTCGAGGCGTCAGGGGTGGGCGTGTCCGCCCGGTGCCGGCCGCCCCCCACCGGGCGCGTACCGCTCACGAGGCGGCGCGTCCCGACCAGCAAGGATCGACCATGGCGTCCAGCCTGACGAAGGACTCGGCCAGTACTTCTGGTTCGGAGAAGACCTTCTTCGGCCACCCCCGCGGCCTGGCCACTCTCTTCATGACGGAGATGTGGGAGCGCTTCAGCTACTACGGCATGCGCGCCCTTCTCCCGCTCTACCTGATCGCTCCCAACGGGCTTCACATGAACCCCGCCACGGCCACGGCGATCTACTCGGTCTACCTGTCGCTGGTGTACCTGCTCACCATGCCCGGCGGCTGGATCGGCGACCGTGTCTGGGGACCCCGCAAGACCGTCGCCATCGCGGGCGGCGTCGTCATGCTCGGCCACCTGGTGCTGGCGCTGCCCGCCGAAGGCACCTTCTTCGCGGGCCTCGGCCTCGTGGCGATCGGCTCCGGCCTGCTGAAGGCGAACATCTCGACGATGGTCGGCCACCTCTACGACGGCCCGGACGACCCGCGCCGTGACGGTGGCTTCACGATCTTCTACATGGGCATCAACGTGGGCGCCTTCGCCGCCCCGCTGGTGATCGGCACGGTCGGCGAGAACGTCAACTGGCACCTGGGCTTCGCCCTGGCCGCCGTCGGCATGGGACTCGGTGTCGCCCAGTTCCTGCTCGGCACCCGCCACCTGGACGAGCGCAGCCACGTCGTACCGAAGCCGCTCTCCGCGGACGAGCGCGCCTCCACGCTGCGCAAGTCGATGATCTGGCTGGGCGTCGCCGCCGTCTTCTACATCGGCACGGTCGTCACCGGCGTCTACACGCTGAACTGGCTGCTGGTCCCGATCACGGTCGCCGGTCTCGTCATCCCCGTGGTGGTCCTGGCGCGCATCAAGCGCGACAAGGAGCTCGACCAGGCCGAACAGGCGAAGATGTCCGGCTACATCTGGTTCTTCGTGGCCGCCGCCATCTTCTGGATGATCTACGACCAGGGCGGTTCGACCCTGGCGATCTTCGCCGACTCCTCGGCGGAGAACTCGGTCCTCGGCTGGGACTTCCCGGTCTCCTGGTACCAGTCGGTCAACCCGGTCCTGATCATGGCGCTGGCTCCGGTCTTCGCCGCCTTCTGGCTGGCGCTGAACCGGCGGGGCAAGGAGCCCAGCACGATCGTGAAGTTCAGCTCCGGTCTGGTGCTGGTCGGTGCGTCGTTCTTCCTCTTCCTGGCGCCCCTGTCCATCGCGGGCGACGGTCACAAGGCCGCCGCGATGTGGCTGGTCGCGATCTACTTCGTGCAGACCGTCGGCGAGCTGACACTCTCCCCGGTCGGCCTCTCGGTCACCACGAAGATGGCCCCGGCCAAGTACGCGAGCCAGATGATGGGTGTCTGGTTCCTGGCCGTGACGGCCGGCGACTGCACCACGGGTCTGCTCTCCCTCGCGGGGGTCGAGCTCAACGGCAACGGGGTGGTCGCCCTCCAGGCCGCGCTCGCGGTGCTCGCGGGTGTCGCGATCTTCATGTACCGCGGCAAGGTCAAGGCGCTCATGGGCAACGTCCGCTGACACGGACCCGCCCGCACGACTCAGGGCCCCGCACCGATCGGATCGGTGCGGGGCCCTGAGTCGTCGCGTGGAGCAAGCGGAGCCACGCGGCGTCGCGCGGGAGTGGCTACGCCGGAGCGGCGAGCTCCGCCCAGACGGTCTTGCCCGGCTGCTCCGGCGTACGCGTCACGCCCCAGTCCATGCAGAGCCGCTGCACGATGAACATGCCGTGCCCGCCGGGACGCCCCGCCCGGTGCGGGGTGCGCGGCGCCGGCTGCCCGGCCCCGGTGTCGACGACCTCGACCCGGAGCATCTTGGGCGAGCAGGCGATGCGGAGCTCCTCGGGACCGTCCGCGTGCAGGCAGGCGTTCGTGACGAGCTCGGAGACGACCAGGAGGACGTCCTCGGCCGCCGCCCGGCGGTCGGCCCCCGACGCGGGCAGCCAGCCCCAGTCGTGGAGTGCCTGCCGGGCGAAGTCGCGCGCCATCGGCACGATGCCGCTGGCCTCTCTCAGCGAGAGCGTGCGCCACTGCCGGTCAGCGGGTACGGCAGAGGCGGTGCCCGTGCCGTCCGGCTCGCGGCCGAGGCCGCCCGGCGGATGCTGCCGGGTGGTGCTCATCAGCGCTTCACCTCACCGATTCACCGTGTTGCCATCGAACAGAACTGATCAGATACAGAGTGTGCGGGTTCCATGACCCCGACGAGGTCTCTCCTGCCCGGCCGGATGGTGACGACACCCTTTTCGCCTACGCCGTGAGCGTGACTCGCGCGACAGGCGGGATTCCCGAGGCCGGGAACCGACACCGGAGTCGCCGCTGTCAGCTGCTCAGAGCGTCTTCGAGCGAGGCGTGGACGGTGAAAACCGCCTCAGCCCCCGTGATCTCGAAGACACGGGCCACGACGGGCTGCATTCCGGCAAGGTGGACCCCTCCTCCGGCCGCCTCGGCCTTCAGACGCGCACCGAGCAGCACATTGAGCCCGGTGGAGTCACAGAAGTCGAGCCCGGAACAGTCGACCACCAGGCGCGTACGCCCCTGCGTGACCGCGCTCTCCAGGGGCTCCCGAAGCAGATCGGCGGTGTGGTGATCGAGCTCACCCACCGGCGTCACGACCTCGCTCCGCCCCTCGGTCCGGACATCGACACTGAGTCGACCCCGGTTCGCACTGCCGACCGTCCCGCGGTCCATTGACTGTCCCTCTTCGCCGTCCGTCACTACCCACGTCCCTGTGTACGCGGCTTCGTCGTGGATGCCACCGACGTGCGTAAAACATTACGCGTTTCCCTCGCCACACGGTAGTCGAAGAACTCAACAAACCGGACATACAGGCTTATTTGGCGCTTGTAACTCGTGGCTGGAAACGGGTAAGGGTAGAGGGGACATCTGCACCAGTAATCTCGATCGGCTTCGGAGGCGCCGCTTCACCGCAGGAAGACGTATGGGCATCGGCAGCCATATGCCGAGAACGATGGAGGAGAACCATGTCACCCCGGCTCGACGTATCGCGTACCCACATCGCGACGTCGGCATGTCCTCAGGGACCGACCGATTCCGACTCCGCTGTCGCGAGCGCCGTACCCGGCCCGCGGACCAGCACCAGCACCACCACCGACCCGACCGCCGAGGACCACCTTCCGGGCGAGGAGTTCGAGGGTCTCGACGGACTTCCCGAGATCCCGCACTACGCCGAGGTCGGCGCCCTGGACGCCAGGGCCCTCTCCAAGACGCTCTTCGCGCGGCTCGAAGCCCTCGAGGAGGGCACCCACGAGTACGCGTACGTACGCAACACCCTCGTGGAACTCAACCTGGCCCTGGTCAAGTTCGCCGCCGCCCGGTTCCGCACCCGCAGCGAGCCCATGGAGGACATCGTCCAGGTCGGCACCATCGGCCTGATCAAGGCGATCGACCGCTTCGAGCTCAGCAGGGGCGTCGAGTTCCCGACGTTCGCGATGCCCACCATCGTCGGCGAGATCAAGCGCTTCTTCCGTGACACCAGCTGGTCCGTGCGCGTCCCGCGCCGACTGCAGGAGCTGCGGCTGGACCTCGCCAAGGCAGGCGACGAGCTGGCCCAGAAGCTGGACCGCTCGCCCACGGTCGTCGAGCTCGCCGACCGCCTCGGCCTCAGCAGGGACGAGGTCGTCGAGGGCATGGCCGCGAGCAACGCGTACACCGCGAGCTCGCTGGACGCCAAGCCCGACGACCAGGCCGACGGCAGCGAGAGCGCCCTCGCGGACCGCCTCGGCTACGAGGACGGCGGCCTGGAGGGCATCGAGTACGTCGAGTCCCTCAAGCCGCTCATCGCCTCGCTCCCGCTGCGCGACCGCACGATCCTCTCCATGCGGTTCGTCTCCAACATGACGCAGTCGGAGATCGGCGAGGAGCTCGGCATCTCGCAGATGCACGTGTCCCGGCTCCTCTCCCGGACCCTGGCCAAGCTCAGGAAGGGCCTGACCGTGGAGGAGTGACCCGGCGTCACCCGCACCACCGGTACGTCATCGCGGAAGGACCTGCCCCCGACGGGCGGGTCCTTCCGCATTGTTGACGAAGTGCCACGGACTGGGCCACATTGGGCGGGGTTCTGGGGGGAACACATGGCTCATGGGGAGAGCGGTCCTGCTGACCGCGGAGCAGCGGCAGCGGCCGAAACGGCGATGGGCGTCCGGCTCGGGCGGGAATGCCTGTACGTACCGTCCTGCCGGCTGGGCCTCTATCTGGCGCTCCGCCACTGGTGCGAACCCGGCGGCAAGATCCTGATGTCCCCGGTCAACGACGACGTCATCCTCTTCGTCGTCCTCGCCGCCGGCCTGCGGCCCGTCCAGGCCCCGCTGTCCGCGGCGGACGGCTCGATCGACGTCGACGCTGTGCCCGAGGCCGTGTGGGAGGGCCTCTCGGCCGTCCTCACCACCAATCTGTACGGGAACCCGGACCCGGCCGGGCGGCTGCGCGAGCGCTGCGACCGCCTCGGCGTCCCCCTGATCGAGGACGCCGCGCACGCCATCGGCAGCGCCACGGGCGGAAGACCGGTCGGCTCGTACGGGGACGCGGCGGCCTTCAGCCTCTCCAAACACGTCGGTGCGAAGGCCGGAGGCTTCCTCGCCGTCGCCGACCCTTCCCTGCGCGCCCCGCTGGAGCGTGCCCGGGACGCCCTGCTCGACCCGGCCCGCCTCACCGCCGAACTCGCCTACGCCGTACGCCCGTACGCGGAATCGGCCGTACGCGGGCTGCGGCTCGCCCCCGCAGCCTGGTGGGCCCTGCGGCTGCTCGGGCTCCAGGAACGGGACGGGATCCGGATGCCGTTACGGCCCGCGGAGCTGCGACAGGCCCTGGGTGCCTCGCCCTCGCTGGAGGCCTTCCACTCCTGGGTCCGCGTCGACATGCACGACTACCGCATCGCCCCGGGCCGATCACGGGTGCGGCGCGTCGCCCGTCTGCTGGCCGGCCTCGACGAGCGGCTCGCCGCGCACCGGACGGGCACCGAGCGGCTCCTCGCGACCCGCTGGGCCCCTCCGGTCCCCGCCGGTGCCCCCGTACAGCCGCTGTTCCGGGTGCCGTTGCTCGTGGCCGACCGGGACGCGGCCGTCGCCGCGCTCTCCCGCCGGCGCATCACCGTCGGCTATCTCTACGACCCGCCGCTCGACACCTACGCGGGCCCAGCGTTCACCGACCCGTCGCCCGCCCCCGCCGAGGCGGCCTGGTTCGCCCGTCACGCCCTGCCCGTCGACCCGCTGCGCGCCGGCGCGGTCATCGAGATCCTGGCCGCGGCGGGTGCCCGGCCCGCGGGAGAGCTGCCCGGTGGCTGACACGGCGAGAGCCGGCCGGCCGAAGGCCGCGCCGCCCCCGGCGGCCCCGGCGAGCGGCGACTCGCTCTTCCGCAACGCCTACGCCCTGATGCTCTCCACCGGGGTCTCCGCCGCTCTCGGCCTGGGTTTCTGGCTGGTCGCCGCCCGCTACTACACCGAGGAGGCGGTCGGCCAGGGCTCCGCCGCCATCGCCGCGATGCGGCTCCTCGCCTCGGTCACCGCGACCACGATGATCGGCGCCGTCGTCCGCTACGTGCCCCGCGCCGGACGCGCCACCGGGTCCCTGGTCGCCCGTACCTACCTGGCCAGTTCCGTCGTCGTCACCCTGGCCTGCGTGGTCTTCCTGCTCACGCTGGACCTGTGGGGCGATTCGTACGCCCCGCTCGGCACCCTGTCCGCCGGGCTCGTCTTCACCGGGTCCTGCGTCGCCTGGGCGGTCCTCACCCTCCAGGACGGGGTGCTGACCGGGCTGCGCAAGGCCGTCTGGGTGCCCGTCGGCAACGCCGTGTTCTCCGTCGGGAAGCTGCTGCTCCTCGCCGCGTTCGCGACCGCGCTGCCCGTCCTCGGTGTCTTCGTGTCCTGGGCCGCGGCCATCGCCCTGTCCGTGCTGCCGCTCGGCTGGATGGTCTTCCGCCGGCTGATTCCGCGTCAGGCGGGCGCCGACCGGGACCGCGAGCCGCCCCGGATGCGCGAGATCGGCAGGTTCCTGGCGGGCGACTCCGTCGGCGCGCTCTTCAGCCTGGCCATGATCAACCTGCTGCCGGTGATGGTGGCCGTGCGCTTCGACGCCGCGCACAACGGCTTCTTCTACATCGCGTACACCGTCGGCGGCACCATGGAGTTCATGGCCATCAACATGGCCTCCTCCCTCACCGCGCACGCCTCGCACAGCCCCGGACACCTGGCCGAGGGCGTGCGCGGGGCGCTGCGCCGCATGGCGGTCCTGCTGGTTCCCGTCGTGGTCGTCCTGGTCCTCTTCGCCCCGCGGATCCTCAGCCCCTTCGGCTCCGACTACGCCGCCCACGGCACCCTGGTCCTGCGGCTGCTGGCCGCGGCCGCCCTGCCCCGGGTCGTGGTCGAGCTGTACATCGGCGTGCTGCGGGTGCAGGGCCGCACCGGCGCTCTGGCCGTCCTGCAGGGCACGATGTGCGCCCTCGTCCTCGGCAGTGCGGCCGTGCTGCTCGGCCCGCTGGGGATCGCCGGCGCCGGCTGGGCGATGCTGATCGCCATGACCGCGGTGGCCTCCGCCTCCGCCCTGGGACTGCGCTCGGCCCTGACCGGGCGTACGCCGCGGGGCGCCCGGCGTGCGGCGCCGGGGGCCGAGGAGTTCGGGACGGGCTGGGCCCGGCTCGCCGCGCGGGAGCGGCGGGGAACGGGTCAGGGGGCGGACGCGGGGCCGGGACGACGCGAGGCGCTGTGGCTCTGGGGGCTGCTGGTGCTCGCGGCCGGACTGTTCTGGGTGCCGCTGTCACGCTCGGCGCACTCCGGGCGTACGCGTCTGACCGGTGCGGAGCTGATCGACGCGCTGCCACCGGTCACGGTGACCGCCGGGGTGCTGATGATCGTCGCCTACACCGCGGCCGTCGCGCTGTACCGCCCCCGGCCCGCCCTGCTGGGCGCGGCGCTGCTGGTGACCGTGGCGGCCCTGCACTCGGCCCCGCTCCTCCTCGGGGTACGCCCGCCCGCCGCCTCCCGGGAGTGGCACGGAACGCTCGCCGGCTTCCTCGCCGGCGTGCCGGGAGCGGCCCCGCCGGACGCGGTGCTGCGGGCCCTGCCGTTCGCCCTCCAGCTGCTGTGCCTGGCGCTGGCCGCGGTCCTGCTGCGGACGGCCGGGGCGCACTGGCGGGTCACCGCCGCCGCGGTGTGGGTGCTCGCGGTGGCCGGGTGGGCCGCGCAGGACGCCTTCGCCACGGCCGGACTGCCCGTGCTCTGGGGGCTGTTGTCGGCGACGGCGGTGGCGTACGGCGTACGGGGGTGGGTCAGCGGCCGGGCACCGGCTGATTGAACCAGTCGTCCTGGCCGGCCGTGCGGTAACCCTCCAGGCCCGGCCCCTCGTCGACCGTGAGGTCACAGCCCTTGCCCGGGACCGCCCGGTTCCAGTGCACCAGCGCCTTGGCCTCGGGCATGGTCCTGGCCACCTCGGGAATCCCCTCGTACCACTCGCGCTGGCGGTCCTTGTCCGCCGGATCGGGCACCGTGGCGAACTCGGCGAACATCAGCGGCTTCTCGTCGCTGATGTGGGTGCGCAGCCACTCGTACGTCGGCCGCTGGCTGCGGTCGAAGTCCTTCCAGTCCGTGGTGTCGTGGCAGGTGAAGTAGTTGTACTGGTCCATGCCGATCCAGTCGACGTAGTCGTCGCCCGGGTAGAGCCGCTCGAAGAGCTTCCCCGACGGGAGATAGCCGGAGACCGTCCACACCCAGACCACGTTGTCCACACCGAGCTCCTCGAACCGGTCGTGAAGGTGGCGGTAGGCGGCGACGTACTCCTCGGGCGTGCCCGCGTCGCCGACCCGGGCGTCGACCTCCTGGTCGAAGGAGAGGAACACCCGCTTCCCGTAGGCCTTGAGGCGGCGAGCCTGCGGGTCGATGATCTCCCGGTCGTGCTTCCCCGACGCGATGTCCGCCCAGCCGAGCTGGTCCTCGGTCCAGTTGGCGTGGTGGGGCTCGCGCCACACCGTGGACTCCCACGCCAGCATGAGCAACCGGTTCCGGCCGAGGATCTGCTCGTCGGGGGTCAGGAGCTGTCCGTCGAGGCCGGTGTTCGACATGTCGTGGTACGTGTACAGGAGGTCGAGCTTCCGGCCGATCTTCTCCTCGAACGCGTACACCGCGTCCTTGAGCGAACCGTTCCCGGCATGCGGCACGTAGGCGCCCCACCAGGCCCCGCACGGCGGGACGAGCGTGGCGGTGGGGGCGCACGCCCCGCCGGGCACCGGGCCGGTGGCGGCGTCGGCCGGGAGGGCGCCCGCGGAGGGCACCCGCTCGTCGTCCTCGCCGGAGGAGGGTGTGCCGAACCGGGTGAGAAGTCCGGTCAGCAACGCCGCGACGGCGACCAGCGCGAGCACGAGGTACGTACGGGGGCGGCGGCCCTCCGGCGGACGGTGGCGGCTCACCGGCGCCTCGCGGAGTCCGGCCGGGCCCGCTCGACGGCGCCCCGGGTGGCCGCGGGCAGCGGAAGCCCCGGCAGGGCTGCGGCGAGGGTGGTGAACGCGGCGAGAACCACCAGGAACGCGGTCCCCGAGAACCCTTCCACCAGGAACAGCGCGGTGGCCGCGACGACGGCCACGGAGAGCCCGAGGGGCGCGGCGAGCGCGGCCGCTTCGAGGCGGGCGCCCGGCCTGAGCGGAACGGGCCGCGGATACAGCAGGGCGAGGCCGGGGGCGAGGCAGACGAAGAGGAGCACGGGGGCCCAGCGCAGGGGTGATCCCCCCGGCAGCGCGGTCGCGGCGAGCGCCACCCACCCGGAGAGCGCCAGGGCGGCTCTGATCAGGGTCTGCCGGGCGGGGAGCGCCGGTCGCCGGTTCTCGGACACGTGGCTGCCTTCCTGGTCTGGGACGTGGCTCAGGGGCCGTCGTAGCGCAGGACGACGCCGTGTACGGTCCGCTCGACCACGTGGAAGAGCGGCGAGGCGGTGAGGTCCCGGGTCAGGGCGTCGAAGCCGCCGGGCGGCAGCAGCCCCTCACCCGCGGTGTAGATGTCCTGGGTGCGCGTGAGGATGACATAGGCCGTGGTGCCGGGCGGCAGCCGGGCCGAGAGGTAGCCCGCCGGGTCCTTGAGCATCTCGACGTTCTCGGGGAGCTCCTGCTCGGCGAAGAACCAGTGCTCCAGCCGGTCGTAGCGGTGCAGCGCCTTCGGGAACGAACCGGTGGTGGCCAGGATCAGCGCCCCTTCCGGGGCGCGGTCGATGGCTCGGGTGACGAGCGCGGTCTCGGCGGGCGGGGTGTAGTTCATCTGCTCCTTGCCGTAGTACGACGGCATGAAGCCGGCGAGCAGCGCGACCAGTGACACCGGTAGCGCGACGGCGCAGATCTTCCGTACCGCCGGCCGGACCCGGTGCGCCCCGGCGCCCCCGGCAGCCGGGACGAGCGCCGCGGCGGCGAAGAACGCGGCGCCCGGGAGCGCGAACAGGTAGACACGGAAGAGCATTTCGCCGCCGTAGTCGTTGACCACGAACAGCGGGACGGGCGCGGCGGAGGCCAGCAGCAGCGGCAGGGCGCTGTGCACCAGGCGGCGCCGCAGCAGGAGGGCCGTGCCGGCGAGGACGGCGACGGCCAGCACCATAAGGACGTTGGCGCGCCCCGCGAGCTCGGGGCCGGCCCCGGTGAGCTGCCCGGCGTATCCGGCGCGGGAGTTCTGCGTGAGTTCGCCGAGGGAGTCGCGCAGGGTGCCCAGTGTCTCGGTGAAGAGGGGGCGGCCCATGGTGAGGTCCCAGGCCAGCATGAGCAGGCCGGCCACGGCGAGGAGCCCGGGGTTGCGGTAGCGGCGGGTGAGATTGAGCGCGAGCAGGGTGACGCAGAGCATCACCGGAGTCAGCTGGTGCACCGCGTTGACGGCCACGATCAGGGGCACCAGGACCGCGACACCGACCGCGCGCTGACGGGTGCCGGTGGGCGGCGGGACGGCTGCGGCGGCCGGGTCGAGCCAGGCGCGTGAGCGCAGCCGTCCGGCGGAGCCGGGGCGCACGAAGTGCCGTACGACGACGGCGAGTACGGCGAGATGGAGGAGGAAGGCGAGGCCCTGCGGGGCGAGATAGTCCTGACCCACCCAGTTGGCGAGCTGGAAGATCCAGACGGCCGTCCACACGAGGCGCCAGTCCTCGCTGAACGTGCGGTAGACCAGGATCAGGACCGGCATCATCAGCAGGCCGAGGACGACGGGCGCCCAGTTCAGGTAGGCGGCGGCGCTGTCGGCCCCGAAGGCGCGGACGAGCCCGCCGTTGAGCGTGAAGAAGCCGGGCCACTGGTCGTAGGCGGACATGTTGCCGGACAGGCCCTCGTCCGGGCGCAGTTCGCCGTTGGCCAGCAGGTGGTCGATGACCGCGTCGTGCTTGGACGCCCAGGGGTAGCGCTCCGAGTCGTACAGGACGGCGGGGACTCCCTTGAGGGCCATCAGCAGTCCGGCGCAGTACAGCGCGGGCCACCACGGGGCCGTGCCCGCGCGGCGGAGGCTGACCAGGAAGCCCGCGGTCAGGGCGAGCAGGGAGAGGTAGTAGATGACGGGCAACCGGTCCAGGAGCCCGTACTCGCCCATCGAGCGGAATCCGATGTGCGGCAGCGAGGCGGTCCAGAGACCGGCCGCCAGGAGTAACGGCAGCCAGGTGAGGACCGTCCAGGGTCTCAGCGCGTCGGGGAGACCGCGGGGCGACGCCTCGGCGGCCGCCTCGTGCGGCTGCCCGCGAGGAGGCCCCGGCTCGGCGTTCCCCGCTGTGTCCCCCTTGACCGGCGCGGGCACATGCTGTGGCACGGTGCGACTCCCCCCACGGATGTGGTCGCGGCCGTCACGCCGCTGTCCCCTTGGGCGAAGTATAGGAATGTGCTTCGCCTTTGTGACGCTCTCGTCCCCTTTCTCCGCCGTCCTCACGTCACCCCGCGAACTCCGGCCCCCGCACGGCGGACCGCCCCCGCCGGTACCACCGCCAGCCCACCGTCGGAAGCGAGTCGGGGAACGGCGCCACGCGCACGCCCTCGCCCGCCATCCAGCGCTCGACGTCCCGCACGGTGTGGCTCCGCCTCAGGATCAGCCGCGCGATCCGGTACGGCTCGTCCCGGCCGGAGCTCAGCGCGTGCCGGACGGCCACGGCGCTCTCGTAACCGGCGGCGCGGGCGGCACGGCGCACGCGCACGCTGTTGTAGCCGTGCGGATAGGCGAGATGGGCCACCTCATGGCCCAGGACGTCCTCCAGCACCTTCCTGGAGTCGACGAGTTCCGAGCGCAGGGCCACGGCGGGCAGGGTGTCCAGCTGCGCGTGGGTGACCGTGTGCCCGCCCACCTCCATGCCGTACTGCTCCAGCAGGGGCGCCTGGGCCAGGCTCATCATCGGCGCGGGCGGCAGCAGGCTGCCCCCGCCGGACCGCGTCAGCGCGCCCGTCGTGAGATACGCGGTGGCCGGCATCGACCGCCCGGCGAGCGCCTCGGCGGTCGGCCCCGGCAGATCCGCGAAGCCGTCGTCGAAGGTCAGGACGACCGGCCGGTCCGGCAGCGGCTCACGCCCCGCGAGATGGGCGACGAGCGCGCCGACCGGGACCGGTGTGCGGCCGCAGGCCCCGATCGTGTCCAGCTGGGCGGCGAACTCCTTCGGTGTGACCGTGAATTCGGCGATCCACTCCGGTGGGTCGTCCATCACCGCGTGGTACAGCAGCACGGGGATCCGGGACGCCGCTCGACTCCCGGGATCCTCCCGTCCGCGCGCGCTCATCTCGGCCCCCGGGGGCGCGCGGCGCGGACGGCGAACCTCGCGCGTACGTATCCGAGGGGGCCGTACAGCAGACCTCTGCGCTCCAGCCGGGACAGATGTCGGGGCCACGGGTAGGTGTACGCGCCGTGCTCGCCGGGAACGCCGCTTCCCGCAACGTCGGTGGCACGGGACGCCGTCATCGTGCGGGCATGGGCGAGACCGCGCGGCAGCCGGGCCAGGAGGGACGGCAACAGGGCGGGCCTGCGGACCAGCAGCGCGGTGAGGCAGGCGGTGAGCCCGGCGCCGTAGCCGTACGCCTGCCCGCAGAGGTCCTCCCAGCGCTCCCGGTGGTGGTGCCAGACGATCGCTTCGGGTGTGTAGTGCAGCGGGTGACCCTCGGCAAGGAGCCGTACGAACGCGTAGAGGTCGTCGCCCCCTTTGGCCGCGGTGCCGGTGCCGGTGGCGGGGTCGAAACCGCCGACGGCTTTCAACGCCTCGCCGCGGAAGGCCATGTTGGCGCCCGAGCCGAACCGGCCGGCGGTGAACGGGAAGAGCGGCTCGTCGGCGGGCGGGTGCGCGGGGTCGTAGCGGCGTGCGGCGAACCCCTTGGCGAATCCGCCGTGACTCTCCAGCAGGATCTGCGCCGGGGTGCTGAGCCTGGCCGGCAGGATCAGCCCCGTGGCGCAGGCCAGCCCGGGGTCCTCGCCGAAGGGCCGGGTGAGGGCGCTGAGCCAGTGCGGGTCGGCGATGACGTCGTCGTCGGTGAAGGCGACTATGTCCGCCGTGGCGAGGAGAACCCCTCTGTTGTGCGCGGCTGCCAGACCGGGGGCCGGCTCACAGGCGTAGCTCACCCCCCGGCCGGCGTAGGCGGAGCTGATGAGCTCACGGGTGGCGTCCGTGGCCGGGGCGTTGTCGACGACCACGATCTCGAAGTCCGGGTGGTCCTGGGCGAGCAGCGAGTCGAGGGCGCGGGCGAGCTGTCCGGGGCGCTCCCGGGTCGCGACGACGACGGTGGCCCTGGGCACCTCACCGGCCGGAGGACGCTCCGGGGCGTCCGGGACGTCGATCTCGTCCGCCGCCTGCTCGGCGAGGACGGAGGCCGGGTCGTCGCCCGCCCTGACGCGCCCGACGACCGTGCCGACGGGGCGTCCCCGCAGCCGTACGAGAGCGAAGATCCGCTGCTCCTCGCCGTCCCGCGGCCCCAGGGGCGGCCCGCCGGGCGCGGGCCCGATCCGGGCGCCCGTGCCGTCGGCCGCGTCGAGCTCCAGCTCGGCGACGGCCATGCCGGCGAGCCGGCCGATGGCGGGTAACCGCTCCGCGCTCCCCGCCTGTTCGTTCCCGTACGGCATCCGGTCCCCCCGGGTCGTGACGCTATGGACGATTCGGTTCGCGCAGTCGGCCGGCCCGTTCGAGGCCGCGCTGCGCCAGGCCTGCCAGCCGTGGCCGGTTCCGCACGAAACCGTGCGCGCGGCGGGAGGGTTCGCGGCCGATCCACTGGAGGGCCGCGCCCACGCCCGGCCTGACCGAGGCGCCCTCGTACACCGTGAGTTCGCCGGTCTTCAGGGCGTCCTTGTACTCGGCCGCACCTCGCCCCATGTCGAGCATCCCGATGCCGTCGTCCGCCGCCGCGCGCGCCATCCGCAGATGCAGGATCAGGCCCGGCGAGAACTTCGCGAAGCCGGGGTCGTACGCCGGGAACCAGCACGAGAGCACCGTCCGCGAGCGCAGCCCGAAGTGGGCGGCCACAGGGCGGTCACCCGCGTACAGGACGGAGAGCAGGCCGGAACACCCGGGCGCCCGGGTGTGGAAGAGGAACTCCACCAGGTCGCGGATCCACTTCTTCGCGAAGCGGTCGCGCCGTCCGGTCCTTCGGTACTGGGCGGACTTCCACTCCATCAGGGTCCGCAGCACCGCCGGATCCCGCTCGTCGAGGACGAACCGCACCTCCCCGGCGTCGCGGCCGAGCTTGCGCTCCTTGGCCAGGGTGGTCCTGAGGAACTTCGGCGACCGTGCCCGCAGAGCCTGCTCGTAGCTCTCGTGGCCGTCGCCGACATCGATGACGTACGAGGCGTACGCGCGGGCGGCATCCGGCTCGAAGAGGCCCTGGCCCTCCTCCAGGTTGTCGAACTCCCACGCGGAGAGCCCGCAGGCCCGCAGCAGCTCCCTGGCGTCCAGCAGAAGACCGGGGCGCAGCACGGCGCCCTGTACGTCGGAGACCCCGAAGCCGATGGCCCGGCCGTGGCCGAGCCGTCCCCGCTCGAAGGGGAGGAAACCGGCCGGCCCCCCGGATTCCTCGCTGATCAGCGCCACCCGCGCGTGCGGCCGGACCCGGCCGACGGCAAGGGCGAACTCCGGTTCCATGAACGGATGGGCCGGGGCGCCGGACTTGGCCCGGAGCTCCCGCCAGCTCTCGATGTCCCCCGCGCCCAGATCTCCGGGCCTGACCACACGTATGCGCCTGCCGCTCACAAGACCCCCCGGTCCTACCCCCCTGAGCCACGCTGCCCAGAACGGTACCGGGCTCGGTCACCCGGCGGTAGACAGCCGCGACATCCTGTGACCGACCGGTGAAAATCGCCTGGGCCGCCCCTGGGGCGTCACACCGCCCTCTCGCCGCCCCGCCACACCGCCGCCACCAGGGGGACCCCCGGCCGGTAGGCCAGGTGGACATGGCTCGGCGCGTCCAGCATCACGAGGTCGGCGCGGGCGCCGGGGGTGATGCGGCCGATGTCGGTGCGGCGCAGGGCGGCGGCGCCTCCCGCGGTGGCGGACCAGACCGCTTCGTCGGGGGTCATGCCCATGTCCCGTACGGCGAGGGCGATGCAGAACGGCATGGAGGAGGTGAACGAGGAGCCCGGGTTGCAGTCCGTGGACAGGGCGACCGTGGCGCCCGCCCCGAGAATGCGGCGGGCGTCGGGCCAGGCGGCCCGGGTGGAGAACTCGGCGCCGGGGAGCAGGGTGGCGACGGTGGAGCCCTGGCCGAGCGCGTCGAGGTCGGCGTCGTCGAGGTGGGTGCAGTGGTCGGCGGACGCCGCGTCCAGCTCGACGGCGAGCCGGACCCCGGGGCCGTGGCCGAGCTGGTTGGCGTGGACGCGGGGGTGGAGGCCCCTGGCCTTCCCCGCGGTGAGGATCGTGCGCGCCTGGTCCTCGTCGAAGGCACCACGCTCGCAGAAGACGTCGATCCAACGGGCGTACGGGGCACAGGCGTCCAGCATCGGGCCGGTGACGAGGCCGACGTAACCGGCGGGATCGTCGGCGTAGTCGGGGGACACGATGTGGGCGCCGAGGAAGGTGACCTCGTCTGTGTGGCGGGCGGCGATGCGCAGGGCGCGTGCCTCGTCCTCGACGGTGAGGCCGTAGCCGGACTTGGTCTCGAAGGTGGTGGTGCCCTGCCGGAGCGCCTCCGCGAGGTAGCGCGCGACGTTGGCGGAGAGCTCCTCGTCGGAGGCGGCGCGGGTGGCGGCCACGGTCGTGCGGATGCCGCCTGCGGAGTAGGGACGGCCGGACATACGGGCGTTGAACTCGGCGGTGCGGTCACCGGCGAACACCAGGTGGGAGTGGGAGTCGACGAAGCCGGGAATCACGGCGCGGCCGCCCGCGTCGACGGCGTTGTCGGTGGCGGGTGCTTTGCTGGATTCACCGGTCCAGACGATGCGGTCGCCGTCGATGACGACGGCCGCGTCCCGGATCAGGCCCAGGGGGGTCCCGTCACCGAGGGAGGGGTCGTTGGTGACCAGGTTCGCGATGTGGGTGATGGCGGTCGTCGGGGTGGTCGTCATCCGGGCACAGCTTTCTTTCGGCTCGGTCCCGGGCCGGACCCGGGTTCACGGTGCGGTGGCGGGCAGGGCGCTCAGGCGTACAGGGCGGCGACGGCCGAGGCGAGCGCTCCGGGCACGTCGTCGATCCGTGTGTGCCGGCCGTCCCGGACGATGTGCCGGCCCGCCACCACGGTGTGCCGCACATCGGCGGCGGTCGCGGCGAATACGGCTGCTTCGGCTGCCAGCCGGGGCACCGGCCCCGCTGTCCTGACGGAGTCCAGCGCGACGGTGGCGAGGTCGGCGGGCGCGCCCGGTTCGAGCACGCCCGCGTCCGGGCGGCCGAGCGCGGCGTGGCCCTCGGCGGAAGCCGCCCTGAGCAGGGCTGCCGCGGTCCAGTGGCCCCGGACATGGGTGCGCAGGCGTTCGTTGAGCTCCATCGCCCGTGCCTCCTCGAAGAGGTCGATCACGGCGTGGCTGTCGCTGCCGAGCGAGAGGGGGGAGCCCGCGCCCTGGAGCGCGGTGGCAGGGCCGATGCCGTCGGCGAGGTCGCGTTCGGTCGTGGGGCACATGCAGGTGCCCGTCCGGGAGGAGCCCAGCAGCTCGATGTCCTCGGCCGTGAGGTGCGTGTTGTGGATGCCTGTGGTGCGCGGGCCGAGGACCCCGTGGTCGGCGAGGAGCCGGGTGGGGGTGCGGCGGTGGGCGGCGAGGCAGGCGTCGTTCTCCGCGGTCTGCTCGGAGAGGTGGACATGGAGCGGGACCGCCCGCTCCTGCGCCCACCGCGCGACGGTGGACAGCTGCCCGGCCGGGACGGCGCGCACGGAGTGGATCGCGGCGCCGATCACCACCAGGTCGTCGTCCCCCTTGAGGAGGGAGGCACGCTCGGCCCAGGCGTCGGCGGTGGTGTCGGAGAAGCGCAGCTGGTGCCGGCTCGGCTTCTCCCCGAAGCCGGCGGCCAGATAGGCGGTGTCGAGCAGGGTGATGCGGATTCCGGCTTCGGCCGCCGCCGCGATGAGCGCCTCGCCCATGGCGTTCGGGTTGTCGTAGGGCGTGCCTCCGGGCGTGTGGTGCACATAGTGGAACTCACCCACCGCGGTGATCCCGGCCAGCGCCATCTCGGCGTACGTGGCACGGGCCAGGTCGTAGTAGGTGTCGGGGGTGAGCCGGGAAGCCGTCCGGTACATCAGCTCGCGCCAGGTCCAGAAGGTGCCGGACCCCACCTGGACGGTGGAGCGCAGCGCGCGGTGGAAGGCGTGCGAGTGGGTGTTGGCCAGTCCCGGGACGGTCAGTCCGTCGAGCACGACGGCGCCGGGCGGAGGTGTGTCGATGCCCGTCCGGACGCCGGCGATGCGCCCTCCGGCCACGTCCAGGAGGACGCCCGGCTCGACATGGGTTCCGAGCCAGGCGTGCGACATCCAGTACGTCGCGGTGACCGGTGTGCCCGTCGGTTGCGTTGTCAGCTGCACGCGAGACCTTCCAGTACGTCGGCGAGTGCCCTCACCCCGGCCACGCAGTCGTCCTCGGAGGCGTGCTCGGCAGGTGAGTGCGAGATCCCGGTGGGGTTCCGTACGAACAGCATGGCGGTCGGCACGGAAGCGGACAAAATGCCCGCGTCGTGTCCCGCCCCCGTACCGAGCACGGGGACGGTGCGCCCGCCGCCGTCCGGACCGCGCTTCTCCAGCACCCGGCCGATCTCGTCCCGGAGCGCGTGCTGGAAGTCCACCACCGGCGTGAACGACTCGCGTACGACGTCGAGATCGATCCCGGCCCGCTCGGCGTGCTCCCGCGCGGCCCGCTCGACGCCGCTCACGACGGCGTCGAGTGTGGCCTGGTCGGCGGCGCGTGAGTCGAGCCAGCCCCGCACGAGGGAGGGGATCGCGTTGACCCCGTTCGGCTCGACGGCGATCTTGCCGAAGGTCGCGAGACCTCCGGCGAGCTCGGCCTCGCGCCGGGCCGCGAGCACGGTCTCGGCGTACGTGAGCATCGGGTCGCGCCGGTCGGCGAGGCGTGTCGTGCCGGCGTGGTTGGCCTCCCCCCGGAAGTCGAACCGCCAGCGGCCGTGCGGCCAGATGGCCGAGGCTATCCCGACCGGGTCCCCGCTCAGGTCCAGGGCGCGCCCCTGCTCCACGTGGAGCTCGACGAACGCGCCGATCCGGGCGAGCCGTTCGGGATCGGGCCCGATGGCGTCGGGGTCGTGCCCCGCGGCCTCCATGGCCTGCGGGAGCGAGACGCCGTCCCCGTCACGGAGCCGGTGCGCGTGCTCGATGGTCAGCTGTCCGGCGGCGAGCCGGGAGCCGACGCAGGCCAGCCCGAAGCGGGCGCCCTCCTCGTCACCGAAGTTGGTGATGGCGAACGGCCTGGTGAACACCGCTCCCCTGCGGCGGAGTTCGTCCAGGGCGGCGAAGGAGGACACCACGCCGAGGGGGCCGTCGAAGGCGCCGCCGTCGGGTACGGAGTCGAGATGGGACCCGGTGACGACGGCGTCCCCGGCGAGCGGGTCGCCGAGCCAGGCCCACTGGTTGCCGTTGCGGTCGATCTCGTGGTCGAGGCCGCGCGCCTCGGCCTGTGCCTGGAACCACAGTCGGCACTCGGCGTCGGCGCCGGTCCAGGCGTAGCGGCGGTAGCCGCCGGAGGCGTCGCTGCGGCCGATGGGCCGCAGCGAGCGCCACATGGCGTGGAAGGTGTCGCTCACGCGGTGCCTTCCTCACGCATCGGGATGCGCACGCCGCGCTCGTCCGCCACCGACTCCGCGATGTCGTAACCCGCGTCCACGTGCCGGATGACGCCCATGCCCGGGTCGTTGGTGAGGACGCGGCGGATCTTCTCGCCGGCCAGCTTCGTGCCGTCGGCGACCGAGACCTGGCCCGCGTGGAGGGAGCGGCCCATGCCGACGCCGCCGCCGTGGTGGATGGAGACCCAGGAGGCGCCGGAGGCGACGTTCACCATGGCGTTCAGGAGCGGCCAGTCGGCGATCGCGTCGGAGCCGTCGAGCATGGCTTCCGTCTCGCGGTAGGGGGATGCCACCGAGCCGCAGTCCAGGTGGTCGCGGCCGATCGCGAGCGGGGCGGCGAGGGTGCCGTTGCCGACCATGTCGTTGAACATGTCGCCCGCCTTGTCGCGCTCGCCCTGGCCGAGCCAGCAGATGCGCGCGGGCAGGCCCTGGAAGTGGACCCGCTCGCCGGCCATCCTGATCCAGCGGTGCAGCGACTCGTTCTCCGGGAAGAGGTCCAGGAGCGCCTTGTCGGTCTTGTGGATGTCCGAGGCCTCGCCCGAGAGCGCGGCCCAGCGGAAGGGGCCCTTGCCCTCGCAGAAGAGCGGCCGGATGTAGGCGGGCACGAAGCCGGGGAAGTCGAACGCGCGCGTGTATCCGGCGAGCTGGGCCTCGCCCCGGATCGAGTTTCCGTAGTCGAAGACCTCCGCGCCCGCGTCCATGAAGCCGACCATGGCTTCGACGTGCGTGGCCATCGACTCACGCGCGCGGGTGGTGAAGCCCGCCGGGTCCTTGGCCGCGAACGAGGCCATGTCGTCGAGGTCGACGCCGACGGGGAGGTACGCGAGCGGGTCGTGGGCCGAGGTCTGGTCGGTCACGATGTCGATGGGGGCGCCCTCGGCGAGCATGCGCGGAAGGAGCTCCGCCGCGTTGCCGAGCAGGCCGATGGAGAGCGGACGACGGGCGTCGCGCGCCTCCACCGCCAGCTGGAGCGCGTGCTCCAGGGAGTCGGCCCTCACATCCAGGTACTTGTGCTCGATGCGGCGCTCGATGGCGCGCGGGTCGACGTCGATACAGATCGCGACGCCGTCGTTCATCGTCACCGCGAGGGGCTGGGCTCCGCCCATGCCGCCGAGACCGGCGGTGAGGGTGATCGTGCCGGCCAGGGTGCCGCCGAACTTCTTCGCGGCGACCGCGGCGAACGTCTCGTAGGTGCCCTGGAGGATGCCCTGCGTCCCGATGTAGATCCAGGACCCGGCGGTCATCTGGCCGTACATGGTGAGCCCGAGGGCCTCCAGACGGCGGAACTCCTCCCAGTTGGCCCAGTCGCCGACCAGGTTGGAGTTGGCGATCAGGACGCGCGGCGCCCATTCGTGGGTCTGCATGACACCGACCGGCCGCCCGGACTGGACGAGCATCGTCTCGTCCTGCTTGAGCGTCCGCAGCGTACGGACCATGGCGTCGAAGGACCGCCAGTCGCGGGCCGCCTTGCCCGTGCCGCCGTAGACGACGAGCTTGTCGGGGTGTTCGGCGACCTCGGGGTCGAGGTTGTTCTGCAGCATGCGGAGGGCGGCTTCCTGCTGCCATCCCAGGGCGCTCAGTTCCGTACCGCGCGGTGCCCGTACGGGGCGGGGTCCTGACATGGCGATGCCTCCTCGCGAATGTGACTCTCTTATTCACATCCTGTCGGTCTGAATACTCCTAGTCAACAGGTGAGACCTCCGCCTTCCCCGGGCAGGCCTGAAGTCATCACTCTCCCGGGGAGGCTCCGTGCCCGCATCGCAGCCCACGACGTCAGCCGGTGAGCCCGCCCTCAAGCGGGCCATCGGCCCCAAGCTCCTCATCCTGTTCGTCATCGGCGACATCCTCGGCACCGGCATCTACGCCACCACAGGCAAGGTCGCGGGCAAGGTCGGCGGGGCTCTCTGGCTGCCGTTCCTGATCGGTTTCGTGGTCGCGCTGCTCACGGCGGCCTCGTACGTCGAGCTCGTCGGCAAGTACCCCAAGGCGGCCGGCGCCGCGCTCTACACCCAGAAGGCGTTCAAGGTCCCGTTCCTGACCTTCATCGTCGCCTTCATGGTCATGTGCTCGGGCCTGTCCTCCGCCAGCGCCGCGGCCCGCGCCTTCAGCGGTGACTACCTCGGCGAGTTCACCGACGTCCTGCCGCCCACGCTCATCTCGATCCTCTTCATCCTCGCCCTCGCGGCGATCAATCTGCGGGGCGTCGCCGAGTCGGTCAAGGCGAACGTCGTCCTGACGCTCGTCGAACTCAGCGGGCTCGCGGTGATCCTCTCCATCGGCGCCTACGCCGTGTTCGCCGGCGACGGCGAACCCTCCCGGCTCACCGACCTGCAGACGGGCGGCACGGGATACGCCCTGATCACCGGCGTCCTCGGCGCCACCGCGCTCGGCTTCTTCGCCTTCGTCGGCTTCGAGGACTCGGTGAACATGGCCGAGGAGACCCAGAACCCGGCCCGGACGTTCCCGCGTGCCATCTTCATCGGCGTCGCGGTGACCGGCACCATCTACGTCCTGGTCGCCCTGGTCTCGTCCCTGCTCGTCGACTCCCGCACCCTGGAGGGGTCCAGCGGCCCGCTCCTCGAGGTGGTGAAGGCGGGCGGCATCGACTTCCCGCCAAAACTCTTCGCGCTCATCGCCCTGTTCGCCGTCACCAACTCAGCACTGATCAACATCATGATGGCCTCACGGCTCTGCTACGGCATGGCCAACGAACACATCCTTCCCCCCGCGATGGGCAAGGTCCTCGCCGAGCGCCGCACCCCCTGGGTCGGCATCCTCTTCGTGACCGTGCTCGCCGTCGGGCTCGTCTCCACCGGCGAGATCGAGGGTCTCGGCGACACCACGTCCTTCCTGCTCCTCTGCGTCTTCGCCGTCGTCAACATCTCCGTGCTGGTGCTGCGCAAGGACCGCGTGGACCACCACCACTTCCGTACGCCGACGGTGCTGCCCGTGCTGGGGGCGATCACCTCCCTGATCCTGGCAAGTCCGCTGGCCGACAGGGCCGCCGACGTCTACATCCGGGCCGGGATCCTCCTCCTGATCGGAATCGGTCTCTGGGCGGTCAACAAGGCGGTGATGTCGGCCCGCGAGAAGGCCTGACGACGGACGGAGGCGGACCGGATCCGCGACGGAACGACAGCCGGCCGGACACATTCCGGCCGGCTGTCGCGCGTCCATTACACGGCCCGCCGCATGTACCTGTGGAAAATGCCAGAACTCCCACCAGGCGCACACACGTTGCGTAGCCTCTCCATTACATCCGTACGCCACGTCGGGAGGGAGTCCGCGTTGCCCGGGATCGACGAGTGCCTGATCGAAGTCATGAGGCTGCCCGGTGCCCGGGGTGCCGCGGTGGTCGACTGGACGAGCGGTCTCGCGCTCGGCACCATCGGCGAGTCGCCCAACGGCGACCACGAGGCCACCGCCGCCGAGACGGCCGAGGTGGCGAGGATGGCCGCCGAACAGCCGGTCTTCGCCCAGGCGGAGACGCCCACCGGCTTACCCGGGCCGCCCGCCCCCGCCGTCGAGGACGTCATCGTCACCACCGCCCCCGGGTACCACATCCTCCGTTTCGTCGAGACGGCCTTCGACAGCAGCGTCTTCCTCCACCTCTGGCTGGACCGCGCGGAGGGCAACCTCGCCCTGGCGCGCATCCGGCTCGGCGAGATAGCGGAGCGGCTGGTCCTGGCATGAGACCCACCGCCACCGTCCGGCCCGGCCCGGCCGAACGGGCCGCGCCCTCCCCGATGCTGCAGCGGCTCGAGGCGGAGCGGGCCACCGGCGCACTGATGCGCGACCGCGGCACCCTCTATCTCGCCGACGGCCAGGTCGTCCACGCGGAGAGCCCCGCGACCCCCGGGATCGACGTCCTGCTCACCACGGGCGGGGCCCTGCGCTCCGAAGGCTGGTGGGACGCGGTCGCCCAGGCGGGCGCCGGACAGCGGGTCGGCCGCTACCTCGTGGACAGCGGCCGGGTCCCCGGCGGCGCGCTGGAGCTCTGCCATCTGGGCGCCCTGTACGACGCGGCGTTCTTCGCCCTGGCCCCCACGCACACGCCCGCCCGCTTCCGCTACGGCGTCTCCCACTGGATCGGCCCCGTCCGCCCCGTGCCCGTGCACGCCGTGCAGCGCGAGACGCTCCGGCGCCGGGAACTCCTGGACCGGATCTGGCCGGACGCGCTCACCGACAGCGCGCCGCTCTCCCCCACGGCCCACCCCGTGGACGCCCCGGTCCCGCCGCGCCAGCGCCGCGTCCTGGCCCTGGTGAACGGCGAGCGCACGGCCACGGACATCGCCCAGGAGCTGGGCCGCTCGGCCTTCCACATCCTGGTCGACCTGCGCCGGCTCGCGGCCGCCGGACTGGTCGAAGCGGTCCGCCCCGCCGCAGCGGGCTCCGCGTCCGGGCCCGGACGCATCACGCTGCCCGAGGTCACGAACGACCCCGACGTCGCCCTGCTGCGCCGGCTCAGAGACGCATTGGAGGCCTTGTGATACGCGCGCTCAGACAGCGTGCCGGGAGGAGACAGCTGATGGTGCCCGAGGCAGAGGTGCAGGACGTCCTCGACGAGCTCCAGCGGTTACGCGCCCGGGTGCCCCTCCTGACCGGCGCGCTGGCCGCCAGTACGGACGGCCTGATCGTCGCCCAGGACACGCCGGGCGTCGAGGCCGAGGGCGTCGCCGCGCTGACCGCCGCCGCACTCGGCGTCTCGATCCGGATGACCGACGCCACCGGACGTGGCGGCTTCCGCGAACTCCTGATCCGTGGCGAGAGCGGCTACATCGCCACCTACGCGGCGGGCTCCTCCGCCGTCCTCACCCTGCTGGCCGAGGACCGCATCAACGTCGGCCGCCTCCATCTGGAAGGACGCCGCGCCGGGGCGCGCATCGGCGAACTGGTCGACGCCTCCCAGGACCGGCCCGACCGCCCCGTGCCGCCTCCACGACCGCAGCAGTCGCGGGCCCTCCCCCGCCGCACCGTCACACCGGATTCCACGTGACACCCGCCGCGGCCCGTCACACACGCGCCACCGAAGGACAGCGCACCACCAAGCAACGGACCGGCCACCGGGCCGGCCAGGGAAAGGAAACGAGCACTATGGCCAACACCGAAGCGTCACTGAAGGATGCGATGGCGTCGATCGAGGGGACCCTCGGTGTCGCACTCGTCGACTACACCAGCGGCATGGCCCTGGGCACCCTCGGCGGTGGCAAGGACTTCAACCTCGAGGTCGCCGCGGCCGGCAACACCGACGTGGTCCGGGCGAAGCTCCGGACCATGGAACACCTGGGCATCAAGGACGAGATCGAGGACATCCTGATCACCCTCGGCACCCAGTACCACCTGATCCGGCTGCTCAAGACCCGCGGCAGCAACGGCCTCTTCCTCTACCTCGTGCTGGACGGCGGCCGGGCCAACCTCGCGATGGCGCGCCACCAGCTGCGGAAGATCGAGGCGGAGCTCGAAATCTGATCCGGCTCCCTCACCGGCGGCGACGCCGTGCCCCACCGGGCGCGGCGTCCCCCGCCACGGGTCCGGTCGTCCGGTAGGCCTTCACACGCCTGCCCGTGGGCCGTCCGCGCTCCACCCAGTCGGTGCGCACCCAGTACAGGACGTCGTCCCGCCGCTCCCGCTGCCCGAGCCGTACGGCCTTCAGCCAGAGCCCGGCCCCGGCACCGGCCATCACGAGGCCGCCCGCACCGGGCAGCACGTACGCGCTCGCGAGCGCCACCAGGAACGCGCCGGCCGGCCACCAGCGGCAGCCACGCCGCCGGTTCCGTACGGTCACGTCCCGGTCCTGGAGGAAGTCGCCGCGCCCGGCCCGCGTGGCGCCCTTCGCGAGCTCCGCGTACCGCCCGGTGCGCGTGAACGCCACGGCGGCCAGGGTCACCAGGAACAGCGCGGCCCCCGCCAGCAGTCCGATCCGCCGGCCGGTGAGCCCCGGGACGAACGCCCCGACGCCGGCCGCCAGCAGCCCCGGCCACCACAACGGCGCGGCGCCGGCCCTCACGATCACGGCCACCCTCGCCAACGACTGCGCTCCGCGCCCCACGTCCGTACCCCTCTCCCGCCGTCCCCTGTGGACCTTCCGGTCGCGGAGATTAATAGGCGCAGATGAGCGACGTCTGAGAATCGGAGGAGCCGGCCACCGCCCGGCGTTCCGACCGCCCGTCCGGGAGTCCGGCTACTCGACGAACAGCCCCCGCGCGGCGGCCCGCGCGTCGAACTCCTCCAGCCGGGCCTGCGCCTCGGGCAGCCCGTCGCACATGGCCTCCAGCAGTACCCGGCCCAGCAGCATCGGGGCGCACGCGGTGTCGAAGGCCAGCCCGGTCCCCACGGCCGCCGGGATCAGCAGATCGCTGTGGGCGGCGACCGGTGCGAACGCCGAGTCGGCCACGGTCACGACGGTCAGCCCTCGCTCCCGGGCGTACGCCAGCGCGTCCACGACCTCGCGCGGGTGCCGGGGCAGCGCGAAGCACATCAGCGCGCTCGCGCCCGCGCGCGCCGCCGCGTCGACGCGGTCGTGCAGCATGCTGCCGCCCTCGTCGAGCACCCGCACATCCGGGTGCACCTTGGCGGCGAAGTACCCGAACCCCCGGGCCTGCGAGGACGCGGCCCGCAGCCCGAGCACGAGCAGGGGCCTCGACCCGGCGAGCAGCCGCCCCGCCCGCTCCACGGGGGCCGGATCGGCGAGCAGTTCGGACAACTGCCGCAGGTTCTCGATCTCCGCGCGCACGGCCTGCTGGTACTCGTTGAAGCTCTCCTCCGCCCCGCCCCCGTCGGCCGCCCCGTCCGGGGTGACCTCCCTCAGGTGCCTGCGGAGCGCGGGGTACCCGTCGAAGCCCAGCGCGACGGCGAAGCGGGTGACGGACGGCTGGCTGACCCCGGCCAGTTCGGCGAGCTCCACGCTCGACAGGAACGGGGCGTCGGCCGCCCGCCGCACCATGGAGTGCGCGATCCGCCGCTGGGTGGGCGTGAGCCGCTGTCCCTCGAAGAGCCGCTGCAACCGCGCAGCCGGGCTGCTCCCGCTCATGCTGTCCCCTCCAGAGTTCCGGCGCACCGGTCCGGCACCGAGGAATCCATTCAGCCAGCAAGCGGTCTGAATGTCCATATACAGGCGCCGGTCCGGCCCGGCCGCTCGCATTGCGGGACCGCCCTCCGCTGCCGACCCTGGGAGCATGATCCCAGCCAATACGAGAGGGCCGGGCGGCGTCATCGTCCGCTACGGCGATGCCGAGGCCGAGCACGTGCTGAGCGTCTACGCCGACCTGCGCTGCCCCTACTGCAAGCGCATGGAGCTCGATCTCGGAGCCGTGATGGAGCGGGCCGCGGACGAGGGCAGATTCGCGGTGGACCACCATTTCGGCACGTTCATCGACGACTCCGCGGGCGGCAGCGGCTCCATGGAGGCGCTGGCCGCGCTGGGAGCCGCCGCGGACGAGGGGCAGAAGCCGTTCATGCACTACCTGCGGGCGCTGTACGCCGATCAGCCCAGCGAAGACGTGGACGCCTTCGCCGACCGGGACACCCTGCTGCGGCTGGCCGACGAGGTCGAGGCACTGCACACCGACACCTTCCGGCAGAAGGTCGGTGAGCGCACCTACCTGCCGTGGGCGGCGCAGGTGTCGGCCGCCTTCGGGAGGAGCGGCGTCCGGTCCACCCCGACGGTGCTGATCGACCGCACCCCGGTCCCGGTCATCAACTCCCTGGGGTACGCGGTCACGCCCGAGGCGTTCCTCGCCGAGGTGTCCTCCCGCTGAACGCCCGCCCGGACCACGCGCACCGTCCGGGGTCAGAAGACGACGCGGGCCGCCGTCAGCGCGGCCCGCGCACCGGGCTCGCCCTCCAGCTCCAGGCGGCCGCGCACCTGCCGCCTGGACACGTGCCGGGCGAAGTCGACCGCGTCGGCGTGCAGCGTCGCCGCCGGGGTTCCGATGCCCAGCAGACGGCGGCCTCCCGCGGGCCCGGTGAGGTCGATCTCCACAGCGGGGCCCGTCCAGGCGAGGGCCAGGTCGAGCACCACCTGGTCCACGATCTCCCGGTCGTGTCCGTCGAGGACCGGCTCGACCCCGATGGCGCCGCAGAGGTCCAACCGGTGCATCCAGGTGTCACGGGCCACGAGGACGTTGCCGAGATAGTCCATCGAGTCGTCGGGCAGTGCCCTCGCCTCGGGGTAGAGGAGGCTCAGCCTGGCCCTGCGGCGGAACGGTGCGGGCATGCGGCGCAGGGCGATGAGGGCCTGGGGTGCGAAGTGGGCGAGAGCGCCGATCAGTTCGCGGCCCGGCACGGCCTTCCTGTCCTCGATCTGCGCCTCGTTGTGCCCGTCCAGCCGGCCGAGGTGCGGATGGGTCCGGGCGGCCCGCCGGATCCGGCGCACGGCGACCCAGGGGCGCGGCACCTCCTCGTACTGGCCGACGGTGTGCGCCAGCATGTCCCGGACGTTCCAGCCGGTACAGACGGTCGGGCGCCGCCAGTCCTCGTCGGAGAGCTCACGGAACGTGGAGAGCGTCGCCCGGAGCTCGGCCTCGTTGACCAGGCGGGCCCGCGTCCCGGACGTCCGGGGGATGGCCCGGGCGGAGGATGTCGTGGTGGCCATGGGCGCGCCTCCCGTCTCCCGTCCTGCGGCAACAACGCTACGCCGACGGGGCACGGCCCGCCCTGTGTGACGGGCCTCCGAAACAGGGGGGCTAGCCCCACTGACCCGGGCGCCCCGGCTTCGTACCGTAAGCGTATGGAAGCCCGTGACCCTGAGCTCAGGCGAGAGCTCGACGCCACCCTGCAGGCCCGCGGCGAGCTGGGGCCCGAGTACGAGTCCGCGCTCATCGACTCCTTCCTGGAGAAGGTCGAGCAGCGGCTCGCCGGCACGTACGACCAGCGGACGAGGAGGCAGCTCGCCGAGCAGCAGATGGCTGCCGCCCGGGGTGCCACGCAGCCCGCCGGGCCGGTCGGCACCTTCGGGGAACGGTTCGGCTTCGGGGTCGTCTCGCTGGTGCTGGCCATCCCCCTGTCCGCGATCGGCGTCGCCAACGCCGGGATCGAGGGGCTCGTCGTGGCGTGGCTGGGGATCTTCGGCGTGAACGCCGTGCACGCCGCCCGCGTGTGGCCGTGGGGCCGGGGGAAGCGGCGGACCTCGTCCGACTGGGACGGCTGAGGGAAAAGACAAGGGAAAAGGATAATCGCGGGGACCGCCGCACCCCCGGTCGCCCGGGGGGCGGGACGACGGCGGTCCCCGCGAGGGACGCGGTCCCGGGTCAGGGCCGGATGCCGCGTCCTGGCGACGGTGGAGGTCCGGGAGCCGCTCCGTAGTCCGTGTCGCCGTATGTGGTGTCGGCGGGTTTCCCTGCCGACACCCATTACTGTGCCGGAGCCGTGTTAAGCCGGTGCTGCGTCAACGTGTCGCGCTCGTACCGTTTTCGCGAACCCGGGAAACCCGGGCGCTACGGCTTGGGCGCCGCGTCCTTCGCCAGGAACGCCAGCAGGTCCTGCCTGCTCACGACTCCGGTCGGCTTGCCCTCGACGAGGACGATCGCCGCGTCGGCACCGTCCGCACCGCTGAGCACGGCCATGAGGTCCTCGACGGGCTCCCCCGAGCCGACCTGCGGCAGCGGGGCCGACATGTGCTTGTCCAGGGAGTCGGAGAGCGTGGCCCGCTGGGTGAACAGCGCGTCCAGGAGCTCACGCTCCACGACGGAGCCGATGACCTCGGCGGCCATCACGTCCGGGTGTCCCGCGCCCGGCTTCACGATCGGCATCTGGGAGACGCCGTACTCCCGGAGGACGTCGATGGCCTCGCCGACCGTCTCCTCGGGGTGCATGTGGACGAGCGACGGGAGCGGCCCCTCCTTGAAGTCGAGCACCGCGCCGACCCGGGCGGACGGCCCGGCGTCCTCCAGGAAGCCGTAGTCGGCCATCCACTCGTCGTTGAAGATCTTGCTCATGTAGCCGCGGCCGCTGTCAGGCAGCAGGACGACGACCACGTCCTCCGGGCCGAGACGCTTCGCGACCTCCAGGGCCGCGACGACCGCCATGCCGCAGGAGCCGCCGACGAGCAGGCCCTCCTCCTTGGCGAGGCGGCGGGTCATCTGGAAGGAGTCCTTGTCCGAGACCGCGACGATCTCGTCCGTGACCGTACGGTCGTAGGCGCTCGGCCAGAAGTCCTCGCCGACACCCTCCACGAGGTAGGGGCGCCCCGAGCCGCCGGAGTAGACCGAGCCCTCAGGGTCGGCGCCGACGATCCGCACCCCGTTCCCGCTGATCTCCTTGAGGTAGCGGCCCGTACCGGTGATCGTGCCACCGGTGCCGACGCCCGCGACGAAGTGGGTGATCCGTCCCTCCGTCTGCTCCCAGAGCTCCGGGCCCGTGGTCTCGTAGTGCGAGCGCGGGTTGTTGGGGTTGGAGTACTGGTCGGGCTTCCAGGCCCCCGGCGTCTCCCTGACCAGGCGGTCGGAGACGTTGTAGTACGAGTCCGGGTGCTCTGGGTCGACGGCCGTCGGGCAGACGACGACCTCCGCCCCGTAGGCGCGCAGCACGTTGATCTTGTCCGTGGACACCTTGTCCGGGCAGACGAAGACGCACTTGTAGCCCTTCTGCTGGGCGACGATCGCGAGGCCCACACCGGTGTTGCCACTGGTGGGCTCGACGATCGTGCCGCCGGGCTTCAGCTCGCCGCTCTGCTCGGCGGCCTCGATCATGCGCAGCGCGATGCGGTCCTTCACCGATCCGCCGGGATTGAAGTACTCGACCTTGGCCAGGACCGTCGCCTGAATGCCTGCCGACACATTGCGCAGCCTGACCAGCGGGGTGTTGCCGACAAGACTGATCATCGAATCGTGGAATTGCACCGTGTACTCCGGGATCTCCGAGATGGTCAGGCAAGAGTATGCGTACGGGCAGGAGATTGGACGAAGCGATTGAGCTACGCCCTCCACGGGGCAGGTAGTGCTGTGTACGGCTGTACGGCGCGGAGGAGGTGGACCGGACTGTGTCGAGAGCGAGGGTGGCGCGGCGGATCGCAGCGGGTGCGGCCTATGGGGGCGGCAGCGTCGGGCTGATCGGCGCGGCGACGGTGGGCCTGGTACTGGCCGAGGTGCAGCTGGCGAAACGGCAGGTGGGCGGGGGCAAGGCCCCGGTCCCGCCGAGTGCGGACGGACGGTACGGGGTGGCGTTCGCCGGTCCCGCCGATCCACTGCGCTTCGTCATGCTCGGCGACTCGACGGCGGCCGGCCAGGGCGTGCGGAGAGCCGGGCAGACCCCGGGGGCGCTGCTGGCGTCCGGGCTGGCGGCGGTGGCCGAACGACCGGTGGATCTCCGGAACGTGGCCCTGCCGGGGGCCCGGTCGGACGATCTGGAGCGGCAGGTGTCCCTGGTGCTGGCCGACCCGTCAGGGGTGCCGGACGTCTGCGTGATCATGATCGGCGCGAACGACGTGACCCACCGGATGCCGGCGACGCAGTCGGTGCGCTGTCTGAGCACGGCCGTACGGAGGCTGCGCACGGCCGGTGCGGAGGTCGTGGTGGGCACCTGCCCGGACCTGGGCACGATCGAGCCGGTCTACCAGCCGTTGCGGTGGCTGGCCCGGCGGGTGAGCCGGCAGCTGGCGGCGGCCCAGACGATCGGCGCGGTGGAACAGGGCGGGCGGACCGTCTCGCTGGGCGACCTGCTGGGGCCGGAGTTCGAGGCGAATCCCCGGGAGCTCTTCGGTCCCGACAACTACCACCCCTCGGCCGAGGGGTACGCGACCGCTTCGATGGCGATGCTGCCGACCCTGTGCGCGGCTCTCGGCCTGTGGCCGGAGTCCGACCACCTGGACGGTTCCCGCCGCGAGGGCATGCTGCCGGTCGCCAAGGCGGCCTCCCGTGCCGCGCGCGAGGCGGGCACCGAGGTGACGGCGGCACGCGCGCCCTGGGCCCTGCTCAAGCACCGCAGGCGCCGGCGTCTGCCCGCCCATACGGAACCGGTGCCGCACGACGGCACGGGGACGGACACGGACGGCGGACCGATGCCGGGACACGGGTCGGGGGCGACGTGGCGGCGGGCCTGAGCGCGACGCCCCGCCGCCGCGGGAACATTTTGGGAAACTGAGCGGTTGCTTAGAAAAGAGGTCCGCATCACATCGCCTGTTGGGTGACCTCAGCTATACGTCCGGGTAACTTCCAAGGCAGTCCAGCCTTCCTGCCTTCCAGCCCTCATGGAGCCGCGTGATGCCCGAAGCCGTGATCGTCTCTGCTGCCCGTTCGCCCATCGGCCGCGCCTTCAAGGGGTCCCTCAAGGATCTGCGCGCGGACGACCTGACCGCGACCATCATCCGGACGGCGCTGGCCAAGGTCCCCGAGCTGGACCCGAAGGACATCGACGACCTGATGCTCGGCTGCGGCCTCCCCGGCGGCGAGCAGGGCAACAACCTGGGCCGCATCATCGCCGTACAGATGGGGATGGACCACCTCCCCGGCTGCACGGTCACCCGCTACTGCTCGTCGTCGCTCCAGACCAGCCGCATGGCGCTGCACGCCATCAAGGCCGGCGAGGGCGACGTCTTCATCTCCGCCGGTGTCGAGATGGTGTCCCGCTTCGCCAAGGGGAACTCCGACAGCCTGCCGGACACGCACAACCCGCTCTTCGCCGACGCCGAGGCGCGCACCGCAGCCCGCGCCGAGCAGGAGGGCACGAGCTGGACCGACCCGCGCGAGGAGGGCCTCGTCCCGGACGCGTACATCGCGATGGGGCAGACCGCCGAGAACCTGGCCCGGATCAAGGGCGTCACCCGCCAGGACATGGACGAGTTCGGCGTGCGGTCGCAGAACCTCGCCGAGGAAGCCATCAAGAACGGCTTCTGGGAGCGCGAGATCACCCCCGTGACCACGCCGGACGGCACGGTCGTCTCGAAGGACGACGGCCCCCGCGCCGGCGTCACCCTGGAGGGCGTGCAGGGCCTGAAGCCGGTGTTCCGCCCCGACGGACTCGTCACCGCCGCCAACTGCTGCCCGCTCAACGACGGCGCCGCCGCACTGGTGATCATGTCCGACACCAAGGCGCGCGAGCTGGGCCTGACCCCGCTGGCCCGCATCGTCTCGACGGGTGTCTCCGGCCTGTCCCCCGAGATCATGGGCTACGGACCCGTCGAGGCCAGCAAGCAGGCGCTCGAGCGCGCCGGGCTGACCATCGACGACATCGACCTGGCCGAGATCAACGAGGCGTTCGCCGCCCAGGTCATCCCCTCCTACCGTGACCTCGGCCTGCCGCTGGACAAGGTCAACGTCAACGGTGGCGCGATCGCCGTGGGCCACCCCTTCGGCATGACCGGCGCCCGCATCACCGGCACGCTGATCAACAGCCTGCAGTTCCACGACAAGCAGTTCGGCCTGGAGACGATGTGCGTGGGCGGCGGCCAGGGCATGGCCATGGTCATCGAGCGGCTGAGCTGAGCCGCAGCGGAGGGTAGGGGGCGCCCGAGGAACGAGGGCGGCACCTGCCCGCAGCGGAGGCGAAGCTCAGCGCGACCACAGGCCCAGCGCGGCTGAGCTGAGCCGCAGCCGAGGGGCCGTGTTGAATCGAGCCGAGCTCCGATCGTGACCGAATCTCCCCCAGGATGTGATCTGCGTCCCGGGGGAGAGTCGTTTCTGCAGGTCACACCAGCCACAGAGCTAAACACCAGGCCCAAAGACCTGTCCAATTCGTGACGTAATGCACTGACAGCAGGCATCGGTACAGGACAAGCTGATGTAGGAAGTCGGGGGTGTCGATTGAAACCGGGAGTATGTCAGTGAGCGCCATGCCGTTTGCCCTGTTGCTGACCACCGCCGCTGCCACGGCCGTCGGCGCCGCCGCTCTGCACGCCGCTCACGGGCTGCGCAAGCAGGTCACAGCCCTGCGCACGGAGCTGGCGGAGGGACGCAGCCCGCACGCATCCGTGCCCGAACAGCAGAACCGGAGTGCCGGCACACCCGCCGAGGAGATACGCGCGGCGGTCGCCGACGCGCTCGCCGAGGAGCGGGAGCGCGAGCTCGCCGAGGCCCGCGCCTTCTGGGCGGCCCAGGAAGCACGCGACGCCGCCGACGCCCCATCCCTGCTGGGCGGGCTCGGTGAGGACGCCCCGTTCTTCATGCCCCGCCAGACGGACTTCGCGGGCCTGGAGGCGATGGACCTCGAAGTCGGCGACGCCCTGGACGAGCTCGCCGAGCTGGCGGAGCTCACCGACATGCCCGAGGTCACCGAGTACGCCGAGGACTCCCCCGAGCTGGCCGCGGCCCGTCGCCGCCACCCGTCACACCCGGACTTCGTCCCCGTGCAGACACCCGTCGTCACCGACCATGAGCGTACCGTGAACCGGCTGGAACGGCTCGCCGATACCGCTACGGAGCTCACCGACGTGCGGCCGGGCCCCCTCGGGACGCTCGATGTGTACGTCTTCGCCGACGGCACCACGCTCTGTATGACCCCGGGCCACCGGGAGACCGCCGAGCGGCTCGCCGACTCGCTGCGCTCCGGTGAGCAGCCGGTACTGCTGGGCGGTTCGGGAGTCTCCGGCGCCTACGCGCTGACGTTCTCCTGCGGCGAGGAGAACGTCTACATCCTCGCCGACCGCGTCATCGCCTCCTTCTAGCGCGGCCCGGGCGCGAACGCCCGCACCGCCGCCTCCTCGACACATCGCACGGCCTCGTCCAGCTCCTGGGACGAGGCCGTTTCCAGTGCCACAGCCAGGTCCCGCCCGGCCACCGCGAGCTGGTCGCCGACCGCGAATATCCCGGCGTCCGGCATGATCCTGGGCTCCCGGTCCGGGGCCTCGGCCCGCTGGGCCCGGGCCGACAGCTCCCTCGCCGTCGCCAGGGCCTCGGCGGCGACGCCGCGCTGCAGCCGGCTCTGCGGGGTACTCCGCAGCCGGTCGGCGAAACGGTCCACGGCGGTGATCAGGGGCGTCGTATCTAGCACGCCGTGACCCTACGCGCCCCCGCAGGATGGTTGCCAACGCGCCGATGCTCGGGCACGGTGTCGGGAAGGTCCAGCAACGCGCACTGCGTCGGAGGCGCCGATGTCGCATGTCTTCTCCGAGGAAACCCATCGCAACCTGCTCTCCCGGATCCCCCACCGCACCGGTCGTGACATCTCCGACTGGCTCCGCACGGTCGACGAAGGCCCCTCCCTCTTCCGCTTCGAGGAGAAGGTCAGCTGGCTGCGGAGCGAACACGACCTCACCTACGGCCACGCCAAGGCGATCATCCATGAGTACGACCTGAGGCGGGCCGCGCGGAAGCTCCTCTGAGCCACCCGCTCCCCCGCGACGACGAAACGGGACGGCCCGCAGGCGATGAGCCTGCGGGCCGTCCCGTCGTCGTCGTGCCTACGGGTCAGTCGTTCCCGTTGAGGATGGAGAGCAGACGCAGCATCTCCAGGTAGATCCACACCAGGGTCAGGGTGAGGCCGAAGGCCGCCAGCCAGGACTCCTCGCGCGGTGCGCCGTAGTTGATGCCGTCCTCGACCTGCTTGAAGTCCAGGGCCAGGAAGCACGCGCCGAGGATGATGCCGACGACTCCGAAGAGGATGCCCAGACCACCGCTGCGGAAGCCGAGGCCGTCACCGCCGCCGAACACGCTGAACAGCAGGTTGACCATCATCAGGAGCACGAAGCCCACGGCCGCGGCCATCACGAAGCCGTAGAAACGGCGGGTGACGCGGATCCAGCGCATCTTGTACGCGATGAGGACACCGGCGAAGACACACATGGTGCCCATCACCGCCTGCATCACCGTGCCGGGGCTGATGTAGGTGCTGACCGTGCTGGAGATCACTCCGAGGAAGACACCCTCGAAGGCCGCGTAGGCAAGGATCAGCGCCGGCGCGGGCTTGCGCTTGAAGGACTGGATGATCGCGAAGACGAACGCGATCAGGGCGGCGCCGATGGCGATGCCGTAGGACTTGCCGAGATTGGCCTCGTCGACCGGCAGCAGGGCCCAGGAGAGTGCGGCGGTGAGCACCACGGTGCCCAGCGTCATGGCCGTACGCGTGACGACGTCGTCGATCGTCATCGCGCCGGAGCGCGCGGGCGCCTGCGGGGCGCCGTACTGGGTGTCCTGCTGGGCGTAGGGGTTCGTGGCGTACGGGTTCGCGGCGGTGCCCTGCGCGTACGGGTTGGCACCCGCTGCGGGGGCCCCGGCCTGCGGCGCCGCGTTGAAGCCCGCGTAGCCGTTGTCGCGGCTGAACCCCCGTCGCGAGAAGACCGGGTTGCTGCTCCTCATTTCACTCCTCCATGGCCACCTCGCGCGGCCTTGCGTCAAGAGTAATGGGTAGGCAAAAGAATCACCCTAGTACCGGAGGAGGATCTTCATGGAGGCCGACGGCCCCGGCCCCTCCCGCGCGGTACCGAGAACCCTCGTACCCGCCGGGCGCATCCGCAAAATGCGTGCGCGACCGGCCGCCCGGCCGCCGCGCACGCACAGTGATCACCCGATGCGGGGAACGTGACCACCGGCGAGACGGACCGAAGAGGTTGACAGCTGAAGTACCGTGCGGCCGCCCGGGCTCCACCGACCGTGCGGTGGTGCCCGGAGCCGGACTCGAACCGGCACGCCCCCGAGGAGGCAGCGAGGTTTAAGCTCGCCGTGTCTGCATTCCACCACCCGGGCGTGGGCGCGCGGCTCCGCTTTGGCACAAGACCCTATCCGGGGGCATCCCTCGAACAGCGGAACATCCACTCGATGTTGTCTTATTTTATTGACCGTGTGAGGGACCGTCAGACACTGGGCACCGCATCAGCACACGCCCGGCCCGGTCGGGGGGTACGAACCCCGGCAAACGGGAATGACGGAAAGTCGCCGCACCCGCACGGCCCAATACGCCATGGGCCGCGCCACCGTTCGCCAGGGCCCGCCACCTCAGCCGTCGACCGTGTCGTTGACGCACCGGAGAACCGGCCGTGAGCCCAGCGCCTCCGGGTCCTTCAGCACCGCGCCCGTGACATGGAACACGGTGCTCTCACCGGGCAGCAGAGTGACGAGCATGTCGTCCACCTCCGCCGCCGGATCCAGCCGGTCGGGGAAGAGTGCGACATCACGCAGCAGTGTCCGCGCCGTCACCGTGACCCGGTAACCGATGCCCGATTCGTCACCCTGGGTGACCGTGGCCTGATACCGCGCCGGCGGCAGCGCGAGACGGGTGTCCTCCTCGTAGAACTCCACCACCCGCTGCTCGCCCAGCTCCGCCACCAGCACCTCGCGGGCGCTGTCGTCCGGCTCGGCGACCGAGGACGGCAGGGGCACGCGGGTGATGCCACGGGCCGCCGTGCCCACCACGACCGTCTCCTCGGCCAGGACGGCACCCTCCAGGGAGCGCCGGGTCAGCCGCAGCGTGCCCTCCCACGGGCGGGCGGAGTCGTTGACCAGGTGCAGGGCTCCGTCCCGTACGGCCATCAACCGGTCCGCGTACACCGCCCGCAGGGCGTACCAGAGCGGCTTGCGGCGTCCGTCCCCGTCGACGGCCGCCCAGGACACGACCGGCCAGCAGTCGTTGAGCTGCCACACGACCGCACCCATGCAGTACGGGCTGTGCGAGCGGAAATGGCGGATCCCGAAGGCGACCGCGCGGGCCTGGTTCAACTGGGTGAGCCAGTGCCAGTCGTCGAAGCCGGACGGCTGCGGGAGGTGGTCCCCCAGGCCCCGCAGCAGCTTGGCGTCGCCGTCCTCCGCCTTCTGGTGGTGGGCGAGCAGCGGGGTGCCCGGCCCGAGCGGGCCGCTGACGGCGCGGCGCAGTGTGGCGTACGCGGGCGGGCCCTGGAAGCCGAACTCGGCGACGAAACGGTGGGCGGTGTCGGCGTAGTGCCGGTAGTCGACCCGGTTCCACACCTCCCAGAGGTGGACCGTCCCCAGGGAGGGGTCGTTCGGGGGCAGCTCAGGGGACCCGGAGTAGGGCGACCCCGGCCAGTACGGACGGGAGGGATCGGTCTCGGCGCAGAGGGCCGGCAGAAGCTCGTGGTAGTAACCGTGGCCCCAGGTGCGGCCCTCCAGCTTCTCCTGCCACCCCCAGTCCGCGTGGCCCTCCAGGTTCTCGTTGTTGCCGCACCACAGCACCAGTGAGGGATGAGGGGCGAGCCGGACGAGGTTCTCGCGCACCTCCGCGGCCACCTCGTCGTACAGCGGCTGCTCCTCCGGGTAGGCCGCGCAGGCGAACGGGAAGTCCTGCCAGACCAGCAGCCCCTTCTCGTCGCACAGGTCGTAGAAGTCGTCGCTCTCGTAGAGGCCGCCGCCCCAGACGCGGATCAGGTTGACGCCCGCGGCGACCGCCTGGTCGAGGCGGTCCGAGACCCGCTGCCGGGTGATCCGGGCGGGGAAGCAGTCGTCCGGGATCCAGTTCACCCCGCGTACGAAGACGGGCTCGTCGTTGACGGAGACACGGAACGCCTCGCGCTCCAGGGCGACGCCCCGGAAGCCCGTCCTGCCGCTCCACGCGTCGTCACCGAGCCGGACGGTGACGTCGTACAGGGGCTGTTCGCCGTGGCTGTGCGGCCACCAGCGCACCGCCCCGCGGACGGGGAGCGTGACGGTGGCGCGGTCCCGCCCCGCGGGGACGGAGAGCACGGCCCGTTCGCCGGCCACCTCGACCGTCGCCTCCAGGGGGCCGTCCCCGGCACCCCGGTCGACATCGAGGGTGACCGTCAGGCGCGGCACCCCGTCCTCGTCGAGGTCGCCAAGCACCTTGACCTCGGCAATGCGCGGGCCGGTCCAGGACTCCAGCGCGACCGGCCGCCAGATGCCGGAGGTGACCAGCGTCGGCCCCCAGTCCCAGCCGAAGTTGCAGGCCATCTTGCGGATGAAGGCGTACGGCTCCGCATACGCGCCGGGCCGGTCGCCGAGCTTGTCGCGCAGCTCCTCGGCGTAGGTGTACGGGGCGGTGAAGCGCACGACGAGGGTGTTGGGCCCCTCGCGCAGCAGCGGCCGGACGGGGAAGCGGTAGCCGCGGTGCTGATTGGCGGTGGAGCCGATCTCCGTGCCGTTGAGCAGGACGGTGGCGACGGTGTCGAGGCCGTCGAAGCACAGGTCGCTGAACTCGTGCTCGTCGGCGGACCACTCGAAGTCGGTGCGGTACGTCCAGTCGGTGCGGCCGATCCAGCCGAGCCGGCTCTCGTTGTCGTCCAGGTAGGGGTCGTCGATCAGCCCGGCGGCCAGCAGGTCGGTGTGGACGCAGCCGGGGACGGCCGCCGGGACGCCTCCTGCGGGGAGCCCCACGGGGACGGTGCTGTCCGCGCTGAGTGTCCAGCCGTCGTGCAGGGGGAGGTGGCGAGGGGTCACGCGGAGGTCCTTCCGCAGTCGGGGAGTCCGGCGCAGGCGACGAAGTGGTCCGGCTCGGTCTCGTACAGGTCGCTGTTTCCCGCGCCCCCTTCGTGGAAGGCGCAGGACCCCACGGGTTCGGCCGGCGTCCAGGGCTGGTTCAGCCGGGGCACCGCGGCCAGGAGGGTGCGGGTGTAGGGGTGCAGGGGGTTGCCGAAGACCTTCTGTGTGTCGCCGCGTTCGACGACGCGGCCGTTCCTCAGCACCACCGTCCTCTCGGCGAGGTAGGTGCCGAGCGACAGGTCGTGGGTGATGTAGAGGACGCCCAGACCGCGTTCCTTGAGTCCGGCGAGGAGGTTGAGGACGTCGATGCGGGTGGAGGCGTCGAGCATGCTGGTGATCTCGTCGGCGACCAGGAAACGCAGGTCGAGCAGGAGCGCGCGGGCGATGAGCAGGCGCTGCAGCTGGCCGCCGCTGAGCTGGTGCGGGTAGCGGCCGAGCACCTGCCCGGGGTCCAGGCGTACGTCCCGTACCGCCTTCTCCACGCGGTCGGCCCACTCCTTGTCGGAGACGCCCGGGTGGTAGGCGCTGCGGACGAGGGCGAAGACGCGGTCGGCCTTGAAGACGGGGTTGTAGCAGCTGAAGGGGTCCTGGAAGACGCCCTGGACCCGGCGGTAGAAGTCCTTGCCCGGCCGGACCTGTTCGCCGTCGAGGGTGAGGCTGCCGGCGCTGATCCGGGTGAGGCCCAGGACCATGCGGCCGATGGTGGACTTCCCGCTGCCGCTCTCGCCGATGAGCGAGACCAGTTCGCCGGGGGCCGCCTCGAAGGACACCCGGTCGACGGCGGTGACGGATCCGCCGCCGAAGGCGCCGGCCCGGAAGGTCTTGGTGACACGGTCGAGGGTCAGCATCAGGCCGCCTTCCAGCATGCGACGGTGTGGCGGGGGGCGACCTCGACGACCGGCGGTTCCTCGGCGCACCCGCTGTCGGCGAGGGGGCAGCGGTCGCGGAAGCGGCAGCCGGCCGGCGGATTCAGCAGGGAGGGCGGAGAGCCCTCGATGCCGCTGAGCGGCTTGTCCTTGTACCGGGCGCCGACCTGGGGCAGCGAACCGATCAGCATCTTCGTGTACGGGTGGCGAGGAGCGGTCGTCAGCACCTTCGTGGGCGCCTTCTCGGCGAGCTTGCCCGCGTACATCACCATGATCGAGTCGGCGATGTGCGAGGTCAGCCCGAGATCGTGGGTCACGAAGATCATGCTGGTGACCAGGCCCTTGTCGCGGAGACCCGTGAGGGCGCCCACGACCGCCTGCTGGTTGGAGACGTCCAGGGCCGAGGTCACCTCGTCGGCGATGAGGACGGACGGGTCGAGCAGCGTGGAGATCACCATGACGGCGCGCTGCTTCATGCCGCCGGACAGCTCGATCGGATAGCGGTCCAGGACATCGGGTTCCAGACCGACCAGGGCGAGCCTGCGGTGCAGTTCGCCGGTGTCCACAGTGACGCCGCGCGAGGCGAGGAGCTCGCGGATCATGCGGCCGATGCGCCTGGTCGGGTTGAGCGCGCTCATCGAGTACTGCGGGACGAGCGAGATCTTGTGGAAGCGGTAGGCGTTCATAGCCCGGTCGTCGGACAGCGGCAGTTCGTCGCCGTCCAGCGTGACGGTGCCGCCCACGTGCCGCATCCGGCCGTCGAGGCGGATGAGGGACTTGCCCAGGGTGGTCTTGCCGCAGCCGGACTCGCCCGCCAGGCCCAGGATCTCGCCGTCCGCCAGGTCGAAGCCGACGCCGTCCAGGGCCCGGACCTCGCCACGCAGCGTGCGGTAGTGGACCCGCAGATCGTTGACGGTCAGGGTCATGAGCTCAGGACTCCCTCAGCTTCGGGTTGAAGACCTCGTCGAGGCCCACGTTGGCGACATAGAGCGCACCGACGATCGCGGTGATCCCGGCGCCCGGCGGGATGAACCACCACCACATGCCGAGTTGGAGCGCGCTCCACTGCTGGGCGCTCTGCAGCATCAGGCCGAGCGAGACGCCCTCGGTCGGGCCGAGCCCGATGAAGTCCAGCGAGGAGGCGATGAGGATGGACCCGCCGAAGAGCAGGATGAACATCATGAAGAGGTACGAGCTCATGTTGGGCGCGATCTCGCGGAACACGATCCGCCAGGTGCCGCTCCCGCTGAGCCGGGCCAGGTCGACGAACTCCCGGGTGCGCAGCGAGAACGTCTGCGCCCTGATCGCGCGCGCCGCCCAGGGCCACGAGGTCAGGCCGATGAACAGGCCCTGCACGGCGACGCTGCGCACCCCCATGTAGGCGTTGATGATCAGCAGGACGGCGAGGGCGGGGATCACCAGCACGACGTTGGTGACCATGTTGAGGATCTCGTCGGTGACCCCGCCCCGGTAGCCGGCGAGGAAGCCGACGACCATGGCGATGACGGCGGCGATGGCCCCGCCGACGACGCCCACCAGGAAGGTGGCGCGCAGTCCGTGCACGAACTGGGCGTACACGTCCTGGCCGAAGGTGGTGGTGCCCATCCAGTACGTGCCGTCCGGCGCGGACGCCTGCGGGCCCACGTATTCGTTGGGGTTGCCGTTGTCGAGCAGCATCGGTCCCACGACGCCGATCGCGAGCAGGATGACGACCAGGCTCACACCGATGATCAGCTTGGGGTTGCGCACCGCGTAGTGCAGCGACTCGCGGCCGGGCTTGGCCACGGGGGTCCCGGCGGAGGGGGCCTCGGGCGCCGGGTCGGGCAGTGTGCTCATGACGTGCCTCCTGCCATGCCCGTACGGGTGCGGGGGTCGACGACGACGTACACGATGTCGATGAGGAAGTTGGCGATCAGTACGCCGATGACGATGAACAGGAACGCCCCCTGGAGCAGGAAGAAGTCCTGGTTCTGGATCGCCGCCAGGATCAGTGAGCCGAGCCCCGGATAGGCGAAGACGATCTCGGTGACGAGCGCTCCGGCGACCAGCACACCGAGCTGGAGCGCCAGGCCGGTGACCTGGGGCAGCACGGCGTTGCGGAACGCGTAACGGCGGATGAGCCGCTGAGGGGCGCCGAGGGCGGAGAGATAGGAGGAGTAGTCGGACTCCAGCTCGTAGATGATCATGTTGCGCATGCCGATGGCCCAGCCACCGAGCGCGACGAGGAAGAGCGAGAGGAACGGCAGCACCCAGTGGTGCAGCGCGTCGACTGCGAAGTCGCCGTTCCAGCCGGGCTGGATGTCCAGGCTGTAGCCCCCCGATATGGGGAACCAGCCGGCCTTCGCACCCAGCGCCCAGGCGAGGATGACGGCGATCCACATGTACGGCATGGCCGTCAGCAGATAGCCGGCCGGCAGCACGGTGTTGTCGAGGACCTTGCGGCGGGCGGACAGCGCGCCGATCCAGTTGCCCACGAACCAGCTGAGCAGGACGGCCGGGATCATCAGGCCGAGCGTGTACGGGAGCGCGTCGAGCAGGACGTCGCCGACGGGCGTGGGGAAGACGAAGATGGAGATGCCGAAGTCGCCCTGGAGCAGCGCCCCCCAGAAGTGGAGGTACTGCTGCCACAGCGGTTCGTCGAAGCCGAACAGGTTGTTGTAATAGGTGCGCATCGCCTCGGCGGCCTCCGGCTGCGAGACGCGGGCGCGGGCGACCATGGCCGAGACCGGGTCACCGGGCATGAAGCGCGGAATCATCCAGTTGACGGTGACGGCGACGACGAACGTCAGTCCGTAGATGAGAAGTTTGCGGGCGAAATAGCGGCGCAAGGGTGCTCCCCTGGTGGAGAGCCCCGCCGTGCGCGCACGGTCAGGTGCACGCGCACGGCGGGGCGGTCACGGAATCAGAACTGCCGCGTCACTTGGCGGGCTTCAGCTGCGTGAGCGTCTCGAAGCCGCCCATCTCCAGCCAGTTGCGCCAGAGGGCCGGCGCCGTCTTGGGGGCTCCGGCGGCGTCCGACGGCCAGTTCTTCCAGGTCCCGGTGGTGGACTGCGACCAGAGGCCGTTGTACCAGAGCGGGATGATGGGCATCTCGGTCAGCTGGATGTCCTGGATCTTCGACACGGCGGCCTTCATGCCCGCCGTGTCGTCGGTCTTGACCCCGCCGAGCTCCTGCACCAGCTTCCAGGCCTCCTCGTTCTCGTAGCGTCCGAAGTTCACCGTGTTCTGCTGCTTCTGGACCGGCAGCTGGAAGATGTAGTCGTAGTACGTCCACGGGGTGTTGGACAGCTGGCGCTCGTTGTTGATGACCAGATCGAAGTCGCCCTTGCCGCGCTGCTCGTTCAGGGCGTTCTGGTCGGGGAACTCGGTGCTGACCTTGATGCCCGCGTCCTTGGCCCCGGCGGCGATGACCTTGGCCGCCTCCATCCAGTCGGTCCAGCCCGAGGGCACTGCCAGCTTCAGAGCGAGGGCGGAGCCGTCCTTGTTCTCGACGAAGCCGTCGCCGTCCTTGTCCTTGTAGCCGGCGTCCGCGAGCTCCTTCTTCGCCGCGGCGGCATCGTGGGTGAAGCCCTTCTCCGCGATGAGGGCCTTGTCGTCGAACTGCTCCCACTGCGGCAGCAGGCCGGTCGGCGAGGCCGGCTTGACCAGGTCGCCGTAGACACCCTTGACGATCTTCCCGGTGTCGACGGACGCGGCGAGCGCCCGGCGGAAGGCCGCGTCGTCCATCGGCTTCTTGGTGGTGTTGGGCACCAGCCAGGCGGTGTTGGCCGAGAGCATGTACGGAGCCTTGTCGTAGTACGACACGACCTTCTTGCTCTTGACCAGCGAGGACGCGCCGGGCAGGAAGTTGTTGCTGAGGTCCAGCTGGCCCTGGCCCAGCTGGCCGATCACCACTTCGTTGCTCGGGTTGGAGACGTCGACGATGTAGCGGGGCGCCGGCGTCATGCTCAGCGCCTTCGTGCCCCACCAGTCGTCCCGCCGCTCCCAGACGACCCGGTCCTGGGTCTTGCTCTTCAGCTTGTACGCCCCGGTGCCGACCGGCTTGTCGTTGACGCCGTTGAGGACGTCCTCGTCGGTGCGCGAGCCCCAGACGTGCTCGGGGACGATCGGCTGGCCGTAGAGGGTGTAGTCCCACTCCTGGTAGCGGGCCTCCTTGAAGGTGAAGCGGACCGTGGAGTCGTCCACCGCCTTCGCGTCGGACAGCCAGCTCCACAGCGAGTGGAAGGCGGAGGCCTCGATCTTGCCCAGGCCGTAGGAGTACGCCACGTCCTCGGCGGTGAGCGGCTTGCCGTCGGCCCAGGTGACGCCCTGGCGCAGCTTCACCTCGTACGTCTTGTCGTCGGTCCAGCTGCCGGACTCCGCGAGCCAGGGCGTCAGCTTGCCCTCGTTCGGGTCGAAGTGGAACAGGGTCTCGTAGACCAGGCCCTTGGTGCCGGTCGCGTGGTCCCAGTTGCGCAGCGGGTTGTAGTTGGCCGGAGGCCCCCACTGGGTGCCGGTCGTGTAGAGCGTCTCGTTGCGCGGCAGCGAGCCGCCCTTGCCGACCGCCCCGCCGGTGCCGCCCGTCCCCGAACCGCCTCCCGTGCACGCGGTCGCGGCGAGCGTGAACACGGCGAGTGCGGTGGTGACCCGCAGCCGGGTACGCGTACCCATAGCCCCTCCTTCTCCCCCGCGCGTCCCTGCCGAGCGGAGTTACTGAACCGGGTAAGTGCCGTGAAGGTATGGGGGCCCCGGAGCGGTGTCAAGGGAGCGGGAGCGCTCCCATTCCAGTTTTTCCAGGGACTTCCGAAGAGGTCTGGACCGCACCGGGGAAGACAGAGGTCAGGGGCTTGCGGCTAAGATGCGCGCTGAACACGAACCGGTTAAGCGAGGTCGCATGCCCAAGCACCGCCCCACGATCGCCGACATCGCGCGACGCGCCGGGGTATCGAAGGTCGCGGTGTCGTACGCCCTGAACGACCGCCCCGGGGTCTCCCCCGCGACCCGAGCCTCCATCAAGGCCATCGCGCAGGAGATCGGCTGGCGCCCCAACAGCGCGGCTCGCGCCCTCACCCACGCCCGGGCCGACACCGTGGGACTGGCCCTGTCCCGGCCGGCCAGGATGCTCGGCGTCGAGCCGTTCTTCATGGAGCTGATCAGCGGCATCGAGACCGAACTGTCGGCCCGCGGCTGCGCCCTGCTCCTCCAGGTCGTCACCGACCCCGCTCAGGAGCTGGAGATGTACCGCCGCTGGTGGGGCGAGGGCCGGGTGGACGGGGTGTTCCTCGCCGACCTGCGCTCCCCCGACCCGCGGATCGAGGGCATCACCGAGCTGGGCATGCCGGCCGTCGTGATCGGCCACCCCTCGGCGGCCGGGTCCCTCACCCCCGTGTGGTCGGACGACTCCGCGGCGCTGCGGGACACCCTCACGTATCTGACCGCGCTCGGCCATCGCTCCGTCGCCAGGGTCGCCGGACTGCCCGAGCTGATCCACACCCAGCTGCGCGACCGCGCCCAGCGCGAGATCAGCGCCGAACTGGGACTGGACGAACCCGTCGTGGTGCACACCGACTACTCCGGCGAGGAGGGCGCCCACGCCACGCGCCGGCTGATCAGCTCGGCCGCGCGGCCGACCGCCGTCATCTACGACAACGACATCATGGCCGTCGCCGGACTGTCGGTCGCGCAGGAGATGGGGCTGGACGTCCCCGCCGACCTCTCGCTCGTCGCGTGGGACGACTCCCAGCTCTCCCGCGTCGTGCGTCCCCCGCTGACCGCGCTGAGCAGGGACATCCCCGCGTACGGAACCCACGCGGCCCGCACCCTGCTGGCGATGGTGGCCGACGGCTCCGCCCCCGGTCTCGAGGACGCGGCGGCCCGCCTGGTACCCCGCGGCTCCACCGCCCCGCCCCGCTGAGCTACCTGCCGGCTCGGGGGCGCTCTCCTACCTCAGGACTACGCCACCGCCCGGTGGGTGCGACTCAAGAGGGCCCCGGGAACGGGCACGAGGGCTGACGACCAGGCACGGAACAGCGGCGACGATGGAGGGGTCCCCGCGAGCCTCTCGTCCGAACCAGGAGTACCCCTGTGACCACCACCACCGTTCACCGCACCACCGCGGTCGCCGCCCGCGCGACGGAGCTGTCGAAGGTCTACGGCGCGGGTGAGACCCAGGTGGTCGCCCTCGACCGGGTGACCGTGGACTTCCCGCAGGGGGAATTCACCGCGATCATGGGCCCGTCGGGGTCCGGGAAGTCCACGCTCATGCACTGCGTGGCCGGTCTCGACAGCTTCAGCAGCGGCTCCGTGCGCATCGGCGAGACCGAGCTCGGGACACTGAAGGACAAGCAGCTCACGCAGCTGCGCCGGGACAAGATCGGCTTCATCTTCCAGGCCTTCAACCTGCTGCCCACGCTGACCGCCCTGGAGAACATCACCCTGCCGATGGACATCGCCGGCCGTAAGCCCGATGCCGCCTGGCTCCAGAAGGTCATCGACATGGTGGGCCTCTCCGAGCGGCTGAAGCACCGCCCCACGGAGCTCTCCGGCGGCCAGCAGCAGCGCGTCGCGGTCGCCCGCGCCCTGGCCTCGCAGCCGGAGATCATCTTCGGTGACGAGCCGACCGGAAACCTCGACTCCCGCTCCGGTGCCGAGGTGCTCGGCTTCCTGCGCAACTCGGTGCGCGAGCTCGGCCAGACCGTGGTGATGGTGACCCACGACCCGGTGGCCGCCTCCTACGCGGACCGCGTGGTCTTCCTCGCGGACGGCGCGGTCGTCGACCAGATGATGAACCCCACCGCCGACGGGGTCCTCGACCGGATGAAGGCGTTCGACGCGAAGGGCCGCACCAGCTGACGTCCCAGAGGCTGTCGCACCCCCCTTCCGCACTCCGAACTCCCCCCAGGAATTGACGACATGTTCCGTACCGCCGTGCGCAATGTCCTTGCGCACAAGGCCAGGCTGCTGATGACCGTGCTCGCCGTGATGCTCGGCGTCGCCTTCGTCTCCGGCACCCTGGTCTTCACCGACACCCTCGGCAACGCCTTCCGCAACCAGTCCGCAAAGAACTACGACAAGGTGGCCGTCGCCGTCACCACCTGGGCCGAGCGCGGCGACGAGGAGACCCCCGGCGTCGACAAGGCCACGCTCGACAAGATCCGGGAGCTCGACGGCGTGGCCGGGGCCACCGGACGGGTCTCCGGCTTCGCCGGTGTCGCCGACACCGACGGCAAGCTCATCGGCAACGGCTGGTCCAACACCGGCTCCAACTTCTCCCCGGGAACGGACGGCAAGGACGCCCAGTACACGTTCACCGAGGGCACGGGCCCGGTCGAGGCCGGGCAGATCGCACTCGACCGGACCTCGGCGGACAAGGGCGACTACCACGTCGGCGAGAAGGTGCGGGTCGCCACGAACGGGCCGGTGAAGGAGTACACCCTCTCCGGTGTCTTCACCACGGAGGACGGCGCCGTGAACGCGGGCGGCAGCCTGGTCCTCTTCGACACGGAGATCGCCCAGCAGCTCTACCTGCGGCCCGGCGAGTTCAAGGACGTCACCGTGACCGCCGCGGCCGGCGCGTCCGACCAGAAGCTGCTGGACGCCGTGAAGCCCCTCCTCCCGAAGGGCGCCGAGGCCAAGACGGGTGCGGCTCTCGCGGACGAGGAGGCCGAGATGACCGAGTCCGGTCTCAAGAGCCTCAACTCGATGCTGCTGGCCTTCGCGGCCATCGCGCTCTTCGTCGGTGTGTTCCTGATCGCCAACACGTTCACCATGCTCATCGCCCAGCGCACCAAGGAACTCGCCCTGATGCGCGCCGTCGGCGCCTCCCGCCGGCAGGTCAAGCGGGCGATCCTGCTCGAAGCCGGTGTCGTCGGCCTGATCGCCTCGGTGATCGGCTTCGTCCTCGGCGTCGGCCTCGCGACGGGGCTGCGCTCCGCGATGGGCATGTTCGGCGGGAAGATCCCGGCCGGTCCGCTGGTCGTCTCCCCCACCGCGGTCGGCTCCGCCTTCGCCGTCGGCGTGCTGATCACCGTGTTCGCCGCCTGGCTGCCCGCCCGTCGCGCCGCCAAGATCCCGCCGGTGGCGGCGATGAGCAGCGTGCACGCGGTGGCCACCACCAAGTCGCTGGTCGTGCGCAACTCGTTCGGCGCGGTCATCACCCTCATCGGGTCCGCCCTGATCGTCGCCGGTGCCGCGCAGGGCGACGAGAACGGCCGCTGGCTCCTCGGCGGCGGGGCCTTCCTCGCCCTCATCGGTGTCATCGTGCTCATCCCGCTGCTCTCGCGGCCGGTGATCGCCCTGGCGCGTCCGCTCCTGCGGGGCGTGTTCGGTGTCTCCGGAAAGCTGGCCGCGCAGAACGCGGTCCGCAATCCGCGGCGTACCGGAGCCACCGCCTCCGCCCTGGCGATCGGGCTCACCCTGGTCACCGGTATCTCCGTGCTCGGCGTCACGCTCGGCCAGGCCATCGACAAGATGACGACGGACAACATCCGGGCCGACTACATGGTCTCCATGGCCAGCGGTGACTCGCTCGACAAGTCGGCCCTCACCGCCCTGCGCAAGGCTGACGGCGTCGCGGCGGCCACCCCCCAGCGGTCCGTCTGGCTCACCGTCGGCGACGAGCAGGGCCTCTCGGCCTCCGGAGTCACCCCGGGCGACGTCGAGAAGGTCTTCAACCTGAAGACGGTCTCCGGCTCGCTGTCGTCGCTGAAGGGCGGCGAGATCGCCGTCGACCGCAAGACCGCGAAGTCGCACGGCTGGAAGACCGGCGACACCGTCCCCGTGACGTTCCAGGACGAGAAGAAGGAGACCCTGAAGGTCGGCGCGCTCTACGAGGGCAACGAGTTCCTCTCCCCGGTCCTGATCCCCGAGGACGTCGTCGACCCGCACGAGACCCTCGCCGACATCCGCGAGGTCTGGCTGACCATGGACGGCGGCCAGAGCGAGGCCAACGAGAAGGCCGTGATCGACGCGCTCGGTGACAACCCGGCGATGAGCGTCGTGGACCGCCAGGGCATCCGGGACATGTTCGGCGGGTTCATCAACACCGCGCTGAACATCATGTACGCGCTGCTGGCCATGGCCCTGATCATCGCCGTACTGGGAGTCGTCAACACGCTGGCCATGTCGGTCTTCGAACGGCAGCAGGAGATCGGCATGCTGCGGGCGATCGGTCTCGACCGGCGCAAGGTCAAGCGCATGATCCGGCTGGAGGCCGTCGTCATCTCGCTCTTCGGAGCGGTGGTCGGGGTGGGCCTCGGTACGTTCCTCGGCTGGGCGATCGGCAAGAGCCTGTCCGCCTCGATCCCGGGCTATGCCCTGGTCATCCCGTGGGACCGGCTCGCGATCTTCCTGGTGCTCGCAGGGCTCGTGGGTGTGCTGGCCTCGCTGTGGCCGGCCCGGAGCGGCGCGAAGCTGAACATGCTGACCGCGATCAAGACGGAGTAGGCGTACGCGTGAGGGCCGGTACCCGCAGCTGCGGGTACCGGCCCTTCGGCGTTCCCGGGTCAGGGGTTCGCCCGGCCCTTCGGCGTTCCCGGGTCAGGCGTTCGCCGACGCCGTCCAGTCGCGGGCGCGCAGCGGCATGGCCGACCCGCCGCCGTCCCGCGGCCGGACCGCGAGGATCTGGTTGACGCCGATCTTGTTGTGCTCGAAGGAGAGTGCCGAGGCGGCCATGTAGAGCCGCCACACCCTGGCGCGTCCGGGCGAGGTGGCCCGGACGGCCTCATTCCAGTGCTTCTCCAGGTTGGCCACCCACTGGCGCAGGGTGAGTGCGTAGTGCTCGCGGATCGCCTCGACGTCCCGGGCCTCGAAGCCGGCCTCCTCCAGGGTGGCGACGGTGCGGCCCACCGGGGCCAGCTCGCCGTCGGGGAAGACGTAGGCGTCGATGAAGTCGTCGACGTGGTAGGCCGACTCGTCCCTCTCGGGGCGGCGGGCGATCTGGTGGTTGAGCAGCCGGCCGCCGGGCCTGAGGAGTGCGAAGAGGTCGTCGGCGTACTCACGGAAGCGGACCGACCCCACGTGCTCGGCCATGCCGATCGAGGAGATGGCGTCGTACGGGCCGTCCCTGACGTCCCGGTAGTCCTGGACCCTGATCTCGATCCGGTCGGTGAGGCCCTCCTCGGCGATGCGCTTGCGGGCGAAAGCGGCCTGTTCGGTGGAGAGGGTCACCCCGGTGACGCGGGCGCCGTACTCACGGGCGGCGTGGATGGCCATGGAGCCCCAGCCGCAGCCGACGTCGAGAAGGCGGTCGTCCTCCTTGAGCGCGAGCTTGCGGCAGACGAGGTCGAGCTTGTCGCGCTGGGCGTCCTCCAAGGTGGCGCCCTCCTGCCAGTAGGCGCAGGAGTAGACCATGGAGGGGCCGAGGACCATGGCGTAGAAGTCGTTGCCCACGTCGTAGTGGTGGCTGATGGCTTCCTTGTCCCGGCGCCTGGTGTGCAGCGGCCCGGTGCGGCGGCGGACCTCCTCGGCGGGCGGGGGCGGCGGCGGGTAGGGGCCGGCCAGCTGGACGAGGCCGCGGGCGAACGCCCGCACCCTGGGGTTGCGGACGGGATGGACGGAGTCCTTCGCGTCGGCGCCCCGCTCCCAGAGGAGCGAGGCCAGGGCGTCCAGGGTCGCGTACAGATCGCCGTCGACGTCGATCTCGCCGGCCACCCAGGCGCGGGCGAGGCCCAACTCGCCCGGCTTCCAGAGCAGTCGGCGGAGGGCGCGGCGGTGACGCAGAACCAGGGCGGGAGCTCCCGGCGGCCCGGATTCGCTGCCGTCCCAGGCCCGGATCCGTACGGGCAGGGGCTCTCCCAGCAACTCTTCGGCAAGAGCTGTCAGCCGCGATGCGGCGTCGGCCATGGTGCACACCTCCGTGGTGGTGTTTCCGAACGTGCCTAAATTCGCATATACGCACCCGAACCGGGCCGCGACACCTCGGGGCCGCGGCGAGGTACACCTGCGTCAACGTCCTCCCGCGCCCGCGCCATCCCGTTCCCGGGCAATGGAACGGCAAAATAGCTGCACTTGCCATCTAGTTTCACGGGGTCCAGGAACGCCGGAGGGGCCGTCCGCACCACGGATGGCGGACGACCCCTTCGGTTCCGTACAGGCGCTAGGAGGCCTTGGCCTTCTCGCCGGTCGTGCTCTTGTCGTCGGCCTTGGCCGCGACAGGGGCCGGGCTCGGCTTGGCGGCCTCGTAGAACTCCTCGCGCGGAGTCTCCATGGCGCCGAGCGAGACGACCTCGCGCTTCAGGAACATCGCCAGCGTCCAGTCCGCGAAGATCCGGATCTTACGGTTCCAGGTCGGCATGGCCATGCCGTGGTAGCCGCGGTGCATGTACCAGGCGAGACGGCCCTTGACCTTGATCTTCACCTTGCCCATGACGATCATCGCGACGCCCTTGTGCAGGCCGAGACCGGCGACCGCACCCTTGTTGGCGTGGCTGTACTCCTTCTGCGGGAAGCCCCGCATGCCGGAGATGACGTTGTCGCCGAGGACCTTCGCCTGGCGCAGCGCGTGCTGGGCGTTCGGCGGGCACCATGCGTTCGGGTTGCCGGCGCGGCGGCCGACGATGTCCGGCACCTGGGCGTTGTCGCCCGCGGCCCAGATGTAGTCGGTGCCCTGCACCTGGAGCTTCTCGGAGGTGTCCACGTGACCACGCGGGCCGAGCGGCAGACCGAAGCGGGCCAGCGCCGGGTTCGGCTTCACGCCGGCCGTCCACACGATCGTGCTGGAGTCGACCTCGAGGCCGTTCTTCAGCACCACGTGGCCGTCGACGCAGGAGTCCATGGAGGTCGAGAGGTAGACCTCGACACCACGGCTCTCCAGGTGCTCCTTGCCGTACGCGCCCAGCTTCGGGCCGACCTCGGGAAGGATCTTGTCGGCGGCGTCGACCAGGATGAAGCGCATGTCCTCGCGCTTCACGCTCGTGTAGTACTTCGCCGCGTCGCGCGCCATGTCCTCGACCTCGCCGATGGTCTCCGCGCCGGCGAAGCCGCCGCCCACGAAGACGAACGTCAGCGCCTTGCGGCGGACGTCCTCATCGGTCGTCGAGTCGGCCTTGTCCAGCTGCTCGAGGACGTGGTTGCGCAGACCGATGGACTCCTCGATGCCCTTCATGCCGATGCCCTGCTCGGCGAGGCCGGGGATCGGGAAGGTGCGGGAGACCGCGCCCATCGCGATGACCAGGTAGTCGAAGGGCAGCTCGTAGGCCTCGCCGACGAGCGGCGCGACCGTGGCGACCTTGCGGTCCTGATCGATGGTCGTGACACGGCCGGTGAGAACCTCTGCCTTGGGCAGCACGCGTCGCAGCGGGACGACGACATGCCGAGGCGAGATGCTGCCGGCAGCAGCTTCGGGGAGGAAGGGCTGGTACGTCATGTACGAGCGCGGGTCGACGACCGTGACGGTCGCCTCTCCATACCGCATCTTCTTCAGAATGCGACGAGCTGCGTACAGGCCTACGTACCCACCGCCTACAACGAGGATCCTGGGACGCTCCGTGGTGCTCATGCCATCGAGTATCCACCCCCCTCGGGGGGCATGCTCGTGAGCCCCTTCACAAGGTATGCGCCACCCTCTGCTACACTTCGCCGCCCACGTGACCCAGGTCATGGTGCGGACGGGGAACCACGACGCTCCGGCGAACGTTGTTCACCACTTGTGAGCTGGCCCTTGAGCCCTCCGGCAAGATGAACCACCCACCGAGGACATGCCGTCGCCACACCCCTGAAACGCTCCCGCAGCACCCCCGCACGGGCCTCCGGGCGGCCCGTGCCGCCCTCCAGGAGCAGAACTTCGCCCGGTAGGGCCGAATTCCTTGTGAAGAAGTTCACGAAGTTCGTCGGGGCGCCTCGCGAAAGCCCCCTCCGAACGGGTCCGGAGAGGGCTCCACAAGCTCAAAGGTGCAGGCCGGAAAGCGTTTGAGCGCCACCTCACCGCACCGGCGTCCGCGCTGTGATCAGGCCGCCGACCAGGCGATCCCGTCGAGGATGTCGTGCTCACTGACGACGACCTCCCGCGCACCGGTCCGCTCCATCACCGCGAGCAGGACGAGCGCCCCCGAGGCGATCACATCGACCCGCCCCGGGTGCATCGCGGGGATCGCCGCACGCTCCTCGTGCGTCGAGGCGAGCAGCCGCACGGTGATCTCCCGGACCTGCGCGAGGGAGACCCGGGAGTGGTGGATCGCCTCGGAGTCGTACTCCTCGAGCCCGAGCGCCATGGCGGCGACGGTGGTGACCGTCCCGGCGAGGCCGACGAGCGTCGCCGCCGAGGAGATCGGCACGCTCTCCTCGGCCAGGTCCAGGGCGGCACCGACGTCCGCGCGGATCGCGGCGATCCCGTCGGGCGTTGGCGGGTCCACCACGACCCCGTCCAGGACCAGGTGACGCTCGGTCATGCGTACGCAGCCGATGTCCACGGACCGGGCCGCGCGGACGCGGTCGTCACCGACGACGAACTCGGTGGAGCCGCCGCCGATGTCCACGACGAGGTAGGGCTTCTCCAAGTGGTCGCTGCCCACCAGTTCCTTGGTGGCGCCGTCGAAGGAGAGCTGCGCCTCCTCGTCCCCCGTGACGACCTCCGGCTCGACCCCCAGGATGTCCAGGACGCCGCGGACGAACGTGTCGCTGTTCTCCGCGTCGCGGGAGGCGGACGTGGCGACGAACCGGATCCGCTCGGCGCCGAGCTCCTTGACCGCGTCCGCGTACTCGCGGCAGGCGTCGAAGGTGCGCTCCAGCGCCTCGGGGGCCAGCCGGCCGGTCCGGTCGACGCCCTGGCCGAGCCGGACGATCCGCATCCGGCGGTCGAGCTCGGTGAACTCTCCGGTGGCGGGGTCCACATCGGCGACGAGCAGGCGGATGGAGTTGGTACCGCAGTCGATGGCGGCAACGCGGGTCATGGGGCTCCTGTGGTTGTACGGGTACCGCGGCGGATCAGGAGGCGTCGGGTCCGGTGTCGTCGGAGCCGCACGGCGTGACGCACGGACCCTTCGCCCACCACTCCGGCAGCATCGCGATCGCCTCGTCGCCCAGCGGGTTGATCCCGGGGCCCGCCGCCAGCGAGTGGCCGACCAGCACGTGCAGGCACTTCACCCGGTCCGGCATGCCGCCCGCGCTCGGGAAGCCCTCCAGGACCTCGATGGCGTCACGCCGCGCGATGTAGTCCTCGTGCGCGGCACGGTAGGCGGCGGCCAGCTCCGGGTCCGTGGTGAGCCGCTCGGTCATCTCCTTCATGACCCCGTTGGCCTCCAGCGTGCCGATAGCCGACGCCGCACGCGGACAGGTCAGGTAATACGTCGTCGGGAACGGCGTGCCGTCCTCCAGACGGGGCTGCGTCTCGACCACGTCCGGGTTGCCGCAGGGGCAGCGGTGCGCGATGGCGCGCAGCCCGCGCGGCGGCCGGCCGAGCTGGAGCTCGAACGCGGCGATGTCCGCGGCGGTGGGCGTGGTGGATTCGGTCTGCGGAGGGGGCGTGTCCATGCCTGCCTTGAATGTCATCGATCGGACTGTATGAAGTGGTGCGGGGAGCCGGCTCGGTGCGTACGCGAGGTCATTCGCGGTCCGCGCTGTCGACGCCGTCCCAGAGGTTCGAGTGCCAGGGCCGCCCCGTCGCCCCCGGCTCCCCACGGCGCACCTCGGCCGCGTCCGGGTCGACCACCGTATAACCGGTCTCGCCGGGCAGCACGTAGTGGAGGTGCTGGCGCGCGAGACGGCGGATGTACGCGTCGTCCTTGAGCCGCGCCTTCTCGTCACGCAGCTCCTCGGTCCGCTCGTGCGCCTCCCGCGAGAGCCTCTCCTGATCGGCGATCTGGTCGCGCTGGGAGATGTACTGCCGCATGGGATACGCGAGGGCGACCACCAGGGAGCAGACGATCAGCGCCAGGAACGCGGCCCGCCCGGTGAGCCGCGAGCGGCGGGCCTGGCGGCGGTTCTGGGACCGGTAGACGCGGGCCGCCGTCTGCTCACCGAGCAGCCGCAGCCTGGTCGCGGTGGAGAACCGGTCGCGGTCCTTCCCGGCCATGTCTCACGCCTCCCCGTTACGCACGTCCGTCCCCGCACACGGTACGGGACCGGATGCGGGGACGGACGGAGGCTGGTGCTCCGGACTCGGGCTGTCAGCCCTCGAAGCGGAACCGCGGGAACGCCGAACGACCGGCGTACACCGCGGCGTCGTCGAGGATCTCCTCGATGCGCAGCAGCTGGTTGTACTTGGCGACGCGGTCCGAGCGGGCCGGGGCGCCGGTCTTGATCTGACCGCAGTTCACGGCGACGGCGAGGTCGGCGATGGTGACGTCCTCGGTCTCACCGGAGCGGTGGGACATCATGCACTTGAAGCCGTTGCGCTGGGCCAGCTCGACGGCGTCCAGGGTCTCGGTCAGCGAACCGATCTGGTTGACCTTCACGAGCAGGGCGTTGGCCGAGCCCTCCTCGATGCCGCGGGCGAGGCGCTCGGGGTTGGTGACGAACAGATCGTCGCCGACGATCTGCACCTTGGAGCCGAGCTTGTCGGTGATGACCTTCCAGCCCGCCCAGTCGTCCTCGTACAGCGGGTCCTCGATGGAGACCAGCGGGTACGCGGAGACGAGCTCCTCGTAGTACTCGGTCATCTCGGCGGCCGAGCGGGACTTGCCCTCGAACTCGTAGACGCCGTCCTTGTAGAACTCGGACGCGGCGACGTCGAGGGCGAGCGCGATGTCGCGGCCCGGGACGTAACCGGCCTCCTTGACGGCCTCGAGGATGAGGTCGAGGGCGGCGCGGTTGGACTCGAGGTTGGGGGCGAAGCCGCCCTCGTCACCGAGACCGGTGGACAGGCCCTTGGTCTTCAGGACCTTCTTCAGGGTGTGGTAGATCTCCGCACCCCAGCGCAGGGCCTCGGAGAAGGACTCGGCGCCGATCGGCGCGATCATGAACTCCTGGATGTCCACGTTGGAGTCGGCGTGCGAGCCGCCGTTCAGGATGTTCATCATCGGAACGGGCAGCAGGTGCGCGTTCGGGCCGCCGAGGTAGCGGAACAGCGGGAGGTCGGAGGCCTCGGACGCGGCGTGCGCCACGGCCAGCGAGACACCGAGGATGGCGTTGGCGCCGAGGGAGCCCTTGTTCTCGGTCGCGTCCAGGTCGAACATCGCCTGGTCGATGAGGCGCTGCTCGGTGGCGTCGTAACCGACGAGCTCCGGGCCGATCTGCTCGATCACGGCGAGGACGGCCTTCTCGACGCCCTTGCCCTGGTAGCGGTTGGGGTCACCGTCGCGAAGCTCAATGGCCTCGAACGCACCGGTGGAGGCGCCGGACGGAACAGCAGCACGTCCCGTGCTGCCGTCGTCGAGGCCAACCTCGACCTCGACCGTGGGGTTGCCCCGGGAGTCGAGGATTTCCCTGGCTACGACGACGTCGATGGACGGCACGAGGCATCTCCTTCTGGGATCTGACACTGGTTGTGCAGGGTCACTGTGGCCTTGCGCCACGAGCCTAACCGGCCCGGCGCGCTCCGTCGGCCGTCCGCCCGTCCCCTGGGACGAAAAAGGACCCAAGGGCCTGCATTCCGGGCAAAGCTCCAGAATTCTACTGACGAGTAACCACAACAGTTGAACGCTCACCCCTGCGGCGAGCCCGTGTCCGCACCCCGCCAGGGGTGCGGACACGGCCCCGGCCCGGCGCGCGGGGGGCCTGCGCGCCGGGCCGGGCTCCGGGGCAGGAGGAAGACCCCGGGGTTGTCACCGACTGCTTCGGGTTCGGCTACTTCAGGTGGAGCTGCTGACCCGGGAAGATCAGGTCGGCCTTGTCGACGATGTCGTCGTTCAGCTTGAACAGCTTCTGCCAGCCGCCCTTGACCTTCTTCGCGTCGGCGATCTTGCTAAGGGTGTCGCCGGACTTCACCTTGTACTCGCCGTCACCCTTCTCGACCTTCTCGCCGGTCGGGGTGGTGACGGTCTTCTCCGGCGCCGTGCGCTTCTCGCTGCGCGTGGTGGGCTGCTCGGCCTTGCGCTCCGGCGCGGCCTGCGGGGCCGTGTCGCCGTTCTTCCCGGAGCCGGTGTCGACACCCGGGTCCACACCGTCGTTCGTCAGACCGCCGGCACCGGCGCAGGCCCAGGCGCCCGGGCCCTGAAGGTCGAGAAGCTTCTCGGCGGCGGCTATCTGCTGGTCCTTGGAGGCCAGGTCGGCGCGGGAGGCGTACTGGGTGCCGCCGGCGGCCGCCCAGCTGGACTGCGAGAACTGCAGGCCGCCGTAGTAGCCGTTGCCGGTGTTGATGGACCAGTTGCCACCCGACTCGCACTGGGCGACGGCGTCCCAGGTGTCGACGGAGGCGGCGGAGGCGCCGGTCGCGCCCATCAGCGGTACGGCGACGGCGGCACCGGCGACACCGGCGAGGGTCGCGACACGGACGGCCTTGGACGGGCGACGGTGCTTGCCCTTGCTGGAAAGCAGCATGGTTCTCCTCACCGACGCCTACGAGGTGAGCTGTCGGGTTCGGGCCTGTGAGTTGCCCGGTCGCCCTCACTCTCGGACGACTTCACCCCTAGCCGTGTCTCCGCCCGTCTTCCGACGGCCGGGTCCGGCACTTACCTGGGTCCCCCGCTCCTGCCTACGGCGCTTTACGCGTCGGTTCCCTTCGGCCGACGGCAGGATTCGGCGTGACGGTCGAAGGTGCCCGCGGTGCGAGCGGCTCCGACCGTAAACACACGCAACCCCCACATTCAAAGATGGACATAACGGGTGATCAGCCCGTAACGGCCCGACGCGAAGGGACGTTTTCGCAGGTCGGAGCCAATATGGACGGACCGGGCGGACCGGGCGCGCCAGTTGAAGCAAAGAGACCCATGTCTCACTTACGCATAAGTGGACATAGGCCTCTGAACTACCCCCGCTTTCGGGGTGTTTTCACGCTTTTGATCAGTTGGCGGCGGCCTCTGCCCGGCTGCCCCGCGCGTCCGTCCCGAGGTCGAGGGTCTGGCCGGGGAGGATCAGGTCCGGGTCGGAGCCCAGCTCGTCCTTGTTGGCCGCGTAGAGCGCGGTCCAGCCGCCGGGAAGCTCCTGCACGTCGGCGATCGCCCAGAGGTTGTCGCCCTCGCGGACGGTGTACGCCCCCTCCGCGCCCTGACGCGCGTCGGATTCACCGCGCGAGGCGTGGCGGCCGGACTCGCGCCCGTCGTCCTGGCCCGGCCGGGCGCTCGCCTCGGGGGCCGGCGTCCCGCGGTGCTTGCCGCCGTTCGCCGTGTCGTCCGTCGCCGTGTCGCCCTTCGGGGCGCCGGACGTCCCGGAGGCCTCGGGGGACGGAGTGGCGGACGGCGTCGAGCCGGCGTCGTCGCCCTCGTCCGTCTTACCGTCGGACGCGTCCTGGCCCGCCTCGCCCGTCGCGTCGGAGTCGTCCGAGCCGGCGGCCTCGTCCGAACTGTCCGCCGGGTCGGTCGCGTCGGAGGAAGGCGTCCCGGACGGCGTCGCCGAATCCGAGGGCTCGGCGGAGGGCTCAGCGGACTCCTCGCTGCCCGGGTCGACGCCGGGCAGACCCGCGTCCAGGGAGAGCCCGGAGATCACCGAGCAGCTGGCCCACGCCTGCGGCCCCTTGTCGTCCAGGATCTTCTCCGCGACCGCTATCTGCTGCGAGCGGCTGGCGAGGTCGGCGCGCGGCGCGTACGCCGTGCCGCCGTAGGCCGACCAGGTGTCCTCCGAGAGCTGCAGGCCGCCGTAGTAGCCGTTGCCGAGGTCGGCACTCCACATGCCGCCGCTCTCGCACTCGGCGACCCGGTCCCAGGTCGACGCGTCAGCGGCCTGCGCGCCGCCCGCGCTGAGCAGCGGGATGGCAATGGCCGATCCGGTGACGCCTGCGGCGACGACGATGGCGGGTGCCTGACGAGGGCGACGGTGTCTGCCGGTCGCGGAGCCCATGGGATTGCCTTCCGTGTGACTGACGTGTGACGGGTGAGTCGAACGGTGAACCTAGCCGTACTCGAACGTGTGTCACAAGTCGATGCAGCGGAGATCACGTGAAAGTCACAGAGTTGACAGGCTGTCACTTTTTTCCGTCGGGCGCCCGGGACCGAACTCCACGGGAAGGGTGCGCAGTCCGCGCATGATGAGCCCGCCGCGCCAGCGCAAATCGGCAGGTTCCGCAGCAAGCCGCAGGTCGGGAAGGCGCCTCAACAGCGTCGCCAGCGCCACCTGACCCTCCAGCCGCGCCAGCGGCGCCCCCAGGCAGTAGTGGATGCCGTGCCCGTATCCGAGGTGCTGATTGTCGCTGCGCGCGAGATCCAGGGTGTCCGCATCCTGGAACCGCTCCGGGTCCCGGTCGGCGCAGTGCATCCGCCCCTTGATGCCACGACACGACCGGGCCGACATCAGAGAGAAGGAGGTGACGTAGGGGTATCCGCCTCGACCACCTCGGGGGCAGTGCTCACGGCCCGGCTCTCGCCGGTCCGCACCACCGCCAGCACCCCGGGCCGAAGCTGACCGATGACAGCGAGCTGAGGCAGCGTCGGTCGCCGATATGCCACCACTCCCCTCTTGTCTGCGCCGAGGGACTCCATGACCTCGGGCCAGGCACCCTTCTGCCACCACTTGAGCTGGCGCGACCTCATGGGGTCGATCGGCCCCCAGGTGAGGGGCATGTCCTTCCAGGACAGGCCGAGCCGGAGACGGTAAAGCATGCCGCAGAGTTGGGCACGAATGTCATGCTTCGTCATGAAGTGCTTTTTGGCTCTGGCGTCGAAGTACGTGTGCAGGATCGCGAGAACCGCCTCCCACTCCTCGTCGGTCGGGTCCGGCGGAACAAGCGTCCCCGTCTCCCAGTGCCACTGGCTCACCGCGCACTTGACACCCGGTTTCGCGATGACCTCCATCGCCCCTGGCACGACTTTGATGTCGAGCATCTCGAAGACCTCCCTGCGCTCCTCCAGCGTCATGCTGTCGGGGCCGCGACGAGTACGGTTCGCAATTTCGATCAGGTCGCGCGCCTGACGCTCGTTGGCTGCGCACTCCTCCAGCCAGTGCTCCGCGAAGGCCTTCTGCCTGCGGTATTCCTCCAGCTCCTGTTGCAGCTCTCTCACGGATGCCTTGAGCACGACCGGGTCCACACCGGCCTTGACGTACTCAGGAACCCTTTGGTCGATGAGGTCCTGCTGCGCCGAGATCCTGCCGGCCAACTCGGTAACGCACCCCTCGTACTTCTCCTTGTCACCAGGCACGCCGCTCACCCGCTCGGCCGCCATCGCCCGTAGACCCGCTCCGTCCTTCATGATCTTGGACAACTCGGCCCAGACCACATCCTCGATCTCAGCGGCGTTGAAGGACGGTTCACCGCACGGCTCACCCCCGTTGATCATTCCTCTGCACCGATAGGCGCGTGCATCCCCACCGCGGCGGCCGGCGCCGGTGTAAACCTCGCCGCACATACTCTTGATGCGTCCGCTCAAGGGATAGACCTGGTCGCCGATACGACCATTTTGGAAGCCAAGCTTCTTCAGCGCCGCCATAAGGCACCGGGCGCGATCCTCGCTGAAGATGGCCGGCACGCCGATCTTCACCTGGTCGCCATGGACAGGCGTGCCGTCGGGGTAGCGCAGCGTCGTGTTCCTGCCACTGCCTCGGTCAGTCTTGCGGTAGACCACGTATCCGTTGTGGATGGTCTCGCTGTAAAGGCGGTTGCGTAGGTTTCCGACTGTCCAGGGCACTCCGCTACGGGTGAAGAGCTTGCGCTTGTTGAGCTCGTCGCAGGCCTTGGTGAGGCTCGCGCCTTGGTCGGTGATGAGCTCAACAGCGACGGCGAGCACCATGGACTCGTGCTCGTCGGTGACGAGGACGCTGAACTCCTTCCGGCGCTTCCCGACCCAGGAGGCGTCCTTGGTGCTCGTGTAGCCGTAAGGCGCGGGGCCGCCGGGCCAGCCCCCGTAGCTGATCTTCAGTTCACGGCCGGCCGAGGTGCGCTCCGCGATGCGTCGCCACTCCCGCTCGGAGAAGGTGACGTACTGCGTGAACTGGGACCAGCCGGAGTCCGTACTGGTATCGATGCCTTCGTCCACGGAGATGAAATGGATGCCGAGGTCGGCCATGCTCCACGCCCACTGGTAAGCAGCGCGGGCCGTGCGGCCGATGCGGTCGATCCTGGGGACGAGGATGCGGTTGAAGCACTGCTGGCGGGCATCGCGAACGAGTCGCCCCATCTCCGGGCGGGTCTCCAAGGCACCGGATACCCCTTCGTCAACATACTCGTCGTACACAGTGACGTCCGGGCGGCGATCGAGCCACCCGTTGGAAATTCCGTCCTGGTCTTCGAGGCCAAAGCCGTCAACTTGCTCCGCGGTGGAGACGCGGGTGTACTTCGCAACCACGATCGCAGCGGGTGCATGCGGGTACGGGCGTGCCACAATGGGCATGTTCAGTCCTCCCAGACTGTTCCGTCCCCGGGGTGTTGGGTCACCGCCGGGAAGGTCCCGGCCTCATCGCGCTCAGCCAAGCGCTTTGGGGCCGGTGCTTTTTTATGGGGAGCGTACCTCAGTCGGCGATTCGCAGAGGAGCTGAAAGGATCGCCAGCACCTTTCGCGGGGTTACGAAGACATCAACCTTCGGAACGCATACAAGATAATCATCAAATCCTTCTATTGTTTTGCGATTTCTCGCCTTCTGACAAAGGTCGCGTAAAAGGCCCCCGCACAAGGCAAGGGCCGGTACGGCTGCAGACTGAAGAACGGCGGGGCGCCCCGGGGTGGGCGCCCCTCGTGGACGGGCACAGCCAGGGCGGGGGTGGCGCCCATACGCCCGCCGGATACCGTCGTCAGGTGAACCACACCCCGTCGCCGGAACTCTTCACCTGGGAGTTCGCCACCGACCCCTATCCCGCGTACGCCTCGCTCCGCGAGCACAGCCCCGTGCACCGCACCACGCTGCCCAGCGGTGTCGAGGCATGGTTGGTGACCCGCTACGCGGATGCCCGGCAGGCCCTCGCCGACAGCCGCCTTTCGAAGAACCCGGCACACCACGCCGAAGACGCACAGGGGAAGAGCAAAACCGGCATCCCCGGGGAACGCAGCGCCAACCTCATGACGCACCTGCTGAACATCGACCCCCCCGATCACACCCGGCTGCGCCGACTCGTGTCCAAGGCGTTCACCCCACGCCGAGTCGCCGAGTTCGCACCACGCGTGCAGGAGCTGACAGACCGCCTCATCGACGGCTTCGCCGACCGGGGAGAGGCGGACCTCATCCACGATTTCGCGTTCCCGTTGCCCATCTATGCGATCTGCGATCTGCTCGGAGTCCCTAGCGAGGACCAGGACGAATTCAGGGACTGGGCAGGAATGATGATCCGGCACGGTGGCGGCCCTCGCGGCGGCGTAGCCCGGTCGGTGAAGAAGATCCGCAGCTATCTCGCCGAACTGATCCACCGGAAGAGGAAGAATCCCGGCGACGACCTGATCTCCGACCTGATCCGGGCGAGCGACCACGGCGAGCACCTCACGGAGAACGAGGCCGCTGCCATGTGCTTCGTCATCCTCTTTGCGGGTTTCGAGACAACCATCAACTTGATCGGAAACAGCGCACACGCGTTCTTCCACAACCCCGCACAGCGCTCCATTTTCCAAGATGCTGTCGTCCGAGGTGACGACGCCCTCCTGGACACCGCAATCGAAGAGCTGCTGCGTTTCGACGGCCCGGTGGAAATTGCCACCTGGCGCTACGCCACCGAGGCACTCGAAATCGGCGGACAGCAGATTCACGAGGGCGATCCGGTCCTGGTCGTACTCGCTGCGGCTGACCGCGATCCCGCCCGCTTCAAGGAGCCCGACACCCTCGACCTCTCCCGTCGCGACAACCAGCACCTCGGGTACGGGCACGGCATCCACTACTGCCTGGGAGCTCCGCTCGCCCGGCTGGAGGGCCGCACCGCGCTGGCGACCCTGTTCCGTCGTCTACCGGACCTTCAGCTGGCCACGAGCCCCGACGACCTGCGATGGCGGGGTGGCCTCATCATGCGCGGCCTACGCACGCTGCCAGTGGAGTTCACTCCTGAGTGACGGCCGGAGGCGAGCCTGCGAGGGCCCCCGCCGCACGGGCCCGGCGAACTCCCAGGTGAAGAGTTCGGGCGCCGCGTCGGGCGTGGAGGGCGTCCCGGGGCTGTCGTTCACTTCTCGACGCCTTCCGGAGCCGCATCGGGCCCTCCGAGGCCCTCCGCCGCCCGGATCGCGTCCCGGTAGGCGCGGGCGGCGGCCCGCAGGGCGGCCTCCGGGTCGGTGCCGTCCCGTTCGGCCTCCACGGCGAGGGCGAGCAGCCGGTAGCCGATCCCGTCGCCCTCGGGGAGCGCGGTGCCGAGGCCCGCGGCCCGGGCCCGGCTGCCGAGCTTGGCGGCCAGCGCCAGGCCGGGCTGGCCGAGCGGCACCCCGTCGGTGACCGACTCGCGCTGCTTCTCGATCGCCTTCGTACGGAGCCAGTGCGCGTGGACGTCCTCCGGGGTCTCGGCGGTCTCGTCGCCGAACACATGCGGATGACGGTGGATCAGCTTCTCGACGATCGTGGCCGCGACGTCGTCGATGCCGAACGGCTCCTCCTGGTCCTCCTGCGCGATCCGGGCGTGGAAGACGACCTGGAGCAGTACGTCGCCGAGCTCCTCGCGCAGCTCCTCGCGGTCGCCGTCCTCGATGGCCTCGACCAGTTCGTACGCCTCCTCGATGGCGTACTTCGCGAGGCCCTCGTGCGTCTTCTGCGAGGTCCACGGGCATTCGAGCCGGATCCGGTCCATGACCTGGACCAGGTCCAGGAGCCGCGCGCCGGGCAGGTCGTACGAACCGGGCAGCAGCTCCAGGTCCGGCATCTGCACCCGGCCCGAGCCGCCGAGCCGGGCCAGGCCGTCGGTGAGCGGCTGGTTTCCCTCGCCGCCCACCAGCACCACCACGGTCCGGCCGCCCGCGCAGTCGTCCACCAGCTCCTCGGCCGAGGGAGCGGTGTGTTCCACGGCCACGCCCGCCTCCCGCAGATACGGCAGCTGGGGATGGCCGGACTCGGCGCACAGCACGCGGTCCGCCGCGTGCAGCGTCTGCCAGGCGGGCCAGGACAGCAGCCCGGGGGCGACCCGGTGGCTGGCGGTGAGCAGGACGATACGGCCGGGGTCTTCAGCGTTCACACCCCGAACCTACCTCTGGTCGGGCGGGGTCAGGCGCCTGCCTCGGGCTCCTGACCCTGGACGGGCGTGACCTGGGTGATCCACGGGGCCTTGTACGTGCTGAGCTGGACCTTCTGGTTGTCCCAGCTGCCGTAGCGCGGATTGACGTCGATGTGCAGCGCCTTCGACGCCTCGGTGAGGCTCTCGCCGACCGCCTGCACCCCGGCGGGGTTCTGCAGGTCGGCGCCGAGCGCCTGGGCCAGCTTCTGGAGCTGGACCTCCTGGCGCAGACTCGCCTCGATCTGGCCGGGCGCCACCCAGCGCTGCTCCAGCATCAGCGTCCGTACGCCCTCGTCCCCGCCGGACTGCTCGGCGGCGGCGCTGCGGATCTGCTGGATCTCCTTACGGCTGACGCTCACCCCGGCGTCCTTCGCGGCGCGGTCCAGGACCCGCCCGAAGATCAGGCCGGACAGCTTGACCCGGGTCAGCTGGCCCGACTTCGTGACCAGTTCCTCGGACCGTTCGGAGTCCTGCTGCGCGGTGCGTACGTCGGCCGCCTCCGCCTGGACCGTGGCCACGTCGATCCGGTCGCCGCCGACCACGGCCGCGGCACCGGGATGGGCCTCACTGCCACAGGCGGTCAGGAGTGGCGCCGCGACGAGCGTTGCGGCGGTAAGGGCGAGCGCGGTGCGACGTCGGCGGTGCAAAGGAGCCTCCCGGGGAGAGTTTGTGCATCAGTGCACAAAGCCTTGCGGTGATCGATGTTAGGCAGTGGACGTGATTCGGGCCACTGCTTCGACCAACGATTTCCGGACCGGTCAGTGTGGGGTCAGGGGCGAAATCCCCTCCGGCCGGCCCGTTCCGGCCGCCGCCGCCTCACACCGAGCCGCGTACGTCCTGGTGGTGGGTCAGTTGCCGGCGGAGCTCCGTGGGCAGCGGATGGTGCGGCCCGTAGGCGCGCTCCGTGTCGTACAGCAGGGCCTGCAACTGGGCGCGGCCCGCCGTGTGGTCGCCCATTCCGAGCAGGAGGTGGCCGATCCGGTGGCGGATGTCGAAGGCCCGGCCGGGGCCGGAGGACGTCACGTAGCCGTTCTCGTAGTAGGGGAGGACCGCGCGGTACTCGGCGAGCGCGGCGGCCGTCTCACCGAGCTGCTCCAGGCACTGCGCGGCGTCGTAACGGAACTGCAGGGTCTGGGAGTCGGCTGGGCCCGCCTCCGCCGCACGGTCGTCGGCGAGGCGGCGGAGCTCGGGGAGGGCGCGGCGGTACTGGCCGTCGTCCATCAGCGTCGCCGCGTACTGCTTGCGCAGGATCCGGACGACCGGTGAGTGTTCGCCGTGCTCCAGGGCCGCGGCCGGCAGGATCCCCCCGAGGATGTCGACGGCCTGGGTGATGCGGCCCTCCCCGAGCAGCCGTTTCACGTCGTCGACGGCCTGTGCCACATCGGGCCTGGCCGGCGGCGTCCGGGGCGGGGCGGGTGTCTGCCGGTCGGTGACGGGCGCCGGCGCGGGGGCGGCCGCCCGGTCCGGCCAGGGGGCGTGCGGACGGAGGAAGGGGCGGGTCGGGTCGAGGGGCCCTGACGGTGTGCCGCCGGCGGGCAGCAGGGGCCGCAGGGACTCGTAGACCTCCTGGGCGGAGGTGGGGCGGTCCTGCGGGTCCTTGGAGAGCAGCCGCAGGACGAGCGCTTCGAGTGACGCGGGGACCTCGGGCCGGATGTGCCTGACCGGGAGTGGGGGCTCGTAGAGGTGGCGGTGCAGGACACCGAGGGCGGTGGAGCCCGCGAACGGCACGTCACCGCTGAGGAGTTCGTGCAGGAGCACACCGAGCGCGTAGAGGTCGGTGTACGGGCCGACGGCACCGCCCATCGCCTGCTCGGGGGCCATGTAGGCCGGCGAGCCGATCGGTGAGCCCGTGTGCGTCAGCCGGGTGGTGTCGGTGTCCATGACGGAGGCGATGCCCAGGTCGAGCACCGTGAGGGTGCCGTCGGGTTTCACCATCGCGTTACGGGGCTTGAGGTCGCGGTGGACGATCGGCACGGCGTGCACCGCGGAGAGCACCGCGCACAGCTGGGCGGCGATCGCCACGGCCCAGGGCCACGGGTAGGGGTCGTGCTCGGCGAGGTGGTCGGCGAGGTCGGCGCCCTCGACGTACTGCATGACGAGGAAGAGGTCGTCGCCGTCGCTGCCCGCGTCGTGGACGGTGACCAGACCGGGGTGGTCGACCTGTGCGGTGACCCGGCACTCCCGGACGAACCTGCGGCGCAGATCGTCGGCGGCCTCGCTGCCGGTGGGGCCGGCCACCCGGTCGGGGCGCAGGAGCTTCACCGCGACCCGGCGGTCGAGGCGCTGGTCGTACGCCGTCCAGACCTGGCCCATGCCGCCTTGGCCGAGAATGGTCGCCAGCTGGTAACGACCGGCGATGACACGCCCGTTCACCGGCTGTCACCCTCCTTGCGGAGGTAGTCGCTCAGTTCGTCGAGCTCGGCGCGCACCTGGTCGAGACGCTGGGGGGCGGCGGGCCTCGGGGTGTCGGACGGTGCGGCGGGCGGGGGCGGCGTGGGGCTCTGCCGCGGGGCGGGCGGGTAGCCGTAGGCAGGAGAGGGCGACGCCTGCCGCGGTCCGAATCCGGTGGACGGGAACGAGGGCGCCCCCGGGTGCGGGCCGCCGTACGGAGCGCCGTACGGACCTTGGCGGGAGACCCCGTGCGGGCCGGCCGGCGGACCACCGTACGGACCGAAGTGCCGTATGTCCGTGTACAGGTAGTAGGTGACCGTGCCGACGAAGACCACCAGCATCCAGGACAGGGTGATGATCGCCTGCCCGTCCGTCATCACCTCTTCCTCCGGAGGCAACGACCCGAGGTACGCGATGAGTCCGGCGTTCAGCGCCAGCACGAGGCCGAACAGCCACCAGTCGCGCTGCTTACGGGTGACGATCGCCAGCCGCAGCATGGCCGCCCAGGCGAGGAGTCCACAGCTCAGCAGCGCGAGTGCCACGAAGACCACGCGCAGCGTGACGAGCGTGGCCGAGGACGGAGAACGCTTCGGCTGCTGCTCCGGCGGATAGCCGTAGCCGTGCATGTGCTGCTCCCGGAGGGCGTGGATCGGACGTGTGCAGTGAGCGTATACACCGACACGGACAAGCCGTCCCTGGTTGTGCACAACCGTTGTGCTTCACGTCACTCCGGGGCGACGGAGCCGTCCGTGAGCCCGTCGTACATCCCCTGCACCAGCTGCCCGCCGAGCCGGCCCGCCGTGCGCAGTGCGTCCTCGAACGCGGCGAGGGCGCTGAACTGCTCTCCGTACTTACGCTGTTCGGCCAGCGGCAGGCGCGGCACCTGGAGACGGCGGGCGTCGAGCCGGGTCGCGGTGGAGGCGTAGCTGCTGGCCTGCCGGTTGTTGGCGGTGCCGCGCAGGAAGCCGGCGAGGAACCAGGGGTCCAGGGCCGCGGGGTCGGGCCGCAGGAGCTGGAGGTTACGGCCGAGCGCGGCCCCGGCGGTCGCCTCGTCGACGACCCTGGCGACCGTTCCCCCGCCGAGTACGGGCACGACGACGTCTCCCGGTTCCAGCAGCAGCGGCTCGTCCTCGGGGGACGCGGCCGGCGCGGAGGGCGTACCGCTGGGGGCCGCCCCGGAGAGGACGTCGTGCTCGGTGAGGACCGGGACCGCGCCGCTGCCCGCACCGGAGCCGGTGCGCAGGTGCAGGGCGCCCGCGCGGGCCAGTTCACCGACCGTGGTGAGGGGCCGCCGGCCCTGTTCGCAGGGCACGGCGGGCGGCGGCGTGAGCCGGGTGGTCAGCTTCAGGGTGTCGTCCAGGCGTTCCCGTACGCGCACGAGTTCCGCCGCGCCGCCGCCGGCGGCCGGGGGCGGGAGATGGCGGGCGGGGGCCAGGTCCACGTCGTCGTCGAGGAGTTCGATGACGGGGACGGCCCGGCTGGTCCCGGGGCGCTCCTCGACGGGCTCACGGCGCCCCGGCACGTCGAAGGGGGTCCACGCGTCGAGCACCGAGGCGCGCACCGCGGGCCAGTCCAGCCGGTCACGGCCGGAGGGCGCGCCGGCGGTCTCGGGCTCCGCCGCGTCGACGACGAGGAGTTCGGGGGCGGGGGGCTGCTCGGTGCCCGGCTTGCGGAGGACCCAGACGTGGAGGGGGATGCCGTACGGCGGTGCGGCGCCCGCCGGGAGCGCGATGACGGCGCGGAGTGCTCCGCGGCGGAGCAGGTCGGCGCGGATGCGGCGCCCCGAACGGCGGGAGGCGGCGGCCGGGGGCATGAGCACCACGGCGGTGCCGCCCTCGCGGAGATGGGCGAGGGCGTGCTGGACCCAGGCGAGTTCGGACTCGGTGCGGGCGGGGAAGCCGTACTCCCAGCGGGGGTCGTAGGCCAGGTCGTCGTGGCCCCAGTTGCGCTCGTTGAACGGCGGGTGGCAGAGCACCGCGTCCACGGCGAGACCGGGGAACGCGTCGGTGCGCAGGGTGTCGCCGGTCCGGACGGCGAGCGCGGGTCCGGCCGTCCTGTTCCCCGGGTGGAGGGCGAGCCGGAGCGCGGTGAGCGCCGCCAGGTCGGGATCGGCCTCCTGGGCGTAGAGCGCCGTGGGCCGGCCGACGGCGCACAGCAGGGCGCCGGTTCCGGCCGCGGGGTCGAGGACCGTACGGGAGCCCTTCCCGCCGCTCCGCCGGGCGGCGTCCTCGGCCGGCGTCGCGAGGTCGGCCATCAGCTCGGCGAGGCCGGGGGGCGTGAGGGTGTACTGCCGCGGGTTGGCGTCCAGCTGGCGGCCGAAGAGGAAGTCGAAGGCCTGCCGGGCGCCCGTCTCCGCCGCCAGTTCCGCCGCGGCGCGCAGCAGGGGGACGGACGGCAGGAGAGCGGACGCCGTGGGTGTGGGGACCGCGCGCCCCTCTCCGAAGCGGTCGGCGAGCACGTGGTCCAGGGCGCCCGGCAGCACCCCTGCCATCCGGGCGTCGGAGACGGCGGTGATCTCCAGCCAGGCGGTGGGCCTGTCGCGGACGAGCAGGAGGGCGCACCCCGTGTGGACGAGCGCGGTCACGGCGCCGTCGGGGTGGCCCGCCAGCTGCTGCCAGACCCGCTCGCGCAGCGGTACCTCGGCGAGCTTGCCCTGGTCGCGCAGCCACTGTTCGACCTCGCTCAGCGCGAAGGAGGGGCTGGCCTCGGTGCCGCCGACGGGCTTCGGGAAACCGGCGTGCCGCCGGCGCCAGTTGCTGACGGCCGCGCGGCCCACGCCCGCGAGCCTGGCGATTCCGGCCGCGGTCACCTCGGTCGAGTTATCCGGCACTGGCCTGTCTCCCGTTCCGCGCACGTGGGTGTCCCTGCTGTGTGTGGGTGAGCATACCGATACCGACGAGCCAACAGTTCACACGCATTATTGTGTTGACTCGGTTCACAGTCGATGGTCTTATTGACCCGCCGCACACCAACGCGGCGCATCGTTCCGCTCACAGTCCCCGTTTCTCATCGGAAGGGCACAGCCATGTCCCAGTACACGCAGCCGCAACAGCCCCAGCAGCCGTACGCCCCCGCTCAGGCTCCGGGCACGCGCCCCGCCCGCAACGGCCTGGGTATCGCCGCCCTGGTGCTGGGCATCATCGGGACGGTCTCGGGGCTGATCCCGTTCTTCTTCTGGCTCGCGGGGATCCTCGGCCTGATCGCCCTCATCCTGGGGCTCGCCGGGCGGGGCCGGGCCAAGCGCGGAGAGGCCACCAACAAGGGCGTGACCACGTTCGGCGCCGTCCTCGGCCTCGTCTCGCTGATCCTGTCGGTGGTCGGAGCGGTCCTGACGTTCAAGGCCGTGGACGATGTGGTGACCGACATCAACAAGGCCGTCGAGGACAGTTCGGCGTCCGCGAAGCCGGCCGCCGGCGGAGGGGCGGCCGGTGACGGGACGGCCGGGGGCACCGAGGGCAAGGACGACATCCTGCGGCAGGGGGACTCCGCGGCGTACGACGACGGCCTGGAGATCACCGTGAACGCCCCGGCCCCGTACACCGCCGACGAGTTCGCGATCGGCCACACCAAGGGCAACAGCGCCTGGACGGTCGCGGTCGTCATCGAGAACAAGGGCAAGGAGAAGTTCGACGCGGCGCTCGTCAGCGTCGACGCCCGCGCCGGCGCGGACGGTGTGAACGCCGAGCAGATCTTCGACGGGAAGGTCGGCGAGGGCTTCAGCGGCACCGTCCTGCCGGGCAAGAAGATCACGGCGAAGTACGCCTTCGACGCCCCGGCCGACGCCAAGAACCTGACCGTCGAGGTCGGCCCCGGCTTCGAGTGGGACGCGAGCCAGTGGGAGCTGAAGCTCTGACGGGCGGACAGCCCCGTCGCGCCCACCTTCGGGCCGGCCACCCCCTGCGGGCGGGCCGGCCCTGTGGCCTCAGCCCGTCCGGTGCCGCACCCAGACGTTCGGCTCGACATACACGGCGTACCCGTGCGCGAGCGAACAGTGCACCGGCACCAGGGCGCCCTCCACCTCCACCGGCCCCTCCGTGTCGAAGGGCAGCCCGGTCCAGGCCCGCCACCGGTCCAGGGACCCGCTCACCGTCATCGACACCGGGGCCACACCCTCGATGACTCCGCCCGCCCGCACATGCACCCGCAGCCAGGGGTCGCACGGCAGGCCGTCCTCGTCCCGGACGCGCCGGGCGTACTCCTCCATCGGTGCCGTGGCCTCCGCGTGCTTCCCGCTCGGCCTGACCGGGGCGACGAGTTCCCGGAATCCGAGGCGCCGGGCGTTCTCCCGCATCGCGGCCACCATGTGCCCGGAGATGCCCTGCCCGAGCCGCCCCGTCGTCACCGTGATCTCGATCGCGCTGACGGTGTCCGGAGTGCGCCCGTGCCGCAGGTCGGAGAAGGCCCACAACAGCACCTGGTCCCAGCCGCCTTCCGGCAGCGCTCCCCGGCCCTGCGCACCGAGGGCGAACGGCACGCTGTAGCCCCGGGCCACCACGGCGCCCCCGGGATCGGTGGCGACGAGCACGAACTCAGGGAACTCGGCGGCTATGCGCGGGAAGTTGGCCCAGCCGACCAGATCCTCCAGCACGAACTCGGGCCAGGTGTCGGGCATCTCCTCGATCGCGGCGGCGAGCTCCGGCCGCTCGGCGAGCGTCGTGATCATCAGGTCCATGCGGCCAAGGTAAGCAGCGCCCGGCCCCCCGCCAAACCGTTTCCGGCTTACACGACCGACCCGACGGCGACCGCCCACACCGGCCAGAGCGTCAGCAGCACCCCGGCCGTCCAGTACGTGCCCGGCGACAGCGTGGCCCTTCGCCGCACCCAGTCGTTGGCGAGCCACCAGATGATCCCGAAGACCGCCACCACGGGCACGACGATCACCAGCCACAGCGTCATCCCGTCGTTCTCGGTCGGCTCACGGGAGGTCCATCCGGCGTCCGCGAGCGGCCCGTTCGACAGGTAGTACCAGACCAGGAACACCGGTATGACGCCCGGAACCCCGAGCAGCAGATTCATCCCCGCGGCCGTCAGCCGCCATTTCCACATGGGCACAGTATTCACAGGGGCGCGGACGTCCTCAGCGCTCGGGCGCCTCGGTCGGACCGCCGCCCGTGGGCAGCTTCTCGGCGGGGCAGGAGGACAGCACCTTCCGCATGGCGTCCCGCTCGGCCTCGGTCACCCACAGCCCGTACTTGCTCTTCACCGACACCTGCCCCGCCACATACGTGCAGCGGTACGCCTTGTTGGGCGGCAGCCAGGTCGCGGTGTCCCCGTCCCCCTTGCGGCGGTTGGCGGACGAGTCGGCCGCCACCAGGTTGAGCGGGTCGTTCGCGAAGGCCCGCCGTTTGCCGTCGCTCCACTGCTGGGCGCCCTTCTGCCACGCGTCGGATAGGGCGACGAGGTGGTCTATGTCCACCTTGCTGCGACCGCGTTCGAAAGCGATGCGGCCCCCCGTGTACGGATCGGGGTCGAGGACGCCGCTGAGCACCTTGCAGCCGTCGGCGTCCCGCTCGACACCGGAGAGCTGGTGCGCGAGTACGTCGTCCCGGGTGCCGCAGCCGTTCCGGTCGGTGTCCACCCAGGCGGACCCGAACTCGTCACGGTCGTATCCGGTCCTCGGCGCGCGGCCCTTCACGCTCAGCCCGTCGACGGCCCGCAACGCCGACCCCCCGGGAGCCGGGGAGTTGGCGGCCGGCTCGGGGACGTCGAGGTCGCTCACGGCGTCGCAGCCGGTCAGGGCCAACGCGCCCACCAGCGCCGACGTGGCGCAGGCGAGGAGTCGGTGTCGGCGGGGCACGGCTCGAAGAGGGGTCACAGCGCACCAGGTTAGGCTCGGCGGGACCCGGCCGTGAAGGCGGCGCCCCCACTGCAGTCCCCGCCCTGGGTGCCGCGTCCCCGGACCCCGCCGGGGCGCGGCGCCGTGCGCCCCGGCCGGGGCCGGGAGTTACGACCCCAGAATCGTCGTGAGGAACTCCCCGGTCCACGACAGGAGTTCGCGCCCCATCACCGGCTTCCCGCCGATCCGGCCCGCCGTCGGCCGCGGCACCAGGATCTGACGCGTGGCCGGCTTGAAGATCGTCTTCGGGTGCAGCCGCTTCAGCCGCAGCTCCTGCGACTCGCGCAGCTCCACCGGCGCGAAGCGGATGTTCGGCCCCTGCAGCACGATCTCCCCCACCCCGCAGGCCCGGGCCAGCATCCGCAGCCCCGCCACCAGCAGGAGGTTCTCCACCGGTTCCGGCAGCTTGCCGTAGCGGTCGGTGAGCTCCTCGCGCACCGCCCTGATGTCCTCCTCCGAATTCGCGGAGGCGATCGAGCGGTACGCCTGCAGGCGCAGCCGCTCACCCGGGGCGTAGTCGTGCGGGACGTGCGCGTCGACCGGGAGCTCGATCTTGACCTCCAGCGGCGGCTCCTCCTCGACGCCGCCGTCCACGGCCGCCCGGTAGTCCGCCACCGCCTCGCCGACCATCCGGATGTACAGGTCGAAACCGACACCCGCGATATGACCGGACTGCTCACCGCCGAGCATGTTTCCGGCGCCGCGGATCTCCAGGTCCTTCATCGCCACGTACATGCCCGCACCCATCTCGGTGTGCTGGGCGATGGTCGCCAGACGCTCGTGCGCGGTCTCCGTCAGCGGCTTCTCCGGCGGATACAGGAAGTAGGAGTAACCCCGGTCCCGGCCACGGCCGACCCGGCCGCGCAGCTGGTGCAGCTGGGAGAGACCGAAGTTGTCGCCGCGCTCCACGATCAGCGTGTTCGCGTTGGAGATGTCGATGCCGGACTCGACGATCGTCGTCGAGACCAGCACGTCGAACCTCTTCTCCCAGAAGTCGACGACGACCTTCTCCAGCTGGCTCTCCCCCATCTGCCCGTGCGCCGTCGCGATCCGCGCCTCGGGCACGATCTCCCGCAGCCGCGCCGCGGCCCGGTCGATGGACTCGACCCGGTTGTGGATGTAGAACACCTGGCCCTCACGCAGGAGTTCACGCCGCACCGCCGCGCCGATCTGCTTCTCCTCGTACGGCCCGACGAAGGTGAGGACCGGGTGGCGCTCCTCCGGGGGCGTCGTGATCGTCGACATCTCGCGGATGCCGGTGACGGCCATCTCGAGCGTACGGGGGATGGGTGTCGCCGACATCGTGAGCACGTCGACGTTGGCCCGCAGCTTCTTCAGCTGCTCCTTGTGCTCGACGCCGAAGCGCTGCTCCTCGTCGACGATGACCAGGCCCAGGTCCTTGAACTTCGTCTCCGACGAGAACAGCCGGTGCGTGCCGATGACCAGGTCCACGGACCCGTCCTTCAGCCCGTCCAGTGTCGCCTTCGACTCGGTGTCCGACTGGAAGCGGCTCAGCGCCCGCACATTGACGGGGAACTGGGCGTACCGCTCGGTGAACGTGCCGAAGTGCTGCTGGACCAGGAGCGTCGTGGGCACGAGGACGGCGACCTGCTTGCCGTCCTGGACGGCCTTGAACGCCGCGCGCACCGCGATCTCCGTCTTGCCGTACCCGACGTCGCCGCAGATCAGCCGGTCCATCGGGACGGACTTCTCCATGTCCTCCTTGACCTCGGCGATCGTGGACAGCTGGTCGGGCGTCTCCGCGTACGGGAACGCGTCCTCCAGCTCACGCTGCCACGGGGTGTCCGGGGCGAACGCGTGGCCGGGGGCCGCCATCCGCGCCGAGTACAGCTTGATCAGGTCGGCGGCGATCTCCTTGACCGCCTTCTTGGCCCGCTGCTTCGTCTTCGTCCAGTCGGCGCCGCCGAGCCGGTGCAGGGTCGGGGCCTCACCGCCGACGTACTTGGTGACCTGCTCCAGCTGGTCGGTCGGGATGTAGAGGCGGTCCCCGGGCTGGCCGCGCTTGGCGGGGGCGTACTCGACGAGGAGGTACTCACGGGTCGCGCCCTGCACGGTGCGCTGCACCATCTCGATGTAGCGGCCGACCCCGTGCTGCTCGTGCACGATGTAGTCGTTCGCCTGGAGCGTCAGCGGGTCGACGGACTTACGGCGGCGCGCCGGCATCCGCCCCAGGTCCTTGCTGGCGGTGCGCTGACCGGTCAGATCCGTCTCGGTCAGCACGGCCAGCTTCAGCGCCGGGTCCACGAAGCCGTTGGCGATGGCTCCGCACGAGACGTGCACGAGCGACGGCGTGATCTCGGCCAGGTCCTGGTCGAGGCGGGCCGCGATGCCCTCGCCGCCGAGCACCTCGACCGTGCGGGCGGCGGGGCCCTGCCCCTCGGTGACGTACACCGTGCGCCAGCCGTCGGCGAGCCACCCCTTGGTGTCGGCGAGCGCCCGGGCGGTGTCGCCGCGGTACGTCTCCGGGGCGTGCATCCCGAGCTTCAGGGAGTCCCCGTCCAGCTCCTCGTCGGCGGCGAACGGGGAGGTCGACCACCACATCATGGACAGCTCACGGGCCCGGTCCCGGACGTCCGCGATGCCCCACAGGGAGGCCGCGCCGACGTCGATCGGGGCCTCGCCACCGCCCGCCGTGGCCGCCCAGGACGCCTGGAGGAACTCCTGGCTCGTCGCGACGAGGTCGGCCGCCCTGGTCCGCACCCGCTCCGGGTCGCAGACCAGCGCCATGGAGCCCTTCGGCAGGACGTCGAGCAGCAGCTCCATCTCGTCGACGAGGACCGGCGCGAGGGACTCCATCCCCTCGACTGCGATCCCCTCCGCGATCTTCCCCAGCAGCTCGCCCAGCTCCGGGTGCGCCTCCGCGAGCGCCGCGGCCCGGGCGCGTACGTCCTCGGTGAGCAGCAGCTCACGGCAGGGCGGGGCCCACAGGCCGTGCTCGGCGACCTCCAGGGACCGCTGGTCGGCGATCTTGAAGTAGCGGATCTCCTCGACGTCGTCGCCCCAGAACTCCACCCGGAGGGGGTGCTCCTCGGTCGGCGGGAAGACGTCAAGGATGCCGCCGCGCACGGCGAACTCCCCGCGCTTCTCGACCAGCTCGACACGGGCGTACGCCGCTGCCGCGAGCGCGTCCACGACCTCGCCCAGATCCGCGCTCTGCCCGCTGCGCAGCGCGACGGGCTCCAGGTCGCCGAGCCCCTTGACCTGCGGCTGGAGCACGGAACGCACCGGGGCGACGACCACGCTGACCGGGCCGGTCTCCGGGTCGTCCTGCCGGGGGTGCGCGAGGCGGCGTAGCACGGCGAGACGGCGGCCCACGGTGTCCGAGCGGGGCGAGAGCCGCTCGTGGGGCAGGGTCTCCCAGGACGGGAACTCCGCCACGGTGTCGGGGGGCAGCAGGGTCCGCAGCGCGGCCGCCAGGTCCTCGGCCTCCCGGCCGGTCGCGGTGACGGCGAGCACCGTACGCCCGGCGTCGCGGGCCAGCGCGGCCACGGCGAAGGGGCGCGCGGCGGGCGGGCCGACCAGGTCGACATGGGCCCGGTGGCCGTCGGCGGCGGCCTTCACCGCTTCGGAGAGCGCCGGGTCGGTGACGACGACGTCCAGCAGACCGTGCAGGCTCATGAAGGTTCCGTCCGGTGTGGCGAGTGAGCAACGCGAAGGACCCGACACGTGGCACGGGCCGGGGGCTCCAGCGTACGACGCCGGTGTGTCACTCGCGCGAGGGAACGCCGTTGTCCGGACGGCGGCAGCGGGGCTAGCCTTAGTCCGTAGCTAGTCCACTCCCGCGACAGCGAGGCGTCATGGAAGCAGCCCGGCAGTACAACGTGCACGAGGCCAAGACCCACTTCTCCCGCATCCTGCAGCAGGTCGAGACCGGCGAGGAAGTCGTCATCAGCCGGGCCGGGGAGCCCATCGCGAAGGTGGTGCCTCTTCGGTCCAAGGTCAACCGGACCGACTACGGCGCACTCCGGGGACAGATTCGTATCCCCGACGACTTCGACGAGCTCCCTGACGACATCGCCGAAGCGTTCGGGATGCGTGGATGAGGCTCCTGCTCGACACACACGTCGTCCTGTGGTGGCTGAACGCCTCACCGGAGCTTGCCGAGGACACGAGGGAACTCCTGCGCACCGAGTCCGAGGTCTACGTCAGCGCCGCCACGCCGTGGGAGATCGCGATCAAGCAGAGCCTCGGCAAGCTGGAGGGCGCCCCGGACCTCGCCGAGCGCGCCAGAGACATGCAGTTCAGACCTTTCCCGATCACCGCAGAGCACGGTGCACGCGCTGGCCGGCTCCCTCCGGTCCACCGTGACCCCTTCGACCGCATCCTCGTCGCGCAGGCCCAGACGGAGGGGCTGACGGTCGTCACCCGCGACAAGTGGATCCCGCAGTACGACGTGCCGGTCATGCACGCCTGAGGACGGGAGCCGGACGCGAACCGGCCCCGGGGCGTTTGGAGGAACGTCCCGGGGCCGGATCAGTCATGCTACGTCCGGTGCTGTCACCCGTCCGTGGCAATCGCGTTCAGGACGTTCATCCGGCCGGCCCGGAAGGCCGGGACCAGGGCGGCGAACAGTCCGACGAAGGCCGAGGCGACGAACACGGTGACGATCGTCGGCCACGGGATCTCCAGCACCCCGAGTCCCTCCAGGGCCAGCAGCTTCTGGGCCGAGGTTCCCCAGCCCATGCCCAGACCGAGTCCGAGCAGCGCGCCGAACAGGGCGATGACCACGGACTCCAGCCGGATCATGCGCCGCAGCTGGCGGCGGGAGAGGCCGATCGCCCGCATCAGGCCGATCTCGCGGGTCCGCTCGACCACCGACAGGGCCAGGGTGTTCACCACACCGAGCACCGCGACGATGATCGCCAGGGCGAGCAGGCCGTACACGATGTTCAGCAACTGGCCGATCTGGTCCTTCAGGTCCTCCTTGAAGTCGGCCTGGTTCTGCACCTTGTACTGCGGGTACGCGGCGAGCGAGCTCTTGATGGCCGCGTACGCCTCTTTCTCCTTGCCGTCCTCCGCCGCGGCGAACATGATCATGTTCTCGGGCATCCGGTCGGCGGCGACGTAACGCTCGGCCGTGCTGACGTTGATGTACATCGCGCCCTGGTCGACGCTCGTGTCGTCCGAGGTGATCGCGGCGACCTTCAGCTTCGCGGTGTCGCCGGCCTTGAAGTCGACGGTGAGTTCGTCGCCCACCTCGATCCTGTGCAGGGCGGCGTAGTCCGACCCGACCGACATGGAATCCGCGCCGTACGCCTTCGCCAGGTCACCGGCGACGGCTTCGCGCCGCAGGTCCTGCGGGTACGTCGGGTCGGCGGCGGTGACGTCGTCGTCCGACGACGAGCCGTCGGGGTTGGTGAGCTTCGCGGCGAGCACCTTGTAGTTCGTCACGTGCTCGATGCCGGGCACCTTCTCAAGGGCGTCCGCGGCCTGCGGCACGATCAGCTGGCCGGTGTTCGACTGGACGATGAAGTCCGTGCCGACCGACTTGTCCAGCTCGTCGGTGGCCGACGCGACCATGGACGAGCCGACGACCGACAGGCACGCCACCAGGGCCAGGCCGATCATCAGGGCCGCGCCGGTCGCCCCCGTACGCCGGGGGTTGCGCAGCGCGTTGCGCTCCGCCAGCCGCCCGACCGGGCCGAAGAGCCGAAGCACGACGGCGCCGAGCACCCGCACGACCACACCCGCCAGCAGCGGGCCGATCACGATGAAGCCGATGAGGGTGAGGACCACGCCCAGGCCGAGGTAGAGCGAGCCCTCACTCGCCTCGTCCACCCGGGTCGCACCCCACAGGCCGGCGGCACCGGCCCCGGTCAGGACCAGTCCGATTCCGGCACGGATCCAGCCGGACCTGGCGTCCGCCGGGGTTCCGGCGTCCCGCAGGGCGGCCATCGGGGAGACCTTGCCGGCTCGGCGGGCCGGGATGTAAGCGGCGAGGACGGTGACGACGATGCCGAGCGCCAGCCCGATCACCGGTGTCGTCCAGGCGATGGTGAGGTCCTTGGTGGACAGCTCCATGCCGACGGCGCCCATGACCTTCATCAGCCCGACGGCGAGGCCGATGCCGGCCGCGACTCCCAGGACCGATCCGACGATGCCCAGGAGGACCGCCTCGACGAGCACGGACCGGTTGACCTGCTTGCGGCTTGAGCCGATGGCCCGCATCAGACCGATCTCACGGGTGCGCTGGGCGACCAGCATCGAGAAGGTGTTGACGATCAGGAAGATACCGACGAGGAAGGCGATCCCGGCGAAGCCGAGCATCGCGTACTTCATGACGTCCAGGAAGGAGCCCATGGAGTCCTTGCCCGCGGCCGCGGCCTCCTTCTGGGTCTGCAGCTTGTACGCGCCCGCATCACCCAGGGCGGCGGCGACGCTCCGCTTCAAGTCGATGTCGCTGACACCGGGTTCGGCGGCGACAGCGACGTGCGTGAAGACGTCCGGCGCACCCAGCAGCTTCTGCTGCGCGGTGGCGGTGTCGAGGTAGACGACGGCCGCACCGGGGTTGGTCACGGTGAACGACGCGATCCCGCTGATCTTCGCCCTGATGTCGCCGGTGACGGCGATGGTGCGCACCTCGTCGCCGACCTTCAGGTGGTGCTTCTCGGCGGTGTCGGCGTCGATCATGGCCTCGGTCGGCCCGCGCGGGGCGTGTCCTGAGGTGATCTCCATGGACCGCAGGTCGTTGTCGGTCCAGTTGCCCGCGATCGTCGGGGCACCGGTGTCGGACCCGAGGTTCTTGTTGTGACTGTCCACGAGGGTGACGGCCATGCTGCTGACCGCGCCCTCGGCCTTCTTCACCCCGTCCACTCCGGCGACCTCGGCGACGACGGACGCGGGGAGCGCCTCGGGCTTTCCGTTCTCCGGGACGTCGGCGGTCCCGGCGCCCTTCGGGCTGACCGTGACGTCGGCGGACGTCACCGCGAAGAGCTTGTCGAAGGTGGTGTTCATCGTGTCGGTGAAGACGAGCGTGCCGCACACGAACGCCACCGACAGCAGGACGGCGACGGCGGAGAGCGCCATCCGCCCCTTGTGCGCGAGGAAGTTGCGCATCGAGGTCTTCCAGACGGTCATGACGTCCGCCCGCGTGCGTCGAAGTCCTTCATCCGGTCCAGGACCTGCTCGGCGGTGGGGTTCTTCATCTCGTCGACGATGGAACCGTCCGCGAGGTAGAGGACCCGGTCCGCGTAGGAGGCGGCCACCGGGTCGTGGGTGACCATGACGATGGTCTGGCCGAGCTCGTCGACCGACTTGCGCAGGAAGGACAGCACTTCGGCGCCGGCCCGCGAGTCCAGGTTCCCCGTGGGCTCGTCACCGAAGATGATCTCGGGGCGGGCGGCGAGCGCCCGGGCCACCGCGACACGCTGCTGCTGGCCTCCGGAGAGCTGCGTGGGCCGGTGCTTCAGCCGCTCGGCGAGACCGACGGTCTCCACGACCTGCCGCAGCCAGCCGGCGTCGGGCTTACGGCCCGCGATGTCCATCGGCAGCGTGATGTTCTCCAGGGCGTTGAGCGTCGGAAGCAGGTTGAACGCCTGGAAGATGAAGCCGATACGGTCCCGGCGAAGCTGCGTCAGCTTCTTGTCCTTGAGCCCCGTGATCTCGGTGTCGGCGAGGTGGATCTGCCCCGAGGTCACCGTGTCCAGACCCGCCAGGCAGTGCATCAGGGTCGACTTGCCCGACCCGGACGGGCCCATGATCGCCGTGAACTGCCCGCGGACGATGTCCACGTCGACATGGTCGAGCGCCACGACCCGGGTCTCGCCCGCGCCGTACGCCTTGACGACCTGCCGCGCTCGCGCAGCAACGGCCGTACGCCCTCCAGTGTCCCCGTGCCTGGGAATGGTTACAGCCGTTGTCACGGTTTTTCTCCTATGTCGGTCGATGCGCGGACGTCTCTGTGTACGTTCCGAGTCTCGGGTGAAGAGGTGCTCCGGCGCGCTGGTGCCCGGCGCAGTCTTCGAGTGGGGTTTTCCCCACCCCGCTCCCTGCGGCCGGCCGCATCCGCGGCGTTGTACCGACCGTCCCCCACGTGCCGGTCGGTATAAGAACACGCTAAGGAAGAGGGCACCCGCCTCTCGTCCTCCGGCGGGAGGAACGGCCCCCGGGCCCGACTCCGGTGCTCCCCCTAGGGGTACGGGCCCCGGGTGCGGGACCTGAGTAGGGGTCCCGCTCTCCCGCCTGCGGCTCCCGCACGGCGCCGGGCGGTGAGACAGTGTCCACCGGCAAGTAGATGCATAGGGAAGGGACCCCTGTGGGCGGCACGGACGGCACCGGCGGTACGGACAGCCCGGAAGCGGTACGAGGAGCCGCCGCCCCCGGGCCACCACAGGGCACCGACCGGAGCCGCCGCCCCGTCGCGGCGGCCCTCATGCTCGGCATGGGACTCGCCGCCATCGACGGCACCATCGTCGCGACCGCCGTTCCGCAGATCGTCGGCGACCTCGGCGGGTTCTCCGTCTTCTCCTGGCTCTTCTCCGGCTATCTGCTCGCCGTGACCGTCACCCTGCCGGTGTACGGGAAGCTCTCCGACACCTTCGGCCGCAAGCCCGTCCTGATCGCCGGGATCATCCTCTTCCTGGCCGGCTCCCTGCTCTGCGCCGCCGCCTGGAACATGGCCGCCCTCATCGCCTTCCGCGTCGTCCAGGGTCTCGGCGGCGGCGCCCTCCAGGGCACGGTGCAGACCATCGCCGCCGACCTGTACCCGCTCAAGGAACGGCCGAAGATCCAGGCGAAGCTCTCCACCGTCTGGGCCACTTCGGCCGTGGCGGGGCCCGCGGCCGGCGGGCTCCTCGCCGCGTACGCCGACTGGCGCTGGATCTTCCTGATCAACCTGCCGGTCGGCGCCGTCGCCCTCTGGCTGGTGGTCCGTCACCTCCACGAACCGGCCAGGCCGCGCCCCGCCACCCGTCCCCGTATCGACTGGGCGGGCGCCCTCGCGGTCTTCGCCACCGGCGCGCTGCTGCTGACCGCGCTCGTCCAGGGCGGCGTCGCCTGGCCCTGGCTCTCCGCCCCCTCGCTCGGGCTGCTGGGGGCGAGCGCCGCGCTGGCCGCCCTGACCGTCCTCATCGAACGCCGCGCCGCGGAACCCGTCATACCCGGCTGGGTCTGGCGGCGCCGCACCATCGCCTCGGTCAATCTCGCCCTCGGCGCGATGGGACTGCTCATGGTCGCGCCGACCGTCTTCCTGCCGACCTACGCCCAGTCCGTCCTCGGTCTGGGACCGATCGCCGCCGGGTTCGTCCTCTCCGTGATGACCCTGAGCTGGCCCGTCGCCGCCGCCCTCTCCGACCGGGTCTACAACCGCATCGGCTTCCGCCGCACCGCGATCACCGGCATGTCCGGGGCCCTGCTGGTCCTGCTCTGCTTCCCCCTGCTGCCCTATCCGGGCGCCGCATGGCAGCCCGCCCTGCTCATGCTGCTGCTCGGCGCGACGCTCGGCCTCTTCCAACTCCCCCTGATCGTCGGGGTCCAGTCCACGGTCGGCTGGGCCGAGCGGGGCACGACGACGGCGTCCGTGCTCTTCTGCCGCCAGGTCGGCCAGAGCCTCGGCGCCGCGCTCTTCGGTGCCGTCGCCAACGGCGTGCTCGCCTCCCGGCTGGCCGCCTCCCCCGTCCCGGGCCTGCCCAGCGATCTGGACGCGGTCTCACACGCCCTGGAGGACCCGGCCTCCCTCTCCGCCGCGGCTGCGGACCATCTGCGGCGGGCGGTCGACACCGCCGTCGACCACGTGTTCACCGGCGCCGCGGTCGCCGCCGCTCTCGCCCTCCTGGTGCTCGTCCTCCTGGCCCCGCGCCGCTTCCCGGTCCTGGACGAACACGAGAGCGCTCCCCGGACACCGAAGGACTAGACAACTGGCGTGTTACCTGGAGTAGTTCGTCCGTAGCCCTCCCCCTCCGCGATACCCGCGAGTAACGTACGCGCTCCCAACAGCGCACCCGCGCACCTGCCTTGCAGCCCGTCCCCGGGCCCGAGCCATGCAGGGAGCACCGCCATGCCTCAGCACTCGCAGCCACCCCCGCGCCCGCCCCGGCAGCCCCCGCACCGCCCCGCCCAGCCCCCCTATCCCGGCGACTACCTCATGCCCTGGCAGAGCTCCCCGCCCCCGCCACCGCCCACCACGGCACCCGCACCCGGACGCGCCCCGGCGCCCGGGCACCACAGCGACCTGCGACGGCTCCGCACCGCCTACCGCCTGCTGCGCCGCGTCTCGGCCCTCACCGCCCTCGGCTACTTCACCCTCTTCCTCCTGCTGTCCGGCTACGCCCCCGCCCTGATGACCCGCCCCGTCGGCGACGGCGGACTCACCACCGGCCTCCTCCTCGGCCTGTGCCAGCTCCCCGTCGCGCTCGCCGCCATCGCCGTCTACGAGTGGACCGCCCGCCGCACCGTCGACCCGCTCAGCGCCGGACTCCGCGACCGGGCCGGCCACGCGAAGGCCGGCGCACCGGCACCGGACCGCAGGAAGGGGCCGGGCCGGTGAACGGATTCGACGAGTCGGCCCAGACGATGTCCCTCACCGCGTTCATCGCCGTCGCCAGCCTCACCCTGCTGCTCTGCGTCATGACCGGACCCGACCGCGACGACCTCGACGCGTTCTACACCGGCTACCGCGCCCTCTCGCCCCTGCGGGGCGGCCTCGCCATCGCCGGGGACTACCTCTCCGCCGCCACCGTCCTCGGCACCACCGGAGTCATCGCCCTCACCGGCCACGACGGCCTCGTACTCGCCCTCAGCACGGTGCTCTCCCTGGTCCTGCTGATGTTCCTGCTCGCCGAACCCCTGCGTAACGCGGGCAGGTTCACCATGGGCGACATGCTCACCCGCCGGGCCCCCGGCCGGGCGGCCCGCATCGCCTCCTGCACCGTCACCCTCGCCGCCCTGCTGCCCCTGATGGTCGTCCAGCTCGCCGGCAGCGGCGATCTGCTCGCCTTCATCCTCGGCTTCGACAGCTCCGGCTTCCGCACCGGATCGATCATCGCCCTCGGCGTCGTCATGATCGGCTACGCGGCCATCGGCGGCATGAAGGGCACCGCCCTGATCCAGATCATGAAGACCCTCGCACTCCTGGGCGCGGGGCTCCTCGTCTCCGTACTCGTCCTCGACCGCTTCGACTGGGACACCGGCGCCCTGCTCCGCGCCGCCGAGAGCGGGAGCGGTGCGGGCGCCGCCTATCTGCACTCCGGCCTCCAGTTCGGTGGCAGCGACCTCGACATGATCAGCAGCGAACTGACCGTCGTGCTCGGCGCCGCCTGCCTGCCGCACATCACCATGCGGATGACCAGCGTCCGCAACGCCCGGGCCGTCCGCCGCTCCCTGTCCTGGGCCGTCTGCGTCGTCGTCGGCATCTGCCTCCTCCTCACCGTCATCGGCTTCGGAGCCGCCGCCCTCGTCGGAGGCGAACGCATCACCGCCGCCGGAGCCCAGGGGAACAGCGCCGTCCTCCAGGTCACCGCCGCCGTCGCGGGCGGCGGCAGGACCGGGGCGCTCGTCGTCACCACCATGACCACGGCGATCTTCCTGACCCTGCTCGCCTCCGTCGCCGGAATGATCCTGGCCTGCGCCAACTCGCTGGCCCACGACCTCTTCGCCCACGGCCGGCGGAGCGCGGGGCCGATGAGGCCCCGCACCGAGATGGCCACGGCCCAGGCCGCGGCGGTCGGTGTCGGAGCACTCGCCGTCACCCTCGCCGTCCTCGCCCGGCACTGGAACGTCCAGGCGCTGGTGGCCCTGTCCTTCTGCGTCGGGGCGTCCGCCATCGCCCCGGCGCTCGTCTACAGCATGTTCTGGCGCCGCTTCACCCGCACCGGGCTGCTCTGCACCCTCCTCGGCGGCACCGCCTGCGTGTTCGTCCTGATCACCGGTACCGACCTCGTCTCCGGCTCCCCCGGATCCGTCTTCCCCGACCGCGACTTCAACTGGTTCCCGCTCACCACGACCGGCCTTGTCTCCATTCCCTTCGGCTTCCTCGCCGGATGGCTGGGGACCCTGTACGGCAGCAACGCGGACCCCCTCGGTCAGCGCCGCCAGTACGAGGCCGTCGAACCCTGGATCCTCGCGGGAGCACCGCCCGCGGGGCGGCGGTGACTCGGCCATGAGGTGACGGCACCGGCCGGCGGAACGCCGGGGCCACGACGGCGGACTGCCCGGCTCCGGGCCCCCGAAGGGGCCGGAACCGGGCAGTCAGGTCCGGAAGGAAGCCCGCACGGTCAGCCCTTGGCGGCGGCCACCTCGGGCGCGGCGGCGGCGTCGGCCTGCTCGCCGACGCCGTCGGCGGGACGGCGGAGAGCCGGGATGAACACCGCGATCACCACGGCGACCAGCGCGACACCGCAGCCGAACATCAGGCCGGTACGGAACCCGGCCTCGGAGGTGAAGCTGTAGCCGGCCGTCTCCGTGGTCATCTGGGCGAGGACCGCGCCGATCACCGCGGCACCGATCGATGTGCCGAGCGCGCGCATGAGGGTGTTGAACCCGTTGGCCGCGGCCGTCTCGGACACCGGGACCGAGCTCATGATCAGGGCGGGCATCGCGCCGTATGCGAGGCCGACGCCGCTGCTGCTGACCATGAGGAACAGCATCAGCCCCCAGGCGGAGCCCATCAGGAGGATCCCCAGCCCGTAGGCCCCGGCGATCACCAGCACACCGCAGATCAGCGTGAACTTCGGGCCGCGGGAGTCGGTGAGCTTCCCGCCGAGCGGGGAGATGACCATCATCATCAGGCCGCCGGGGGCCATCCACAGACCCGCCGCGAGCATCGACTGGCCCAGCCCGTAACCGGTGGCCTCGGGGAACTGCAGGAGCTGCGGCGCGATCAGCATTCCGGCGTACATGCCGAAGCCGACGAAGAGCGACGCGAGGTTGGTGATCAGCACCCGGGGACGGGCCGTGGTGCGCAGGTCGACCAGCGGGTCCTTGGTCCGCAGCTCCCAGAAGCCCCAGACGAGAAGGACCACGACGGAGGCGACGAACAGGCCGATCGTCGTCGTGGAGGTCCAGCCCCACTCGGCGCCCTTGGAGACGGCGAGGAGCAGGCAGACCAGGCCGACGGCCAGGCCGAGGGCACCGGGCACGTCGAAACGCTGCCCCTTGGCGCCGGCCGGGACGTCCGGGACCAGGAACCAGATCAGGGCGAAGATGATGAGGGCCAGCACGGCGGAGCCCCAGAAGAGCACCCGCCAGTTCGCGTACTGGGCGACCGCCGAGGCGATCGGCAGACCGAGGGCGCCGCCGATGCCGAGGGAGGCGCTGACCAGGGCGATGGAGGAGCTCATCTTCTCCTTCGGCACCACGTCACGCAGCAGGGCGATGCCGAGCGGCACCATGCCCATGCCCATCCCCTGCAGACCGCGCCCGATGATCATGGGTACGACGGAGGACGCGAGCGCGCACACCACCGACCCGACGACCAGCGGCACCGCGCACACGAGGAGCATCCGGCGCTTGCCCAGCAGGTCGCCCAGCCGCCCGGAGACCGGCACGCACACGGCCGATACCAGCAGGGTGACGGTGATCACCCAGGCGGCGTTGGAGGACGTGGTGTCGAGCAGCTTCGGCAGCTCCGCGATGAGCGGGGTGACCAGGGTCTGCATGACCGCCGCCACGGTGCCCGCAAAGGCGAGCGTGGCGATCACACCGCCTGATCTGACGGTCGGCTGGGGGGCATCCATGAGGATGGAACTCCTTGGGGTCGGGTCGCACGTCTCGCACGGTCGAGCGATGTGCATCGTACATGTCCAATGTTTCATGCACGTCATGTGTCCAATACACATCCCGCGGGAGCGTGGAACCACCGAGCGACGCACGATCGGCCCGGTGCAGAAACAGGAGACGGCAGGCCTGGCCGGGCCTACGGACGACGTGGCCCCGACGCCTCCACTCTCAACCGCCGGACCACCGCCGCGAGACGCTCCGGACCGACCCAGCGCACCACCGACCCCGAGGGCGGAACAGCAGGGGCGCCCGCCTCCTCGACGACTACGCCCCCTACCTCAAACGCTCGATACCGGCCCGCAACAAGCGACCCGTCACTCCCCCACGGACCCCGGCACCGCACGCCCCGTCAACGCCGCCAGCGAATTACGCACATGCGCCATGTGCGCCTGCACCTCCTCGCGGCCCTCCTCGTGCTCCCGCAGGATCCGCTCCGTCTCCCGCACCACACGCTCCTCCGCCATCCTCGCCCCCGACAGCAACTCCGCCGCCCGCGCCTCCGCGTCCTCCTGGCCGTGCCGGGCCGCCTCCTCGGTCTCCGCGAGCTCCCGCCGCGCCCGCTCGAGCAGCGCCTCCCCACGAGCCGTCAGCTCCGCCTCACGCTCCGCCGCAGCCGCCTCCGCACGGGCGATCCCACCCTCCGCCGCCTTGCCCCGCTCGGCATGCTCCTGCTCCTGATGCGACAGCACACCCGCCGTACGACGACGCGTACCGGCCATCTCCGCCTCCGCGGCCCCACGCACCTCACCGGCCTCCTGGCGCGCCTCCTCCACCAGCGCCCCGGCGCCCTCCCTCGCCTCGGCCAGCACCTCCTCCGCACGGGCGTCCGCCGCCGCCCGCACAACCCTCGCCTGCTCACGTGCCGCCTCACGGACCTCCCGGCCCGCCGCGTCCGCCGCGTCCCGCAGCGCCTGCGCCTCCTCCAGCGCCGCACCCCGCGCCGCCTCCGCCTCGGCCTCCGCCAGAGCCAGAATCTGCTGAGCACGCTCCCCCAGCGACTGATACGTCTGCGGCGCGAGCGAGGCCACCACCTCACCCAGCCGCGCCGCCTCCGCCGCCAACTCCTCGGCCCGCCCCGTCAGCAGGGCAAGCCGCTCCAGGGCCCCGTCCCGCTCCGCCGACAGCGAGGCCACCATGCGGTCCACCTGCTCAGGACGGTAACCACGCCCCCGAACACCGACAAAACCGTGCGCGGACACCGGTCCACCACTCATCCCTGAAGCCCTCTTTCCCGCTCTCCGACTCCACGACCATGAAGCAATACGTCAAGGATGCGGTAATTGGCCCGGAAGTCGGAATCGATCAGCTGCATTCAGGACCGGAAGCGACCCGCATCACAGAACCCCACACAAAAGGCGCCCGCCCCATCACGGGACGAACGCCTCTCGTACACAACGGATCAGATCCGACCGGACCGCATCACAGCAACCCGTCCCACATCTGCTCCAGCAGAACCGACCACCAGCCCTCCGGCGACGCCAGCGCCGCCGGATCGATCGCCACCAACTGCGCCTGGAAATCGACCGTCCAGCGACCCGCCTGCTCAGGATTCAACCCGAACCGCAACCGCCACATCCGGCCCAGCAACGCCATCGACCGCACGAACTCCGGCAGCCCCGTGTTCACGAACTGCGGCGGAACAGGCTGACCACCCGGACCCGCCTCCACCGGAACAGCCACGATGTTCGCCGTCCCGTACTGCACACAGATCGCCCGGCCGAAGTCCGAACCCATCACCAGATACGAACCCGCGTCCGACGCAGGCTGCACCTGACGCTGCCCCGCCAGCTCCGCCAGCGTCGGCACCACGGGATGACCCGGCTGCGCCCAGAAGAACGGCCCGAAATCAGCGGGCAGCCCCGCCCATACCAGCGTCCGCGCCACCACCTCGGGCACACCCTGACGCGACACCGCCCGCTGGTCGAACCGCAGCACACCAGGACCGAACGCCCCGTGCAACTCCTCCGCCAGCGCCTCCGGAGGCACAGCCGGCGCAGGCGGCATCTGCGGCAACGGCGCCCGCACCGGAGCCGGCCGCGCCGGACCGTCGGCCACCTGATGCAACTCACCCTGATGCGTCAGCAGATGCTGCATACCCTGCTGCCGGCTCGCATGATCCGTACCGTACGGCGCGACACTCGTGATCCGGACCTGCGGCCACGTCTCCCGGATCATCCGCGCACAGTAACCACCCGGAAGCTCACACGACTCCAGCTCCGTATGCAGCTCGATCACCTGCTGCGGCGGCACACCCATCCCACGCAGCTCATGCAGCATCTGCCACTCCGGATGCGGAGTACCCGGCGCCGAACGCCGGATCAGCTGCTGCTCACTGCCGTCGGCCGCACGGAAACGCAGCACTGCCTGATAGCCCGGACCGACCGTCGGCAGGCCCACCGGCTGCTGCGGATAGCCGTACGCCCCAGGAGGCGGCGGCGGAGTGTGCGGCCCCGGCGCCCCGGGAGGACCAGGAGGCCCCGGAGGACCCGGCGGCTGCGGCGCACCCGGACCGACCTGCCCCGGACCCGCCAGCATCGTCGCGGCATGGTGCACCCCGCCACCCGGAGGCGGCGTCGCACCCGGAGGCGGCGGAGGAGGACCGGGCGGCGGCGTGGAACCAGGAGGAGGCGGCGGAGGCGGCGGCGTCACACCCGGAGCACCCGCACCCGGCGCACCCGGAGGCCCGGGAGGAGCAGGAGGACCCGGCGGACCCGGAGGACGCGGCGGGCCCGGAGGACGCGGCGCGTTCGGGCCACCGATGCTCGCATCGGCGAACATCGTCGCGGCATGATGCAGCCCGCCACCCGGAGGCGGCGTGGAACCAGGAGGCCCGGGCGGACCAGGAGGTCCAGGCGGCTGCGCACCCGGAGGCGGCGTCTGCGAGACCAACTGCGTCGGCACATAACCACCCGCCGGCGCACCCGGCGCACCCGGCCCGGAAGGCGGCGGAGTCGCCCCCGGCCGCGCCCCCGGCATACCGGGCGCCCCGGGCGGCGGCGGAGTCGTCGACCCCGACCCCCGAGCACCCCGCGGCGGCACGACGGCCTTACTCGTCGCCGCGTCCGCGATGTCCCCCGCCCCGGGCCCAGGACGGGCAGAAGCCGGCCCAGCGGGCGCCGGAGCCGAAGGAGCAGGAGGAGCAGGAGCCGAGGGAACAGCGGGCGCAGAAGACCCCGGAGGCGGCGCCTGCGGGTCCAGCCCGGGCACCATCGCCGTCGCCGGCAGCTGACTGCCACCCGACATCAACGCCGTGGGCGCCTCCGCCGAAACGACCGGCGGCGGAGCCCCGTCATCGTCCGACCCCGAGAGCGGCGGCGCGAACACCGTCGCGGGCAACGGCACACCACCCTCGTCCGCACCCCCGTTCGTGTCCGTACCCGCCCAAGGCGTACCCCCGGCAGGCACCCCGTCGTTCGCCGTCGGCTCATGATCCCGCTGCCCACCGGCAGCCGGCCACGCCGACCCCGAACCCGCACCGGCCGGCGCCGGAACAGAAGGAGAAGGAGGACCAGGAACCGAAGGCGTCGCGGGAGCGGCAGACGGCGCATCCCCCTCCGCACGCCGATCCGGAATCCCCAGCTTGTCCGCCGCCTCCTGCAACCACTCCGGCGGCGTCAACAAGAACGACGTCTGATTCAGATCAATACGCTGCGGCGGCTCCGGAGCAGCCTCCGCCTCCGCGGAAACCCCGTAATCCTCCTCGTACCGCCGTATCACCTCACCCACCGGCAACCCCGGCCACAGCGTCGCCTCACCACTGTCCCGGGCGATCACCAGCCGCTGACGGCCCCCGTCCGAAACAGGCCCCTCCGCACGGTCCTCGGCCCACACCACGAAACCCAGCTCGAACTCACGAACCCGGACCTCACGGTGCTGATACGCGGGCACGTCACCGTTGACCCACTCATCCGCCCGCTCCTGCGCCTGCGCGAACGTCACCACCGCGCTCACCCCTCCACCGGGACGGCCCGCGCGAAGCCACCGTCCACCATCAGGTTCGCCACCGTCTCCAACTCCGGCGGATTACCCGCCAGACGCTGGAGGAACGCATCGAAATCCTCACCGCACGGCAACAGCAGCCGGTCCACCCGCTCCTGCACACCCCAGCCGTCCTGATCCCGCGCATCGTCGTACGCGCAGAACCACACCGACCCCACACCCCCACCACGCACCTTCACCGCCAGGATCCCGCCCTGGACAAAACCCACGCCCAGGAAATCCTTCGTGAAGTGATCACGCAGACACTTGTTCACATACACCAGATCATTCACAGCAGCTTCCTCACGCACCGTGAAGAACGGCTGATCCACCAGCAGACCCAGCTCCGCGTCCAACGCCGCACCCACCGGAGCCGAACCACCGGCCGCCTTCAGGAACGACCTGTACGCCCCCGGAAGGCGATACCCCAGATCCTCCTCGACACCCAGGATCTGCTGCTCACCCACCGCCACAGAACCCTTCGGCAGCCGGAAATGAGCAGGCCGCGTCTCCTGCAACGGCCGCGTGCCCCGACGGTTCTGATCCACCGCCGTCGTCGCCAGACCACCGTGATGCCGCAACAACGCCTTCACCTCGACCGGCACCAGCTCCATCCGCCGGCCACCCGCCACGTGATGCCACGTCCACCCGTGCGGAGTCGCCACCGCCGGAATCGTGTCCCACAGCTCATGACCGCTCGCCGCCAACGCCGCGTTCGCCGACACGTAATCCGTCAGCCGCAACTCGTCGACACCGAACCCCGGAGGCGGATCCGCGATCTCCGCGGCCGCGCGCGCGTACGGCGAAAGCACCGGAAAGCCGTTCCCGTCCACACGCACACCCCTGGGGTGGCGGGACGCCCGGACAGGATCCGGGAAATGCACGACCTGCCCGGCATAGGCCGCATTCGGTGGCGCGGCTTGCTGCCCGAGCCGACCTGTCGTCATGGCGGTTGCCCCCTGCTGCGTCTGGTGTTCCGCACAGCCTATGCGGTGACGCAACAACGCCCCCCGCCCCCGGCACCCCACTCACCGAGCGTCACCAACACGTGACGGACACGCGACAACCGAACCACCGGCCCACGACACGCAGACACGTTTCCCCGACCCAGCTTCCCCACCACCCTGCATATTTGGCAGGCTGTCCCCCGCAACTCGGGGGATTGCAGGGAGGGACACCAGCACATGCACACAGCACAAGCAGTCACATCCGGAGACCCGCGACTCAGCTGGAGCACCACCGAGACCGACAGACCGCCCCACCTCCACCACCGCCGCGACGGCATCCTGCCCGCGGTGGCCGCAGCCCTGTCCGTACGCGGAGAAACACTCACCTGCACCGCGGGCAAAGGCGACCAGCCACCCGTCCTCCACCCACTCGTACAGGACTTCCTCGACACCCTCACCAGCAACCAGCGCGAACGCTTCACCGGACGCTGCCCCGAAGCCATACTCCTGTCACGACAGCTCACCGCAGCCGACGACAGCCGCTCCAAACGAGCCCAGCGCAAACCACTCACCAACGGCGAAGCCCGCCGCGCACTCAAACACGCCCGCCTCACCGCCCGCCGCATCCGCGAGGACGGCGACCCCCTCCACGGCAGCTACGCACCCCCCTGCCGCTCCTGCACCGAGATGCTCGCCCACTTCGGCGTACGCCCCGTCGACCTCACCACCGGTGCGGCGACCACCGCCGAGAAGGGCTGAACCCCACCATGCACGACCTGCCCGGCCAGCAGCACCGCACCTCCACCACCCGCTTCCCCGTCGCCCTCGACGCCGCACTCCGCGACGCCGGATGGCAACCCGGCCGCTGGGACATCCGACAGGCCGAGGAATGGGCCGACGCCCTCCGCTCCCACGCCTCCCCCGCCGGCCACCAGCACGCCGTCTTCCCCGCAGCCGTCGAAGCCTGGGCCGAATTCGGCGGACTCCACATCACCTCGACCGCCCCCGGCCGCCACATCGCCACCACCACCGTGCACATCGACCCGCTCAGCGGACTCCACCTCGCACGCACACTCGGCGACCTGGGACGCGCACTCGAGACCGAAGTCGCCCCCCTCGGCGAAGAAGGCGACGCACAAGCAGTCCTCGCCATCGACAGCGAAGGACGCGTCTACTCCATCGACCACACCGGCGACTGGTACCTCGGCTCCGACATCGACCGCGCCCTCGAAACCCTCATCACCGGCGTACAGCCCACCCGCCTCACCTCAGGCTGACAACGCCCTACACCGCCCCGGCATCCGGCAGCACCGCCGACACCCGGAAACCCCCCGCATCCGTCGGCCCCGACACGAACACACCCCCCAGCCCCAGCACCCGCTCCCGCATCCCCACCAGACCGTTACCACCACTCGGCAGCCCCGCGTCCGCCGTCACACCGTCCGTCGGACCGTTCTCCACCTGCATCGCCACCTCCACCCCCCGATACGCGAGCCGCACCCACGTCTTCGCACCCGCCGCATGCTTGTGCACGTTCGTCAACGCCTCCTGCACCACCCGGTACGCCGTCTGCTCCACCTCCGGCGCATACGGACGCAGCTCCCCCTCCACCGACAGCTCCACCGTCATCCCCGCCTCACGGGACTGCGCCACCAACGCCTCCACCTCACGCAACCGCGGCCCGTCCTCAGCCACGACCGCGGCAGCGGCCGCAGCCGCACGCCCCACCGACGCCAACGGCACCTGCCCCACCGGCGGAGCCACCAGAGCATCCCCGCTCCGCAACACCCCGAGCATCTCCCGCAGCTCCGTCAAAGCCTGCCGGCCCATGTCCCCCACCAGCGCCGCGTTACGCACCGCCTTCGCCGGATCCTTCGGAGCCACCGCCTGCAACGCCGCCGCGTGCACCACCATCAGACTCACCCGGTGCGCCACCACGTCATGCATCTCCCGCGCGATCCGGCCCCGCTCCTCCGTACGCGCCCACTCGGCCCGCTCCTCCGCCCGGTCCGCCAGCAGCGACAGCTCCCGCTCCAGCGAATCCGCACGCTCCCGCAAGCTCTCCATCAGCCTGCGCCGCGCCCCGACATAGAGGCCGAAGAGCACCGAGGGCGCCGTCAGCCCCAGCGACATGAAGAGCGACACCACCGGGACGTACCAGAGCGGCCCGAACTCGGCATGATCAGTCACGCTCTGCCGCAGCCGCACGTACGACACGATGAACGTGCCGACGAGCGTCATCCCCGTCAGCACCACCGTGATCCTGCGCGGCACATCGGAAGCCGCAAGCGTGTACAGCCCGACGATCCCCATCAGGAAGCCCATCTCGGCCGGCGTCGTCGCTATCGACACCAGCACCACGGCGATCGGCCAGCGCCTGCGCAGCACCAGCACCGAACCCGCCAGCAGCCCGAAGAGCACCCCGAGCGGCACCGGCAGTCCGGTGTCCCCGGCGAACGCCACCCCCTCCAGCGCACACTCCAGCGCCGAAACCAGCGCCAGCCCCACGTCCAGGGCGACACCGCGCCGCCGCTCCCACCACCAGTAGCCGCGGGTGGTCGGACCCGCCGCTTCCCGGTCTGCCCCCGTTGCGGTCATGGCATCCAGCCTACGGGCGGACGCATCCCATTTTCCGGCGACTCCGTCAGCACGGAAAGTGACCGGTCGTACCGCAAAGGCGGGTAGATCGCACGATCCGGTGAATCGAGCACCCTTTCGACCCGGACGTCCGCATTCCGGACGACGCTGCTCATATGACACATGCCAGTGGCAAGTACGCGGACTTCGAGGGACTGCGGGAGAAGGCGGTCGCGCTGCGGCGGGAGGGGCTCAGCCGCCGCCAGATCCGCGACCGTCTCTGCATCGACAACAACGTCCTCCTCAACCGCCTCTTGGAGGGCGAGCCCGCTCCGGAGTGGACGAAGCGCCCGAACGCCAAGGACGACCTGCGCGAAAAGGCCCGGGAGCTACGGCTCCAGGGCATGACGTACGACCAGATCCAGGTGGAGCTGGGATGCTCGAAGGGGTCGATCTCGCTGTGGGTGCGGGACCTTCCGAAGCCGGAACGCAAGCGGACCCGGGAGGAGGCATCAGCCATCGCGCGGCGCGGCTGGGAGGCGACCCTTCAGCGCCGTGAAGCGGAGCGCCAGAAGACCAAGGGGGACGCAGCCACCGAGTTCGCGGCCATGACCGACCGGGAGCTACTCGCGGTCGGGGTCGCGCTCTACTGGGCTGAGGGCTCCAAGTCGAAGCCCCACCGACCACAGGAGAGGGTCACGTTCATCAACAGCGATCCGAACATGATCAAGGTCTTCCTCGCCTGGCTCCACCTCCTGGACGTCCCACCTGCACACCTGAAGTTCCACGTACACATCCACGAGTCAGCCAACGTGTCTGAGGCGGAGCAATTCTGGATGCATCAGGTCGGCCATGACTCCGGCTCATTCGGCAAGACCACGCTGAAGAGGCACAACCCCACCACCAACCGCAAGAACACCGGCGAGGGCTACCACGGATGCCTGGTGGTCCGCGTAAACAAGAGCGCGGAGCTATACCGTCGCATCGAGGGCTGGTGGTGCGGCATAGTAGATGCCACGCCGCCCGCCGGATGACCATTGTCCGATTTGACGGCGGCACTCGCCATCCCCTATGGTGTAATCGGCAACACGAGTTACTTTGGATAACTTGTTCCAGGTTCGAGTCCTGGTAGGGGAGCTTTGGCTACGGGCCCCGACCTCACGGTCGGGGCCCGCGCCAGTTTCGGGCACATGCGCCCCCGGTATCCTGCGGATGTCCACCACCCGAAGCCGAAGGGCACATCCGTGAGCGCCAACCGCCCGGCCGCCGTCGTCGTCCTCGCAGCGGGTGAGGGCACCCGCATGAAGTCGAAGACCCCCAAGGTCCTGCACGAGATCTCCGGGCGCTCGCTCGTCGGACATGTCGTCGCCGCCTCCCGTGAGCTCGACCCCCAGCACCTCGTCGTCGTGGTCGGCCACGCGAGCGAGCAGGTCACCGCGCACCTCTCCGCCGGGGACACCCCCGTACGCACCGCCTACCAGGCCGAGCAGAACGGCACCGGCCACGCGGTCCGTATGGGCCTGGAGGAGCTGGGCGGCGCCGTGGACGGCACCGTCATCGTCGTGTGCGGGGACACCCCGCTGCTCTCCGGCGAGACACTCTCCGCGCTGGCCTCCACCCACGAGGCCGACGCGAACGCCGTCACCGTGCTGACCGCCGAGGTCCCGGACTCCACCGGCTACGGCCGGATCGTCCGCGACGCGGCCACCGGTGCGGTCACGGAGATCGTCGAGCACAAGGACGCCACCGACGCGCAGCGCGCGATCCGGGAGATCAACTCCGGGGTCTTCGCGTTCGACGGCCGGCTGCTCGGCGAAGCGCTCGGCAAGGTGCGTACGGACAACAGCCAGGGCGAGGAGTACCTCACCGACGTGCTGTCGATCCTGCGCGAGGCGGGTCACCGCGTCGGCGCCTCGGTCGCCGGCGACCACCGGGAGATCCTGGGCATCAACAACCGGCTCCAGCTGGCCGAGGCCAGGCGTCTGCTGAACGAGCGGCTCCTGGAGCGCGCCATGCTGGCGGGCGTCACGGTCGTGGACCCGGCTTCGACGCTGATCGACGCGACGGTGACGTACGAGCGTGACGCGGTCGTGCACCCGGGGACGCAGCTGCTGGGCGCGACGCACCTCGCCGAGGACGCCGAGGTGGGCCCGAACTCCCGGTTGAAGGACACGGTCGTGCACGCGGGCGCGCGGGTGGACAACACGGTCTCGGACGGTGCCGAGGTGGGCCCCGGCGCGTCGGTGGGGCCGTTCGCCTATCTGCGGCCTGGGACGCGTCTGGGCGCGAAGGCCAAGGCGGGTACGTACGTCGAGATGAAGAACGCGACGATCGGTGAGGGCACGAAGGTGCCGCACCTGAGTTACGTCGGTGACGCGACGATCGGTGATCACACCAACATCGGTGCGGCGAGCGTGTTCGTGAACTACGACGGGGTGTCCAAGCACCACACGACGATCGGGTCCCACTGCCGGACCGGGTCGGACAATATGTTTGTGGCGCCTGTCACGGTCGGGGACGGCGTTTACACGGCCGCCGGTTCGGTCATCACCAAGGATGTGCCGGCGGGTTCGCTGGCCGTCGCGCGGGGCCAGCAGCGGAATATCGAGGGTTGGGTCGCCCGGAAGCGGCCCGGGAGCGCTGCGGCTCAGGCCGCTCAGGCCGCCTCGCAGGAGTCCGACGGCGAAAGCTGACCGGAAACAGGTGCGCCAAAGGCGGCGTACCGTGATACGTGCTCACCCATTTCGGCTGGCTCGTCGCACATCGGGACACATGCTGCGCGGGGCCAGATACACGTCTGAGGAGACTGTGCTGTGACCGGGATCAAGACGACCGGCGAGAAGAAACTGATGTTCTTCTCCGGCCGCGCCCACCCCGAGCTGGCCGAGGAGGTCGCGCATCAACTGGGTGTCGGCCTCGTGCCGACGAAGGCCTTCGATTTCGCCAACGGTGAGATCTACGTACGTTTCCAGGAGTCCGCCCGTGGCGCCGACTGCTTCCTGATCCAGAGCCACACGGCTCCGATCAACAAGTGGATCATGGAGCAGCTGATCATGCTGGACGCGCTGAAGCGCGCGTCGGCACGGTCGATCACGGTGATCGTGCCGTTCTACGGTTACGCCCGTCAGGACAAGAAGCACCGTGGCCGTGAGCCGATCTCGGCTCGTCTGATCGCGGATCTGATGAAGACGGCGGGTGCGGACCGCATCCTCACCGTGGATCTGCACACGGACCAGATCCAGGGCTTCTTCGACGGTCCGGTGGACCACTTGTTCGCGCTGCCGATCCTGGCGGACTACGTGGGTGCGAAGGTCGACCGTTCGAAGCTGACGATCGTCTCTCCGGACGCCGGCCGGGTGCGTGTCGCCGACCGTTGGTGCGACCGGCTGGACGCTCCGCTGGCGATCGTGCACAAGCGTCGCGACAAGGACGTGCCGAATCAGGTCAGCGTCCACGAGGTCGTCGGTAATGTCGAGGGCCGGGTGTGTGTGCTGGTCGACGACATGATCGACACGGGTGGCACGATCTGTGCCGCTGCGGACGCCTTGTTCGCGCACGGTGCCGAGGACGTCATAGTGACTGCCACGCACGGTGTGCTGTCGGGCCCGGCCGCGGACCGTCTGAAGAACTCGAAGGTGAGTGAGTTCGTCTTCACGGATACGCTGCCGACGCCGGGTGAGCTTGAGATCGACAAGATCACGGTGCTCTCGATCGCGCCGACGATCGCGCGTGCGGTGCGTGAGGTGTTCGAGGACGGTTCGGTGACGAGCCTCTTCGAGGAGCAGGGCGACTGACCGCCTGCGGGTGATCGACTTGGGGTGCGGCCTCCCCGCCGGGTAGACTGGACAAGTTGCTCGGCGAGGGAGGCCGTTCTCATGCGCAGGCGTGGGGCCGGTTGTCCGTTATCGACGCGCTCTTCGTAGCAGGCCTGTCGTGGGCCGGGTGACCATCGGTTTTCGTCACCTTACGTGTCACCTACGAGGAGTGCAGCATGGCTGAGATCAAGCTCGACGCATCGGTCCGTACGGAGTTCGGCAAGGGCGCTGCCCGTCGTACGCGTCGTGCCAACCTGGTTCCCGGGGTCGTCTACGGCCACGGTGCTGAGCCGGTTCACATCAACCTTCCGGGCCACGAGCTGCTTCTCGCTCTGCGTACCGCGAACGTCCTGATCGGTCTCGAGATCGACGGCAAGGACGCGCTGGTGATCCCGAAGGCCGTGCAGCGTAACGCCATCAAGGGCAACATCGAGCACGTCGACCTCCTCACGGTGAAGCGTGGCGAGAAGGTCGAGGTCGAGATCGCGGTGCACGTCGAGGGTGAGCTGGCCCCGGGCGCCAACCTTCTCGAGTACGTGCAGAACACGCTGCTCGTCGAGGCCGAGGCGACGCACATCCCCGAGTCCGTCACGGTCTCGATCGCGGGTCTGGACGCCGGTGACTCGATCCTGGCGAAGGACATCCCGCTGCCGAAGGGCTCCGTGCTCGCCGGTGACGAGGACGCCGTCGTGCTCCAGATCGTCTCCGCGCAGGCCGAGGAGCCGGCTGCTGAGGGCGCCGAGGGCGAAGGCGCCGAGGCCTGATCCTCGCCGCACCTGCTTGACTGACGGGGTGGCGGTTCCCTTCCGGGGGTTCCGCCGCCCCGTTTGCCTGTGTGGACTTCCCTGTATCGACCTGTCGCCCTGTTCTGTGCGCGCTGCGAGGAGACCGAGTTCTGATGTCCGACGTCACCGACCCCTGGCTGATCGTGGGTCTCGGTAATCCGGGTCCCGACTATGCGGCGAACCGGCACAATGTGGGTTTCATGGTGGCTGATCTGCTGGCGGAGCGGATCGGTGGGAAGTTCAAGCGGGCGCAGAAGGCGCAGGCTCAGGTGTTGGAGGGGCGGGTGGGTCCGCCCGGTCCGCTGAGCCGTCGTGTGGTGCTGGCGAAGCCGATGTCGTACATGAATCTGTCCGGGGGGCCGGTCACCGCGCTGCGGGATTTCTACAAGGTGCCCATGGACCACATCGTGGCCGTGCACGACGAGTTGGACGTCGATTTCGGGATGTTGCGGCTGAAGCTGGGTGGCGGTGACAACGGGCACAACGGGCTGAAGTCGATGACGAAGGCGATGGGTCCGGATTATCACCGGGTGCGGTTCGGGATCGGTCGGCCGCCGGGGCGGATGCAGGTCGCTGATTTCGTGCTGAAGGATTTCTCGTCGGCGGAGCGCAAGGAGCTCGCCTATCTGGTGGACCGGTCGGCGGATGCGGTGGAGTCGTTGTTGGCGGAGGGTTTGGAGCGGGCTCAGTCCGCGTACAACTCCTGACATTCCTGCTGCTTCTTGGGTGTTTTTCGGCCATAGGTTGACCGTTGGCAGGGCTCTGCCCAAGGATCGGCCCCCATGAAGCGGAGTTCCTCCCACCGGCTGGTGGCCCATGGGCGTACGTTCGCGGCGGGCTGTGTCGTCCTGTTGTTGCTGGTGGCGGGTGTGTGGTCGTCGTGGGAGAGCGCGCACCACATCGTTCTGGCGAAGGGCCGGGAGCACGGTTCGATGGCGGTGACGTCGTGCGGTGAGGACGCGTGCACGGGGTCGTTCTCGCCGGACGCGAGTTCGCAGGAGCGGTCGGAGGTGACGATCGAGCGGTCCGTGGCGGCGAAGAAGGGGGCTCGTTTCCCCGTTGTGGTGAAGCCCGGTACCGGTGAGGTCGTACGCACCGGGATGCCGGGTTTTCTGCATGCCTGGGTGCCGTTGGGTGGTGCGCTGGTGCTGGCCGCCCTGGTGATCGCCGGTGGTATGCGGCTGACGCGGACGGCGTGGGGTACCGGGGTCGCGGGTGCGGTCCTGTTGCTGGCGACGTTCATCGCCCTCTGACAGGACCGCACCCGCTCACGGGGTCAGCCGGTGTTGCGGAGGCCTGCGGCTACGCCGTTGACGGTGAGCAGCAGGGCTCGTGCGAGCAGCGGGTCGGGTTCGTCGCCGCGTTCGGCGGCCTGGCGCTGGCGTGCGAGGAGGGATACCTGGAGGTAGGAGATCGGGTCCAGGTAGGCGTCGCGGATGGCGAAGGTCTGCTGGAGCACCGGGCTGGTGCCGAGGAGTTCCTTGCCGCCGGTGACCTTGAGGACTTCCTGCACGGTGAGTTCGTGTTCGGCCTCGATGTCGGCGAAGACGTGCTTGAGCTCGTCGGGGACGAGGGTGTCGACGTAGTGCCGGGCGATGCGCAGGTCGGTCTTGGCGAGGGTCATCTCGACGTTGGAGATGAAGTTCTGGAAGAAGTGCCACTGTTCGTGCATTTCTTCGAGGACGGTGCCGAGGCCGGCTTCGCGTAGTGCCTTGAGGCCGGAGCCGACGCCGAACCAGCCGGGGACGATCTGGCGGGACTGGGTCCAGCCGAAGACCCACGGGATGGCCCGCAGGCCGTCGAGTGAGACGCCCGAGCCGGGGCGGCGGGAAGGCCGCGAGCCCAGGTGCAGGTCGGCGAGCTGGTCCACCGGGGTGGAGGCGAGGAAGTACGCGGGCAGGTCGGGGTCCTCGACCAGCTTGCGGTACGCGCCGTGGGCGGCGTCGGAGACGGTGTCCATGGCCGCGTCCCAGCGGGCCAGTGCCTCGTCGGACTGGCGGGGCGCGGTGTGCAGCGCGGAGGCCTGGAGGGTCGCCGCGACGGTCAGTTCCAGGTTCTCGCGGGCGAGTGCGGGGATGAGGTACTTGTCGGAGATGACCTCGCCCTGCTCGGTCACCTTGATCTCGCCCTCGAGCGTGCCCCAGGGCTGCGCGAGGATCGCGTCGTGGGAGGGGCCGCCGCCTCGGCCGACGGTGCCGCCGCGGCCGTGGAAGAGGCGCAGGCGTACGCCGTAGCGGTGGGCGACGTCGCGGAGGCGGCGCTGGGCGCGGTGGATCTCCCACTGGGAGGTGGTGATGCCGCCGAACTTGGAGGAGTCGGAGTAGCCGAGCATGACCTCCTGGACGTCGCCGCGGAGGGAGACGAGGCGGCGGTATGAGGGGTCGGCGAGCATTTCGTCGAGGATGACGTCGGCGGCCTTGAGCTCGTCGGTGGTCTCCAGGAGGGGGACGATGCCGATCTTGGCCCAGCCGCCGTGGAGGTCGAGGAGGCCGGCTTCGCGGGCGAGGACGGCTGCGGCGAAGACGTCGTCGGCGCCCTGGCACATCGAGATGATGTAGGACTCGATGACTTCGGGGCCGAAGCGCTCGAAGGCCTGGCTGATGGTGTGGAAGACGCCGAGGGTCTTCTCGCCGGCGGCGTCGAGCGGGGCCGGGGTGGGGGCGAGGGGGCGGCGTGAGCGGAGTTCCTTGGCGAGGAGCTTCTGCCGGTAGTCGCGGGGCATGTCGGTGTAGCGCCAGGATTCTTCGCCGAGGCGGTCGAAGAGCTGGCCGAGCGCGTGGTGGTGGGCGTCGGCGTGTTCGCGTACGTCCATGGTGGCGAGCTGGAGGCCGAACGCGGAGAGCGTGCGGATGGTGCGGTCCATCCTGCCGTCGGCGACGATGGCACCCTTGTGTTCGCGCAGCGAGGTCTGGATGAGGGCGAGGTCGGCGGTGAGCTCGGCGGTGCCGAGGTAGTCGCAGCCGGGGCGGTGCGGGGTGCCGGCGGCCAGTCGCTCGCGGGTGTTGACGAGCTTCTGGCGGATGCAGGTGGCCTTGAGCCGGTAGGGCTCTTCGGCGTTGAGCCGCTTGTAGCGGGGGCTGATCTCGGGGAGTCGCTCCAGGTCGGTCTGGAGGGAGGTGAGGAGCTCGTCGGTGGCTCCGGTGTAGCGGATGGAGTTGGAGAGGAGTCCGCGCAGTTCGTCGACGAGTTCGAGGGCGTCGGTGATGCCGTGTTCGTGCTGGAGGATGAGGACGTCCCAGGTGACGGCGGGCGTCACGTTGGGGTTGCCGTCGCGGTCGCCGCCGATCCAGGTGCCGAAGGTGAGGGGGCGGGTGCCGGGGGGCAGTTCGACGCCGACGCGCTCCAGTTCGGCGGCCAGGTCCTCCAGGACGTCGCCCACGGCGTTGGCGTGGAGTTCGTCGAGGTAGTAGATGGCGTTGCGGGCTTCGTCGGCGGGCTCGGGGCGGACGACGCGGAGTTCGTCGGTCTGCCAGATGAGGTCGATGTTCTCGGCGAGCCGGATGTCCTGGCGGCGCCGGTCGGCCTCGATGACGGGCGTTTCGAGGAGTGCGGCGATGCGGCGGAGCTTGTTCAGCACGGAGCGGCGCGCGGCCTCGGTGGGGTGCGCGGTGAAGACCGGCCGGACGTTGAGGTTCTTGACCGTCTCGCGCAGGTGTTCGGGGTCGGCGTCCTTGAGGCGGTCGGCGGTGCGGGCGAGGAGCCCGCCTTCGGCGGCCCGGCGGTCGCGCATCTCGTGGGCGCGGTGGACCTGCTCGGTGACGTTGGCGAGGTGGAAGTAGGTGGAGAAGGCGCGCACGAGCTGTGCGGCGGTCTCCAGGTCCGTGTCGCCGAGGAGCTCGGCTGCTGCCTCGCCGTCGGTGCGGGTCAGGGCGCGGACGCGTTCGACGAGGTCGAGGAGGTGCTGGCCCTCCTGTCGTACGAGGGTCTCGCCGAGGAGGTCGCCGAGGCGGCGGATGTCGGCCCGCAGTTCGGTGCTGGCGGCAGGGGTCTGGTCGGCACTGCTCACAGTGTGCGGCTCCTTGCAGTGGTTGAGCACGTCTGTCAGGGGGGCCGGGGCGCTCGCGGTGCTGACGGGTCACCCCGGTTATGCAGAGTGCGGACCGCGCTGTCCGACGGTCCCAGGATAGGTGTCCGGGGGTTCGGCGTGCTCGCTGCCCTGCTGGGTGGTCCCGATCGGGGGTACACGAAGGGCGGAGGCCGGTTCGCACACGGGTTGCCACGGTGGTGTCCTCGTGTTGTGGGCCTCTTCGCTGCCATACTTACGTTGCCGTAGGTTACGGAAGCGTAGCCCGCTCATACCGTCATATTTCCTCACCTCACGGGGGACTCCCCAATGCCCACCAGCCCCGATGTGATCGACGACGGCCTGCCGACCGCGGCAGGCGACTCCGCACTCTCCTCCGCCACGCTCGGCGGCGACAAGAAGCGTTCGGTCGAGCAGATCGCGCTGCTGCTGTTCATCGTGGTGCCGTTCGCGGCCCTGGTCGCGGCGGTGCCGCTGGCCTGGGGCCGTGGTGTCAGCTGGCTCGATCTGGGGCTGCTGGTCGTCATGTACTACTGGGGCTGCCACGGTGTGACGATCGGTTTCCACCGTTACTTCACGCACGGTTCGTTCAAGGCGAAGCGTCCGCTCCGTATCGTCCTGGCCGTCGCGGGTTCGATGGCGGTGGAGGGTCCGCTGGTGCGCTGGGTGGCCGACCACCGCAAGCACCACCGGTTCTCCGACGCCGAGGGCGATCCGCATTCGCCGTGGCGGTTCGGTGAGAACTTCCCGGCGCTGCTGAAGGGCCTGTGGTGGGCCCACATCGGCTGGATGTTCAACGAGGAGCAGACGCCGCAGCAGAAGTACGCCCCGGATCTGGTCAGGGACCCGGCGATCCGTGCGATCTCGCGTCACTTCCTCAGCTTCACGATTCTCTCGCTGGCGATCCCGCCCCTGGTCGGCGGCCTGGTCACGATGTCGTGGTGGGGCGCGTTCACCGCCTTCTTCTGGGGTTCGCTGGTCCGGGTCGCGCTGCTGCACCACGTGACGTGGTCGATCAACTCGATCTGTCACGCGGTCGGGAAGCGGCCCTTCAAGTCCCGCGACAGGTCGGGGAACGTGTGGTGGCTGGCTGTGCTCTCGTGCGGCGAGTCGTGGCACAACCTGCACCACGCGGACCCGACGAGCGCGCGGCACGGCGTGATGAGGGGCCAGATCGACTCCAGTGCGCGGCTGATCCGCTGGTTCGAGAAGCTGGGCTGGGCGCACGACGTCCGGTGGCCGGATGCTTCGCGTATCGCCTCCCGGCGCAAGCCCGCGGCCGCCGACCCTGCATGATTGACGACGTGGCGACCGACGGAAGTACCAGCGGCGAGAAGAGCAGGCCTGCCCCGACGAGAAGGGCCCGGCGGGTCCGGATGACGGGCAAGGAGCGCCGCGAGCAGCTTCTGGACATCGGCCGCACCCTCTTCGCCGACAAGGGCTTCGAGGGCACGTCGGTGGAGGAGATCGCGGCGCGGGCCGGGGTCTCCAAGCCGGTGGTGTACGAGCACTTCGGCGGCAAGGAGGGCCTGTACGCCGTCGTGGTCGACCGCGAGATGCGCCAGTTGCTGGATCTGGTGACGGGGGCGCTCACGGCCGGTCATCCGCGTGAGCTGCTGGAGCAGGCGGCGTTCGCGCTGCTCGACTACATCGAGACGTACACGGACGGTTTCCGGATCCTGGTCCGTGACTCGCCGGTCGCGCAGTCCACGGGCACCTTCGCGTCGCTGATCAGTGACATCGCGACGCAGGTCGAGGACATTCTGGGCCTGGAGTTCAAGGCCCGGGGCTTCGATCCGAAGCTGGCCCCGCTGTACGCGCAGGCCCTGGTGGGGATGGTGGCGCTGACCGGCCAGTGGTGGCTGGACGTGCGGAAGCCGAAGAAGGCGGAGGTCGCCGCCCATCTGGTGAATCTGGCGTGGCACGGGCTGGAGAACCTGGAGTCGAAGCCGCGGCTGATAGGCCACCGGAAGAGCTGAGGCCCGGCGCGTCACCCGTTGTGATGACGCCTGCGGATCCCCGGCCGTAGTGTGGTCGGCAGGGCACAGAATCCCGTCCATGGGAGGAACCATGACCGCCGAGCCGATCACCGGGCGCAGCAGCCGCTGGCCGGTGCCCCCGCAGGACGGATACACCGTGGACGACCTGTTCACGCTGCCCGATCTCCCGCCGCACACGGAATTGCTCGACGGGAGCCTGATCTTCGTGAGTCCGCAGCGCATTTTTCACAGCCTCATGATCGACCTGCTGACCTACGGGCTGCGCAGCGGTGCGCCCCGCGAGCTGAGGGTCGTGCGCGAGATGACCGTCGCCCTCGACCGCCGCAACGCCCCCGAGCCTGACCTCTGCGTCGTCCGGGCGGAAGCGGTGACCGGCCGGGAGCAGACCCGTTTCGAGGCGGCCGACGTGCTCCTCGCCGTCGAGGTGGTCTCCCCGGACTCCGAGGCGCGGGACCGTGACACCAAGCCGCAGAAGTACGCGGCGGCCGGCATCCCGAACTTCTGGCTGGTCGAGATGGCCGGGAGCGACAAGCACCCGGTCGTGCGGGTCTACGAGCTGGACCCGGTGAACAAGGCATACGCCCTGACGGGTATCCACCACGACCGGCTCAAGACCGGGGTTCCGTTCCCCGTCGACGTCGACATCTCGGCGGAGGCGCTCGACCGGCTCTGAGCGGTCACCCTGCGGTCCTGGCCACCGCGAAGATCCGGCGGAACGGGAAGACCGTGCCGTGCGGACCGGCCGGGTAGGCGGTGCGCAGCAGGTCGCGGTATTCGCTGAGGAACGCGTCGTGGGCGTCCGGATCGTCGGCGAGTGCGTCGAGGACGGGGCGCAGGCCGGTGCCCTTGACCCAGTCGAGGACGGGGTCCTCGCCCTGGAGGAGGTGCAGGTAGGTGGTCTCCCAGACGTCGACGGCCCGGCCGGGTGCGGTGAGGTGGTCCAGGTATTCGGCGGGGGTGTGCACGGCGTCCGAGTGGCGCAAGAGGCCGCCGAGGCGGTCGTGCCAGCGGGGTGAGCCGGCGAGTTCGCGCATGAGGGTGTGGCTGGGGGCGTCGAAGTTGCCGGGGACCTGGAAGGCGAGGGTGCCGCCGGGGGCGAGGGCGTCCAGCCAGTGGGGGAAGCGGGCGGTGTGGCCGGGGACCCACTGGAGCAGGGCGTTGGAGACGATGAGGTCGTACGTCTCGGTGGGCTCCCAGGTCGTGGCGTCGGCTTCGCTGAAGTCGAGGAGGGGCCCGGCGTGGGTGCGGGCGCGTTCGAGCATCTGGGGTGAGCTGTCGTAGCCGGTGATGCGGGCGCGGGGCCAGCGGGCGGCGAGGAGGGCGGTGACGTTGCCGGCGCCGCAGCCGAGGTCGGCGATCCGGGGTGCGGGTTCGTGCGGGAGGGGGCCGGTCCGGGCCAGGAGGTCGTGGAAGGGGCGGGTGCGGTGGTCCGCGTGGCGGAGATACTGCCGGGGGTCCCAGGTGGGTGCTGTCATGGGGTCAGGATCACCAAGAAAATCTCTTGATGTCAAGACACTTGAATTCAAGAGACTTCATGTCGAGGGACCCTCTACACTGATCGACATGGAGGACGAGGTCGACCGACTGGTCGCTGCATGGCGCCGCGAGCGCCCCGACCTCGACGTGGAACCACTCGAGGTCCTGAGCCGCGTCTCCCGCCTGGCCAGGCATCTCGACCGGGCCCGCAGGATCGCCTTCGCGGAGCACCAGCTGGAGCCCTGGGAATTCGACGTACTGACGTCCCTGCGCCGCGCCGGCGCCCCGTACCAGCTCTCCCCCGGCCAGCTACTGACCCAGACCCTGGTCACCTCGGGCACGATGACGAACCGCATCGACCGGCTGACCAAGAAGAATCTGGTGGAGCGGCTGCCCGACCCGAGCGACCGCCGCGGTGTCCTCGTCCGGCTCACCGACCTCGGACGCGACAAGGCCGACCAGTCGCTGGCCGGGCTGCTCGACCAGGAGCGGGCCATCCTGGGCGAGCTCTCCCGCCGGCAGCGGTCCGAACTGGCCGGACTGCTACGCCAGCTGACCGCCCCGTTCGACAACATCCCCGGTTAGCGCGGCCGGGCCCACCCCGGCCCGCCGGGCCAGCGCCACGGCTGCCAGCGTCGAGTGCACGCCCAGCTTCCCCAGCACGTTCTGCATGTGCGTACGCACCGTGTGCGGGGAGAGGAAGAGCCGCTCCGCGACCGCCTTACGGCCCAGGCCCGCCACCATGCAGCGCAGCACCTCGCGCTCGCGTGGCGTCAGCGACTCGACGAGCTGCTCGCTCTCGGTGCGGTGCTTGCGGGTCGCGGTCAGCTCCCGCAGGACACCGGTGAGCAGCGCGGCAGGCAGATGCGTCTCGTCGCGCAGCACACCCCGTATGACCGTCAGCAGCCGTTGCAGCGAGCAGTCCTTGGCGACCCAGCCCGAGGCACCGGCCTGCAGGGCCATCGCGGCCCGGCGCGGGTCGTCCTTCTCGGCGAGCACCACCGTACGGATCTGGGGCTGGCCCGAACGCACCCCCGCCACCAGCGATATGCCGTCCACCGGAGCGGTGGCGGGCGCGCCCTCCGGTGTGCCGCGCGGCGCGGGAACGGTGCGGGTGCCGCCTGTGGCGAGGATGCCCAGTTCGGCGTCGACCAGCATCACGTCGTAGCGGCGCCCCTCGGCGGCCGCACGCTCCAGACACCGCAGCGCGGCGGGGCCGCTGCCCGCCGCGGACACGTCGACGTCCGGTTCGGCCGCCAGGGCCGCCGCGAGGGACTCGGCAAAGATGCGGTGGTCGTCGACCACCAGAACCCGGATACGAGCCACAGACACCCCCATGCTGTGTGAGCTCCTGGGGCGCCCCGTTCATGGCCGGCCCCGACGGGGACGGACCACGGCGGATACGGCGCCCGGAGCACTCCGGTGGACCGTCGGCGCACGGCCGCCGCCGTGTGCCGGCCGGCCACCCGCTCCGGGCGCCGTACCCGACTGTCTCGTCCCCTGAAACGGCACCGGCCCCCACCGGTGCTGCGCATCAGCCTACGGCGGGCGGTGGGCGGCGGAAGGCGATTCGCAGAACTGACCGCCCCAGGTGTTCAGGGTGTTGTTCATGTTCCGTGTCGAGACCGAAGCAGACAGAGAACGTCGTATTCTGCCGGATCGTCGGCCTCGGCCTCGGCGCGCGGCTGCTCGCCGAGGCGGAGCGCCTCCCGGGTCTCGTGGATTTCATCCTGCTCAGGCAGCTGGAGCGATCCGCCTGCCCCCCGCCGAGGGAACCGCCGGGAAGATCCCCGGGGCGGCGTGACCGGCCGAGGTGAAGGCCTCGGAGACGGCCTTGGCGACGGTGTCCTCCATCGCCTCCTCCACCAGCACGATCGCCGAGCCGCCGAAGCCGCCCCCGGTCATCCTGGCTCCGAGCGCCCCGGCGTCGTTCGCCGCGGAGACCACGAGGTCCAGCTCCGGGCAGGAGACCCGCAGGTCGTCGCGGAGCGAGGCATGGCCCTCGTTGAGGACCGGGCCCGCCGCGCGCACCTCGCCCGCGTCGAGCAGCGCGATGACCTGCTCCACCCGGTGGTTGTCGCTCACCACATGGCGGACGTAGCGCACGACCGACTCGTCCTCACCGGCCGCCACGAGGGTCTCCAGCGCGGCGTCCAGGTCCTCGTAGGGAAGGTCGCGGAGGGTTCCGATGCCGAGCGCGCGGGCTCCCGCCTCGCAGCCGGCCCGGCGTTCGGCGTACGCGCCGTCGCCCAGGGCGTGCTTGACGCGGGTGTCGACGACCAGCAGCTTCAGTCCGTGCGCGGCCAGGTCGAAGGGGACCTGGCGCAGGGTGAGGTCGCGTGTGTCGAGGTGCAGCGCGTGGCCCTCGGTGCAGCACGCGGAGGCCATCTGGTCCATGACGCCGCAGGGCACACCGACGAACGCGTTCTCGGCCCGCTGTCCGAGCACGGCGATCTCGGGGGCGCTCAGGCCCAGCTGGAAGACGTCGTTCAGGGCGAGCGCGGTGACGACCTCCAGGGCGGCCGAGGAGGAGAGGCCCGCGCCGACCGGGACGGTGGAGGTGAGCTGTATGTCCGCGCCGGTGACGTCGTGGCCGGCCTCGCGGAGAGCCCAGACGACGCCGGCGGGGTAGGCGGCCCAGCCGTGGCCCGAGTGCGGGGTCAGTTCGTCGACGCGCAGGGAGACGACTCCGCCCGGTACGTCGGTTGAGTGCAGGCGCAGCAGTCCGTCGGTGCGGCGGGCGACGGCCGCGCGTGCGGTGTGGGGGAGGGCGAGCGGCATGACGAAGCCGTCGTTGAAGTCGGTGTACTCACCGATCAGGTTCACTCGTCCGGGTGCGGCCCAGATCCCTTCGGGGGCGGTCCCGTAGAGCTCGGTGAAGGAGGCGGTGAGCTCGGCGTTGTCGGTCATGGCGCGGTGGGCTCCTCTCGGCGGGCGAACGTCCACGCGTCGGCGACGATGGCGGCCAGGTCGGCGCGCGACGGCTGCCAGCCGAGCCGCTCCCTGGCGGTGGCGGCGGAGGCGACGAGGACGGCCGGGTCGCCGCCGCGCCGGGGTGCGGCGGTCTCCGGGACGGGGTGGCCGGTGACCTGGCGGACGGTCTCGATCACCTCGCGTACGGAGAAGCCGTTGCCGTTGCCGAGGTTGCAGATGAGGTGTTCGCCCGCGGCGGCCGCTTCGAGGGCCAGCAGGTGGGCCTCGGCGAGGTCGGCGACGTGGATGTAGTCGCGTACGCAGGTGCCGTCGGGGGTCGGGTAGTCGTCGCCGTAGACGGAGATCGACTCGCGCTGCCCGAGGGCGACCTGGAGGACCAGCGGGATGAGGTGCGACTCGGGGTCGTGGCGTTCGCCGTGGCTGCCGTAGGCCCCGGCGACGTTGAAGTAGCGCAGGGAGACCGCCGCCAGGCCGTGCGCGGCGGCCTCACCGGTGATCATGTGGTCGACGGCGAGCTTGGACGCGCCGTACGGGTTGGTGGGCGCGGTGGGGTCCGACTCGGTGATGGGGCTGGAGACGGGTTCCCCGTACGTCGCCGCGGTGGAGGAGAAGACGAGGGTGCGCACCCCGGCGTCGCGCATGGCGGCGAGGAGGGCGGTGGTGCCGCCGACGTTGTTGACCCAGTACTTCTCCGGGTCGACGACGGACTCGCCGACCTGGGAGAAGGCCGCGAAGTGCAGCACTCCGTCGTAGCTGGCGTCCAGCCACTTCGCGGCGTCCTGGATGCGGCCCCTGATGAACTCGGCGCCCTGCGGGACTCCCTCGCGGAAGCCGGTCGACAGGTCGTCGAGGACGGTCACGGTGTGACCGGCCTCCAGCAGATGTGCGGCGACGACACCGCCGACATATCCCGCGCCGCCCGTCACCAGGTACTTCTTGCCGGTGTTACTCACTCGCTCGCTACCTCTCGCAGTCGCTGGGCCGCGGCCTCCGGCGGCACGTCGTTGATGAAGACGCCCATGCCGGACTCGGAGCCCGCGAGGAACTTCAGCTTGCCGGTGGTCCGCCTGATGGTGAAAAGCTCGAGGTGCAGCCCGAACTCCTCACGCCCGGGGACCCTGAAGGGTGCCTGGTGCCAGGCGGAGATGTACGGGGTCGGCGGCTCGCCGGGGCCGAAGATCCGGTCGAATCGCCTCAAGAGTTCCAGATAGAGCTGTGGGAATTCCGTGCGTGCGGCCTCGTCGAGTTCCCGCAGGTCGGGGACGCGGCAGCGCGGGTGGAGGTGGACCTCGTACGGCCAGTGGGCTGCGTACGGCACGAAGGCGACCCAGTGCTCGCCCTCCAGGACGATGCGGTCGCCGTCGGCCAGCTCGCGGGCGACGACGTCGTCGAAGAGGTTGCGGCCGGTCTCGGCGCGGTGGGTCTCCATCGAGCGGAGCATCTGCTCGGTGCGCGGGGTGACGAAGGGGTAGCCGTAGATCTGCCCGTGCGGGTGGCCGAGGGTGACGCCGATCTCGGCGCCCCGGTTCTCGAAGCAGAACACCTGGGTGACCTGCGGGAGCTCGGCGAGGTCGGCGGTGCGGTCGGTCCAGGCCTCCAGGACCAGGGCGGCCTGTTCCTCGGTGAGGCCGGCGAAGGAGACGTCGTGGTCGGAGGTGAAGCAGACGACCTCGCACCGGCCGGAGTCACCGGCGAGGGAGGGGAAGCGGTTCTCGAAGACGGCGACGTCGTAGTCGGTGTCGGGGATCTCGCTGAGCCTGCCCTCCTGCGAGGGGCAGAGCGGGCACTCGTCGGCCGGCGGGTGGTAGGTGCGCCCCTGCCGGTGCGAGGCGATGGCGACCGAGTCACCGAGCAGCGGGTCGCGGCGGATCTCCGAGGACGTCGAGACGGCATCCAGCGGCCGCAGGTCGACGGCGTCGCGGACGGTGTCGTCCGCGGAGTCGTAGTAGATCAGCTCACGGCCGTCGGCGAGGGTCGTAACCGTCTTCTTCACCAGGCTCCTCCATGTAACGCCCTCCAAACATAACCGCACATAACAAATCACAACTCAACACGCCAGTCAATGCTGACGAGCCCTGTGGGCAGCCTGTGCGCGAAGGTCGGCCAGACCCGGACATTTCATACTGCGCGATCACGATCAAACAAAGAACGTCATGTGACCTGTTCATTTTCTGAACACATAGGCGTAGGTTCCGACGGGTTCAGTTCGCGCAACGAAGCGAGTACCCCCCATGCAATATCTGGCCGAAGGGCTCCGGCTCCCTACGAACGGGCTCGATTACACAATCCTGGCGATCTACTTCGTCGTGGTGCTCGGCATCGGCTTCGCCGCCCGGGCCAGTGTGAAGACGAGCCTCGACTTCTTCCTGTCCGGACGGTCCCTGCCTGCCTGGGTGACCGGCCTGGCCTTCGTCGCGGCGAATCTCGGGGCGACCGAGATCCTCGGAATGGCGGCGACCGGCGCGCAGTACGGCGTCGCGGTCGTCCACTGGTACTGGATCGGCGCCATCCCCGCCATGGTCTTCCTCGGCCTGGTGATGATGCCGTTCTACTACCGGTCGAAGGTCCGCTCCGTACCGGAGTTCCTGCTGCACCGCTTCGACAAGTCGGCGCACCTGCTGAGCTCCATACTCTTCGCCTTCTCGGCGATCCTGATCGCGGGCGTGAACCTCTACGCCCTGTCGATCGTCGTGGAGGCGCTCCTCGGCTGGCCGCAGTGGGTCGCGATCGTGGTCGCGGGCCTCTTCGTGCTGATCTACATCACCATCGGCGGTCTCTCCTCGGCGATCTACAACGAGGTGCTGCAGTTCTTCGTCATCCTCGCCGCGCTGATCCCGATCACCCTGCTGGGCCTCAAGCGCGTCGGCGGCTGGGACGGCCTGAGCGGCTCGCTGGAGAAGCAGCACGGCGCCGACTTCATGACCGCCTGGGGCGGTACCGGCATCGGTGACGCCAACCCGCTCGGCGCCAACTGGCTGACGATCATCCTCGGCCTCGGCTTCGTGCTCTCCTTCGGCTACTGGACCACCAACTTCGCCGAGGTGCAGCGCGCCCTGTCCGCGAAGAACCTCTCGGCCGCCAAGCGCACCCCGCTGATCGCCGCCTTCCCGAAGATCTTCATCGTCTTCGTGGTGATGATCCCGGGTCTGGTCGCCGCCGTGATCGTGCCCAAGATCGGCACACCCGGCTCGGACCTCACGTACAACGACGCCATTCCGCTGCTGATGCAGGAGCTCCTGCCCAACGGTGTGCTCGGCATCGCGGTGACCGGTCTGCTGGCCGCGTTCATGGCCGGTATGGCCGCCAACGTGTCGTCGTTCAACACGGTGTTCACCACGGACATCTGGCAGCGGTACGTGAAGAAGGACCAGCCGGACGCGTACTACCTGAAGTTCGGGCGGCTGATCACCGCGGTGGGTGTGCTCGCCTCGATCGGCACGGCGTTCATCGCGGCCAGCTTCTCCAACATCATGACGTACCTGCAGACGCTGTTCTCCTTCTTCAACGTCCCGCTGTTCGTCGTCTTCATCATCGGCATGTTCTGGAAGCGCGCCTCGATGAAGTCGGGTGTCTGGGGCCTGCTGGCGGGCACCACCGCCGCGATGGTCAACTACTTCGTGATCTACAAGCAGGGCATCATCGACATCCCGTCCGACCAGGGCGCCAACTTCGTCTCCGCCATCGTCGGATTCGTCGCCGGTGCGGTCGTCATGGTCGCCGTCACCCTGTTCACGGCCCCCAAGCCGGAGGCCCAACTGGCCGGTCTGGTCTACGGCACGGAGTCCCCGGATGCCGACGAGGCGCCGGACGAGGGCGACAACGCCTGGTACCGCAAGCCCGCGCTGCTCGGCTGGGGCGCCATCGTCCTCGCCACCCTCTGCTACCTGCCCTACTCGCTCTGATCGGAGGCACTCACCATGTCCGACCTGCACAAGGAAGTCTCCGAGCTGGAGCGCAAGTCCGCGACCGCGGCCCGGCTCTTCGACATCCGGCGGATCATCGGCGGTCTCTTCGTGGTCTACGGAGTGATCGTCACCATCGCCGGCATCAGCCCGTCCGACGCCGACCTGAAGAAGGCCGAGGGCGTCCACATCAACCTCTGGACCGGCCTCGCCATGCTGGCGCTCGGGCTCTTCTTCCTGATCTGGATGAAGCTGCGCCCGACCCAGGTGCCCGACGAGGCACCCGGCACGCCGGAGAGCTGACCTCGGCAACCCGCGGGGGCCGGACGATCACGCGTTCACGCGAGGCCGTCCGGCCCCTGCGGCGTTCCCGCCGCGGCTCGGTCGAGCAGCCCCGTGCGGGCCGCCAGCGCGGCGGCCTCCAGCCGGGACCCGACGCCGAGCTTCATCAGCACCCGCTGCACATGGGTCCGCGCGGTGCTCGGCGCGATCCTCATCCCGGCCGCGATCAGCCGGGTGTCCTCGCCCTCGGCGACCCGCACCAGCACCTCGATCTCGCGCGGGGTCAGCATCCGCAGCAGCCGCTGGCCCTCGTCGTCCGGCTGGGCCGCCGGATGCAGCAGCTCCGCGAAGGCGCCCCGCAGCAGCTGGGGGGCGACCGCGACCTCTCCCGCCCGGGCCTTGATCATGGCGCGCTCGACGCCCTCTATGCGCTCGTCGTGCCGGACGTAACCGGCCGCTCCCGCCGCGAAGGCGGCGGCGATCCCCCGCGGGCTCGGCACCGGGCCCAGCACCACCACGGCCACCTGCGGGCGCTCCCGTCCGATCCGCACGATCGGGTCGAAGGCCCCGGGCTCGGCGGGCGCAGCCGTGCCGAACAGGCAGACCTCCGGCGCCCTGCTGACGACCAGTTCCGCGGCCCCGGACGTCGGCGCGGCTGCCGCGAGCACGCGGTGCCCACGCAGTTTCAGTGCCGAGGCGAGTGCCTCGGCGAGCAGTCGGTGGTCATCGACCACCATGAGCCGCACGCCCATCGAGATAGCCCCCATGTGTGCAGCGCACCGGCGCTGCGTAACCCTGAACAGGCCCCCCGGCCCCTCTGACCCGGCAAGTTACACGCTTGTTCGACGCCGCGCGCCCTCTACCGGGCAGAAGCCCCCCAGAATGCCGAATTCTGCGTCATTCGGGGCCGCTTGCCCGTCGGAAAACGATCGGCCCTGCCGGTCGGATGATCAACCGGCAGGGCCGTCACAGCCGGTCCGTGAACGGGCCGGGCGGGTGGGTCAGTCGGTGCTGAAGGAGACGACGAGGTACTGCTTGTCGTCCAGCGAGCTGGACTTGCTGGGCTCACTGACCATCTGCTCGGAGATGAACAGCCGGCCCTTCTCGTAGATGAACTCGGCGTAATCGACGGAGAAGCTCGTCTCCGCGTCGCGGACCGACTCCTCGTCCGGGTTGACCATCAGCACGGTCTGCTCGAAGGTCGAGCCGTTGATGGAGACGATCTGGCCGCCCTTGTCGTAGGGGGGCTCCTTGTACGCGATGACGTTGGAGCCGTCCATGCGCAGCGGGGTCAGCGTGTAGCGGTCACCCGCGTCCGCCCTGCCGCCGACGAGCTTTCCGGTGGTGAGGTCGAAGGCCACGATCTCGTTGGTCTCGCCGTACTCGCCGCCGCCCTCGTGCCTCTCGGTCGGCACGTAGAGCTTGTTGTTGCCGACGGCCAGGGCGGAGCACTCCTCGACCTCGGTGGAACCGCAGTCCCCGGCGTACTTCTCCGCGTCGGCCGAGATCCGGACGATGAGTTTGCCGGTGGCCGCGTCGATGGAGAAGAAGTCCGAGATGCTGCTGCCGTCGCCGGCGGTGTCGCCGACGTCGGCCGCGACGACGAGCGGCTTGGTGGAGACGATGCTCGCGTACTCGACGCCGGCCGGCATGTTGTACGAGGAGAGCGGTGCGCCGGTGGTCGGGTTCAGCGCCTGGATGGTCAGCTGCGGTTCGTCGTAGCTGCCGCACTTGCGGACCACGGCGAGGGCCTCGCCGCCGCCGTAGCCCATGTCGTAGCAGTTGTTGGTGTCGGCCTTCGGCTTCCAGAGCTCGGCGCCGTTCGCGAGGTTGAAGGCGGCGCCGCCGCTGGTGCCGCCCGCGGCGACCGTGGTTCCGCTGAGCGTGACCTCGTTGAACCTGACGGCCTCGTCACCGCTGGACGCGGAGGTGACGGACTTGCTCCACATGAGCTTTCCGGTGGCCAGGTCGAGCGCGCCGATCTGGGTGCAGGAGGGGTACTTGTCCTCGGCGCTCGGCTTGCCGTCCTCGAAGGCGATGGCCGCCTTGTAGTCCTTGCTCATGTGCCGGGAAGCGGCGCAGACCTGGCCGGTCAGCGGGATCGTCCAGAGCTTGGTGCCGTGTACGAGGTCGTAACCGACGACCTCGTACACGCCGGTCTTGACGTACACCTTGTCCGTCACCCAGGAGCCGGCGACGTTCGTGGTGTCGGTGACCTTCGGGTGGGGAAGCTGGAAGCCGACCTTGGACTTGGTGTCGGCCGGGGCCTTCTCGGTGCCGCCGGCCAGGCCGCCGCCCTCGCCGCCCTTGCCCTCGCCGTCCTTGCCCTCGGTTCCGGCCGAGGACGCCTCGTCCTGCTTGCCGTCGTCACCGCTGCTGGAGGCGTAGAAGACGCCACCGCCGACGATCAGCACCACGGCGACGACCGCGGCGACGATGATCTGCATCTGGGTGTTGAACTTCTTGCTGCCGCCCGGCTGGGGTGCGACGTACTGCGGCTGCATCGGGGCGGTCGGGTAGCCGTACCCCTGCTGCGGGGGCATGCCGGGCTGCCCGGGCGGGGGCCCCTGCGGGAAGCCGTAGCCGGGCTGGGCCGGCGGCTGGCCTGGGGGCGGCGCCTGCGGATAGCCGTACGCGGGATTCTGCGGCGGCTGCTGCCCGGGCGGGGGCGGGCTGCCGTAGCCACCGGCGGGCGGGGTGGGCGGGCTGCCGTAGCCGCCCGCGGGCGGGGTGGGCGGCGCGGGCGGGGGCTGCTTGCCGAACGGGTCGGCGGGCGGCGGGGTGGGCGCGCCGAATCCGCCGGGCGGCGGGTCCTGCGGGGCGCCGAACCCGCCCTGGGGCGGTTCGTTGGGCGGCTGGGGCGGCTGGCTCATGGCGTACGTACCTCTGCGGGGTCTGAGAAGGAAGGGCTGGGGATGCCGTCGTCGGCCGTCACTTGCCGAAGGCCATGATGGTCGTCTCGCCCTCCGAGTCGTCGTTGCCGCTGACGCGGTCGCTGACGACGAAGGAACGGCCGCCCGCGTAGACGGTCTTGGACGAGTAGAAGTTCTCGATCTGCGCGGTCGAGTCCAGGTGCTGGAGCAGCACCTTCGGCGCGCCTCCGGTGGGTGCGATCGTCGCGATCGCCCCGCCCTCCTCGTACGAGGGCTCCACGTAGACGAGGACGTTGCCGCCCTCCATGCGGAGCGGCTTCATGGTGTGCTCGGCGGGGGCGGGGGCCTTCCACTTGACCTTGCCGGTGTTCAGGTCGAACGCGACGACCTTGTTGGTACGGGCGGCGCCGCTGGTGTCGTCCCCGGTCATCATGTAGAAGCTGTTCGCGTCGGCGGCGAGGCCACCGCAGCCCTCCATCGTGTCGGCGAAGTCGATGAGGCCGCCACCGCACTCGACGCTGATCTTGTCCTCGTCGTCACCGGCCAGCTGGGAGCGGAGTGTTCCGTTCTCCTTGAGCGCGACGACGCCCCACTTCTTCTCCTCCTGCTGCTTCAGCGAGACGACCAGGGGGCTGACCGAGTAGACCTTGTCGACCTCCCAGCCACGCTTGACCTGGTAGGTCCACTTGGCCTTGCCGGTGGTCGGGTCGAGCTCCTGGACCTGCTGCTGCGGGTTCTCCACGTCGCCGGTGCTGCAGTTGACCGCGGCGATCAGCTTGGGGCCGCCGGCGAACGAGTACGGCTTGCAGTTGCCCGACGGGTTGCCGAACAGCTCCTTGCCGTCGCTGACCCGGTAGGCGCTGGAGTAGCTCGTACGGCCGACGGTGACGGTGTCACCGCTGACCGCCAGGCCGATGTTGGACAACAGGTCCCAGATGCCCTTCTTCGTGACCGTCTTCTTCCATCCGGCCTTGCCGGTGTTGAGGTCGATCATCTGGAGTACGGAGCAGTCGGCCTTGTCCGTGGTGCCGCTCATCACGCCGACGACGATCTTGCCGTCGGCCGTGGTCGTCGCGGGTGCCGCGCAGATGTCCGCGGGCAGCGGGAGGCTCCACTTCTGCTTGCCGTCGCCCACCGAGAGGCCGACGACCGAGCGGTACATGCCCTTGACGAGGGTGTCCCCGACGATCCACGGGCCGTAGACGTCCGCGCCGTTGCGCGGCAGGTCGATGTCGTTCGTCGTGGTCCAGAGGACCTTCGCCTCGCCGTCCTTGCGTCCGGCGTTCAGGTCGTCGTTCGCCTCACGCCCGTCGCCCTTGCCGTCGCCCTGGTCGACGCCGGTCGAGCCGCTCGGGTCCGGGGCGCCGCTGCTGGACTTGGCGACGGGCTTCTCCGGGTCGTCGTCGCCACCGCTCGTGGCGAAGAAGATGCCGCCGCCGACGACGAGGAGCACGGCGAGCGCCGCACCGATGATGACGGCGGGCTTGCCCTTGAAGGGACTGCCGCCGGAGCCGCCGGGCGTGGGCGCGGGAGCGCCGGGGTACTGCTGCTGCGGGTAGCCGTAACCGGGCTGCTGACCGTAGGGGCCGGGCTGCTGGCCGTACGGACCGGACGGGGCGCCGTAGGGGCCGGGCTGCTGGGCGTACGGGCCGGGGGCCGCCTGGCCGGGTGCCTGCCCGGGTGCCTGGGGGTAGCCGTAGCCGGGCTGCGCCCCGGGGGCCTGCGGGTAGCCGTAGCCCGGCTGCGCGGGCGGAGGCGTCTGCGGTGCCCCCGGCGGCGGGGTCTGCGGTGGTGCGGGCGGCATCTGCGGTGGGGCCGCCGGTGGCGGCGGCTGAGGAGTGCCCTGCGGATCCTGCGGAGCCCCGAAGCCCCCCTGCGGCGGTTGCTGGCTGGGCGGCTGGGTCATCAGCACGTCCCCCTTCGTGCGGTCCGGTGCCCGGTCCGGTCTCCCCCGCGATTCCGCTGGGCTCAGAGGATCAGGTACAAGAAATCTCTGAATTCCCCCCGGAAAGGAGCGAATCGGGCATGGCTTCCGCGGCGTTACGACAGTCGAGCGGGGCTTCTTTGTACCACCCGCACCACACCGGGTACCGGATCGGTCCACCCCCTGTTCCCAAGGGAGAACCGGGCCGTGATGCCGTCGTTACGCGCTCCTCGCGGCATCCGGGGCGCACTTTTCCCGACACCCCGTCAACTGTGCCCAGGAAGGGCCGCTTTCACGGGATTCGGCCCCCGCCCGCCCGCCCGCCGGCCCGGACGCGGCGTCCTGGCCGGCCCGGGCACCTCAGGCGTTCGCTCAGGCGTCCTCGGCCAGTTCGAGCCAGCGCATCTCCAGCACGTCCCGCTCCGCGACCAGTTCACGCAGCTCGGCGTCGAGCGCGGCGACCTTCTCGAAGTCGGTGGCGTTGTCGGCGATCTGCGCGTGCAGCGTCGTCTCCCTGGTCGACATCTTGTCGAGCTGCCGCTCGACCTTCTGGAGCTCCTTCTTGGCCGCACGCGCGGCCTGCGGCGATACGGCCTCGGCCGGCGCCGCCTTGAGCGCCGAGGACCCGGCGGCGGAGGCGGGCGTCGCCGTCTCCTCCATGCGCTGCCTGCGCTCGATGTACTCGTCGATACCGCGCGGCAGCATCCGCAGCGCGCGGTCGCCGAGGAGCGCCATCACCTTGTCCGTGGTCCGCTCGATGAAGAACCGGTCGTGGGAGATCACGATCATCGACCCGGGCCAGCCGTCGAGGAGGTCCTCCAGCTGGGTCAGCGTCTCGATGTCCAGGTCGTTGGTGGGCTCGTCGAGGAAGAGGACGTTGGGCTCGTCCATCAGCAGCCGCAGGATCTGCAGCCGCCTCCGCTCACCACCGGACAGGTCGCCGACGGGCGTCCACTGCTTCTCCTTGACGAAGCCGAACTGCTCGCAGAGCTGGCCGGCCGTCATCTCACGGCCCTTGCCGAGGTCGACCCGGTCGCGCACCTGCTGGACGGCTTCGAGCACGCGCAGGTTCGGGTTGAGCTCCGCGACCTCCTGGGAGAGATAGGCGAGCTTCACGGTCTTGCCGACGACGACCTTGCCGTCCGCGGGCTGCACGTCGCCCTGGCTGCGGGCCGCCTCGGCGAGCGCCCGCAGCAGCGAGGTCTTGCCCGCGCCGTTCACGCCGACCAGGCCGATGCGGTCACCGGGGCCGAGCTGCCAGGTGAGGTGGGTGAGGAGCGTCTTGGGTCCGGCCTGGACGGTCACGTCCTCCAGGTCGAAGACGGTCTTGCCGAGCCGGGCGTTGGCGAACTTCATCAGCTCGCTCGTGTCGCGCGGCGGCGGCACATCGGCGATCAGCTCGTTGGCGGCCTCGATGCGGTAGCGCGGCTTGGACGTACGGGCGGGGGCGCCCCGTCGCAGCCAGGCCAGCTCCTTGCGCATCAGGTTCTGCCGCTTGGACTCCTCGGTCGCGGCGATCCGCTCCCGCTCGGCCCGCGCGAACACGTAGTCGCTGTAGCCGCCCTCGTACTCGTGGACGGCTCCCCGCTGGACGTCCCACATGCGGGTGCAGACCTGGTCCAGGAACCACCGGTCGTGGGTGACGCAGACGAGCGCGGAGCGCCGGGTCCGCAGGTGTCCGGCGAGCCAGGAGATGCCCTCGACGTCGAGGTGGTTGGTGGGCTCGTCGAGGACGACCAGGTCCTGCTCGGCGATGAGCAGCTTCGCCAGCGCGATCCGGCGCCGCTCGCCGCCGGAGAGCGGGGCGATGACGGTGTCCAGGCCGTGCTCGAAGCCGGGGAGGGCGAGGCCGCCGAAGAGCCCGGTCAGCACGTCGCGGATCTTGGCGCTGCCCGCCCACTCGTGGTCCTCGAGATCGCCGATCACCTCGTGCCGGATGGTGGCGTTCGGGTCCAGCGAGTCGTGCTGGGTGAGGACACCGAGGCGCAGCCCGCCGTTGTGGGTGACCCGGCCGGTGTCCGCCTCCTCGAGCTTGGCGAGCATCCGGATGAGCGTCGTCTTGCCGTCGCCGTTGCGGCCGACGACGCCGATCCGGTCGCCCTCGGACACCCCGAGGGATACACCGTCGAGCAGGGCACGGGTGCCGTACACCTTGCTGACCTGCTCGACATTGACCAGATTGACGGCCATTTCACTCCTGCCTCGGGGGTCCTTGCGTCGGGGACCGCTCGATGTCCCAGAGTAGTCGCCGTGCGGGGTGCGATAGCGTGCGGCGATCGATCATGGGGAGTAACCCCAGGTCGGAGCGGTTCGGAACATCTCTGGGGTGGGGACTTCATGATGCGTGGCTCGGGGCGGGCCCTGGTTTCGGCAGTCGTGGCGACGGTGGCGCTGGCCGGCTGTTCGTCGTCGTCCGGCGGCGGCGGAACGGCCGCGGATACGGGCAAGAACGGGGACAGCGCCCCCTCGAAGGCCGCGGGGAGCGCCGCCGCGGAGAAGGGCGTCACGCTCGGTGGCCCGGGTTCGGCCTGCGAGCTCCCGGTGACCTTCGATCTGGCGGCGGACTGGAAGCCGGCGGCCGTCGAGGTCGAGCCCGGCTCCGACCTGGCCGCGCTGGGCGAGCAGGGCCCGGTCACGATGGTCTGCGAGGTGGACGCGAAGCCGGCGGGGAACATCGGCTACCTCCGGGTGTGGCAGGGCGAGCCCTCCGACGACGCCCCCCGCGCGGTGCTGGAGGCGTTCGTGACGGCCGATCCGAACGCGGGCAAGGCCACGTACACCGATTTCCGCGCGGGCTCCCTGGCCGGGACCGAGGTCGACTACACCGTGGACGGCGAGCTGCTGGACGAGCCCAAGGACGAGCGTGCCTTCGCCGTCACGACGCCCGACGGCCCGGTCGTGGTGCACCTGGGCGGGCTGGACTCCCAGGAGCACCGGGAGATGCTCCCGGCGTACGAGCTCGCGAGGAGGACTCTGAAGCTGAGCTGACGGTAGGGGCCGGTCACCGCCCCGCCCGTTCGACCAGCAGCCAGCCGCCGAGCGCCATCGCGACGGCCGCGGGAGCGCTGACGTGGACGGCGATCAGCAGGGCGGTGTGCCCCTCCAGCAGTCCCGCGTAGCCCACCATGGACAGTCCCAGCACGCCGAGCAGGGCGAGGGTCACACCGATCGCCGAGACGGCTCCCGCGCCGATCGCGGCCCGGCCGGGGGCGACGCGGACCGGCCGCTCGAACGTACGGAAGGCCGCGACCAGGGCCGCGGTGACCCCGGCGGCGACCACGATCCGCACCGGCACCTGCGCCCACCAGGCGCCGGTGGCCGGCTCGGGCAGCGGGGCGCCGAGGGCGAGCATCGCCCCGTACACGCCGAGCATCGCGGTGAGGTGCCAGAGGAACGCGCTCATGGCGACGCCGTTGGCGGCCACGACCGCGCGCCAGACCCGGGGCCGGGCCACCAGCCGGGCCCCCGGAGCGCGCAGCAGCTCGACCGCACCGACGAGCCAGAGGCCGTGGCAGAGCAGTGCGAGGGTGGGCGGCGCCATGTTGCTGATCTTCTCGCCGGGCATGCCGACCATGGACAGCGGATACGGGCCGAGGGCCACCAGCGCTGCCGCGGCGGCCAGTCCGCCGCCGGCGAGGAGAGCGGGGCGGCGGACCCGGCCGTCGGCGCGCAGGAAGCCGAGCTGGTGCACGGCGAGCCAGACGAACGCGAAGTTGAGGAGTTCGAGGTAGGGCACCCCGGCGGCGAACCTCAGCAGGTCCACCGCGGCGGCGGCCCCCGCGAGCGCGGCGAACGCGCCCCAGCCGTAGCGGTCGTGCAGCTTCAGCAGCGGCGGGGTGAACGCCACCATCGCCAGGTAGATCCCGATGAACCAGAGCGGCTGGGTCACCAGGCGGAGCGTGACACCGATCAGCCCGCCGCCCCCGCCGAGCAGTTGGACGAGCAGCGCCGCGGCACCCCACACCAGGACGAAGACCATGGTGGGACGCAGCAGCCGCTGGAGCCGGGCCCGCAGGAACGCCGCGTAGACGGAGTCCATGGAGCCCTCGGGCCGCTTACGGAGCAGCGAACGGTAGGACAGGGCATGGGAGAAGCCCCCGACGAAGAAGAAGACCGGCATGACCTGGAGCACCCAGGTCAGCGGTTGCAGGCCGGGGACGACGGCGAGGAGGTTGCCGACCCCGTCAGTGGTGACGGCGGCCATCAGCCAGTGGCCGAGGACGACCGTCCCCAGCGAGGCGACCCGCAGCAGGTCGATGTAGCGGTCCCGGGTGGCGGGCGTCGCCCCGGCCAGTTCACGAACACTTGATCCCATGGGAGTACGGTCGCGTCGAGCGGCAGGGCCGCGGCAGCGCGACCGTACTCAATTCCCGTCTGAGTACCGGCTGTCAGACGACGGTCGCACCCGCCGCCGGGGACACCGCCACCCGCGCGTCGCGGCAGGTGCCGGACGCCAGCAGCGCGTCGGCCACCTTCCGCGCCGACTCCTCGTCGGCGGTCAGGAACGCGGTGGTCGGCCCGGACCCCGAGACCAGCGCGGCCAGGGCGCCGGCGGCGGTGCCCGCCGCGAGGGTGTCGGCCAGCGAGGGGCGCAGGGAGAGGGCGGCGGCCTGGAGGTCGTTGCCGAGGGCGCCCGCGAGTGCGGTGGTGTCCCCCTTGCGCAGGGCGGCCAGGAGCGCGGGGGAGGCGGCCGGCTCCGGTACGTCGGTGCCGGCGGTGAGCCGGTCGAACTCGCCGTAGACCGCGGGGGTGGAGAGCCCGCCGTCGGCGACGGCGAACACCCAGTGGAAGCTTCCGCCGACCTCGACGGGCGTCAGCCGCTCACCGCGTCCGACGCCGAGTGCCGCCCCGCCGACCAGGCTGAAGGGCACGTCGCTGCCCAGCTCGGCGCAGATCGCCAGGAGTTCCTCCTGGGTGGCGCCGGTGGCCCAGAGCGCGTCGCAGGCCAGCAGGGCGGCGGCACCGTCGGCGCTGCCGCCCGCCATGCCGCCGGCGACGGGGATGTCCTTGGCGATGTGGATGTGCACATCGGGGGCGATGTCGTGCCGGGCACCCAGCGCGATCGCGGCGCGGGCCGCGAGGTTCGTGGCGTCCAGGGGGACCTGATGGGCGTCCGGCCCGGAGCAGGTGACGCGCAGGGTGTCGGCGGGGGTGACGGTGACCTCGTCGTACAGGCCGACGGCGAGGAAGACGTTGGCCAGGTCGTGGAAGCCGTCGGGGCGGGGGGCGCCCACCGCGAGCTGCGCGTTGACCTTGGCGGGGACGCGGACGGTGACGCTGCGGGTCATGCGGAGGGCTCCGGCTTGTTCTCGGCGATGGCGGCGAACTCCTCGACGGTCAGGGCCTCGCCGCGGGCCTGCGGCGAGATCCCCGCGGCCGTCAGGGCGGCCTCGGCGGCGGGTGCGGAGCCCGCCCAGCCCGCCAGGGCGGCGCGCAGCGTCTTGCGGCGCTGGGCGAAGGCGGCGTCGACGACGGCGAAGACCTCGGTCCTGCTCGCGGTGGTACGGATCGGTTCCGTGCGCCGGACGAGGGACACCAGGCCCGAGTCGACGTTGGGCGCGGGCCAGAACACCGTGCGGCCGATCGACCCGGCGCGCTTGACGTCGGCGTACCAGTTGGCCTTGACCGACGGCACGCCGTAGACCTTGTTGCCGGGCCGGGCGGCCAGCCGGTCGGCGACCTCGGCCTGCACCATCACGAGCGTCCGCTCGATGGTCGGGAAGCGCTCCAGCATGGTGAGCAGGACCGGCACGGCGACGTTGTACGGCAGGTTGGCGACGAGCGCGGTCGGTGCGGGGCCGGGCAGCTCCGTGACCAGCATCGCGTCCGAGTGGACCAGGGCGAAGCGGTCGGCGCGCTCCGGGAGCCGTGCGGCGACCGTGGCCGGCAGGGCGCCCGCGAGCACGTCGTCGATCTCCACGGCGACGACCCGGTCGGCCGCCTCCAGCAGGGCGAGGGTCAGCGAGCCCAGACCGGGCCCGACCTCGACCACCACGTCGTCGGGCCGCACCTCGGCGGTCCGTACGATCCTGCGGACCGTGTTGGCGTCGATGACGAAGTTCTGACCGCGCTGCTTGGTGGGGCGTACGCCCAGCGCTGCGGCCAGCTCGCGGATGTCTGCGGGGCCCAGGAGGGCGTCGGGCTCTGTGGTGCTCACCCGTTAAGCCTACGGCCGCCGCGGCAGCCAGGGAGCGCCGCCCGGCACGGGCCCGAAGCCGCGTGTCTCCCGGAGGACGACGATCTCGTCGCCGTTGTCCAGGGCCGTGGCGGGGGCGGGGGCGACGGTGTCGCGGGTGCCGACCGTGACGCCCTCGGCCTCCAGGAGCTCCCCGACGTCGTCCGCGAAGGTGTGCAGGGTGTGTGATGTCCCGTCGACATCGACACGGACGGCCTTGTCCTGGGCGAGGAACCCGGCGGTGCCGCCCGCCAGGACGGCGACGACCAGTGCGCGCGGGACGATACGCCACAGGCTCTCCGGAGCGCCGGCACCGATCGGACGCCGGTGGCGCCGGGCCGCCCGGTGTCCGCCGGTCTCCCGCCGCGGGGCCGGCCGCCGGGGCACCAGCGGGGTGTCCAGCACGGTGGGGTCATGGACCGGCAGGGGGCCGGGGCGGAGCCCGGCGACGATCGTCCGCTCCTCGTGGAGGGAGCGCGGCGGCGCCGGGGGCGGGGACGGGGCCCGCGCCGGGACCTGCCTCGTACGCCGACTGCCGCGCGCCGCGCGGTGACTGCCCTGTGAATGGCCCACGACGCTCCAGACGTTCCGGCCTGCCGTCCCCGTTGCGCGGGCACGATAGCGGACCCCTCGTAACCGTACAAAGTCGTACGATTACCCAACGTGTCGACCGGAGCGCCCGGCACCCCTCAGAACCGGCACCCCTCAGAAGTCGAACGCCCGCGCGGTGTTGTCGTAGACGGCGGCGGCCAGGGTGTCCTCGTCGGTGCCCCTCACCTCGGCCATGGCACGGAGCGTGACCGGGATCAGATAGGGCGCGTTGGGCCGTCCGCGGTACGGGGCGGGGGTGAGGAAGGGGGCGTCCGTCTCGACGAGCACGAGCTCGGCGGGGGCGACGGCCAGCGCGTCGCGCAGCGGCTGCGCGTTCTTGAAGGTGACGTTGCCCGCGAAGGACATGAAGTATCCGGCCGCCGCGCAGATCCGGGCCATGTCGGCGTCCCCGGAGTAGCAGTGGAAGACGGTCCGCTCCGGCGCGCCGGCCTCGGCGAGGATCCGCAGCACGTCCGCGTGGGCCTCGCGGTCGTGGATGACCAGGGCCTTGCCGTGCCGCTTGGCGATCTCGATGTGGGCGCGGAAGGACTCCTCCTGGGCGGCCATGCCCTCGGGGCCCGTACGGAAGTAGTCCAGGCCGGTCTCACCGACGGCGCGTACGTGGGCGAGGGCGGCCAGCGCGTCGATCTCGGCGAGCGCCTCGTCGAGGGCCGCCTTCCCGCCCGGCTCCCTGCCCCCCTGCCGCGCGGTGCCCTCCGGGTCCCCGTGCACGATGCGGGGCGCCTCGTTGGGGTGCAGGGCGACGGAGGCGTGCACGGACGGGTGCGCGGCGGCGGTCTCGGCGGCCCAGTGGGAGCCCTTCACGTCGCAGCCGACCTGGACGACGGTGGTCACGTTGACCGCCGCGGCCCGGGCCAGTCCCTCCTCGACGGTTCCGTCCTGCATGTCGAGATGGGTGTGCGAATCGGCGACCGGAACCCTGAGGGGTTCGGGGAGCGGCGGGGCTTCGGTACGGCTCATGCCTCGACTCTACGAGGGCATGAACCTCCTCTCACCGCCGGTGGAAGGGGCGGAGCAGATCGGACAGCTGCCAGTGGTGCGATCCCGATCCGGCCGCGGGGACGGCGGTGGCCACGGACATCTCCTCACGGGCCTCGTCCCGGCCCGCCATCACGGGACGTGTCAGTTCCCGGGGCCTGAGCAGCTGCTGGACGGTGGAGACCCGGCCGGCGCGCATGATCCGCACCACGTGGCCGCCGCAGTTCGCGCAGGACGGGGTGGACAGCGGCGACGGCACTCGCTGCCCGTCCGCCTTGTACACCACGAACGCGTTGCCCGAGCCGTCGACGTGGTGCTCTATCTCGTAGGCCTGTTCCCAGCCGTGCCCGCACCTCATGCACGCGAAGGCGTACGCCTCGTGCACGGTGCCTGCTGCGATCTCACTCATGCCTGCTCCTCTTGTCCGCTGGACAAGCACTCCGGACAAGCACTCCGGATGGTGCGTTCCACCCTCAAGTGGACGCCTTCGCCGACGGCGATGCACCAGGTCTGCCGAGTGTTGGAACGCTTTTGGCCGTTTCGTGGCCGAACGGCCCGGTACGCGGCTCAGGCTTTACATTTCAGGTTAGTCCTTTGCCCTGCTCCTGGCCGGTCCGAGCCGCGTTCTTTGCCGCGACCACCGCATCGAACACCTCGCGCTTGGGCAGCCCCGCCTCGGCGGCGACCGCGGCGATGGCCTCCTTGCGCCGCTCCCCCGCCTCCTCGCGCACCTGCACCCTGCGCACCAGCTCGGCGGCGTCCAGTCCCTCGTCACCGGAGTCCGTCGCACCCTCGACCACGACGGTGATCTCGCCGCGCACACCCTCGGCGGCCCAGACCGCCAGCTCGCCCAGGGGGCCGCGCTTCACTTCCTCGTACGTCTTGGTCAGCTCCCGGCACACGGCGGCCCTGCGGTCCGCCCCGAACGCCTCGGCCATCGCGGCCAGGGTGTCGTCCAGCCGGTGCGGGGCCTCGAAGAAGACCATCGTGCGGCGCTCGTCCGCGACCTCGCGCAGCTTCCCCAGCCGCTCGCCGGCCTTGCGCGGCAGGAAGCCCTCGAAGCAGAAGCGGTCCACGGGCAGCCCGGACAGCGCGAGCGCGGTCAGCACGGCGGACGGGCCCGGTACGGCGGTGACCTTGATGTCCTGTTCGACGGCGGCGGCGACGAGCCGGTAGCCGGGATCGGAGACGGACGGCATCCCGGCGTCCGTGACCAGCAGGACGCGCGCGCCGCCGGCCAGGGCCTCGACGAGTTCGGGCGTACGCGCCGACTCGTTGCCCTCGAAGTAGGACACGACACGCCCTGTCGTGCGGATGCCGAGCGCCTGGGTGAGCCGGCGCAGCCGCCGGGTGTCCTCGGCCGCCACGACATCGGCCGTCTCCAGCTCGGCGGCGAGCCGTGGCGGGGCGTCCGCCACGTCGCCGATGGGGGTCCCTGCGAGTACGAGCGTTCCAGTCGTTCCAGTCACATCGGCCATCCTCCCAGCACGGGCGGCACCACTCGCACAGATGCGTTCCCTACGATGGCGCGGTGACGAGTACTGCGCCCGAAGCCCAGCAGGGCAACGACGCCGGGGATCACACCGGCGACCAGCCGCCTTCCTGGCAGCAGCGGCTGCGCCGCTTCGGCCATTCCCCACGGCCGGAGACGGGGCTGCGCGAGCGCCTCGATCCGCCCTACGCGCGCCCCGGGCGCCAGTTCTGGCAGGTGCTCGCCGTGCCGCCGGTCCTCGCCGGCCACCTGGTGCGCTGGTCCGCCTGGGGCGGGCCGCTGCTGGTCGCCCTGGTCGCCGGGGTGCTGCGGTTCTGGAACCTGGGCAGCCCGAAGGCGGTGATATTCGACGAGACGTACTACGCCAAGGACGCCTGGGCACTGGTCAACCAGGGATACGAGGGCTCCTGGCCCAAGGACGTCGACAAGCTGATCCTCAGGGACCCGTCCTCGGTGGACATCCCGGTGGACCCGGGTTACGTCGTCCATCCGCCGGTCGGCAAGTGGATCATCGGGTTCGGCGAGCAGCTGTTCGGGTTCACCCCGTTCGGCTGGCGTTTCATGGTGGCGCTGCTCGGCACGCTCTCGGTGCTGATGCTGTGCCGCATCGGCCGCCGGCTGTTCCGCTCGACGTTCCTGGGCTGCCTGGCGGGCACCCTGCTGGCCGTGGACGGGCTGCACTTCGTGATGAGCCGCACCGCGCTGCTCGACCTGGTGCTGATGTTCTTCGTGCTGGCGGCCTTCGGCTGCTTCCTCCTCGACCGCGACCGGTCCCGCCGCAGACTGGCCGCGGCGCTCCCGGTCGACGAGGACGGGGTCCTGCGCCCGGACGCCCACATCGCCGAAACGCTCCGCCTCGGGTGGCGCCCTTGGCGGATCGCGGCCGGCCTGATGCTCGGTCTGGCCTTCGCCACGAAGTGGAACGGGCTCTACATCCTGGCCGCGTTCGGTGTGATGGCGGTGCTCTGGGACGTCGGCGCGCGGCGCACGGCGGGCGCCGTGCAGCCGTACCGGGCCGTGGTCCTCAGGGACCTGCTGCCCGCGTTCGTCTCCACGGTGCCGGTCGCGATCGGCACGTACCTCGTCTCGTGGACGGGCTGGATCGTCACGGACAAGGGCTACTACCGCAACTGGGCGGCCACCGAGGGCAAGGGCGGCAGCTGGACATGGCTGCCGGACTGGCTGCGCAGCCTCTGGCACTACGAGAACCAGGTCTACGAGTTCCACGTCGGCCTGACCTCCGGCCACACCTACCAGTCCAATCCGTGGAGCTGGATCGTGCTGGGCCGCCCCGTCTCGTACTTCTACGAGGAGAAGACGGGCTGCCTGGAGTCCAGCAGCGGCAAGTGCGCCCGCGAGGTCCTGGCGCTCGGCACCCCGCTGCTCTGGTGGGCGGCGTGCGTGGCGCTGCTGTACGTGCTGTGGCGCTGGGCCTTCCGCCGCGACTGGCGGGCCGGCGCGATCGCGTGCGGGGTGGCGGCGGGCTGGGTGCCCTGGTTCTTCTACCAGGAGCGGACGATCTTCCTCTTCTACGCGGTCGTGTTCGTGCCGTTCCTGTGTCTGGCGGTCACGATGATGATCGGCGCCCTCCTGGGCCCTGCGGCCGGCACGGGCACCAAGCACCGTCTCGGCATGGACACCGCCGATCCCACGGGGGAGCGCCGACGCACTCTGGGCGCGATCGCGGCGGGCGTCCTGGTGCTGCTGATCGTCTGGAACTTCATCTACTTCTGGCCGATCTACACGGGCACGTCACTCCCGGACGACTCCTGGCGCGACCGGATGTGGCTGGACACCTGGGTGTAGCGGGGCAGTTGCGGGCCAGGGGCCGCTCCGATGGAGCCCCGATCCCCCGTGTGCGCGTGTGATTGACTCCTCCGCATGGCCCCGTCTCCGCTTCCGCCGGTTCGGCCGTGACCGATCCGGCCGCGGCCACCCGGCCCCGCAACCGCAAGCAGCTCATCGTCGAGGCGGCCGGCCGGGTCTTCAGCGAGCACGGGTACCACGCCGCGTCCATGGAGAAGATCGCGGCCGGCGTGGGTATCACCGCGGCGGCCCTGTACCGGCACTTCCCGAACAAGTACGCGCTGTTCGCCGAGTGTGCCGACGTCACGGCGGAGCGGCTCGTCGCCGCGCTCGACGAGGTGCCGTCCGGGGCCCCCTTGGCGGAGGTCCTCGACGCCGTCACCCGCGTCACCGTCGCCCATCGCGCGTCGGGCGGCGTCTACCGGTGGGAGGCCAGGTACCTCGGGGCCGAGGACCGCCGGCGCCTCATGACGAAGTTCGGGTACGTCGTCGGGCGGGTCGACGAGGCGGTGCGGCGCGCCTGCCCGATGCCCGGCGGGCGCCTGCGGGCCATGGCGGCCCTCGGTGCGATCGCGTCCATCACGATGCATCACACCTCGATCGCTCAACGCCGGGCCGAGGACCTGCTGTCGGCGTCCGCCCTGCGTGTCGCCGCGACCGACACCGCGGCGGTCCTGAGGAGCGGCGCACGCCCCGTCGAGCTGCCCGCCCGGACGGTGCCGCGCACGCGACGCGCGGAGATCCTCGCGGCCGCCGTCCCGCTGTTCGCACGGGACGGGTTCGCCAGCGTCACGAACGGGCAGATCGCGGAGGCGGTGGGGCTGGCGCCGTCGGCGCTCTACCGTCACTACGAAGGCAAGGTCGACATCCTCGCGGCGGCGTGCCTCCAGGCGGCGGGACTTCTGGCCCAGGGTGTGGAGCAGAGTCTGCACGGGGTGACCGGGCCGCACGACGCCGTAGCCGCGCTGGCGGCGACGTACGTGGCCTACAGCTTCGAGTACACCGCGCTCAACAGCGTCGCCGAGGCCGAGCTCGCCGGCCTGCCGGGCGAACTGCGGCGGCCCCTGGTCCTCGCACAGCGTGAACACATCGCCGTCTGGGAGCAGCAGCTGCGGCTGGCCCGTCCGGAGCTGGACCCGCGCCAGGCCCGGGTGCTGGTGCACGCGGGGTTCGGGGTGGCGGTCGAGGCGGGACGTGGGCTGCGGTGGCGGGACGGCCAGGACCGCCGTGACGCCGTGACCGCCCTGGTCGTGGGCGCCCTGGGCGTCTGAGGGGACCTCGGTGGATGCTCCCGGGTGCCCACCCCTCGGCGCTGCCGCCGAGGGGTGAAGACCTCTGGGACCGGGGGTGGTTCAGCTCGTCGGCCTGTTCCCGGTCGGGATCGTGATCGGGGTGGTCGTCCCGGACCCGCCTTTGTTGAGGAACAGCATGGCCACGGCGCGCAGGAACTGGTCGAACATGTAGAAGGCGCCGGGCATGACGGGCGACAGCCCCTCACGGAACAGGATGAAGGCCGGCCACACGGTGCGGACCAGGGCCGCTGCCGCGTAGTCGCGCGGCAGTTTCAGCCAGTCCCCGACCTCGTTGCTCAGGGCGTAGCGCACGAACTCGTTCAGGAAGCCGCGCGTGACCCCGAGATCGATCTCCGCGGTCAGGCCGAGCAGCACCTCGGCCAGGTCGAGGCCCTCGGGCGTCGGGGCGAGGATCGGGGTGAGCACCTGTGCCGACTGCGCTTCCGCGGCCGCCCAGGTCTTCGGGATGTACTCGGTCGGCACCCCGAGCAGGTAGATGGCGACCTGCCAGGAGTGCAGGAACGCCTCCTCGTCCGCGGCCGACATCGGGATCTTCCAGTCACGCATCTTCCTGTGCACGAAGGTGCCCAGGCTGTGGAAGGTGACCAGGATGTCGGCGACGCTGATCGGGATGGTCTGGTCGGCGCCGTTCTTCCAGTGCGGCGACTGCGGCAGCAGGTGACGTACCGCTCCGTGCACCAGCCGTGTCTTGTTGGCGGTGACGATGAACTGCCCGCTCGGCTCGAAGGCGCGCGTCTGGGACAGGTCGTAGCCGAAGGTGAACGTCTTGGCCGCACGGTCCTTCATGTCGGCGCCGCCGAAGGACCAGTAGACGCTTCTGGCCTCCCGCGGGATCACGGTGCTCATGATGCCGCTGCCGAGGCCGTAGAGCATGAACAGGTAGGTGTCCTTGCGCCGGTTGAAGTCGGCGGCGCGGGTCAGCTTCGCGGTGTCGGCCCAGGCGGGCAGCTTGTTGAAGGTCCGCAGATGTGTGGTGAGGGCGGCCGGCAGCCCACTGGGCAGTGGGTCACCGTTGTTCACCCACTTCTCCATCGCGGCGTTGACCGATGGGATCTGGCCGTTCTCGAGCAGCGACACCATGAGAGGGTCCGTCGCGCTGTCCCAGACGTACTCCGGATCGGCTCCCGAGCCGGTTCCGGCCACCGAGTCCGCCGACGCCCACGCCCACGCCTTGGCGGGGGCCGCCACCCCCACGAGGCCGAGCGCGGCGCCGAGGGACAGGATGCTTCGCCTGTTGAGATCGTGCATTTACTTACCCACTTCCCAGCTGGACCAGAAGACGCTGTGTGCCGTTTCTGGCTTGCGAGTTGCACTGCCACCACGTTCCGGATCGTGCTGAGTGATGTGATTCTCGATTAACATAGCGACCCGTGCCATCGCGGGCAATGGTCGTGACCGACACCGCGCGACCGAGCCTCGGCGATGTGGGTCCGCGCCGAGGTCAGGGCGTCGAGGCGCCACCTCCCCAGCGCATCCCGGTCCGGTAACAACCCCTCAGGACCCACTCCCGTCCCGTAAAGTGCCGAGGGAACGCCCTTCTTGAACATGTTCAAGAAGGGCTCCTGGGGAGGGGGACTGCACAGATGCGCAGTGGAGCGAAGGTCGCCGTGGTCGGCGGAGTGTTCGTACTGGTGGCCGGAGGACTCGGCTACGGCGTGTACGAGGTGGTGCTCGGAGGGAGCGAGTCCGGGGGGATAGGGAACGCCTCCGAGTCCTCCGAGGTGAAGACGGGGCCTCCGGACAAGGAGGAGACCGAGGAGACGGCCAAGGGCTTCCTCGATGCGTGGGCGTCGGGTGACGCGTCGGCCGCCGCCCTGCTCACGAACAACGAGTCCGTCGCCGAGCCGCTGCTGGCCGGTTACGCCGACGAGGCCCACGTCACGAAGGCGGTGATCACGCCGGGTGCCGCCGTCGGCACGAAGGTGCCGTACACGGTCAAGGCGACCGTCTCCTACGACGGGAAGACCAAGCCCTGGTCGTACTCCTCCGAGCTGACCGTGGTGCGCGGCCTGACCACCGGCAAGGCGCTCGTCGACTGGCAGCCCGCGGTGATCCATCCGCAGCTGACCGAGGGGGCGTCGCTGAAGACCGGCGAGTCCTCCTCGGCGGCGATCGAGGCCGTCGACCACAACGGCAAGGTGCTCGACAAGGAGACGTACCCGTCGCTCGGGCCGATCCTGGACTCCCTGCGCGAGAAGTACGGCGACAGGACGGGCGGTTCACCGGGGATCGAGACCTGGATCGAGCCGGCCGACGAGCAGCTCCCGGACACCACGCTGCTGACGCTCGCCAAGGGAAAGCCCGGCAGGCTGCAGACGACGCTCGACGCGGGCGCCCAGGCGGCGGCGGAGAAGGCGGTCAAGCAGTTCAGCGGGGCGTCGGTGGTCGCCGTGAAGCCGTCCACGGGCTCCATCCGCGCCGTCGCCAACAACCCGGCGACCGGCTTCAACGCGGCGATGCAGGGCAAGCAGGCGCCCGGCTCCACGCTGAAGATCATGACCGCGGCGATGCTCCTGGAGAAGGGCCTGGTCACGGCGGGCGGGGCGGCGGAGTGTCCGAAGGAGGTGCGGTACTACGAGAGCACGTTCCACAACCTGAAGAACTTCGAGCTGCCCGCCTCCAGCAGCTTCACCACCAGCTTCGCCCGCTCCTGCAACACGGCCTTCATCAAGAAGATCGACGACGTGGAGGACGACGCCGCACTCGCCAAGGAGGCCCGTGAGGTCTTCGGGATCGGCCTCGACTGGAAGACCGGCGTCGTGTCGGTCGACGGCAGCGTGCCCGAGGCCACCGGCGGGGTGGCGGCGGCGCAGTACATAGGCCAGGGCACCGTCCAGATGAACGCGCTCAACATCGCGTCCGTCACGGCGACCGCCCGCACAGGAACGTTCCACCAGCCCGTGATCGTCCCGCAGTCCCTCGACGACCGTCAGCTCGCCACCGCGTCCCGTTCGCTTTCACAGAACGTCACCGGGCAGCTGAACGACATGATGCGGGCCACCGCCTCCTGGGGCACCGGCAAGGCGGCCATGGCCTCGGTCGGCGGCGACAAGGGCGCCAAGACGGGCTCCGCCGAGGTCGACGGGCAGTCCACGTCCAACAGCTGGTTCACCGGCTTCAGCGACGACCTCGCGGCAGCGGCGGTCGTCCAGTCCGGCGGCCACGGCGGCGACGCGGCCGGCCCGGTGGTGGCGGCGGTGCTGCGCGCGGGGTCCTGAGGCTCGGGTGCGCCCGGAACGGAAGAACCCGCTCCGGGCGCACGCACATACCGGCCCCGGTCCGCACGGCCGCGGTCAGGATGCTTCGAGCCTGGCCGATTTGATCGGGGACAGGTTCGGTTACCGGCCGCGTGTCCGCCACGGGTGAGGATCGGCACAGCCGGGGGGACGCCGTGGTCCGACCCCAGGACCGTTCAGTAGCGTGCGCCTATGAGCACTTCCGGGACCACCCCCTCCACGACCTCGTCCGATGCCCACCCCCGGTTCGCCGAAGCACTGCGGGAGCTGGGCCTGGACGTCGAGGTACGCCGCTTCCCCGACGCCACACGCACCGCGGTCGAGGCCGCCGCGGCGATCGGCTGCGAGCTCAGCCAGATCGTCAAGTCCCTGATCTTCGAGGCGGACGGTGTCCCCGTCCTGGTCCTGATGGACGGCTCCTCCCGGGTGGACGTCGAGCGCGTGAGGGCCGAGCTCGGCGCCGGAGAGGTCAAGCGGGCCGGAGCCGATCTGGTCCGGGAGACCACCGGGTACGCGATCGGCGGGGTCCCGCCCTTCGGGCACCGTACGAAGACCCGGGTGCTGGCCGACCGGGGGCTGCTCGGCCACACGACGGTCTGGGCGGCCGCGGGCACCCCGCACACGGTCTTCCCGCTCGACCCCGGGAGCCTGGTCGAGCTCGCGGGCGGCACTCTCGTGGACGTCCGCGAGCGAACCGCGTGACCCCCCTGGTGGCGGCGGCCGTCCTGGCCGCCGCGATCACGCACGCCAGCTGGAACGCCATCGCCCACGCCATACGTGACCAGTTGGTGTCCTTCACCCTGATCTCCGGCGGCGGGGCGCTGATCGGGCTCCTCCTGGCCTGTTTCGCCCCGCTCCCGGCCGCCGGTGCCTGGCCGTACCTGCTCGTCTCCGCGGGTCTTCACGTGGCGTACATGCTGCTGCTGATGCGCTCGTTCACCCTGGGCGACTTCGGCCAGATGTATCCGATCGCCCGGGGCACGGCCCCGCTCGTCGTGACGGTCCTTGCCGCCGTGTTCGTCGGGGAGCGCCCGGACGGCTGGGCGACGGCGGGTGTCGCCGTGGCCTCGGCGGGGCTCGTGGGGCTGGCGCTGTGGGGCATCCGGGGCTCCGGCAAGCGCCCCCACTGGCCGGCGATCCTGGCGGCCCTCGCGACGGGTCTGGCCATCGCCGGCTACACGACGGTCGACGGTGTGGGGGTGCGCGCCTCGGGAACACCGTTCGGCTACATCGCCTGGCTGATGATCCTGGAGGGGATCGCCATCCCCGCCTACGCGTTCTGGCGCCGCCGGGGTGAACTGTTCCCCCAGCTCACCCCGTTCGCCGCGCGGGGGCTGCTGGGAGCCGCCCTGTCGGTCGCCGCGTACGGTCTCGTCCTCTGGGCGCAGACGAAGGCGGCTCTCGCCCCGATCGCCGCGCTCCGCGAGTCCTCGATCATCGTGGGCGCCGCGATAGGGACCCTGTTCTTCAAGGAACGGTTCGGGGCTCCGAGGATCGCCGCGGCCGGGCTGATGGTGGTCGGCATCGGCCTGATGCTGCACACGAGTTGAGCGGGGCGGGCCGGCGGGACGTCACCGTACGGCCGATGCCGCCAGCTCCACGACCACCTCGCCGTCCTCCTCCTCGCCCGTGGGCCGGAAGCCGAGCGAGGTGTAGAGCTCTCCGGCCGCCGTGTTGACGGGATCGTAGGAGAGCCGGAGCACCTCGCAGCCCTCCTGCTCCGCCAGCCACCCGGCCAGCGTGCGTACGACGGCGCGGCCGACGCCCCGGCCCTGTTCGGGGCCGTCGACGAGCATTCCGCCGATCCAGTACGAGCCGTCCTCGTCCCTGGCCCACATCACGTGTCCGGTCACGGCGTCGTCCCCGTACACCGCGAGCGAGTGCCAGGTGTCCTCGCGCAGGGTCAGCAGCAGATAGCGGGCCGCCAGTGCGGGAGCGTGGGCGCGCTGGGCGTCGAGGGGCGCGATGTCGGCGACCGCACGCCAGTTGGCGTCGTCGACCGGGCGCAGGGTGACGCGCCGGCCGGTCCGGTCCATGAGTCCGTGGTCGATCATCCGGGCAGGGTAGGCAGCGGGCCGGGGCTCCGGCTACCGGGTTTCCTGGTCCCCGTTCATCGCCGCGCGGAAGGCCGTGTTGACGGCGAGCAGGCCGCCGTCGACCCGCAGTGTGGTGCCGGTGATCCAGGCCGCGTCCTGGGAGGCGAGGAAGGCGACGGCGGACGCGATGTCGTCCGGCTCGCCGACCCGCCCGAGCGGGTAGAGCGCGGCGGCCCGCTCCAGCTCGGCCTCGCGGCCCGCCCAGGCGTCCGTACGGACCGTGCCGGGCGCGACGAGGTTGACGCGGACGCCGCGGGGTCCGGCGTGGCCGGCAAGGGTGCGGGTCAGGCTGGCCAGGCCCGCCTTCGCGGCGCTGTAGGCGTGGCCGCCGAAGTCCTGTTCTCCGTTGACCGAGCCGATGTTGACGACGGAGCCCCGGCCGGAGGCCACCAGGTGCGGCAGTGCGGCGCGGGAGCAGCGGTAGGGGCCGGTCAGGGTGATGTCGAGGCTGCGGGCCCAGACCTCGTCCGCCTCGTCCTCGAAGAGCGGGGCGTCCACATGGTCGGCGTAGGCGTTGTTGACCAGGACGTCGAGCCTCCCGAAGGCGGCGGCCGCGTGGGCCACCGCTGCCTCGACCGCCGCCCGGTCGCCCACGTCGCAGGCCAGGGCTTCGGCGGTGCCGCCCGTCGCGCGTATCCCGGCCGCCGTGCGCTCGGCGCGGTCTGCGTCCAGGTCGGTGACGAGGACGGCCGCCCCCTCGGAGGCGAGCCGGCGGGCGGTGGCCGCCCCGATGCCTTGTCCCGCGCCTGTGAGGAGGGCGGCGTATCCGTCGAGGCGAGGAGTCATAGCGCCGACCGTACTGCCCGGACCAGGGCCTGGGCACGGGGATCGGCGGTAACTCCCTTCTGCAGACCGTTCGTCACATAGCCGAGCGCTATGCCCGTTTCGGGGTCGGCGAAGCCCAGCGAACCACCGCGCCCGGGGTGTCCGAACGATCCTGGGGCGAGCAGCGGCGCCGCAGGGCCGTGCAGCATGTAGCCGAGGCCGAAGCGGGTGCTGACGACCAGCACACGGTCCGGCCCCGCTGACTCCTCGGTGCGGGCCAGGGTGAGGGTGGCGGGGGCGAACAGCCGCTCCCCGTCGACCTGGCCGATCATCGCGGCGTAGCAGCGGGCGAGGCCGCGCGCGGTGGCGATGCCGTTGGACGCGGGGAGTTCCGCCGCGCGGTAGTCCGGGGCGTTCTCGTCGGGGAAGGGGTCGATCGCTCCGAAGGCGCGGCGGGTCAGCGAGGCCGGATCGGCGTAGGCGTCGACGACGGAACGCTTGGGGCGCATGCGCAGAGCACCGCTGCCCTCGGCCGGCGGGGGTTCGACGGGGCCGATCCGCCCGATGCGGTGCGCCTCGTCGGCCGGGAGCCCGAACCAGAAGTCCAGGCCGAGCGGGCGTGCGATCTCCTCCGCGACCCAGCGGCCGATGGTGCGCCCGGTGACCCTGCGCACCAGTTCGCCGACGAGCCAGCTGTAGGTCTGGGCGTGGTATCCGTGGTCGGCGCCGGGCTCCCACTGGGGCCGCTGGGCGGCGACGGCCGCGGCTCCGGTGGTGCCGTCCGCCGCCTCCTGGGGTGTCAGCGCCCGGTCGAGAGCGGCCAGCCCGGCCCGGTGGGCCAGGAGGTGGCGTACGAGGACGCGCTCCTTGCCGTTCGCCTTGAACTCCGGCCAGTACGTGCCGACGGGGGCGTCGAGGTCCACCTGTCCGCGCTGGTGCAGCAGCAGCGGCACGGCGGCGGCGACTCCCTTGCCGGCGGAGCGGACGATCTGGACGGTGTCCACGGCCCAGGGTTCGGTGCCGTCGACATCTCTCGTACCGGCCCACAGGTCCACGACCTTGCGGCCGTGGCGGTAGAGGGCCACGGCCGCGCCCCGTTCCCCGCGCTGTTCGAAGTTACGGACGAAAGCGTCCCGTACCGCCTCGAATCCCGGCGCCACCGTGCCCCGTACGTCCACACCTGCTACCGCGCTCCCGCTCATCCCCCCATGGTGCATCGCGCCGCAGGTGGAACGGGTGGCGGGTCACCTCCTGTTCACGAACGCGGCACGGACACGGAACGCGGGTCGAAGCCGAAGGGCAGCTCCAACCGGTGCCTGCGCATGAGGCCTTCGTCGCACAGGAGGTCGTGCGTGCGGTCGTCGGCGGCGATCACCCCGTCGCTGAGGATGACGGCGCGTGGGCAGAGTTCGAGGGCGTACGGCAGATCGTGGGTGACCATCAGCACGGTGACGTCCAGGGAGCGCAGGATGTCGGCGAGTTCACGGCGGGAGGCCGGGTCCAGGTTCGAGGAGGGCTCGTCCAGGACGAGGATCTCCGGCTCCATGGCGAGGACGGTGGCGACCGCGACCCGGCGGCGCTGGCCGAAGGAGAGGTGGTGCGGGGGCCGCGCCGCGTACTCCTCCATGCCGACCTGCTCGAGCGCGGTCATGACCCGCTCCTCCAGCTCGGGGCCGCGCAGGCCGGCCGCCGCGGGCCCGAAGGCGACGTCCTCGCGGACGGTCGGCATGAAGAGCTGGTCGTCGGGGTCCTGGAAGACGATGCCGACACGGCGGCGGATCTCGGCGAGGTGCCGCTTCTCCACCGGCAGCCCGGCGACCCGGACGGTGCCGGCGCCCGCGTCGAAAATGCCGTTGAGGTGGAGGACGAGGGTGGTCTTGCCCGCGCCGTTGGGGCCGAGCAGCGCCACGCGTTCACCGCGGGCCACGGTCAGGTCGACGCCGAAGAGGGCCTGATGGCCGTCGGGGTAGGCGTAGGCGAGGCCGCTGACCTCGAGGGACGGCGCGGGGGCGGTGGGCAGGCTCATACGGTCCATCCCAGCAGACATACGACAAGGGCGAGCACGGGGAGTGCCGCGGCGTGCGCCCACTGGGTGCGGGACGCGGTCACCTCGTCGATCACCGGCATGGTGCCGGTGTAGCCGCGGCTGACCATCGCGAGGTGGACGCGCTCGCCGCGCTCGTAGGACCGGATGAAGAGGGCGCCCGCCGTCTTGGCGAGGACGCTCCAGTGCCGCACCCCGCTCGCCTCGAAACCCCGGGAGCGCCGTGCGATCGACATCCGGCGCAGCTCGTCGGTGATGACGTCGCCGTACCGGATCATGAAGGACGCGATCTGGACGAGCAGCGGCGGCAGCCGGAGCCGCTGGAGGCCGAGCAGCAGGGAGCGCAGCTCGGTGGTCGAGGCGAGGATCACCGAGGCGGCCACGCCGAGGGTGCCCTTCGCGAGGACGTTCCAGGCGCCCCAGAGGCCGGGGACGCTGACGGAGACACCGAGCAGCTCGGTCTGCTCCCCCGGCACGACGAACGGCATGAGCAGCGCGAACGCCACGAACGGCACCTCGATGACCAGCCGCTTCAGCAGGAATCCGGCGGGGATCCGGGCCACCGCGGCGACAGCGGCGAGCAGCACGGCGTACAGCCCGAAGGCCCAGACGGCCTCGCGCGGGGTGGAGACGACGACCACGACGAAGCAGAGGACGGCGGCGAGCTTGCAGTGTGGCGGCAGGGCGTGGACCGGCGAGTGCCCGTGCCGGTAGAGCTTGTGGGCGTGTCCGGCTCCCATGTCAGACGGACTCGGTGGTGCGGGGCTCGGTGGCCTCCGGCGCCCGGCGTCGGCGCACGGCCCAGAAGACGCCGCTGCCGACGGCGACGGTGGCACCTACGCCGATCACTCCGGCGAGGCCGCCGGAGAGGCGGGCGTCGGTGATGTCCTTGACGCCGTAGTCGGCGAGCGGGGAGTCCGCCGCACCGTGTTCCCGGACCTTCTCGTCGATCCCCTTGTCGGCGGCGACCTTCTCCAGGCCGTCGGGGTTCGCGGAGGCGTAGAAGGAGACGAAGCCCGCGAGGACGAGCGCGGCGGCCAGGCCGGTGGCCCACACCTTGCGGGTGGATCGGGCGGCGACGGGGGCGGGCGAGGGGGCGGCCGCCGGTGCGTCGACGAGTTCACCGCCGATGCGGAGCTTGAGCGGGGCGCTGAGACCGCGCGCACCGTGCACCAGGTCGGGGCGCACAGCGATCACGGCACCGACGGTCAGCGCGGTGATCGCCGCCTCCCCGATGCCGATCAGGACATGGACGCCGACCATCGCGGTGAGCACCTTGCCGATGGGTACGTCGGTGGTGCCGCCGATCGCGTATATGAGGGTGAACGCGACGGCGGCGGCCGGCACCGAGACGAGCGCGGCCACGAAGGCGGCGGCGGTCGTCGAGCGGCGGGTGCGGGGCAGCACACGGGTCAGCCCGCGGAAGAGTGCGTAGGCGACGACGGTGGTGACGACCCCCATCACCGTGATGTTCACGCCGAGCGCGGTGAGGCCGCCGTCGGCGAAGAGGATCCCCTGCATCAGCAGGACGACCGCTATGCAGAGCAGCCCCGTGTAGGGGCCGACAAGGATCGCGGCCAGGGCCCCGCCCAGGAGGTGTCCGCTGGTGCCCGCCGCGACCGGGAAGTTCAGCATCTGCACGGCGAAGATGAACGCGGCCACGAGCCCCGCCAGCGGGGCGGTCCTCTCGTCCAGTTCACGCCGGGCACCGCGGAGACCGACGGCGACCGCGCCTGCGGCGACGACACCTGCGACGGCGGAGACGGGTGCGTTGATGAAACCGTCGGGTACATGCATGGAGTGGCTCCGCTTCGGGCGTTACTGCTGGCGGGGTCGGGAAACGCTCCATGATAGAGCCCTGTTGCAAATAATTCGCAAGAGCGCAGGGACGACAACTACCCCAACCCCCAACATGCCCAAATAGGAATATATGGGACATTAGGGGGAGAGTTTTTCGCACAGGAGGAGCCGGCCATGTCCCTCGTGATCCAAGAACACGCCCGAGCCCGGCTCATCATCGATGGCCCGGACCCCCGGCCGGTCCCCGTCGAACTGCGCTGCGACCCCGAGGATCCGGGGACCGTCCGTGTCCGGCTCCCCGGAGGCGCCGACCGGACCTTCGACCTCGACCTCCTGGAACGCGGGGTGCGCTCCCCTATCACCCGCGGCGACATACGGATATGGCCGTGCGGCCGGGCCCAGCTGATTTTGGAACTGCACTCCACGGACGGTGTCGCCGTCCTCCAGTTCGACATCGCCCCCGTCATCCGCTTCCTGTCGCGGATCCGCGCACAGACGGCGAAGCGCCCGCCGGCCGCCACCGCCACCCCCGCCTGAGCAGGGATGAGCCCCCGTGCCGTGTGCACGGGGGCTCATCATCGCCCCGGTCCCCCGTCCCCACAGGTAACCGGCGCTCCGGGGCCGCGCTCCGCTCGGACGCGGGCCCCGGGGTCTCGGGCGGGTCAGACGCGGACCAGCTCCCGCTCCCCGCCGCCCTCGGCCGGACCGTCCTCGGAGAGGTCCTTGCGCAGGCCCTCGCCCTCTACGTCCACGTTGGGCAGCGCACGGTCCAGCCAGCGCGGCAGCCACCAGGCACGCCTGCCGAGCAGGGCGAGCACCGCCGGCACGATGGCCATCCGTACGACGAAGGCGTCGAAGAAGACGGCGATGGCCAGCGAGAAGCCGATCATCTTGATCATCTGCTCCGAGGAGCCGATGAAGCCGGCGAAGACGGCCATCATGATCACGGCGGCCGCCGTGACCACCCGGGCCCCGTGCTTGAAGCCGGTGACGATCGCCTGTCCGGGCGTCTCCCCGTGGACGTACGCCTCACGCATCCGTGTGACCAGGAAGACCTCGTAGTCCATCGCGAGACCGAAGACCACACCGACCATGAAGATCGGCATCATGCTCATGATCGGACCGGTCTGCTCGACCCCGAAGAGCGATCCGAGCCAGCCCCACTGGAAGACCGCGACGACGGCACCGAGAGCCGCGACCACCGAGAGCAGGAAGCCGAGGGCCGCCTTCAGCGGGACGAGAACCGAGCGGAAGACCACCATCAGGAGCAGGAAGGCCAGACCCACGACGAGCGCCAGGTAGGGCAGCAGCGCGTCGTTCATCTTCTGCGAGAAGTCGATGTTCATGGCCGTGGCGCCGGTGACCAGCACCTCGGCACCGGTGTCGCTCTTGACGTCCTCACCCGCGTCACGGATGGCGTGGACCACGTTCTCCGTCTCGACGGAGCTCGGCCGGTCCTTGGGGATGACCGTGATGGTCGCGGTGTCGCCGGCCTTGTTGAAGGTGGCCGGGGTGACGGCGGCGACTCCGCCGGAGCCTTCGATCTCGTCGGAGACCCGGTTCACCGCGGCCTTGCCGTCGGAGCTGTTCGTGGTGTCGACGACGACCATCAGCGGACCGTTGAACCCGGGACCGAAGCCGTCGGAGAGCATGTCGTACGCCTGGCGCTGCGTGGTCGACTTCGGCTGGGCGCCGTCGTCCGGCAGACCCATCTCCAGCGAGGCTGCCGGTACGGCGATGGCGCCGAGGCCGATGACGCCGGCCAGCAGGACCCACACAGGCCTGCGCAGCACGAACCGTGCCCAGCGGGTGCCCATGTTCGGCTTCGCCTCGGGCTTGTTCTCCGCCTCGGCGGCCTTGCGCGCCCTGCGTCCCATGACCCGCTTCCCCGCGAAGCCCAGCAGCGCCGGCACGAGGGTCAGCGCGATGAGGACGGCGACGGCGACGGTGCCCGCGGCGGCGAAGCCCATCTTGGACAGCATCGGGATGTTCACGACGGCGAGGCCGACCAGAGCGATGACCACGGTGAGGCCCGCGAAGACCACCGCGGACCCGGCCGTTCCGACGGCACGTCCCGCCGCTTCCTCACGCTCCCGGCCCTCGGCCAGTTCGGCCCGGTAGCGGGAGACGATGAAGAGCGCGTAGTCGATGCCGACCGCGAGGCCGATCATCATCGCGAGGGTCGAGGTGGTGGAACCCAGGTCCAGGACGTTGGCCAGCGCGGTGATCGTGGAGACCCCGATGCCCACCCCGATGAGCGCGGTCAGCAGCGGCAGCCCGGCTGCGATCAGCGAGCCGAAGGTGATGACGAGCACGACGGCGGCGATGGCGACGCCGATGATCTCGGTGACGCCCGTCTCCGGCATCACCTGGAGCGCGTCACCACCGATCTCGACCTTCATGCCGCTGCTCTGCGCGTCGTGGCCGGCGTCCTCCAGAGCCTCACGCGTCCCGTCGGTGAGCTCCATGGAGCTCACCTTGTAGGAGACGGAGATGTACGCGGTGGAGCCGTCCTTGCTGACGGCGTTCGCCTGGTACGGGTCGGCGACCGAGGCGATCTGGTCCGAGCCGGACTTCAGCTTGCCGACGATCTCCTGGATCTCGGCCTTGTCGGCGGCCGCGGTGACCTTCTCGCCTTCGGGCGCCTTGAAGACGACCCGGGCGGTCGCACCGTCGGCGCTGCCTCCGGGGAAACGTTCATCCAGCAGGTCGAAGGCGCGCTGGGCCTCCGTGCCGGGGATCGAGAAGGAGCTGGAGGTGGCGGTGGCCGCGGAGGTGGCGCCGAATCCGGCCAGCGCCAGCAGAGCCACCCAGATGAGGGCGACGTAACGGCGGCGCCGGAAGGCGAGCCGTCCCAGTTTGTACAGGAATGTAGCCACGGAGGGGTACTCCCGGTCAGGTCGTTGAGTGGAAGAGGGCGTGAGGAACCAGCCCGACGACGAGAGCGGCGTGTCAGGTGGAGCGTCGGGGAGACGGTCTTACGGGTAAAGGGGGACGTCAGACGCCGAGGGCGGGGAACACCACGGCTTCCGCGTAGTCGGTGAGGAAGGCCTGGTCGACAGGCCGGTCCTCGACCAGTTCACGAGCGGCGAACGCGCCGATCATCATGTGCGGTACATAGGGAAGCGCCGGATGGTCCGCACGCACTTCGCCTCTGTCCACGGCTCGCTGGAGCATCGATCCGAGACCGGTGATCTCCGGCTCGATCAGCAGCTCGCGCAGCGCCTGGAAGAGATCGGGGTTGTTGTGGACGGCATGGCTCAGACCCCGCAGCAGCGCGGAGTTCTTCTCCATCTTGCAGTCGTCGGTCTGCCCCATCACGGCGAGGAAGTCACCGCGGAGCGAACCGGTGTCGACATCGGCAAGGTGCACCGGCTTGTCGTTCCGGAGTGCCTTGACGACCAGCTCGGCCTTACTCCCCCACTGGCGGTAGAGGGTGGCCTTGCTGGAACGGGTGCGGGCGGCCACGGCGTCCATGGTCAGGGCTTCATAGCCGACCTCGCCGAGCAGGTCGAGCACGGCGGAGTACAGCTCGCTCTCGCGTTCGGGCGTGAGCCGGCTGCGCGCCATGGGTCGACCTCCTCTTCCTCGCGTCCGCTGGATCGTACGTCAGCCGAAGATCAACTAACAGAACGAAACTGTTTCGTACACCTTGAAGGTACTCCCCTACCCGAGCGAAACGGGACAGTTTCTCTTGTGTCCTGCACCACAAGTTGCCGCGGGCCCTCCACACGGAAAGCATTGGAGGGTGAGTGACGACGTCGCGTATCTCCGTTTCCCGCACCTCCACAAGGACTTGCTCTGCTTCGCGGCGGAGGACGACCTCTGGGTCGCCCCTCTCGCCCCGGCGGGGCAGCGGCCCGGCCGGGCGTGGCGGCTGACTGTCGACCGGACCAGGGTCAGTCATCCGCGCTTCTCGCCCGACGGGGGCCGTATCGCCTACACGACTTGGCGCACGCTGGATCCAGAGATCCACCTCGCCCCCGTCGACGGCGGGCCCGCCCGCAGACTCACCTATTGGGGGTCGACCGACGCCCGGGTCTGCGGCTGGAGCCCCGATCCGGGGGACTCGTCCCAGATCCTCGCCGTGTCCTCGCACAATCAGCCGTTCTCGTACTTCTCCTGGGCGTACAGCGTCCCCACCGACGGCAGCCCCGGTGGCAAGCTCCCCTGGGGGCCCGTCTCCGACATCGCGGTCGCCGACATCGACGGCGAGCGCCGCACCCTTCTGCTCACCGGGAAGCCGCCGCACGAGCCGGCGGCCTGGAAGCGGTACCGGGGCGGCGCCACCGGCCGGCTCTGGCTCCACGGCGAGCGGCTGCTGCCGGACATCGGCGGGCACCTGGACGCGCCGATGTTCGTCGGGCGCCGGATCGCCTTCCTCTCCGACCACGAGGGCGTCGGCAATCTGTACTCCTGCCTGATGGACGGCAGCGACCTGCGCCGGCACACGGACCACGACGCGTTCTACGCCCGGCACGCCTCCAGCGACGGCAGCAGGGTCGTCTACCAGTGCGCCGGTGATCTGTGGCTGGTCGAGGACCTGGAGTCACCGGACGCGGTACCCCGGAAGCTGGAAGTGCGGCTCGGAGGCCCCCGCACCGGTCGGCGTACGTACCAGGTGCCGGCGTCCAGCCATGTCGACTCGCTGTCCGTCGACGAGACGGGCCGGGCCAGCGCCGTCTCCGTGCGCGGCAGCCTGTACTGGCTCACCCACCGTGACGGCCCCGCCCGCACGATCGCCGACACCCCTGGGGTGAGGGTCCGGCTGCCGGAGATGCTCGGCAGCAGCGGCCAGGTCGCGTACGTCACGGACGCGGAGGGGGAGGACGCGGTCGAGATCGCCTACCTCCCCCGGGCCAGCGGCGACCGCCCGCCCCGCCGGCTGGCCGCCGGGCGGCTGGGCAGGGTCCATGAGCTGATCTCCGACCCGGAGGGCGAGCGGCTGGCCATCGCGTCGAACGACGGCCGGCTGCTGCTCCTGGACACGGCGGACGAGGCTGAGGCCGGGGTCGTCGAAGTCGTCGAGGTCATCGAGGACCTCGAGAGCGGGCGCGTCGAAGGCAGCATCGTGGAGGCCGAGGCCAAGGACGTGGGGGTCACGGACACCGGGGCCGGGGTCACCGAGCTCATCCGCTCCGTGAACGGCCCGGTCCGCGATCTGGCGTTCTCCCCCGACGGACACTGGCTGACCTGGTCGCACCCCGGTGTCGGCCGGTCGCTGCGGCAGATCAAGCTCGCCCGGATCACCGGCCCGGACGCCCCGGTGATAGTCGATGTCACCAACGGCCGCTTCGAGGACGAGAACCCCGTCTTCACGGGCGACGGCCGCTATCTCGCCTTCCTCTCCTGGCGCGGATTCGACCCGGTGTACGACGTCCACACCGGCGACCTCTCCTTCCCGCTCGGCTGCCGCCCGTATCTGGTCCCCCTCACTTCCGCCACCCCCTCCCCCTTCGCCCTGCTCCCGGACGGCAGGCCAGCGGCGGGCGGCCTGGACCCGGTGGACATCCCCGAGGGCACGGTCGAGGGGCCGACGGTCATGGTGGAGTTCGAGGGGCTGGAGAACAGGGTGACCCCGTTCCCCGTCTCCGCGTCGAAGTACTCGGGACTCCAGCCGGTCAGCGGCGGCGGCCTCGTCTGGCTGCGCTGGCCGATCTCCGGGGCGCTGGGCGAGACCTTCGCGAACCCGGCGGACATGTCGGGCCGGCCCACACTGGAACACTTCAACATCGCCAAGGCCCGCAAGACCGAACTGGTCGGCCACCTCGACTGGTTCGCGGTCAGCGGCGACGCGACGCGGCTGGTCGTCATGGACGACGGCGAGCTGCGCGCCGTGCCGTCCAACGAGCCGGGCGACAACGACACGACCGTCTTCCTCGACCTGCGCCGCATCCTGCACGACGTCGACCCGGCGGCAGAATGGCGCCAGGCGTACGGGGAGGCGGGACGCATCACCCGGTCCTACTTCTGGGAACCGGACATGTGCGGCATCGACTGGGAGGGCGTACTGGAGCAGTACCGCCCGCTGGTCGAACGGGTCGCCTCCCCCGACGAGTTCGCCGACCTGCTGCGCGAGGTCCTGGGTGAGCTGGGCACCTCCCACGCGTACGTCTCCCCCGCCCGCCGCAACGAGGGCCCCCCGCACTACCAGCGGGCGATCGGGCTGCTGGGCGCCAACCTCGTGTGCCGGGACGGGGACTGGACGGTGCAGCGGATCCTGCCCGGCGACTCCTCCGACTCCAAGGCCCGGTCGCCGCTGGCCGGTACGGGGATCCGGGAGGGCGCCGTACTCACCCATGTCGACGGCCGGCCGGTCGACCCCGTGGCGGGGCCATACCCGCTGCTGACGGCCGCCGGCGGCACCACGGTGGAGCTGACGTTCCGCCCGGCCGGGGGCGAGTGCGGCGGCCGGTCCCGGCGCATCGCACTCGTCCCCCTGGTCGACGAGCGCCCGCTGCGTTACCAGGACTGGGTGGCCAAACGCCGCGAGGTCGTACGGGAGTTGAGCCACGGGAAGTGCGGGTATCTGCACATCCCCGACATGGGCGGCTCCGGCTGGGCCCAGTTCAACCGTGATCTGCGGCTCGAGGTGTCGCGCCCCGCGCTGATCGTGGACGTACGGGGCAACGCGGGCGGCCACATCAGCGAGCTGGTCGTCGAGAAGCTCACCCGCGCCATCCTCGGCTGGGACCTGACCCGCAACGCCCAGGCCGTCAGTTACGCGTCCAACGCGCCCCGGGGGCCTGTCGTCGCCCTCGCCGACGAGGCCACCTCCTCCGACGGGGACATGATCACGGCCGCGTTCCGGCTGCTGAAGATGGGACCCGTGGTGGGACAGCGCACCTGGGGCGGCGTGGTCGGGATGACCGGCCGGCACAAGCTCGGCGACGGCACGGTGATCACGGTGCCGATGAACGCGGCCTGGTTCGACACGTACGGCTGGTCCGTCGAGAACTACGGCGTCGAGCCCGACCTGGAGGCGCTGCGCACCCCGCTGGACTGGGCGGAGGGCCGCCACGCGGTGCTGGACGACGCGGTCAGGATCGCCCTGGACCTCCTGGCCGCCCACCCGGCGTCCACACCCCCCTCCTACGACACGGCCCCGAACCTGCGCCGACCGCCCCTGCCCCCGAGATAGCGCGGCCGAGCCGTAGTCAGCCCCTTGGGGGTCCCCCCGGACGAAGTCTGGGGGAGATTGAGGAGCGGGGTCCGGGGCGGAGCCCCGAGACCCGCGCCGCGCAGGCCCGCCCTGTCACCGCACGCGCACCGCACCCTGCGCACGCGGAAGGGGCGTACCCGGAAACCCGGGTACGCCCCAACAGACCGCGGACGCTAGACGCGTCAGCCGTCAGCGCTCAGAACGCTCACGCGTCCGGTCCGCAGCGTCCTGCGCGCGGTCCCGCGCCTCGGGCCGACGGCCCTGGGCCTGGCCCTGGGCCTTGCCCTGGGGACGGCGCGGGGCGTCGGCGGAACGCTCACGCGCCTCGTCCCGCTTGCCGCCCGCCTTCTGCTGCTTGGCCTGGTCGGCGAGCTCCTGCGCCTTGTCCTTGAACTGGTCTGCGATGCCCATGCTGTTCACTCCTATGTGGGTGCGTGGGGTCGGCCCCGGTGGGACCTCGCTCAGACTTACACACCCGGACATTCACCGCATTTCGATCATCCGCGCTGCACTCGCGCCTTCTGGTCGGCCTCGCCGCCGGCCCCCACGAGCCCCTTGCCGACACCGTCCAGCCGGGACCCGAAGCGCTTCATCTCGCGCTGTCCGACCGCCCCTATCACTGCCGGGAGATACCCCCGGATCGACTGCATCCCCCGCAGCCACCACTGGGCGTACACATGCGCGGAGCGCCGTTCGATCCCGGCCACGATCCGGTCGACCGCCGGGCCGAGGGGGTACGTGCGGTTCGTCGGCCACGGCAGCCGCTGCCTCAACTCCCGCATGACGTCGTCCTCGTCGGCACCGCGCACCATGTCCGTGTCGGTCCAGGACAGGTAGCCGACCCCGACCTTCACGCCCCGGTAGCCGACCTCGCCGCGCAGGCAGTGCGCGAACGCCTCCACACCCGACTTGGACGCGCAGTACGCGCTCATCATCGGCGCCGGGGTGATGGCCGCCAGCGACGCTATCTGGAGGAAGTAGCCACGGCTCTCGATGAGCACCGGCAGGAACGCCCGCGCCGTCACGGCGCCGCCTATCAGGTTGACCTCGATGACCCTGCGCCACGCCACCGGGTCGGAGTCCACGAGCGGACCTCCGGTGGCGACGCCCGCGTTGGCGACCACGACGTCGATCTTCCCGAAGCGCGCCTTGACCTCTTCGGCGACCCGGCTCATCGCCTCATGGTCGGTGACGTCCGCGTGCCAGTGGTCGCTCGGTGAGTGCAGCCGCTCCGAAACCTTCTTCAGCTCGTCCGGCTCCAGGCCGACGAGCGCCAGCGTGGCGCCGCGCGCCGACAGCTTGCGGGCCAGCAGCTCACCCACGCCCCGCGCCGCGCCCGTGACGACGACGACCTGTCCTTCGAGACTCCGCCTGCCGCTCATGCGACCTCCTCCTCGCTCACGGCTTCCGCCGCACTGCCCGCACCGTCCACAGTGACGTACAAGGCCACCAGCTCGCGTAGCTTCGCCGTGACCGCCTCCGGCGCCTCCACGGGCGTCATGTGGCCCATGCCCGCCAGCTCGGTGAGCCCGAGGCTCTGCGGCAGCGCCGCCTCGATGGCCCTCGCGTGCACGGGCGGCGTCAGCCGGTCCTCCGCACCCGCGATCACCGCGGTAGGGAGCCGCAGTTCCCGCAGACGCGCCTCGAGGTCGAGCTCCGCGAGCACATGCCCCCAGGCGACACGTGCCCTGCGAGGACACGCGTGAACGATCCTGGCACAGGCATCCACCCGTTCCGGGGCAGAACCGCGCCCCATCGTGGCGTACTTGAGAATCCGCCTCGACACCGCGTTGACGGGCCCGAGCGGCGCGCTCGCACCGAGGACCGCCGCGGTCATCCGGGTCCGGAGGGCGCCGGCCCGCAGCGGGAGCACCAGCGACTCCGCCGTCAGGCGCGAGCTTCCGGTGCTGCACAGCAGCACGGCCGCCCCGTGCTCCCGTACGGCGGCGCGGCCGGCCGCCGCCATCAGCGTCATCCCGCCCATGGAGTGTCCGCCGAGCACGGCCTTCTGCCCCGGGGCGAGCGTGGCCTTCAGCACCGCCTCCAGGTCGTCGGCCAGCGCCCGCGTGCTGTAGCCGCCGGGGCCGGGGTCGGGCGTACGCCCGTGGCCCCGCTGGTCGTAGACGACGACCCGGTGGTCCACCGCGAGGTCCCGCACCTGGGCGTCCCAGAAGCGGGTGTTGCAGGTCCAGCCGTGGGCCAGGACCACGGCGGGGGCGTCCTCGGGTCCGTGCAGTTCGACGTGGATGCGAGACCCGTCGGCGGAGACGACGCTCAGTTCGCGTGCGGCCACGGGTATGAGCGGGGTCTCCGCCCGCTGGGTCAGCCTGCTCATCGTGCGGCCTCCTCGGTCACGGCCTGTGCCGCGGAGTGGACGGCGGGAGGACGGACGACGTCGTACTCGCCCAGGTCGACCGAGCGGGTGGCCCGCCGGAACTCCGCCGTGGTGCCCGGCCAGACCGTGGTGTTGCGCCCGTCGGCGTCGAGGTACCAGCTGGTGCAGCCGCCGGTGTTCCAGACGGTCCGCTTCATCCGTTCCTGGACCCGGTGGTTCCAGGCGCCCACGGCGGCCGGCCGCGCGTCGAGCGCGACGCGCCCGCCCAGGACGTCCAGCTGGCGCATGAAGTCGGCCATGTAGTTCAGCTGGGACTCGATCATGAGGATCATCGAGGAGTTCCCGAGCCCCGTGTTGGGGCCGATGATCGTCATCCAGTTCGGGAAGCCGGCGGCGGTCGCACCCCGCAGCGCCTGCATCCCGTCCTTCCAGGACTCGGCGAGGGTGATGCCGTCGGCGCCGACGACCCGGGTCGCGATCGGCATGTCCGTCACATGGAAGCCGGTGCCGAGGATGATCACGTCGGCCTCGGTCTCCGTGCCGTCCGACCCGACCAGCGTGGAACCCCGCACCTCGGAGAGGCCGGAGTCGACCACGTCCACATTCGGCTGCGCGAGCGCCGGGTAGTAGGCGTTGGAGAGCAGGATGCGCTTGCAGCCGATGCGGTACGAAGGGGTCAGCTTGGCCCGCAGCGCGGGGTCCTTGACGGCCCGCGCCATGTTCGACTTGGCTATCGTCTCGACGAGTCCGAGCTGGTTGGGGTGCTTGGTGAAGGCGCCCACCTGCAACTCCCGGATGCCCCACAGGAGTCCGCGCCGCGCGGTGGCCGTGAAGGGGAGCGCCCGGTGCAGCCACTTCTCGGCACCGCTGATGGCGCGGTCCATGCGGGGCATGACCCACGGCGGGGTCCGCTGGAAGAGGGTGAGCCGGCCGGCCTTCGGCTGGATCTCCGGGACGATCTGGATCGCGGAGGCACCGGTGCCGACCACGGCGACGCGCTTGCCGCTGAGGTCGTAGTCGTGGTCCCACTGCGCGGAGTGGAAGACCTTGCCGGGAAATTCGGCGAGCCCCGGTATGTCCGGCAGCTTCGGGTCGGAGAGCGGACCGGTGGCGGACACGACGGCGTCGGCCGTGATCGTGGCGCCGTTGGCCGTCTCGATCACCCAGTGCAGCTCGTCGTTGTCCCAGCGCATGACCGAGACTTCGTGGTTCAGCCTGATGTGCGGGCGCAGCCCGAAGGTGTCGGCCACGTGCTCCAGGTAGGCGCGGATGTGCTGCTGCCCGGAGAAGGTGCGCGGCCAGTCGGGGTTGGGCGCGAACGAGAACGAGTACAGGTGGGACGGGACGTCGCAGGCGCAGCCCGGATAGCTGTTGTCCCGCCAGGTGCCGCCGACGGCACCGGCGCGTTCGAGGACCAAGAAGTCGGTGATGCCTTCGCGGCGGAGCCGGACCGCGGCTCCGAGGCCCCCGAATCCGGATCCGATCACCGCCACTCGTACATGCTCGTGCTGGGCCATGCTGCCGCCTCCCCGCGGTACGTGACACGACTCTGCCAGCAATCACTGGCATTGTTGGGAGAGTAGGGCAGTGCCGTACCGATGGGTAGGGGTAGGACCGAGGAAAGTTACCGGCGGTACAACATAGGGTGCGGGTGTGGCTGAAGGACGCGAGCACCGTGAGTACCGCATGGAGGAGCTGGCCGAGGAGGCCGGCATCACCGTGCGCACCCTGCGCTTCTACCGGGAGCGCGGCCTGATCCAGCCACCTCGCCGCGAAGGCCGCATCGCCTGGTACGACGACCACCACCTGGCCCGGCTGCGCACCGTCACCGGCCTGCTGGAGCGGGGCCACACCCTGAACGGCATCGCCGACCTCGCCAGCACCTTCGACAGCGGCCGCGACGTCGCCGAGGTGCTGGGCCTGGGCGAACCGACCGAGGAGACCCCGGTCCGGCTCACGCCCGAGCAGCTCGCCGACTACTTCCAGGACCAGGCCACGGCGGAGAACCTCGCCGCCGCCATGGAGCTGGGCTATCTCGGCATCGACGGCGACGAGATCGTCCACATCAGCCGCCGGCTGCTGGAGGCGTCCTCCGAACTGGTGCGGGCCGGGGTCCCGCTCGATGCCGTACTCACCGCCGGTCGCCAGGTCCGTGAGCACGCCGACGCCCTCGCCGACCTCTTCGTACGCGTCCTGCGCACCCACACCGCACAGACCGAGCCCGAGCAACTGCGCACGCTCGCCCAGGCGGTGGTGGACGCCGAGCTGTCGATGGCCCTGGACCGGCGGCTGCGCGAGGACGATCAGAACCCGTAGGCGGCCGTCACCGGCGCGTGGCCGGTCAGCGCTCGTAGGTGACCGTCACCGGCGCGTGGTCGCTCCACCGCTCGCCGTGCGTCTCGGCGCGCTCCACCCACGCCTTCACCGCGCGCCCGGCAAGACCGGGGGTCGCCACGTGGTAGTCGATGCGCCACCCGGCGTCGTTGTCGAACGCCCTTCCTCGATAGGACCACCAGGAGTAGGGCCCCTCCTCCTCCGGGTGCAGCGCGCGGACCACATCGACGTACGCGGCCTCGTCGAACACCCGGGTCAGCCACTCCCGCTCCTCGGGGAGGAAGCCGGAGCTCTTCCTGTTGGCCTTCCAGTTCTTGAGGTCGGCCTCGCGGTGGGCGATGTTCCAGTCGCCGCACACGACCACCTCGCGCCCCTCCGCCGCCGCCCGCACCTTCAGGCCCTGGAGATAGGGGAGGAAAGCCGCCATGAAGCGCTCCTTCTCCTCCTGCCTCTCCGTGCCGACCTCACCGGACGGCAGATAGAGGCTGGCGACCGTCACACCCGGCAGGTCCACCTCGACATAGCGGCCGGAGGTGTCGAATTCCTCACACCCCGGCACGTCGAACCGGCCGAACCCGATCTGGACGCGCTCCGGCGCGTGCCGGGTGTAGACGGCGACCCCCGCACGCCCCTTGGCCGCAGCCGGGGCGAACACGACGTGCCAACCCTCGGGCTCACGCACCTCTTCGGGGAGCTGCTGCGCCTCGGCGCGGACTTCCTGAAGGCAGATCACATCGGCCTCGGTCTGCCCCAGCCACTCGACGAAGCCCTTCTTCGCGGCGGCACGGAGCCCGTTCACGTTCACGGTGGTAACAGTCAGCATCCAGGTACAGTACCTACACATAGCGACTGCATACATGTACTATGGCGCGCATGAATATCCACCCTCGGCCCTTCGACCACCCCGACGCCGTGAAACTCAACGACCAGGTGCAGCTCGAATACGCCGAGCGCTACGGCGACGAGGGCGACATCACACCGCTCGACGCCACCATGTTCGATCCGCCTCGCGGACTGTATCTGCTCGCCTACGACGAGCAGAACCGTCCTGTGGCCACCGGCGGCTGGCGCGGCCAGGAGCAGAACGACGAGGGCTACTCCGACGGCGACGCCGAGATCAAGCGGATGTTCGTCATCCCCGAGGGCCGCGGCCGGGGTCTCGCCCGCCGTATCCTCGCCGCCCTGGAGGAAGACGCCCGTGCGGCCGGCCGCACGCGCATGGTCCTGGAGACCGGCGACCAGCAGCCCGAGGCCATCGCGCTGTACACCTCCAGCGGCTACACGCCCTGCGAGAAGTTCGGGCACTACCGTACGTACGACAGCAGCATCTGCATGGCCAAGCCGCTGGGACAGCCCTCCTAGGGGACCCGCGCCACACCCACGTAGAACCCGCTCCGCTCGTACGCCGGCGCGGGCTCCTCCTGGTACCACTCGGGAGCCGTGACCAGCCCCGGCTCGACGAGCTCCAGCCCCTCGAAGAACGGCTCGACCTCCGCGCGTGAACGCATGCGCAGCGCGATCGCACCCTTCCTGTACGCGGACTCCGTCTCCTGCTTGAGCTCAGGATGCTGATCGGCGGTCCCGTGCGACAGCACGAGGAAGCTCCCCGGAGGCAGCGCCCCGACCAGCGTGCGGGTGATGCCGTACGGATCCTGCTCGTCGGGCAGGAAGTGCATCAGCGCGATGAGGGACAGCGCGACGGGTTTCCCGAAGTCGAGTGACCGCGCCGCCTGTTCGAGAATCGCCTCCGGCTGCCGCACATCCCCGTGGATGTAGTCGGTCGCGCCGTCGGGGTGGCTCACCAGCAGCGCTTCCGCGTGACGCAGCACGATGGGGTCGTTGTCCGCGTAGACGACCCTGGCACCCGGGGTGACGGCCTGGACGATCTGATGGAGGTTGGGCGAGGTGGGGATGCCGGTCCCGATGTCCAGGAACTGACCGACACCCTGCTCGGCCAGCCAGGCGGAGGCCCGGCGCATGAAAGCCCGGTTACGCGCCGCGTTCGCCCGCGCCTCGGCGGGCAGCTTCTCCGCGACCTCCTGATCGACCGGGTAGTTGTCCTTCCCGCCGAGCAGCCAGTCGTAGACCCGTGCCGGGTGCGGCTTGCTGGTGTCGATGCGGGAGCTGGGTATACCGGCTGTCACAGTGCGCCCTCCTACGGAACCACGAACAGGCACCCCCGCCACCTGACCCGCGCAGCCCTCAACAGCGGTCACCGGAAGGGCGGGTGAGCGAGGAAGGCCCAGGTTACCGGGTGGTCGGCCGGGCGGGCGCCGGGCCGGGGGGCACCGGCTCGCCGCTCTCCGGGGGACCTCGAGAAACACCACCGGAAAACGACGAGATCCCGCCCGATCTTGCGATCGGACGGGATCTCGTGTGTGCGGTGGACCTGTGGGGATTTGAACCCCAGACCCCCTCGATGCGAACGAGGTGCGCTACCAGACTGCGCCACAGGCCCTTGCAACGAGTGAAACTCTAGCACCCTCATCGGGGTGCTCGGAAATCCGTATCCCGGCAGGTCACCGAGCCGGGTTCCCCGCCGGGCTCACTCGTTGGCCGCGCGCGGCCGGTCCTCGTCGTCGTACTGGTCGAAGAGGGGCGTACGGCCGCGGTCACGGGTGCGCTTCGCCGGGTTGCCGCGGCGGCGGGGGGCCGGTTCGGCGTCGGGCGTGGCGGTCTCCTGCGTGCCCGTCCGGGTCGGCTCCGCCGGGCTGGAGCGGGCGGCGCTCCAGGTCTCCGGGTCGCCGACCTCGACCCCTCCCGTGGCGCGCGGGGCGACCGGGGCGGTGACGTAGGTCGGCAGCGGGACCGGGACCGGCTCCCAGCTGTCACCCTGGGCCGGACCGCGTTCGCGCTGCTGGTCGACCCACTCGGCGTGGTCCGTCTGCTCGACGAGGGCGCGGCGGCCCGCCTCCTGGGGGGACACCGTGGGGACGGGGACGGCCGCTTCGGGTTCCTCGTCGGCCTCGGCGGGAGCCGAGGACGCGGGCTGGTGCCTGCGGGGCCGGTTCTCGCGCAGCCGCTGCGCGGCCACCTCAGCCCGGCGCCGGTCCATGGTGAAGACGAACCGACGGCGCTCCTGGGCCCGCAGATGCACGATGTACGAGCTCAGCAGCACGGCCGGAACGGCCGGCGCCCACAGGAAGCGGAGTCCGCCCACCGCCGCGACGACCGCGCCGAGCGTGAACGCCATGAACAGGATCGTGGTGGTACGCCGACGGCGCGCCAGGACCTGCGAGCGCCGCCGGCGCTCGCGCTCGGTCTCGGCGCCGGAAGGCCGCCGCCCCTCCCGCCGGCCGGACTCCGGACGGGAGGCCCGGTCCTGCGGGCGCTCCTGGTCCGGCCTGCCGGGGGCCGGGAGGCGCAACCGCGCTTCCGTATGGGCCGGAGGCGCGGAAAAGGCCCGGACGTCGACGGACTCCAATCGGTCCGTGACGGCATCCGGGTCCACGTCGCCAGGCGCCTCCTCGGCATCCCGCTCCCGCAGCTCCTTGGCGTAACGGCGCTCCATGGCCGCCCGTCCGGACAGCAGCCGGATGGCGGTGCTGAAGCGTTCCGTCGGACGGGCTTCATTGAGCTCGTCCTGCCTGCGGAGCCACATCGGCACCAAGTAGGCGGCCCAAGCACCGACGATGACTGCGTAGATGAGGCCGCTGCTGCTCACTCTCACACCGTAGAGGGGTTTGCACGGCGGCATCCGCCAATTGGCCCGGTGTGTCGCACGATCCGGCTGATATGACGGACTTTTTTTTCGATTGTTCGGGTCAACAGTCGCCGAAAGTGAGGTTCATTACCGTCAGAGAGCGATCAAATTCGAACACTTATTTTATTTCTCCGGGTGTGCGCGGCGTTCCCGGAGTACCTGGCCGCATCCTGCGCCAACGCCGCAGCAGGCCGTCGGGCACTTCCTCGGCGGTGAGGGCGAAGATCAGATGATCCCGCCACGCACCGTCGATGTGCAGATATCGTGGACGTAGTCCTTCCGCACGGAATCCGAGTTTCTCCACGACCCTTCGGCTGGGGGCGTTCTCGGGCCGAATGCATACCTCGATCCGGTGCAGTCCGACCGTACGGAAACAGTGGTCGACGGCGAGAGCCACCGCGGTCGGCATCACACCGCGGCCCGCCACGGCCTGGTCGACCCAGTAGCCGACATGGCCCGAGCACATCGAGCCCCAGGTGATGCCCGCCACCGTCAACTGCCCGACGAGACGCCCCTCGTACTCGATGGCGAAGGGCAGCATCCGCCCGGCGTTCGCCTCGGCACGCAGGTGGCGGATCATCTGACGGTAGGTGGGGCGCTGGGCCACCGGGCCGCCCGGGGCGGGCGGCGGGACGGTCGCCTCCCAGGGGCGCAGCCAGTCGCGGTTACGGCGGTTGACCTCACGCCACATGCTCTGGTCACGCAGCTTTATCGGGCGGAGGGTGACGGCGCCGTCGGTCAGGATCACCGGCCAGGTCCGGACGTTCAGCTCGGGCTCCCCGGTCGGGGGTGATCGCCGCCGCGCAGCTGGTCGACGGCGTGCACCAGGAGCCTGCTCAGGACCGCGAGCCCGTCGCGTACGCCACCGGTCGAGCCCGGCAGGTTCACGACGAGTGTGCGGTCCGCGATGCCCGCGAGGCCGCGGGAGAGTGCGGCGGTGGGGACCTTGTCGCGTCCCTCGGCCCGGATCGCCTCGGCGATGCCCGGGATCTCACGGTCCAGGACGCGGCGGGTGGCCTCGGGCGTGCGGTCGGTGGGCGAGATGCCCGTACCGCCGGTGGTGACGATCACGTCGTAGCCCGCGGCCGCTCCCGCGCGAAGGGCCGCTTCCACCGGATCTCCGTCGGGCACCACCTGGGGGCCGTCGACGGCGAACCCGAGACCGGTGAGGGCCTCGGCGATGAGAGGGCCGCCCTTGTCGGCGTAGACACCGGCGGAGGCGCGGTTGGAGGCGGTGACGACGAGGGCGCGGTATCCGCCGGTGGCAGGGGTGCTGCCGGGCGCGGTCATACGTCCGCCCCCTCCGGCGCGGGGCGCCGGTAGTCGCCGGACTTGCCGCCCGATTTCGCCTCGACCCGGACGTCCGTGATCACCGCGCTCTTGTCGACCGCCTTGATCATGTCGATCACCGTGAGCGCGGCGACCGACACGGCGGTCAGGGCCTCCATCTCGACGCCCGTGCGGTCCGTGGTCTTCACGGTGGCCAGGATCTCCACCGCGTCGTCGGCGACGCTCAGGTCGACCTTCACGCCGGAGACGGCGAGCGGGTGGCAGAGCGGGATCAGGTCCGGGGTGCGCTTGGCCCCCATGATCCCTGCGATGCGCGCGGTGGCGAGCGCGTCGCCCTTGGGGACGCCTTCGCCCCTGAGGAGTTCGACGACACGCGGTGACACGAGGACCCGGCCGCTCGCCCGGGCGACACGCGCGGTGACGTCCTTCTCCGACACGTCGACCATGCGGGCGGCGCCCGCCTCGTCGATGTGCGTCAGCCTGTTCTGCGTACTCAACTCACTCCGCCTAGCGGTAGGGCGCCGGTTGCCCGCCCGTCCCGCACCGTGGCGCGGACCGAGGGGACCGGGGGGCTTCCCCCGGTAAGGCACAGCGCCAGATACCGTACCGCCACCGCGCCGAAGTCAGCGGAGGAGGATCACCTCGGCCTCCGTGCCGGGCTCGGCGGAGGTGACGTCCTCGGGCAGCACGATCAGCGCGTCCGCCTGGGCGAGGGCGGCGATCAGATGCGATCCGGGCCCCCCGACCGGAGTCACGGTGCCCGCCTCGGCGTCGTAGGTCCCGCGCAGGAACTGGCGCTTGCCGGACGGCGAGGCGAGCGCCTCGTCGGTCCTGAGCGTGGCCCGCACCTTCGGGCGGTGGACGTCGTCGAGGCCCATCAGCGTCAGGATCGCCGGCCGGACGAACAGCTCGAAGGAGACGTACGAGGAGACCGGGTTGCCGGGCAGCGCCAGCAGCGGCGTGTGGTCGGGGCCGATCGAGCCGAAGCCCTGCGGCTTGCCCGGCTGCATGGCGAGCTTGCGGAAGTCGATGCCCCCGCCGGGCTCGTCCTCGTCGCCCACGGAGGACAGGGCCTCCTTGACCACGTCGTACGCTCCGACGCTCACCCCGCCCGTGGTGACGACGATGTCGGCGCGGATCAACTGGTCCTCGATCGTGGCCCGCAGCGTCTCGGCGTCGTCCGCGACCGCCGGCACGCGGTAGGCGATGGCGCCCGCGTCCCGGGCCGCGGCGGTCAGCGCGAAGCTGTTGGAGTCGTAGATCCGGCCGCCGGTCAGCTCCTCGCCCGGCTGCGCCAGCTCGCTGCCGGTGGACAGCACGACGACACGCGGACGGGGCCGCACCCGCACCGTCGAGCGGCCGATCGCGGCGAGCAGCCCGATCTGCGGCGGCCCTACGACCGAACCCGCGCGCAGTGCCAGGTCACCCGGCTGTACGTCGCTGCCCTTGGCCCGGACGTGGGCGCGCGGCTTGACGGGGCGGTGGACGCGGACCTCACCGCTAGCCCCCTCCGGGGCGTCGCTGTGGGCGCGCATGGCGGAGGCAGGGCCACCGCCCGTGCCACCGTCGGTCCACTCGACCGGGACGACCGCCTCGGCGCCCGCGGGCAGCGGAGCGCCGGTCATGATGCGGGCGGCCTCGCCGGGGCCGACGGACCGGCCGTCGGCCAGACCGCCGTCGCCCGCGGCCACGTCGCCGATGACGGTGAGGACGGCGGGGAACTCCTCGCTGGCGCCCTCGACATCGGAGATCCGGACGGCGTACCCGTCCATCGAGCTGTTGTCGAAGGGAGGCAGGGCGACCTCCACCACGACGTCCTCGACCAGGACGCAGCCCTGGGCGTCCGGCAGTTGCAGCTCGATGGGTTCGAGCGGCTTCACCGCGGCGAGGATGTCGTCCAGGTGCTCGTCCACCGACCAGATCGTGCTGCTCAAGCTGTTACAACTCCTCGTCGACGTAACTGCGCAGCCAGGACCGGAAGTCCGGGCCCAGGTCTTCACGTTCGCACGCGAGTCTGACAATGGCACGCAGATAGTCACCGCGGTCACCGGTGTCGTAGCGGCGGCCCTTGAAGACGACACCGTGCACCGGGCCGCCGGTCTTCTCGTCCTCGGCCAGCAGCTGAAGGGCGTCGGTGAGCTGGATCTCGCCGCCTCGGCCGGGCTCGGTCCGGCGCAGTATGTCGAAGACCGCGGGGTCCAGGACGTAGCGGCCGATGACGGCGAGGTTGCTGGGCGCCTCGGCCGGGTCGGGCTTCTCCACGAGCCCGGTGACCCGGACGACGTCGCTGTCGTTGGTCACCTCGGTGGCGGCGCAGCCGTACATGTGGATCTGCGACGGGTCGACCTCCATCAGGGCGACGACACTGCCGCCCTCGCGCTCCTGGATCTCGACCATCCTGGCGAGAAGAGGGTCGCGCGGGTCGATGAGGTCGTCACCGAGGAGGACGGCGAACGGCTGGTCGCCGACGTGAGGGGCGGCGCAGAGGACGGCGTGGCCGAGGCCGCGCGGGTCGCCCTGGCGCACGTAGTGCATGGTGGCCAGGTCGCTGGACTCCTGGACCTTGGAGAGGCGTTCGGCGTCCCCCTTGCGGGTCAGCGCGGACTCCAGCTCGTAGTTCCGGTCGAAGTGGTCCTCCAGGGGACGCTTGTTGCGACCGGTGATCATCAGTACGTCGGAGAGGCCTGCGGCGACAGCCTCCTCGACGACATACTGGATGGCGGGCTTGTCGACGACAGGCAGCATCTCTTTGGGAGTGGCCTTGGTGGCCGGCAGGAACCGGGTGCCGAGACCTGCAGCTGGGATGACAGCTTTGCTGATCCTGGGGTGCGACTGAGTCATGCGCTGAACTCTAACCGGTGCGTATGGGCGGAAGATGAGCCTCCGGTTAACTTCGTTCTCATACATCCACATAAAAGAACTATGTGAGCACCCGTTGAACTATGACATGTCCCGAAAGACAACACTGCGGCGCGAAATTCTCGCCGCACGGAGGCACCTCACCTCGGAAGACGTCAGAAGAACCGCCGCGGTTCTCGCCTCGGCCGCCGCGGATCTCCCCGAACTGACCGGCGCCCGGACCGTCGCGGCCTATGTGTCCGTGGGGCGCGAACCGGGAACGCACGCTCTCCTGGACGCCCTGCGGGCGCGGGGCGTACGCGTACTGCTCCCGGTCCTCATGGCGGACAACGATCTCGACTGGGCCGTGTTCGAAGGAGCGGAGCACCTCGTGCCCGTCGGCCGGGGGCTGCTGGAGCCGGACGGCGAGCGCCTCGGGCCGCGGGCGGTCCTGGACGCTGAAGCGGTCCTGCTGCCCGGCCTGGCCGTGGACGGGCGCGGGATGCGGCTGGGCCGCGGCGGGGGCAGCTACGACCGGGTGCTGGCCCGGCTCGCGTCGGCCGGGGCGCACCCTGCCCTGGTCGTCCTGCTGTACGACGACGAGGTGGTCGCGCGGGTTCCTGATGAACCGCACGACCACCCCGTGGATGCCGTGGTCACGCCCACCGGAGCGCGGCGCTTCCCGCTCCGGGACCGGACCTAGGGTTTCTTGAGCGTCAGGCTGTCGACGGTGGACTGCTTCACGGCGTCCGCCCCGAAGGACCAGTCGAGCAGTTCGCCCTCGACCCACTTGTCGGTCTGATCGGTGTAGTGCGCGCTGAACGCGTGCCCCGAGGATCCGGTGAGGTTGATCCACCGGGACTTGTCCCAGTCGCCGACGTTGACGACCATCCGCATCGACGGGACCCAGATGACCTCGTAGCCACCCGCCGCGTTCCAGCCGGTCGCGTCGACCGCCGCCTCGCCGCCGCCGAGGTCCCAGGGACCCCGGTTGAGCGCCCGCTGCAGGAGGTCGGGTCCCTCCTTGCCGAGCGTCTGGTTGCGCAGGGTCAGCTGGTGCAGCCTGCCCCAGCTCCAGGTGGACATGTCCTTGCCGAGCTCGGCGGTCAGCTCCCAGCGCGCGTCCTCCATGGCACGGGCGAAGAGCTCGTCACGGCTGTCGACGGCCTCCTCGCGGCCCTTGGCCGGGACCTTCCACCACGCGTTGTCCTGGTCGTCCAGGATGCTCTCGACCACCTCGTACCAGCGGTCGCCGCCGTCCGGCTGCGCCGCGTCCGGGGCACGCTGACCGCATTCGCGTACGAGCTTGTCCTGCTCGTCCACGGGCCCGGTGCCGGGGACCGGCTTCACATAGACGCAGTCGCCCTCGGCCCGCATCTCCTTGGGGAGCTTGTCGCCGAACGCCAGCTTCAGGATGTTGCGCCAGACGCCGTTGAAGTACGCGGCGGCGGCCGAGTCGGACTCCTGGGTGTAGTCCCAGCCCTCCAGCAGCTTCTGCGCCTCGCGGACGCTCTTGTCCTTGATGCCGATCTTCTTCAGCTCCGGCACCAGCTTCGCGGCGATCGCGCTCTGGTTGTCCATCTGCATCGTCTGCATGTCGTCGGTCGAGATCTTCTCGCCGCCGTCGATCTTCTTCTGGATCAGGTCGTTGATCCGCTGGCTGCGGGTGCCGTAGCCCCAGTCCTTGGTGAGCATGTGCTCGTAGTCGTCACCGATGACCGCCTGGTTCGCGGTGACGATGTAGCCGCGGTCCGGGTCGTACTCGTACGGCAGTTCGTCGAACGGGATGGGGTCCTTCTCCCAGCCGTAGGCGGCGGACCAGCCGGGGCTCGGTGTCGTGCCGTCACCCTTGAGGCGGACCGGGATCCTGCCGGGCGCCTGGTAGCCGATGTGCCCCTCGGTGTCCGCGTAGATGAGGTTCTGCGACGGCACCTCGAAGTGCGCGGCCGCCTTGCGGAAACTCGTGAAGTCCTTGGCCCGGTTGAGCTCGAAGACCGCGTCCATGGACTTCCCCGGTTCCAGCGCCGTCCACTTCAGGGAGACCCCGTACCCGTCGCCCCGGTCCGGCGCCGAGGTGGTGACGGGAGCCTTCTTGCCGACCTTCTCCAGCTCACCGCTGCGGTCGGAGACCAGCGGACCGTTGTTGGTCTCGCGGACGGTGATCGTCCTGCTCTTGCCGCCCGCGACCTTGATGGTCTCCTTGCGGGTGATGAAGGGCTCGGTCTTTCCGTCGTACTGGTAGCCGTCGGCCGAGACCTTCTCCAGGAAGAGGTCGGTGACGTCCGCGCCGAGGTTGGTGAAGCCCCAGGCGATGTCCTGGTTGTGGCCGATGACCACACCGGGCATCCCGGAGAACGTGTAGCCGGCGGTGTCGTACTGGCACGACTCCGAGAGCTGACGGCAGTGCAGCCCCATCTGGTACCAGAGCGAGGGCAGCTGCGGCGCCAGGTGCGGGTCGTTGGCCAGCAGCGGCTTGTCCGTCGTCGTGTACTCGCCGGAGACGACCCAGGAGTTCGATCCGATGCCGTTGCCGTTGGGGCCGAGCAGCGCCGGGATCTCGTCGAGGCTCTCGGAGAGCGCGGAGAGCTGGGTGTTCAGGCCCTCGGTCGCGCCCTCGACGGTCTGCGACCCGATCTCTCCCGTCGGCTCGGCCTCGGGGTCGTACTTACCGGTGGCCGGGGAGACCGCGCCCTGCTCGACGATCGGCTTGTTCTTCTCGTACGGGTAGTCCGGGTAGAGGTCCTTGATCTGCTTCGCGCTGAGCCTGCTGGTCATCAGCGAGCGGTCGATCTCGTCCTGCATGTTCCCGCGCAGGTCCCAGGCCATCGCCTTCAGCCAGGCGATCGAGTCGACCGGGGTCCACTCGGTGGGCTTGTAGTCGTTGGTCAGGCCGAGGGCCGCGTACTCGACGGAGATGTCCTTGCCGTCCTTGCCGTCCAGATACGCGTTCACCCCCTCCGCGTACGCCTGGAGGTTCTTCTTGGTGTCCTCGTCCAGGACCTCGTCGTACTCCTTCTGCGCGACCTTGCGCCAGCCCAGCGTGCGCAGGAAGGAGTCGGTCCCGACCTGGCCGGAGCCGAACATCTCGGAGAGCCGGCCCGAGGTCATGTGACGGCGTACGTCCATTTCCCAGAAGCGGTCCTGGGCCTGGACGAAGCCCTGGGCGCGGAACAGGTCGCTGTCGGTGTCCGCGTAGATCTGCGGGATCCCGTAGTCGTCGCGCTTGACGTCGACGTCACCTGACAGACCCTTGAGTTCGAGCGAACCGGTGGTCTGCGGGTACGAGGCCCGGACCGTGGAAACGGACCAGTACGCGCCGTATCCGACACCCGCGACAAGCGCCAGCACCAGGACGATCACGATCAGGCGGGCGCGTCGCCCCTTCTTCCTGCCTGTCGTCTTCGCATCGGAAGACCCGGAAGGGGCGGTTGTGTTGGCGGGCATCGCTGTCCTTCGAGGGGCAGGGTGGTCCTGGGAGTGCAGGAGCAACCATAGGCGCCCCGCCGAAGCCACTCGGACGCGGTATGGGGATGCATCCATTTGCGCACCGGTTCGCACGAACACTCGAAGGCGTCAAGAAAACGTTAAAGATTAGGTAAGGTAACGAAGTACTGGCCGCCGGAGGACGATCCGGAAGGCGTACGCACCAGGGAAGGAACGGACCCTGACTGTCCACGCGCTCAACGAACTTCTGCTCGTCTGCTCACTCGTCCTGCTGGTCGCCGTCGCGGCCGTACGCATCTCGTCCCGCAGCGGGCTCCCAAGCCTGCTCCTGTACCTCGGCATCGGCATCGCCATGGGGCAGGACGGCATCTTCGACGTCAAGTTCGACAACGCCGAGCTGACCCAGGTGATCGGCTACGCCGCCCTGGTCGTCATCCTGGCCGAGGGCGGCCTGGGCACGAAGTGGAAAGAAGTGAAACCCGCGCTGCCGGCGGCAGCCATGCTGTCGATCATCGGCGTGGGCATCAGCGTGGGCGTCACCGCGAGCGCGGCGCACTATCTCGTCGGCCTCGACTGGCGGCAGGCCCTGATCATCGGAGCCGTCGTCTCCTCGACCGACGCCGCGGCCGTCTTCTCCGTCCTGCGCAAGGTCCCGCTGCCCTCCCGCATCACCGGTGTCCTGGAGGCCGAATCCGGCTTCAACGACGCTCCCGTGGTGATCCTCGTGGTGGCGTTCTCCGCCGTCGGCCCCGTGGAGCACTGGTACGTGCTGGTCGGTGAGATAGCCCTGGAGCTCCTCATCGGTGCCGCGATCGGCCTCGCGGTGGGCTGGCTGGGCTCCTTCGGGATCCGCCATGTGGCACTGCCCGCGTCCGGGCTCTACCCGATCGCCGTGATGGCCATCGCGGTGTCGGCGTACGCGGCGGGCGCCATGGCCCACGGCAGTGGCTTCCTGGCCGTCTACCTCGCCGCGATGGTCCTCGGCAACTCCAAGCTCCCGCACTGGCCGGCGACCCGGGGTTTCGCCGACGGGCTCGGCTGGCTGGCGCAGATCGGCATGTTCGTCCTGCTCGGCCTGCTGGTCACCCCGCACGACCTGATCGACGACTTCTGGCCCGCCGTGGTCGTGGGGCTGGTACTCACCGCCGTCGCCCGGCCGTTGTCCGTGTTCATCAGCCTGGCGCCGTTCCGGCTGCCACGGCGCGAGAAGGCGCTGATGTCCTGGGCGGGCCTGCGTGGCGCCGTCCCCATCATCCTGGCGACCATCCCCATGGTGTCCGGGATCGAGGGGAGCACCCGGGTCTTCAACATCGTCTTCGTACTCGTCATCGTCTACACGCTGATCCAGGGACCGACCCTGCCCTGGCTGGCGAAGACCCTGAAGATCTCCGACGACCCCTCCGAGACCGCCGATCTCGGCATCGAGTCGGCACCCCTGGAACGGTTGCGCGGCCATCTGCTGTCCGTCGCGGTCCCGGGCAAGTCCAAGATGCACGGCGTGGAGGTCGGGGAGCTGCGGCTGCCCGCCGGGGCCGCGGTCACCCTCGTCGTACGGGACGGCAAGAGCTTCGTCCCCGCGCCCTCGACCGTGCTGCGCCGCGGGGACGAGCTGCTGGTCGTCGCGACCGATCCGGTGCGCGACGCGGCGGAGGCCCGGCTGCGGGCGGTCGGACAGGGCGGCAAGCTGGCCGGCTGGCTGGGGACGGGCGGGGCTGACCGGGCCGACGAGGTCACGGTGGACATGCCGCACCTCGCGAAGCTGGCCCGGAGGCTGGGCAAGGGCGGCGAGAGTCGCCCGGCGGACAAGGCGGAGAGCAGCCGGGCCCCTCACTGACCGGAGAGGCGGCGAGGGGCTCCAGCTCACAATCGCAGGTGCACCGGGGCCAGGGCCTGTAACATGAAGGACCGGATCTTCTGATCCACACGATGTGAACGTGATCGACCAACCCTGATCGACCAACTCTGTCTGATGCAGAGCTGGCGCGACCGTATGGCGGTCGTGGCGTCCTTCGCCTCTGGAGCGAGCGCCCGGCATCTACCGCAGTCCCGCGCGAAGAGGACAGCTCTCGGCAGTTCCCGCACGCTCCCCGCACCCCGTGCGAGGCGTTCCCGGGGACACGGCCACCAGGCGGCAGAAAGGCATGGACCGTGGCGTCCACGGTCTCCGACCGCCCCGGTTACGGGCAGTTGCTGCGCACCCCGGGTGCGTGGACCTTCCTCCTTCCGGGCTTCGCAGCCCGGCAGCCCTTCGCGATGCTGACCATCGGGATCGTGCTCCTGGTTCAGCACACCACCGGCTCGTACGGCAGTGCGGGCGCCGTGGCCGCCGCCTCCGGCGTCTCCATGGCGCTGTTCGCGCCGCAGAGCGGCAGGCTCGCCGACCGCTTCGGCCAGCGGGCGGTGCTCCTGCCCGGCGTCCTGATGCACGCCGTCTCCGTCGGTGGCCTCACCGCACTCGCCCTGGCGGACGCGCCGCTGTGGGCGTTGTTCCTGGCGGCGGTGCCCACCGGAGCCTCCATCCCGCAGGTCGGGCCCATGGTGCGGGCGCGCTGGGCGGCCCGGCTCGGCGCCGCCCCGGGGCGTCCGGCCTCCCCGCTGATGGCCACGGCCGCCGCCTTCGAGTCCGTGACGGACGAGTTCACCTTCGTCGTCGGGCCCGTGCTCGCGACCGCGCTGTGCACCGGCGTGCACCCTGCGGCCGGACTGGTCGCGGAGGCGGCGCTGACACTGCTGGGCGGCATCCTGTTCGCCGCCCAGCGCTCCACCGAGCCCGCTCCCCGGGGCGCCGCCACGGCGGACGAACCGCACCGCTCGGCGCTCTCCGTACCCGGGGTGCGCGTCCTCGCGATCACCTTCCTGGGCATCGGCGCCGTGTTCGGCGGCATGCAGGTCTCCCTGACGGCGTTCTCCGAGGAGATCGGCCGTCCGGGCGTTAACGGGCTGCTGTACGGGATCTTCGCGGCCGGCAACATGCTGGCGGGTATCGCCTGCGGGGCCATCGCCTGGAAGAGCAGCCCGCGCCGTCGGCTGATCGTCGGCTACGTGGCCCTGACCCTGACCGCGTCCGGCCTCTGGGCCGTGCACTCCGTACCGCTGCTGGCGGGGCTCGGACTGCTGGTCGGACTGTGCATCGCGCCCGCGCTGATCAGCGGCTACACCCTGGTCGAAGCCCTGGTGCCCGCGTCCGCCAGGACCGAGGCCTTCACCTGGCTCACCGGCGCCGTGGCGCTTGGTCAGGCGGCGGCCGTCACGGTGGCCGGACAGCTCGCGGACGCCCATGGCGCGAGCACGGGTTTCGTGGTCCCGCTGGCCGGCACGGCGCTGGCCCTGGCGACCCTGCTGGCCCTGCGTTCACGGCTTGCGCCGAGGGCCGGAGGGCGGACGGTGGCACGTGGGATCGGTCACCGCGAGCCGGTCACGGTGGACTGATCGCTCGGAATAGGTCAGTATGGAGCGTCGTTAGCACTCATTGAGTGAGAGTGCCAGGAGGAGCAAGTGCCGACCTATCAGTACCAGTGCACCGAATGCGGCGAGGGCCTCGAAGCGGTGCAGAAGTTCACCGATGATGCCCTGACCGTGTGCCCGAACTGCGAGGGACGCCTCAAGAAGGTGTTCTCGGCCGTCGGCATCGTCTTCAAGGGATCCGGTTTCTACCGGAACGACAGCCGCGGCTCCTCGTCGAGCAGCACGCCGGCCACGTCGTCGTCCGCGAAGACATCCGATTCTTCCGCCGGGTCGGCCTCCGGGTCCTCCTCGGCGAAGTCGGACGCGAAGCCGGCCGCCTCGGCCGCGTCCTCGACCTCCTCCTCGGCTTCTTCCTCGCCGAGCGGTACGTCGGCCGCCTGAGGCACCCGCGCACCACACGTTCCACCCCGGACCCCGCTGATCGACTCGGCGGGGTCCCGGTCGTGCGCGCCCGGTTAGTGTGACCGCATGGTGAACGCAGAAACGGCTACAGCGGAAATCGGTGTCATCGGCGGATCGGGCTTCTACTCCTTCCTGGAGGACGTCACCGAGGTCCAGGTGGACACCCCGTACGGAGCGCCGAGCGACTCCCTCTTCCTGGGTGAAATCGCGGGACGCCGGGTGGCCTTCCTCCCCCGGCACGGCCGCGGCCACCACCTCCCGCCGCACCGGATCAACTACCGCGCCAACCTCTGGGCCCTGCGTTCCGTCGGCGTACGCCAGGTGCTCGGCCCGTGCGCGGTAGGCGGTCTGCGTCCGGAGTACGGCCCCGGCACCCTGCTCGTACCGGACCAGATGGTCGACCGTACGAAGGCCCGCACGCAGACGTTCTACGACGGTGAGCCGCGGGCCGACGGCACCCAGCCGAACGTGGTGCATCTCGGCTTCGCCGACCCGTACTGCCCCCAGGGCCGCAAGGCGGCCCTGGCCGCGGCACGCGGTCGCGACTGGGAGCCGGTGGACGGCGGAACCCTGGTCGTTGTCGAGGGCCCGCGCTTCTCGACCCGCGCCGAGTCGCGCTGGCACGCCGCGATGGGCTGGTCGGTCGTCGGGATGACGGGGCATCCGGAGGCGGTGCTCGCCCGCGAACTGAACCTCTGCTACACGACGCTGACGCTTGTGACGGACCTCGACGCGGGGGCCGAGGCCGGCGAGGGCGTCAACCACGCCGAGGTGCTCGAGGTGTTCGCGGCCAATGTGGACCGGCTGCGGTCGGTGCTCTTCGACGCGGTGGCCGCTCTGCCCGCGAACGAGGGCCGTGACTGCGTGTGCGCGCACGCACTGGACGGGATCGACACGGGGATCGAGCTGCCGTAGCCCGGCACGGTCACGGGCATCGGGCTCGCGCTCCGCCCGCTTCCGACTCGTACGGGTGGCCGGGTTGTCCACATCGTGGGGGCTGTCCACAGGGCCGGGCGGGATTTGCGCGGAGGGTGGATCGTGAGGGGGTCCGGCGGGATCTCCCGCGGACTCCCCTCACGACAGGTGGTGTTGGCCATGTTCCCGTCGGTGCCCGATACACGTCCCGCGCCTCCCGCACCGTGCGGGGTCCCGTCCTTCGGGCCCCTGCGCGTGCGGGGCGGCGGCGGGCGGCGTCTCCGGCGGGCGCTGCGGGGGCAGCGCCGGGCGCTGGCCGCGGGCTTCGCGCTGGCCTCCGCCGTGCTCGCCGCCTCAGGGCTGGGCGGGGAGAGAGGGGCGGTCGCCGTCGGCGGGGACGCGCCGCCGGGGCCCGACCGGCGGGCCGTACCTCTGGTGTCCGCTCCGGTGCGGATCGCCGACGCGGCGACGGTGGGGCTGCTGCGGCCGGGCGACCGCGTCGACGTGATCGCCACGGCCGACGGGGAGCCCGGGGCCGGAGTGGTGGCACGGGACGTGCGGGTGGCGGAGGTCCCACACGGTACGGGCGACGCGGAGGCGCCGTTCCCCGCGGCCGACGGCGGGGCGGGCATGGGACATGGCGCCCTGGTGGTCCTGTCCGTGGAGCGGGACACCGCGGCGGCTCTGGCAGGTGCCGGCGCGTCGGGTCGTCTCGCGGTGGCGGTGTCCCATGCCGAATAGGACTGGCATCGCGTCAACTCACCCGTGCGACGTACTCGATTGGACAGTGTGGTCTTCTGGCGCCTTATGTGGCGGGGCGGTTCGCTCCCCCTACTGCACGCACAGAGGAAGGCTCACCTGTGAGCGAGAAGAACGTCGGCCTCCTGGAGGGCTTCAAGGCCTTTCTGACGCGCGGCAATGTGATCGATCTCGCGGTCGCCGTCGTCATCGGTGCCGCCTTCACGAACGTGGTGAACGCTGTCGTGAAGGGCATCATCAATCCGGTGGTCGGTGCGTTCGGCACCCAGGACCTGGAGAAGTACACGTCCTGTCTCCAGGGCCCCTGTGCGGTGGATCCGGAGACCGGGAGGATGGACGGTATCGAGATCCTTTGGGGCTCGGTGCTCAGCGCCACCCTCAGCTTCCTGATCACCGGCGCCGTCGTCTATTTCCTGATGGTGCTGCCGATGGCGAAGTACCTCGCCAGGCGGGCCGCGTCCCAGGCCGCGAAGGAGGGCGTGCGGGAGACGCTGGAGGTCAGCGAGCTGGAAGTGCTGAAGGAGATCCGGGACGCGCTGGTCGCCCAGCGGGGCCAGGCCTGAGGTCGTCTCCGCACGGCCGGACCCCTGCCCGGCAGGCCGCGTCAGATGTGGTGGGGCGGCTTCTCGTCGAGGAAGCGGGCCAGGTCGGCCGCGCCGCCGCCGGACGGAGCCCGCTCACCCCACCCCTGGTCCGTGTCGTCCGCGGACTGCCGGTCCAGCGGATCGTCGAAGACCAGAGCCGACGGCTTGGGCCCGGACTCCTGCGGGGGCCGCTGCTGGGGCTGCGGCGGCTTCGACTCTCGCGGTCCGGGGGCGGGGGCGGTACTCATGCCTCCAGGGTACGGCCGGGCTCAGCGGTCCTTGGGATCGAGCAGCCACAGCCCCAGCACGACGAGGAACGACAGGCACAGAAAACCGGCGCCCCACCAGGCCGTGCCTGTGTCGCCCTCCATCCACACGTTGACGACCTCCGTCAGAGCCCAGAGCTGGCCGATGACGACGCCCATCGCCAGCACCAGCCTGGCCGTCAGCTTCGCGGAGCGCTCGGGTTCCTGCTCGGAGCCCGCTCCCGGTCCCGGACCGGTGTGACGGACCCGGGGGTCGGCATAGCCACTGGTGGGCCGGATCTGGGGGTAGCGCTCATGGAGGGGGCGGTTCAGCTCGGCCCGCTCGCTGCCGGGGTGATAGTCGGGATACCGCGTTCCGGCGGGGCTGGGCGGCCGCGGCGGCTCGATCGGGTCCAGAGGTTCCGTCATGACCGCATCCCCGTGGTGGCGGCGTCGGACGGAGCCGGCGCGGGTGGCGCCTCCGCGCCGCCTCCGGTGCCGGGGCAGCCGATCCGTGCGGCGAGATCGGGGCGGTCCTCGCCGAGCTGGCGGCACAGCCCTGCTTCGGCGCTCTCCCCGGAGCGGGTGGTCCCGACGGCCCAGATACTGCCGTCCTCCAGTTCGGTCAGCACCACCTTGGGCAGCCCGCGGGGCGGCGGGCCGGCCGTGACCGCGCCGGTGCGGGCGTCGAAGACTCCCTCGTGGCAGGGGCAGTAGAGCTCGCCGTCCGTACCCCGGTCCTTGCGCCAGAGCACGCCGCAGGCCAGATGGGTGCAGACGGCGGAGTAGCCGACCAGGGTGCCGTCGTCCATCCGCACGGCGACCGCCCGGTCCTCGTCGCCCGGGTAGCGGAAGGCGAGGGACTCTCCGGGCAGCAGCTGCGCGGCGATCCGCTTCGGGGACGGCGCCTTCCCGTCCTCCGTCTCGCCGTGCCGGTGGAGGATGCCTCCCGCCACGGCCAGACCGCCCACGGCGAGACCGCCGGACACGGTGGCGACGATCCGGAGGTAGTCGCGGCGGGTGGTCAGCGAGTCGGCGGCGATCCGGTCGTGCAGGGCTTCACGGGGGTCGCTCCCGGAGCCGTGGTCGGGGCCCGGCTGCTGCTGTTCGGTGACGCTCATCGGCGGACGTCCTTCCCGTTGATCTCGACGACGGGGAGTCCGCCGGGTACCGGCCACTGGACCCGCTCCGCGGGCACGACCATGGCCACGCCGGTGCGGACCTCGCTCTCGCCGAAGACGAACGTGTCGGCGACCTGCACACCGGGGCGCTCCGCCTGGAGCTCTTCGACGGTGCCGTAGTAGAGGGCACCGGTGGGGCAGACGGTGGCGCACATGGGGGCGAGTCCGTAGGCGGTGCGGTCGTAACAGAGGTTGCACTTCATCTGCAGCTTGGCCTGGAGGTCGATCTTCGGAACACCGAAGGGGCAGGCGTTGACGCAGTTGGCGCAGCCGATGCAGCGGGTGGTGTCGGCCTGCTGCACGACACCGTCCGCGGTGACCAGGATCGCGTCGGCCGGGCAGACCTCGGCGCAGGGGGCCACCGGGTCCTCGCAGTGCATGCAGACCGTGGGGAGGGAGGCGACGGATGAGCCCTCGTCGGTGTAGTCGAGGTGGATCATCGACTTGCCTCGGTGCGAGTCGCATTCCCGGCAGGCGGAGACACAGGCCTGACAGCCGATGCAGCGCCCCGGGTCGATGAACATCGTTCTGCCCATCATCCGGGCATCAGCTCCTTTCCGAGGTGCCGCGGCCCTGCGGGGCCGTGGGCGGCAGTGGGTCGGTGCGGGAGACCTGGGTCTCGGGATAGGCGACGTGGCCGGGGGCGACGGGGGGTGCGGGGACCTCGTCGATCGCCTCTGCGTGTTCGATGCGGCAGGCGCAGACCTTGTACTCGGGGATCTTGGAGCGGGGGTCGAGGGCGTCGATGGTGAGGGCGTTGGCAGCCGTGGGGACGGGCCAGTGGTAGGGGATGAACACCGTGTCGGGACGGATCGCCTCGGTGACCAGCGCGGGGAAGACCTCGCTGCCGCGCCGGGTGACGACGCGGACGGGTTCGCCGTTGTGGAATCCGTGGGAGGGGTGGACCTCGGCCCAGGGCCGCGGGGTCTGCTCCACGAGCGCCCCCAGCCGGCGGGTCTGGTTGCCGGAGAGGAAGTGCGCGACGGTGCGTCCGGTGGTCAGCGTCATCGGGTGCTCGGCGTCGTACGGGTCCGCCGGCGGATGCCACTCGACGACCTGCATGTGGATCTTGCCGTCGGCGTGGTAGGTCGTGCCGTCCTCGAACAGCCGGGGGGTGCCGGGGTGGTCGGTGGACGGGCAGGGCCAGGAGATTCCGCCGGTCTCCTCGAGCCGTTCGTAGGTGATGCCGGAGTAGTCGATGATCGTGCCCGCGGAGGCCCTGCGCAGTTCGTCGAAGACCTCGCGGGAGCTGCCGAAGGCGAATTTGTCGCCTGCTCCGAGGCGGCGGGCGATCTCGCACATCACCCAGGTGTCGGTCCGCACGCCGGACGGCGGCTCCTGCGCCTTGTTGTGCTTGACGACGCGTGCCTCCGCGTTCGCCATCACCCCTTCGTCCTCGGCCCAGATGGTGACAGGGAAGACGACGTGCGCGTTGGCGGCGGTCTCGGAGAGGAAGAAGTCGAACTGGGCGTGGAATTCGGTGGTGTCGTACCCCTCCTTGACCACGGCGTAGTTGGGGAGCGACACGAAGGGGTTGTTGCAGATGCCGATGAGACCGCGGATCTCCTGGCGCTGCATCTGCCAGACCATTTCCATCATCGAGGTCCCGGCGGCCGGGAGTTCGGACTCCTCGATGCCCCAGATCTCGCAGATCTGCCGGCGGTGCTCCTCGTTGAGGATCGAGCGGCCGCCGGGGAGGAGGTCGGCCTTCTGACCGTGTTCCCTGCCGCCCTGGCCGTTCCCCTGCCCGGTGAGGGTGCCGTATCCGGCGCCGGGCTTGCCGATGTGGCCGGTGGCGGTGCAGAGGTTGATCACGCTGAGGCAGTTCTCGACGCCCTGCGTGTGGTGCTCGATGCCCCGGGCGTGGAAGGCCATGGCCTTGGGCGCGCGGGCGAAGGCACGGGCGACCTGGACGACCTGCTCCGCGGGGATCCCGCAGATCTCCGCGGCGCGCGACGGGGGGTACTGGGCCACGTTGGCCTTGACCTCCTCCCAGCCGGTGGCGTGGGCCGCGAGGTAGGCCTCGTCGGTGAGGCCCTCCTCGATGACCACGTTCAGCACGGCGTTGAAGAAGGCCGAGTCGGTGCCCGACTTGAGTGCGACGTGGATGTCGGCGGTGCGCGCGACCGCCGTCTCGCGCGGGTCGACCACGATCAGAGTGGCACCGCGGTCCCGGGCCCCCCAGACGTACTGGGTCAGTACAGGGAAGCACTCACCGACGTTGGCCCCGGCGAGCAGGAGGCAGTCGGTGAGCAGGATGTCGGAGAAGGGGTTGCCGGCGCGGTCGATGTTGAAGGCGAGCTTGTTGGCACCGGCGGCGCTCACCATGCAGAGCCGGCCGTTGTAGTCGACGTGCTTGGTCTTCAGTGCGACCCGGGCGAATTTGCCGACCAGATACGTCTTCTCGGAGAAGAGGCTTGCGCCGCCGAGGACGCCGAAGGCGTCCCGCCCGTGCTCCTGCTGGATGCGCCTGATCTCGGAGACGGTGAAGTCCAGCGCCTCGTCCCAGGAGACCTCCCGCAGTTCCTCGTCGCGGGTGCGGCGCATGAGGGGCGCGGTCAGCCGGTCCGGGTGGTTGACCTGCTGGTAGGCGTTGATGCCCTTGGGGCAGAGCCGCATGCGGTTGATGTCGTGGTTGCGGGGCTCCACGCCGAAGACCTTGCCGCCGCGGTCCACCCGGAGATACATCCCGCACTGGACACCGCAGAAGCAGCAGTGGGTGGGGACGAGCGTCTCGCCGTTCTGGTCGGCGTGCCACTGGTCGGCCGGGATGCCGCCGGCGTCGCGGAAGCCACGGGTGCCGGGCGGGGCGAGGGAGGGGTCGAGGGGGACGGTCGTACGGCCGTCGGCTGCGCGTGGGTCCGCGGTCACTTGAAACCCTTCTTGACCTTGGTGAGATAGGCGTTGCCGCGCAGTACCCGCTTGCAGCGCGGGCAGTATTCGGCCCACGCGTCGAAGCCGAGTTCGAGGTCACGCATGGTGCCGCGCAGATTCTCGACGTACGGGCCGGTGTCGATGGCCTCTCCGCAGCGGCGGCAGGCGAAGATCTCGTCGTCCTGGCGCCCGGTGTACTTGAAGAGCTGCATGCCGACCGCTGCCGGGCGCTGCACGATGTGGAAGAACTTCCCGAACGGGATGTAGATGAGGGTGAAGACCACCGACACCATGTGGAGGATCGCCAGGAACTCGTAGCCTCCGCCGTGCAGGAAGATCGAGGAGAAGGTGAGCAGCAGACCGGTCACGGAGATGATGATCAGAGCGAGCAGCGGCACCATGTCGTAGGCGAACCGCTGTCCGGTGATGGCCCCCCGGTCCTTCATACGGCGCCAGAGGAAGTACCCCGCGCCGGGGATGACGAGCACCGCGGCGATGTCCAGGCCGTGGAACATCAGCCAGCCGATGATGTTCAGCGAGTCGAAGCCGAGGATCTTGAGACCCCAGATGCGCATCTCGTAGCCGGGCCCCGACCCGGTGTCGGAGGTGAAGGTGAACCAGCCCCAGGTCAGCGGGAAGGTGATCAGCGCGGCGAGGACGCACCCCCAGAAGATCAGCTGGTGGGCTGCCCAACGGGCGTGTGAGCGGGCGCCGAGGAATTTCTGGAAGCCCAGGTAGGTCGCGATCATCTTCGGCAGGGCGGTGGGTGCCTTGCGGAAGTTCTCGGCCGAGAACAGGCTGCTCCAGCCGTTCTTGAAGAGCCGTCGGGCGCCGGGGGCGGACACCCAGACCGTGTAGCGGTAGGCGACCCCGAAGGCGAGGAAGACGGTGGCGACGGCGTACGGGAGCAGCGCCGAGTCGAAATCGTGCAGCAGGCGGCTGCCGAACACGATCGCGAGGATCAGCAGGCAGGAGACCACGGCTCCGGCCAGGGCCGCGCGGCCGGAGACGGATCGCGGAAGGTTCCGGGCCGCCCTCGCGGCGACGGAGGGCCCCTTGCCGGGTGGCCGGCCGGCCGTCCCACCGGACGGGGCGGTGCGGACACCGGGCTCGGGCTGCTCGGCTGCGGCGCGTTCTGGTGGCTCGGTCACCCGGCCACCGTAGGGCCGAAATGGGCGTTCGGTCCCGTTATATGCCCCGATGGTGTGAGCGCGTCGCCCAGGTGGCCCGAGCCCCGGCTCTTCCCCGGTCCCTCACCGGACGCAACAGCCGGCCGAGGGGTTTCTCACCCGGGCGGTTCGTCGGAGGAAGCGTCGCGCTGCTGCGGGTGGCCGATTGCCACGGCACCGCGGAAACGGTCCGCCGAGAGGGTCGACATGGTGTCGAGCGACGAGTCGGGGACCGGCAGCAGGTGGGCGTCGACCCAGGTGTCCCCGGCGCCCGCCTGGGCCCACGGGTCCTCGATCACGACGGCGCCGGGCACGGCGCCGTGGCAGAGCACCCAGTGCGGCACGTCGAACCCCTGCATCCCTGCGAGCGAGACCAGGAGCAGCACGTGCTCACGTCTGCCGACCGCGCTCCGGATCGCGGCCAGGGAGAGACGGCCCGGGTCGACCGGGACACCGATCCGCCCGGCCTCCGTGCGCGACGTGCGCTGGAGCAGGGCTCGCCACTCCTGTTCCTTCTCCGTGCAGTGGTCGAGCAGGACGGGCTGGTCCGTATCGAGGTGGACCGTCACGGGGGACGACGGCCACGCCCGGCGTACGGCGACGCCCAGTCCGATCGGCTCGCACGCGGGGAAGTTGGTGGCGTCGCGCCACAGTGTCAGCTCCGCCTCGCGGTCGAGTGCCTCCCGGGGCAGCGTCCCCCCGTGCGCCTTCGCGACCAGAGCGGTGACGGCCCCGCAGGTGAAGTGCGTGGTCTGCCCGTAGTACGGGGGCTCGGTCCCCGGGCCGTCGCACAGCCAGCGCACGTAACCGGCATCGGGCCCTGCCCCGTCCTCCACCGGCGAGAGGGGAGGACACAGAGGGGCGAATCCCGCGGCCGCGGCGGCCTCCGGGCTCGCCGTCCACCCTTCCCACTTGACCTGTACGAGCCCGCGGTCCCGTGCGTGCGCGATGACGGCCTCGACGGTTGCCGGCACGTCGCCGACCGCGTCGACGATCTTGAGGTAGGCCGTGTGCGGGCGTGCCGTCACGAGCGCGGCGGCGACCCAGTCCGCACCGTCGTCACCCGGAACGGCCACGATGTGGGGGGCGTGGGCGGAACGGTCGACCGTGTGCCAGCGCTCCGGGACCTCGTGCCCGAGGTGCCCCAGCGAGCTCGGGGGCGTGTCGGGCTCGAACGGGACCACGACGCTCTTCACGGGCGTTCCCTGCTGGGACGGCATTCCGGCGCTCCTCGGCGGGTCGGGGAAGGTGAAGGACGGGTTCTCGGAAGCGGGATCCCGCCCGGTGTCAGGCACGGGACCGCCCGAGCACCCAGACGAAGTACGGGGCGCCGACCAGGGCGATCATGAGGCCCGCCGGCACCTGGGCCGGTACGACGATCGTGCGGCCGAGAGCGTCGGCCACACAGACCAGCAGTGCTCCGAGCAGCATCGCGACCGGGATCGACCGCCCGTGCCGGGCGCCCACCAGGGACCGGGCGAGGTGCGGGGCGACGAGCCCCACGAAGCCCACGACACCGACAGCGATCACGCTGAGCGCCGCGAGCACCGCTGCGATGGCCAGTGCGGCGAAACGCGTGCGTTCCGGCCTGACGCCGACGACGCGCGGGGTGTCCTCGTCGACGGCGAGCAGGTCGAGATGGCTGCGCATGGCGAGCAGCACGGGAACGGCGAGCGCCAGGGCCACCGCGACCGGGACGACGTCGGGGAACGTACGCCCGTAGGTCGTGCCGGAGAGCCAGGTGAAGATCCGCGGGGTGTTCCACGGGTCGGCACGCAGCAGGAGGAAGGTGGTGACGGAGCTGATGCCGTACCCGCAGCCGATGCCGATCAGCACGAACCGGTCGGGCAGGAAGCCCCCGCGCCAGGACAGCAGGGCGATCAGCCCGAACGTGGCGAGTCCCGTCACGACCGCGGCCGCGATGAGCAGCGGCCGCCCGCCGGGCAGGCCCGAGGTGACGACGGCCACCGCACCCAGCCCGGCGCCCGCCGTGATGCCGAGCACGCCCGGCTCCGCCAGTGGATTGCGTACCGCACCCTGTACGACGCATCCGGCCAGTCCGAGAGCCGCGCCGGCGAGGATCGCGGCCAGCACGCGCGGGACCCGGTCGTCGAGCGCCTGCCCGATGAGGTCGGGGGCGGTGCCCTGGGCCCAGAGCGCGATGTCACCCGTCCGGAGCCAGAGACTTCCCGCCAGAACCGCGACGAGGGCCGCCGCGGCCAGCAGTGCCACCGCGCCGAGCACGACGAGAAGGAAAGCGCGGCGCGACCGTGCGGCGACCCGTGCGTGCGGTGGCTGACGCAGCCGGCCCGTGTCGCGGAGGCGGAGCGCGAGGATCACGATGACCACGGAGCCGAGCAGCGCGGTCGGCACACCGGTGGGAATGGAGGCGGCCCCGTCCGCGCCCTGCAGCGCGCGCAGCGACGCGTCCGCGAGCAGGATGAGCAGCGCGCCGAGCAACCCGGCCGCGGGCACCAGGAAGACGTGCCGCCGCAGCGCCCGGACCCGTCCCGCGATCAGCCGGGCGAACACGGGGGCGCCGAGGCCGACGAAGGCGATCGGGCCCGCGAGCGTCACCGCCGTGCTGGTCATGACCACCGCGCAGATCACGGCGATCACACGGGTGCTCCGGATCGGCACGCCGAGGGTGGACGCGGCGTCGTCGCCGAGGTTCATCACATCGAGCCTGCGGGACAGCGCCAGGGCGACGCAGAGCACCACGGCCACGAGGGGGAAGGCGCGTACCGACGCGTCGATGTTGATCTGTGCGAGCGAACCGCTCCCCCAGGCGAAGAGACCGGTCGTGTTCTGTTCGAACAGGATGAGGACCATCGCGGTCGCCGCGTCCAGGGCCATCGCCGTCGCCGATCCCGCGAGGATGAGGCGGGTGCCGGTGGTGCCCGCGGCCCGGCCCGCGAGGAGCAGTACGAGCGCCGCCGCGGCCAGTCCGCCGGCGAACGCGACGGCGCCCGACGCCCAGAGCGGGACCGCGAGGCCGAACGCCGCGACGAGCGAGAGCGTGAAGTAGGCCCCGGCCGTGACCGCGAGGGTGTCTGGGGAGGCGAGCGCGTTGTGCGTGACGGACTGGAGCAGCGCCCCGGCCGCGCCGAGGGCGATGCCCACCGCCACGCCCGCGAACAGGCGCGGCAGGCGCGAGCCGGTGAGGATCTCCCCGACCGGAGCCCCACCGGTGTTCTCCCGTTCCCCGCCGAGGTACCGCACCAGGTCACCGACGCCGACACCCGATGTGCCCTGCGTCAGGTGCCACATGCCCACCAGGACGGTCACGACGAGGAGGAGTACGAGGACGGCCGCCCCGGTGGGGCCGCTGCCGCGCTCGGCGTGCGGCAGGGCTTCCCTCCGGGGTGCCGATGTCCGCGTCGTGCTCACTTCTTGTCGAGTACGTCGACGTAGGCGTCGATCGCCTGCGCGCAGGAACGCGGGCCGCCGGCGCCCCACACCCGCGCCGGGAACGCGTGCGCGCGGCCTTCCTTCACGGCGGGCATGGTCTTCCAGAGCGGGTTCTTCTCCAGTGCGGCGACGTACCCGCCGGCCCCTTCGTCGTTGGCGTAGAAGAGGTTGGCGTTCCCCACCGAGGTCAGCCCCTCGACGTCGGTCTGCGCGAGGCCGTACGAGGGGTCGACGCCCCCGTCGCCGTGAGCCTTGTCGACGTCGTCGGTCCACGCGGGGTTCATGCCGAGCTCTTTGCCGATCTCGGTGAACAGGGCGCCGTCACTGTAGGGGCGGACGGTGAGGTTGCCGCCCTCCAGCCATCCGTCGAAGAACAGGAAGTCCTTCGTCGGCAGATCGGCGTCGGTGACCTGCTTCTTCGCCGTCGCGAGGTGCGCGTCGAACTCCTTGAGCACCTGGTCGGCCCGTTCGGTGCGCCCCGTGGCCTTGCCGATCATGCTGAACACTTCCCGCATGTTCCCGATCGGGTCCTTCGGGTCCGCCCCCCGCGTGGCCATCACGGGGACGCCGCGCTTCTCCAGCTTCGCGATGGTCTCGTCGTCGGCGTCGAACGCCTCCACCACGATGAGGTCGGGCTTCGCGGCGTAGAGGGTGTCGAGGTCGGGCTCCTCACGTGTGCCGATGTCGGTCACCCCGCCGGGCAGCTTCTCCGCGCTGACCCAGGTGCTGTACCCCTTGGCGTCGGAGACGGCGGTGGGGGTGACGCACAGGGTCAGCGCGTCCTCGACCTGCTGCCACTCCAGGACCGCGATCCGTTCGGCGGGCTTGTCGAGCTTCACCTGACGGCCCACGCCGTCCTTGAAGGAGACAGGCTTCGTCGACGTGGTCGTGGTGTCCTGGGCGCAGCTCTCCGAAGCGGGCGCCGCCTCGGCGCTGCTCCCGGTGCCGGCCTTGTCGACGGTGGTCGTGCCGCAGGCCGTTGCGGCGAGGGCTATGAGCCCTGCGGAGGCTGACGCCGCCAGGCGACGGGCACGGTTCATGAACGATCCTCTTTCTTGCGATGAGTTGCGGCGGCGGATGTGCCGCTTCAGGCGGGGTGGCGTACGACGGCTCCAGCCGGGATGGCGTACCGCCGCTCAGCCGGGATGGCGTCCGATCGGGTCGATGCGGAGACGGCCCGTGCGGGGGTCGACGCCGACCTCGACACGGATGTCGTAGACCTCGCCGATGTTCTGCGCCGTGAGGACGTCGGCGGGTGCGCCCGCCGCGTGCACACGGCCGGAGCGCATCAGGACCAGCGTGTCCGCGACGCGGGACGCCTGGTCGAGGTCGTGCAGCACGATCCCGACCGCGATGCCGTGCTCCTCGACGAGATCGCGCACCAGGTCGAGCGTCTCGATCTGGTAGCGCAGGTCCAGGTGGTTGGTCGGTTCGTCCAGCAGCACGACGCCGGTGTCCTGGGCCAGGCAGGCCGCGAGCCAGACCCGCTGCATCTCCCCGCCGGACAGCTCCCCGACCGGCCGGCCGGCCATGTCCCGTACGCCGGTCACGCCCATGGCGTGGTCGACGGCGCTCCGGTCCGCGGCGGTCGGTCCGGCGAAGCCACGCCGGTACGGGTGGCGGCCGAACGCCACGACCTCCGCGACCGTCAGCCCTTGGGGCGCCGGCCTCGACTGGGAGAACAGCGTGACCTCGCGGGCGAACCGACGGGCGCTGAGCAGGGCCGCGTCGCGCTCGGACGGGCCGCCGGGTGCGCCGAGCGTCACGCGGCCGCCGTCGACCCGGTGCAGTCGCGACAGCGCGCGCAGCAGCGTGGACTTCCCGCTGCCGTTCGGCCCCACCAGGGCGGTCGCGCGGCCGGGTTCCAGGGCCAGCGAGACGCCGTGGACGACCTGTGTGCCGCTGTACCGCAGTACCAGGTCGTGCCCGTTGAGGGCGGCCTCCGGCGTGGCGGCGTCGGCCGCGGGGCGCCCGGCGCGCCGGGAAGTGCTCGTGAACATGGGTGGGTCCGGACACTCGGAGGGGCAGGGACTGCGGCACCCTCCGTCCGGCTTTCGCCGGCCGGGCAGCGGACTCCCCCACGCACGGAAGCACCGTGCGCGGCGAGCAAGAACTTAGGGTCGCCTAACTCCGAGAAGGGTATGTTCCGCTTGCGAAGTCGGCAATCAGGAGTTTTGGACAGGCAATACGGGATTCCGGACATCCCCGGATGAGCTGTCGGCCGCGTCGAAGTAGGCGCCCGGCGTGGTGCCCATGACCCTCCGGAAGGAGGCGATGAAGGTGCTGGGCTGCGCGTAGCCGAGCGCCTCGGAGACGGTCGCCACGTCGAGCCCCTCGGAGAGGAGCGTCAGCGCCCGGTGCACGCGCAGCACCTGCCGCCACTGCGCGAAGGACAGGCCCGTCGCGTGGCGGAACGCGCGGGTGACCGTGCGGTCGCTGATCCCCAGCCGCCGCGCCCACTCCTCCAGCGAGCGGCAGTCGGCGGGATCGTCCAGCAGCGCTTCGGCGATGGCGTCGATCCGGGGGTCACCGGGCAGTTGCAGCACCAACTGGCGTTCCGACGGCCTCAGCACGTCGAACACGACCGACTCCGCACGCGTTCTGGCCGCCGCGTCGAGATCCGCGCGGGACAGATGGGTCAGCAGCGACTCCAGCAACGGCGTCATCGCGATCGCCTGCGGCTCCTCGAACGCGAACGGCGCGCGGTCGGGGGCGAAGAAGGCCTCGTAGAATTTGGCGCCCGCCGTCGCCCTGCCGCCGTGCACCAGTCCGGCGGGCATCCAGAGCCCCTGCCCCTCGGACACGGTGAAGACGCGGTCCGCCACCCTGGACGTCAGCGTCCCCCCTCGTACCCAGACGAGCTCGTGGAGGGAGTGCGAGTGGGGCGCCCACTCCGTGGGGACGGGCGGTATCTGCAGCCCGGCGATGATGGCGAACGGGGCTGTCGCCTGCTCGAGGAGCGGCGCGACCCGGCGCACGACGGTGCCCGCCTCGCGCCGCCACATCCCGGGGCGCGCGTCGCCATGGGACGGTCGGACCATGCGGACGACTCTATCCGGCCCGCCTCCGCTCCCCCCTCCACCGCCTGTACGTTCGCCCCTGCACGGCACCCCGCACTCACGAGGAGCTTTCCATGACCGACGAACTGCCCGGCCGGGGCCCGCTGGACGCGCTGACGGACGTGGCAGGGATCCGCGTCGGCCACGCCGGGGTGCCGGGCGAGGGTGCGCTGAGCGGGACCACCGTCGTCCTGGCCCCCGAGGGGGGAGCGGTGGCGGCCGTCGACGTACGCGGCGGCGGCCCCGGCACCAGGGAGACGGACGCCCTCGATCCGCGCAACCTGGTGCAGCGGATCGACGCGGTCGTCCTGACCGGCGGCAGCGCGTTCGGCCTCGACGCCGCGTCCGGCGTGATGGCCTGGCTCGAGGAGCAGGGGCGCGGCGTCCGGGTCGGCCCGGACCCCTCCCAGGTGGTCCCGGTGGTGCCGGCGGCCTGCCTGTTCGACCTGGGTCGGGGTGGTGAGTGGCGGGCCCGCCCCGACGCGTCGACCGGCCGCGCCGCCGTGGAGGCCGCCGCCGCCTCCGAGCCGGGCGCGCGGGTGCCCGAGGGCTCGGTGGGCGCGGGCACGGGAGCGGTGGCCGGGCAGGTCAAGGGGGGTGTCGGCACGGCGAGCGTGCGCCTGCTCTCCGGGGCCACGGTCGCCGCTCTGGCCGTCGTCAACGCGGCGGGCTCCGTCCTGGATCCACGGACCGGGGTGCTGTACGGGGAGTACGGCGCGGGAGAGCCGCCCGCGCATCCCGCGCCCGCGGTGCACGAAGCCGCGCGCCGGCGGCTGGCGGAGATCCGGGGCGCGCGGGCAGACCGGACGGAGGAGACCGGCGGCGCCTTCAACACCACGATCGCCGTCGTCGCGACCGACGCCGTCCTCACCCGGGCGCAGGCGCAGAAACTCGCGGGCACGGCGCACGACGGGCTGGCGCGCGCCGTCCGGCCGGTCCACCTGCTCACCGACGGGGACACCGTCTTCGCCCTCTCCACCGACCGCCTGCCGCTGCCCCAGGAACCCGTCGCCGCGCTCAACGACATCCTGGCGGCGGGGGCGGACACCCTGGCCCGCGCCATCGTGAAGGCCGTCAGGGCGGCGCGGGGTGCCGACGGCCCCGGAGGCACGTTCCCCTCGTACAGCGAGCTCTACGGCGCATCCTGAGGCGGCCGGGAACCTCTTGCGCGCCACCCCGAACAGCCGGGAATTTTCTGCGTGCGCGGTACGTTTTTGGTGAACCCCGGTCACGATGTCAGACCCAGGGACTACGTTATGCACGCATCAGGTAACACGCGGCGACGGCCTGGAGACAGCACCTTGAGCGATCCGTACGAGACAACCGAGCAGCACCTCGAGCGACTCCTGCGATGCGCCCTCAACTCCTTCGACCTGTCCGACACGACGGTCGACCGGCTCGGGACGGCACTGGCGCACAGCAGCGCCCTGCACTCGTCCCACCACAGTTCCGTACTGCACCGCGAGACCTACCGTCACACGTATCTGCTCTCCGACGGCACCACGCTCACCCTGTGGGAGCTGGTCCACGGCGGCGGCAGGGACATCCCGGCCCCTCGCAGCCACGAGCTGTACGACGACGAGGGCGACGCCCAGCTCGCCGCCGCGCGCCTCGCCGGAAGCTTCTGGGACACCCCCGCCCTCGGTGACGACAGCCTGCGGGAGGACCTGGAGGCGCTCACCCTGCTCATGAGCGTCCCCCCGGCCCCCCTTCCCCGCATGTACGCGTCGGACAATTCGGCGGACCATGCCCGCCGTGTCCTGCGCCGCGCGGAGAACGGCGACCGGCCGGGCGCCGCGACGGCCGGACTCCTCCGGGCCGCCTTCGCCCACCACATCACCCAGGTCTTCGGCCGCCAGTACCACGTCGACGGACGGGATGCCGGTTTCACGCTCTACGAGCACGCCTTCCTCCTCCTGGACGGCAGCGAGACGAGCCTGTGGGAGGTCGAGCACACGGCCACACCCGACGGCCGGCACATGTGCGAGGTGTACGACGACGAGCAGAGCGCCCGCATGGCCATGGAGAACCGCACCCGGATCTGCTGACCCGGCCGTCGGGTTCAGCTCGCCAGGACGGGCTCCTTCCTGGCCTCGCCGTCCTGAGGCTCTCCGGGGCCCGTGTCCTCGTCGGTGCCGCCCTCCAGATGCACCTGGGGCCTGGCGGGCAGGGCGAACATCACGAGGAAGATCACCGCGAGCACCCCGGCCACCCACCACAGCGACTGCTGGAAGGCGTCCACGAACGCCGCGCCCATCGCCTCCGGCGGCAGCCGGTCGCTGATCGAGCCGAAGAAGACGACCGAGACGAGGCCGAGCCCGAGCGCCGTGCCCATCTGCTGCACGGTGTTGATCAGCCCGGATGCCGAGCCGGAGTGTTCCTTCGGCACTCCGGAGAGCACCGCGTCCGTGAGCGGGGCCACGATCAGCCCCATGCCCACGCCCATGACCACCAGCGGGAGCGCCATCTGCCAGGGGCTGATGGCCAGTCCGTAGCGCCCGGCCTCCCAGATGTAGAGCAGCAGCCCGGCGATCATCAGCAGGGCGCCTGCCTGCAGCACCTTGCGGCCGAAGCGGGGCACCAGCTTCTGCACGGAGATCCCTGCCGCACCCGAGACGGCGATCGAGAACGGGATCCCGGTCGAACCGGCGCGCAGGGCGCTCCAGCCGAGTCCCATCTGCAGGTAGAGCGTCCAGACCAGGAAGAAGATGCCCAGGGCGACCCCGAAGGTCAGCTGCACGGCGGTGCCCGCGGCGAAGCTCTTCACCCGGAACAGCGAGAGTTCGATGAGCGGCGAGCCGTCCCGGTCCGCCTTCCTGCGCTCGAACACGATGAGCGCCGCGAACACCAGGAGGCTTGCGGCCATCGACAGATGGCCCCACAGCGGCCAGCCCAGCTCGCGTCCCCGGGTCAGCGGGTAGAGCAGCATGAGGAGGCCGAGCGTCACCAGGGCGACGCCGGTCAGGTCCAGCCGGAGTGCCTTCGGTGCCTTGGACTCGCTGATGAACTTCCGCCCGAGCACCAGTCCGGCGATGCCGACGGGCAGGTTGATCAGGAAGATCGGCCGCCACTCCAGGCCGAAGAAGTTCCACTCGGTGAGCAGGGCGCCCAGCAGCGGCCCGGACACCGCACCCAGCCCGACGATCGCGCCGAACAGCCCGAAGACCTTGCCGCGCTCGTGCGCCGGGAAGGTGGCGTGCACGATCGACAGCACCTGCGGCACCATCAGCGCGGCCATACCGCCCTGCAGGATGCGCGAGGCGACCAGCATCTCCGGGTTCACGGCGAAGCCGCAGAGGGCCGAGGCGATCGTGAAGCCCCCTATGCCGATGAGGAAGAGCCGCTTGCGGCCGTAGATGTCACCGAGCCGGCCGCCCGTGATCAGACCCGCCGCGAAGGCCAGGGCGTATCCGGCGGTGATCCACTGGATCGACGTGAACGAGGCGCCGGTGTCCCGCGTGATGCTCGGGATGGCGATATTGACGATCGTGACGTCGACCAGGTCCATGAAGGCCGCGGTCATCACGATCGCGAGCGCGAACCAGCGGCGCCGGTCCGCCGGGTCCTGCGGCGTGGCCGGCCCTGTCGACGTCGTGCGGGCGGCTGCCGTGGCCGGCAGAGATTCGGATGGAGTCATGGGAGGAAGCTAGAGGCCCAACAGGTCAGATAGTGACCTAATGGATGGGCATGCTGTACCCATGACCGACACCCCGGCACGACTGCTGAAACTGCTGTCGCTCCTCCAGACACCTCGCGAGTGGCCGGGCAGCGAACTGGCCGAGCGGCTCGACGTCACCGCGCGCACCATCCGCCGCGACATCGACCGGCTCCGCGACCTCGGCTACCCGGTCGAGGCGTCGCGGGGCTCGGTCGGCGGCTACCGCCTGGTCGCGGGCTCCGCCATGCCGCCGCTCCTCCTGGACGACGAGGAGGCGGTGGCCATCGCGGTGGGCCTGCGGGCCGGGGCCGGTCACGCCATCGAGGGCGTCGACGAGGCATCCGTACGGGCGCTGGCCAAGCTGGAGCAGGTGCTCCCGTCACGGCTTCGGCACCGGGTCTCCTCCCTGCAGAACGCCACCGTGCCGCTCACCCGCGGCGACGGTTCGACCATCGACCCCCGCACGCTCACGGCGATCGCCTCGGCGGTCACCGGGCGGGAACGGCTGCGCTTCGCCTACCGCTCCGGGGACGGCACCGCCTCCAGGCGGCAGGCCGAGCCGTACCGGCTGGTGAGCACGGGCAGCCGCTGGTATCTCGTGGCGTACGACATGGACCGCGAGGACTGGCGCACCTTCCGGGTGGACCGGGTGAGCGAGCCCTTCGCCACCGGCTCCCGTTTCACCCCGCGTGAGCTGCCCACCGGGAGCGGGGACGCGGCGGAGTTCTTCGCCCGGTCGATGTCGCGTACCCAGCCCGAGCTGCGCCTCGACGTGACCTTCCGGGCCCCGGCGGGCTTCGTGACGGCACGGCTGCCCTCGACGCTCGGCCCGGTGGAGCCGACGGGTGAGCAGAGCTGCCGGCTGCGCACGGCCTCCTCCGACTCGATGGAGTGGGTGGCGCTGCGGCTGGCACTCGTGGACTGCGAGTTCGAGGTGCACGGGCCCCCGCACCTGGTGGAGCACCTCAGCGGCCTGGGTGCCCGGCTGACCCGCGCCGCGTCACCCCGGCCGGCGGCGGGGCGGACGTGAGAGCTGCGGGGCGGACATGAATGAGCCCCGGCGCCGGGGGGGGTGGGCGCCGGGACTCAGCTCATGGGACCGGAAAGGAGACCGGTCGTCGGGCCGGTGCGAACCGGCTTGATGGGGAGATTACGGGTTATTCGCTCACGCCGCAGCGTCAAAGCCCGTGTCGTGAGCCATTCGCTTCAATTCGAGCAATGCGTGCTTCTCGATCTGGCGGATCCGCTCCCGCGTCAGACCGTGCTGCTTGCCCACCTCGGTGAGGGTCCGCTCGCGGCCGTCCTCGATGCCGTACCGCATCTTGATGATGGAGGCGGTGCGGTTGTCGAGCTTGGAGATCAGGTCCTCGAGCTCCTCGCTGCGCAGCAGAGTCATCACGGACTGCTCGGGCGACACGGCGGAGGTGTCCTCCAGCAGGTCCCCGAACTGCGTGTCTCCGTCGTCGTCCACGGACATGTTCAGGCTGACGGGGTCGCGGGCCCAGTCCAGGACGTTGCCCACGCGCTCGGTGTTGGAGTCGAGCTCGGCGGCGATCTCCGCGTGCTCCGGGTCGCGCCCGTGCTCACGGTTGAACTCACGCTGCACACGCCGGATCCTGCCGAGCTCCTCCACGAGGTGGACGGGGAGCCGGATCGTGCGGGACTGGTCGGCGATGGAACGCGTGATGGCCTGCCGGATCCACCATGTGGCGTACGTCGAGAACTTGAAACCCTTGGCGTAGTCGAACTTCTCGACCGCGCGCACCAGGCCGGCGTTCCCCTCCTGGATCAGGTCGAGCAGGGGCAGACCCGCCCTGGGGTAGCGCCTGGCCACGGCAACGACCAGCCGGAGGTTGGAGCGGATGAATATGTCCTTGGCGCGCTCGCTCTCGGTGACCAGCGCCTCCAGCTCCTCACGCTTCGCTCCGCCGGCCTCGCTCTCCACCACTCCGTCGAGGATCTGCTGGGCGTAGACGCCCGCCTCTATCGTCTGCGAGAGCTCGACCTCCTTGGCGGCGTCGAGCAGCGGTGTGCGAGCGATCTCGTCCAGGTACATGCCGACCAGGTCGCGATCGGCGATCTCCCCGCCCACGGCGCGAACACTGCTTGCCCGGTCGGTCCCGCCGGTACTGGCGGACGAACGACGGGCGACGGCACGGGTTGCCATGCGTGCTCCCTTGCTGAGTAGGTCGCGACACCCTCCCGGGTGCCCTGCATCCGATGGAAACAACGACTGGAATCCGGACAGAATTCCCACGGGGGCCATTCACTTTCGAGATCATGCAGTACCCTGTCGCCCCCAACACGAGGACACAAGGTGCAGATACCCACAGAAGTGCAGGTCAGACCCGGTGTCGAAGCCGACCTCGAGCCCCTGACGGACATCTACAACCATTACGTCCGTGAGACCGCGCTCACTTTCGACACGGCTGCCTTCACCCCGGAGGAGCGCCTGCCATGGTTGCGCTCCCATCCGGAAGACGGCCCCCACCGGCTCCTGGTTGCTCTGGACCCGAGTACCCTGCACAACGCTCCGCATGTCCTCGGCTATGCCACCAGCAGCCCCTTCCGCCCCAAGGCGGCGTACAGCACTTCGGTCGAGGTGAGCGTGTACTGCGCCCCCGACGCGACGGGCCGCGGCATCGGAACGCTTCTGTACAGGGCGCTGTTCGAGGCTCTGGCCGACGAGGACATCCACCGCGCGTACGCCGGGATCGCGCAGCCGAACGAGGCCTCGGGGCGGCTGCACCACGCCTTCGGCTTCCGGCACGTCGGCACCTACACGGAGGTGGGCCGGAAGTTCGGCAGGTACTGGAACGTGGCCTGGTACGAGAAGCCGCTGCTCAGCCGAACTGCAACGAGCGCTTCGCCAGACCCAGCCAGAAGCCGTCGATGACACTGCGCCCCTGGTCGAGCTCGCCCTCGGCGGCACCGAGGGTGACGAACAGCGGAGCGAAGTGCTCCGTACGGGGATGCGCCAGCCGGCCCGCCGGTGACGCGTGCTCGAAGTCCAGCAGGGAGTCGATGTCCTGCGCCTGGAGCGCCCGGCGCCCCCAGTCGTCGAACTCCGCGGACCAGCCGGGTACGCCGCCACCGGTGTGCCGCAGCGCCGCCAGGTTGTGCGTGAAGAAGCCGCTCCCCACGATCAGCACACCCTCGTCACGCAGCGGCGCGAGCTTGCGCCCGATGGCCATCAGCTTCTGCGGGTCGAGCGTCGGCATCGAGATCTGGAGAACGGGGATGTCGGCGCCCGGGAACATCTCGACCAGCGGCACGTACGCCCCGTGGTCGAGGCCCCGGTCGGGGATGTCCTGGACCGGGGTCCCGGCGCCGCGCAGAAGCTTGCGGACGTCGTCCGCGAGCTTCGGGGCCCCGGGGGCGGCGTACTCCACCTGGTAGTAGTGCTCAGGGAAGCCCCAGAAGTCGTAGACCAGTGGCACGGTCACGGTGGCGCCGAGAGCTAGCGGGGCCTCCTCCCAGTGCGCGGAGACCATCAGGATCGCCTTGGGCCGCGGCAGCCCCTCCGACCAGGCGGCGAGCTCGCCGGGCCAGACCGGGTCGTCGGCGAGCGGCGGCGCACCGTGGGAGAGGTAGAGGGCGGGCATACGTTCCGCGGTGATCGTCATGACGCTCCCATTCCTCTGTCGATCAAGGTATGTGTGTTCACTACAGGTACCGGAAACTGGCATCTGCGCGAGCAACGGGGATTCGAGGCCGGCCGCTCCGGGCCAAGTCTTTGAATCTTCAAGTTCCAACTACCGGAGACCTTAGCTCTATCTAGTTCAACTTTCAAGAAAAGGTCGTACAGTGGAGTACATGACCACGGCATCCCCCGGCGGGCCCCGGTGGCTCACCGACGAAGAGCAGGGCGTGTGGCGCGCCTATCTCCACGCCACCACGCTCATGGAGGACCATCTCGACCGCCAGCTGCAGCGCGACGCCGGCATGCCGCACGTCTACTACGGACTGCTCGTCAACCTTTCCCAGGCCCCCCGGCGGCGGAAGCGCATGACCGAGCTGGCCAAGGACGCCAAGATCACCCGGTCCCGACTCTCGCACGCCGTCGCCCGGCTGGAGAAGAACGGCTGGGTACGCCGCGAGGACTGCCCCTCGGACAAGCGCGGCCAGAACGCGATCCTCACCGACGAGGGCTACGCCATGCTGGCGCGGTCCGCACCGGGGCACGTCGAAGCCGTACGCCAGGCGATGTTCGCCCGGCTCAGCCCCCAGCAGGTGCAGAGCCTCGGCGAGATCATGCAGGTCATCGCCACCGGCCTGCAACCGGAGGGCACGGACGCGGATCTGCCCTGGCTCCGCTGAGCGGAACCAGGGCAGACATACGGAGCCGTGCGCTCAGTGCGCGACGACCGGGATCTTGAACTCTTCCTCGATCCCGTCCGCCAGGTCCCCCGAGCCGCTCGCGGCGCCGGTGCCCGGACGTCCGGTGTTGATCAGGCCCACCGCGATCGCCGAGGCGGCGACCAGGATGCCGACCGCCCACCAGATCGCTCCGGCGAATCCGGCGACCATCGCCTGCAGCTGGAGCAGCTTCGGGTCGCTCGCACCGGCGGCGTGGTCGGCGATGTAGGCGGTGGTGGCACCGGCGGCGATGGTGTTGAGCAGCGCCGTACCGATGGCCCCGCCGACCTGCTGCGAGGTGTTCACCATCGCGGAGGCGACACCCGCGTCACGCGGCTCGATGCCGTGCGTGGCGAGCGACATGGCCGGCATGAACGCCGTACCCATGCCCAGGCCGAGCAGCAGCTGACCCGGCAGGATGACGGCCGCGTACGAGGTGTCGATGTCCAGCTGGGTCAGCAGCAGCATGCCGACGGCCGCCACCAGGAACCCGGGGCCCATCAGCAGCCTCGGCGGGACCCGGGTCATCAGCCGGGCGCCGATCTGCGTGGAACCGGTGATCATGCCGACGATCATCGGCATGAACGCGAAGCCGGTCTTGACCGGCGAGTACCCCTTGACCACCTGGAGGTAGTACGTCAGGAAGAGGAAGAGCCCGAACATCGCGATGATGGCGAGGCCGAGCGAGAGGTAGACCCCTCCACGGTTGCGCTCGGTCAGGACGCGCAGCGGCAGCAGCGGCGACTTCACACGCGCCTCGGTGACGACGAAGGCGAGCAGCAGCACGGCGGCCGCGACGAACATGCCGACGGTCAGCGAGTCCGACCAGCCGGCCGACTCGGCACGGGTGAAGCCGTACACCAGCGAGACCAGACCCAGCGTGGACAGGACGACGCCGGGGATGTCGAGCGCCGAGCGGTTGCGGCCGCCGGCCGGCTCGCGGATGACGAAGTAGGCACCTGCCGCGGCGACGATCGCGAACGGGATGTTGACGAAGAAGGTCCAGCGCCAGTTCAGGTACTCGGTGAGGAAGCCGCCCAGGATCAGGCCGACCGCGCCACCGCCACCGGCGATGGCCCCGTAGATACCGAAGGCCTTGGCGCGCTCCTTGGCGTCCGTGAACATCACGGCGAGCAGGGAGAGGGCCGCGGGGGCGAGCAGTGCGCCGAAGACACCCTGCAGGGCGCGGGAGCCGAACATCATCGCCTCGCCCTGGGCCGCGCCGCCGAGCGCGGAGGCCGCGGCGAAGCCGAGCAGCCCCACCACGAAGGTGCGCTTACGGCCCCACAGGTCGGCGATGCGTCCGCCGAAGAGGAGGAGTCCGCCGAACGCGAGGGCGTAGGCGGTGATGACCCACTGCTTGTTGCCCTCGGAAATGCCCAGGTCGGTCTGGGCGGAGGGCAGGGCGATGTTCACGATGGTCGCGTCGAGCACGACCATCAGCTGGGCGAGGGCGATGAAGGCCAGCGCTTTCCAGCGGCTGGGATCCGGAAGGGTGCCGGCTGTTTTCGACATGGGAGTAGCCACCTAAGGACACGAGGAGTTGCGGGTCCGGCGCACGGGCCGCGGACGGACCGGCGTACGGAACCGGAAAAGGGCGAACGGTGCCGACGGCCGGACGCGTGAGGTCCGGGCCGGCTGTCAGGGCTGGTGCGGCCGCCGAGGGCTGCTTACTGAGGGCTGTGGGTCGGGGTTCTCCGGTGCGCGGGTGTCAGCACCCGCTGCGCAGGTCCTCCAAGGTCGCCGCCGATCCGGGCAGCGCGGAGCGGGCCGGGGCTTCCAGTCCGTCCAGGAACAGCTGCAGATGGCGGTGGGTGAACCGGTCTATGTCCAGGCAGGCGATGCCGGGCAGCGGCCGGGTGAGCTGGGAGAGGGCGACGAGTACGTCACCGACGGCGATGTCGGTGCGCAGCCTCCCTGCGGACATGGCACGCTCCACGAGCCCTTCGACGGCCTCTTCGAGACGTCGGCGCTCGGCGAGCAGTTCGGGATGGGCGGTGTCGAAGCCGCCGGACAGCATCGGGCACAGGGCGCCGATCCGTTCGTCGGCCGCCGCGTGCACGAAGCGGCTGAGGGCGGCGAAGGGGTCGGACTCGGCCGCGACGGCCTCCTCCACCCGGTCGGTGGTGCGGGAGGTGACGGCGAGGACGACCTCGTGGATCAGGGCCGCCCGGTCGGGGAAGTTCCGGTAGAGCGTGGCGTTGCCGACTCCTGCCCTCCGCGCGACCTCGTCGAGCGGCACATCAGGCCCGAACTCGACGAACATCTCGCGCGCGGCCGCCACGATCCGCTCCCGGTTGCGCAGCGCGTCGGCCCGCGGGCGGGACGTACGGCGCTGTTCGGCGCAGGTGGCGACGGGCTTCACGGCTTCCCTTTCCGGTGTGTGGCCGGCCCTCGCGTCAACCGGGGACCGTCTCCCCGTTTCGCGGGGACACAGGTGCAAACGGGGAGAGGATCCCCGGTTATTTCCCACCTCGATGTGACCTGCATCACAAGGGTGTCGGGACGGAAACCCTCCATCGGCGCACCCAGCGAGCGGTCCCCCACGACCCGGCAGAGGCTGATCGCCAGAGCGCAGTCAGGACCGGCCGGCTGCCGCGGACCGAAGGCGACGCCCCATGCAGCAGCCCCGCCACCGGATACGCGGACACCGCCGCCCCCTCGCGCTCGCCGGAGCGACGGCCCTGGTCATCGCCACGATGGCATCGGCCAGCTCCACCCTGCCCATCGCCAGCCGCGCCTCCGCCGGACCGGCGGCCACCCCTCGGGGCACCGGCCTCGCACCGTGCCGAATACCCACGGCCATGGGCGTGCAGATGTCGGAGGGCATGCCGACGCCCCCCGGCTACGCACGCTCCACCGGCCGGATCAGAGCACTCAACCTGATGATCGATTTCCCCGACGCGCAGGCGACGGAACCGGCCGAGGACCGGCTCGCGGAATTCTTCCCGCAGACCTCCGACTGGTTCCGCACCAGCTCCTACGGCCGGCTCACCTACCTGCCCGAAACACCCGTGAAGGACTGGCTGCGGATGCCGCTGCCGTTCTCCGAGTACGGGATCGACCGCGGCTCACCGTACGAACCGGGTTACCGCAAGATGGTCAAGGACCTGGTGACCGTCGCCGATCCGAAGGTCGACTTCTCGGCGTACGACCTGGTCAACGTGCTGGTCACCCCGAACGCCGGCCCCTCGGCGCTGGACACCGTCCTGTCGGTGACCTTCTCCGGCAACGACGACGCCCCGTTCGCCGACGGCACCCCGCTCGCCAACACGTCCTTCGTCTACAGCCGCCAGGACGACGGCTCGGGCTCGTACGCGGAGACCGGCTACCGGGTGCTGCCCCACGAGAACGGCCACGTCTTCGGGCTGCCCGACCTCTACACGATGGAGGGCGGCGGCTCCGTGGGGCACTGGGACATCATGTCCGAGGACTGGGGGGCCAACAACGACCTCCTGGGCTGGCACAAGTGGAAGCTCGGCTGGCTGGGCAACGACCAGATCAGCTGCGCCTCCATGCCCGGCACCAGCGAGCACGTCCTGGGGCCGCTGGCCACGACGGGCGGCCCCAAACTGGCCTTCGTGCCGGTGAGCGCGGAGTCCGGCTACGCGGTGGAGGTACGGACCGCGGAGGGCAACGACGAAGCGGTCTGCCGGCCCGGCGTCCTGATCTACAAGGTGAGCTCCGACGTCGACACCGGCCAGGGCCCGGTCTCCGTCGAGGACAGCACCGAGGACAGCGGCGGCTGCACCCGGCGGCCCAATGTCCACGCCGAGCTCTCCGACGCCCCGTTCGAACCGGGGGAGACGTTCACCGACCGGGCCGACGGCATACGCATATCCGTACTGGAGAAGGACTCCGACGGGAACTACCGGGTACGGATCACCCGGCCGTAGGCGGCCCTAGAAGCCCTCCCGCGCGTGCTCCTGGACCACGCCGCGCAGCTCCCGCTTGAGAATCTTCCCTGTGGCGTTCCGCGGCAGCGGCTCCCTCGTCACCAGCACATGGGCGGGGACCTTGAACGCCGCCAGGCTCCGCCCCACGTGCTCCCGCAGCGCGTCCGCCGTGACCCTGGAGTCCGGGCTCACCCGGACGACCGCCGCGACCTCCTCGCCCAGCACGGGGTGCGGGACGCCGAGCACCGCCGCGTCCTCGACGTCGGGGTGGTCGTGCAGTGCGGCCTCGACCTCCACGCAGTACACGTTCTCGCCGCCCCGGATCACCATGTCCTTGATCCGGTCCACGACGGACACCCGCCCGTTCCTCACGACGGCGAGGTCCCCCGTACGGAACCAGCCCCCGGTGAACGCCTCGGCCGTCGCCACCTCGTCACGCCAGTAGCCACGGACCAGGGACTGGCCGCGCAGCCACAGCTCGCCGGTCTCGCCGTCCGGGAGCTCCTCGCCGGCGGGTCCGGCGATCCGCACCTCGGTGACCGGCGTCGGGGTGCCGGCGGAGTCCGGGTGCGCCCGGTAGACGGCGCCGAAGACGGCCAGTACCCCGCCGCTGGTCTCGGTCAGCCCGTAGCCGTTGCGCGGCTCGATCCGCTCGCCGTGCCGGGCCGTGAGCCGGGCGACCAGGTCCGGCGGAGCCGCGGCGCCTCCGGTGTTCATCCCCTTCAGGCTCTCCAGTCCGTCGCCCGCGCGGTCCGCCGCCGCGAGCAGCTGGAGCGCGGTGGCCGGGACGCCCGCGTAGTGGGTGACGCCGTGCCGGCGGATCAGCCTGAGGGCCTCCCCGGCGTCCCACTTCTCCATCAGGACGAGGGTGCCGCCCGCCGCCATCGCCGCGTACAGGCCGGTGAACGCGGCGACGTGGAAGAACGGGAACGTCATCAGCGTGACCGGCGCCGGCCCCTGCCCCGGGACCACTCCACGCCCCAGCGCCGAGGCTGCCGCCTGGTAGCGCGGGTTGAGGGCCGCGCCCGCCTGCGCGAGATGCGTGGCCACGGCCCCCTTGGGCCGCCCGGTGGTGCCGGAGGTGTAGATGATCGTGGAGTCGTCCTCGGGCCTGATCTCCACCTCGGGCGGCGCGGCGTACGGATCGGGCTCCGGCAGATCCGCGTACCGCTCGGCCCCGGGCGGCAGCTCCCCCTCGCCGTGGAACACGACGAGGCGCGCCCCCGTCTTCCGGCACCGGTCCGCCACCTTCGGCAACTGCTCCCCGTCGACCAGCAGCACCGCCGGCTCGCAGTCGTCGAGGGCGTACCCGAACTCCGCCTCGGTCCACCAGGTGTTGAGCGGTACGGCGACGAGACCGGCGAGCTGCGCGGCCCAGAACGCGATCTGCCACTCGGGGTGATTGCGCATCGCCACCACGGCCCGGTCACCGGGGCGGAGCCCGTACGACTCGGTGAGCCGCCGGGCGAGCGAGGAAGCGGCCGCGAAGAACTCCCCGTACGAGCAGGTTCGTTCGCCGGAGATCAGGAACGGCTGATCACCGAAGGCCCAGGTGGTCTCCACGAACTCCCGCAGGGTGCGGGGGCCGTTCGCGTAGATGAGGGACCCGTGCTCGGCGCGCACCACGGCGAACGGCGCCCCGGGGCCGGTCAAGGCCTCGATACGGGCGAGGGCCTCCAGGTCCGGTGAACTGCTGGGGCCGGGTGAACTGCTGGGTTCGGCGTGCGGCACGGACGGCCTCTCGACGCACTGCGGACTGGCTCAGCGACCCGGCGACGCTATGCCCGCACCCTGCCCGCGTCAACCGGCCCGGACCCTGTCGACGTCCGGGCTGACGTGTTGCTCGGCGGGAAACGGCAGCCCCAGGACGTCCAGGGTCCCGTCGACGGGCCCCGGCGCTCTCGCCGCCGGTCAGCATCGCCCCGGCCAGCGGTGGAACCGGTGGCGTTCTTCGGCTTCTTCGGGAGCTGGCATCCTCAATAAAGTAGGTACCTAGAAGAAAGTGACTATCGGAGGGTCTGCATGAACACCAGCACCGCACGGCCGGGCGCCTGGCCCGCCTCCGCACAGGGAGTGACCTCGGAGCAGGCATGCCCGATCGCCCCGGTGCTCGACATCGTCTTCAGCCGCTGGACGACGCCGATCCTCTGGACGCTCCACGCTTACGGGCGCCAGCGATTCGTCATACTGCAACGCAATATCGGCACCATCACCCCGAAGGTGCTCACACAGCGCCTGCGCCAGATGGAGCGCGACGGTCTGGTGCTGCGGACGTACTACCCGGAGGTGCCCCCCAGGGTGGAGTACGAGATCACCGACCTCGGAAGCAGCCTGGCACCGCTCTTCGCCCACCTCGCGGACTGGTCCACGGACAACCTGCCGCGCGTGGAGCAGGCGCGGCAGGAGTTCGACGCGACGGAGGAGACGGCCTCCGGTCGCGGCCACTGAACGCACGGCCGACGCCCCGGCAGGGCCGGGACGCCCCCGCCGCGGAGCGCGCCTACCCGCTACACTGATCCCGGTGCAGGGCCACGCCCTCGCACCGCACGGCTCAAAGGAACCGAGTGCCTGGGTCCGCAGGGACCCGATACCCGTTTCCCGGGCCGCGCCTTCGTAGCTCAGGGGATAGAGCACCGCTCTCCTAAAGCGGGTGTCGCAGGTTCGAATCCTGCCGGGGGCACAACGCGTTACCGCTCTGACCTGGGGTTTCCCCCCAGGGAGGGGCTCTACTCGGCCTCGGACTTCTCGTCCGAGGCCGTTTGCGTGAGCGGTGCGTGAGCGGACGGGGAGTTGATCTCCCGAATTTTCCCCGAAGGATCAGCACCATCCAGCACGGATTCCGCTTCGGCGGACTCCGCGTCGTCGGGCTCGGCGTCCGCTTCAGGAGCGGTGTTCTCGGGGGTTGTGCGCGCTCGCGGCACGAGCCGGGCCGCAGCCTCCGCGATCGCCAGATCCGCCTCGGGGAGCAGGCTCGTGTACGTGTCCGACGTGGTGATCGAGGAGTGGCCGAGCATCTCCTGGATGTCCTTCAGGCCGGCACCTGCAGCGTGAGCCAGGGTCGCGGCACCGTGGCGGAGGTCGTGGAGCCGAACCGGCGGGAGGCCGATCTCCTCGTACAGCTCGATGAATCGTCGTGTGACCTTGGCGGGGTGGAGCAGTTCTCCGTTCTCGCGGGTGAAGACCCTTCCGGTCTCCGCCCAGGCGCTCCCCCACTTCTCGCGGTCCCTGTCCTGCTGGGCTCGGTGCCGCTTGAGTGCCTGGACGGTGTTGGCGTCGAGGGCGATGGTGCGCGCTCCGGCGTCCGTCTTCGGATCGTCCTCGTACACCTCCCAGCCATTCACGACGAGTTGCTTGGCGACCGTGAGGAGCCCGGCCTCCAGGTGCGTGTCGGTCCACCTCTGACCGCACGCCTCGCCTCGACGAAGTCCGCGGAAGGCGACCAGGTGAAACAACGCGTACAGCCAGCCCTCGGCTACATGGTCGAGAAAGAGGCCGGTGTGTTCCGGCGTCCAGACCATCACCGGCGACGGCTTCTCGCCGGTGCGCCTCCAGTGAACGATGCGCTTTTCGGTCCACACGAGCGCCTTGGGTCGCCTGCCCGCCTTCAATTCGACGTGGGAAGCCGGGTTGAAGGTGATCAGCTGTAGAGCGATCGCGGCGTTCAACGCAGCCCGCAGTGTGGAGCGAACGCGTTGGCGCGTCGCCGGACCGCCGCCGCTACCCGTCCTGGAGCCGCTGGGTCACCCTCGCCATGCTCGCTCATGCCTTCCTCGCCGTCGTCCGTGCAGACGAACGCAGGCGTTGCACCGGATCAGACGACCTGGCCCCGCTGACCTGCAACGAGATCCAACACCTGTTCCTCACCGTCACCGTCCGGCCGCTGACCGACCTCTCCCACCGGCTCGGCTGGTCCGACTGGAGACGCCGCCACCAGGCCCGAGCCCAGGCCAGCCATTACCGGCGGCAAGCTGCAATTCAGGCATGGATGATCTCTCGCTGCGAAGGTTGAGCGTTCTCACCGAAGACTGGGATCAGATCCGGCGGCGTCGGTAGTACGCATACGTGAGGACCAGAAGCAGTGGGCCCCACAGGTTCATCAGCCCGCTCATCGCCATCGCGAGGACATCCCAGCCCTCGTCGTACGGCCAGGCCGCCGTGCCGGCGGTAGCGGCTTCGTACAGCCAGTGGATGCAGAGCGCGGTGAAGAAGAGGCCGCCTAAGGTTGCGGGGGTGATCACGGCGGCCGGCGGGATGCGTCGCCCGCCCAGCCTGGGCACCCAGTGGGGAACGACCTCGCCCCAGCGGCGGACCAATCCGAAGCTGAGCAGCGCGAGGATTTCGGTGAGGATCGTCAGCCCGATGACGTAAGGGGCGTTGTACCAGGCAGGGGGCATGGGCTCTCCGCCCATGCCGTACCCGAAGCCGATCGGTAATCGCCAGATGCCGACGGGCAGTACGACCAGAGGGATGGTGTGCGCGACGCGCTCTGCCCAGGCGGGCACGCTGTGCTGTGCGGGGCCCGTCGCTTCGGAGTTCGGGTGGAAGTGCCTTGTCGTCGTCATGCATCCACCCTGCCGTGAGGCACGGCGACGCGGATCAACTCGGAGGTTGGCCTTGTCCCGCCCCGCGTCCGCCCCGCGGTGGAGAAAAGGTCAGCCTTCGAGATGATGAGGGCGGCGTTTCGCGGCTTGGGGTCGCGACGAACCTGCACACCAGGCAGCCCACTTCGTGGGCGTCGAAGAGTCGATCGCCCAAAACTTGAAGGCTCTGCCCAACCTTCGATGAGAATGTTCAAGCTTCGCTGCGGCAGGTCAATGAAGATCACGATCTACGGCTGGAGTACTAGGTGGGCCGCCTCTCACTGCGTGGCCTTAGTCACAAGGTTTTGTCATGCTTAATGGGCACATCGGGGACAATCCGCCTGGTTTAAACCTGGTATTCAATTCGTGGGCGTCGGGGGGTGTGGTAAGCATCCGACAAAAATGCAGTTCAGGGGTTGTCTTAATGCTGTACTAATGCCCCCTCAGGGGGCCTTCGAGTGCGTGTTGGTAGCCCTCCTTTTCTGAAAAAGTGCGAGTTGGATTCTTTGCAACAGAGTCCCTCAAGATGGGTGCAAGCAAGCCCACCCACACCGCGAAGGCTGGCAGGCGAAGCGGAGGGGTGGGCAAGGAACCTAGGAGGCTCAATCATGAGTTTGACTCGTGCCCAGGGGGGCCTGTCAAACCCTGCCCCTCAGCCTTGGGTGATTATCGTGATCATCATCGTGATGACCGCATGGCCCGCTCTCAGAGAGCCGGTTGGTGCATACGCTGATGCTTTTGCAGTCGTGACGTTGTTGACTACAGCCCACGTCCAGCAGCGCCGTGCCGCAACCACACCAACCACTCACGTCCGTTACCGTCTCTCCGGGGCCTCGTAGCGGCTGGTATGGCCGTCGCTAACCGATCCGGCTAGAGCTACGAGCCAGAAGGCCTCTGACATCCATCGCTGACATCAACGACGTCGTACAGGGGCGTACATGGGCACCTCTGTCCGGTCGTCATGGCGGCGAGATCTTAAGGCCACGTCGGCACCCGATCGAACTCCCGAAGCGGGTGTCGCAGGTTCGAATCCTGCCGGGGGCACAGCACAAAGGGCCAGTTCGGAGGCTTGGTCCTCTCGAACTGGCCCTTTCGCATGAGCACGCCCGTGCCCTGCGCGTGCCACTACGTCTCGGTGTCTCCCTGCTGCTTGCGGATCATCGCCCCCAGCCGATCAGCAATGGCGCGGCCCCGGGCGGTCATGGCTGATAGACCAGCGCGGCACGTGCGGTGCTGTGCCCCGGCACGGCATCAGCTCACGCGTGCTCGCACTGGCGGCCACGAGGCTGCTTCCCGGTCGGGAGCCAGGGACTGGTGATCCCCCGTTCCCCGCCCCCAGAATCTCGCCGTACGGTTCAGGAGGAGTCACCAACGCAGAGCTGCACCCGAAAGAGGTTGCTGTTGATGCGTGGCGTACGGCGATACTCCGGCATGAGCAGAATTGCGCAGGTCATCGTGTTGGCGACATACGCGGATGAGGTCATGGAACCGCTGACCCGCCCTGACGATTCACGTAGCTGGCGCGGTCACTTCAAACCCCTCGACTTGTTCGTCGGTGGCTGGGTCATTGAGTTCAACCGTATGGAGCCGCGTACCGGGCTGCTGAAGCATCTCGAATCGCTTCCCTGGCCGAACCCTGGCCATGTCCAGGTGCTGATCCATGACGAGGAGGACGATTGCTTCGGCCTATGGATGATTCACGACGGCAGACTGATCGAGGTACCACTCCCGCGCACGCAGCGCTTTCATTCCCCGGCTCCTCCCTCTGAGGACTACGCGCCGAGTCCGGGGTATCTGTGGCGAACAGACATGGGCAGCACCGTGCCTGCAAAGCTCTCGACGCAACGCCAAGATCGGCGAGAGGCCTGGTAGCCAGGGCCAACAGGCCTCGACGACGCTCTCCTACTTCGTATCCACGCAGGGACACAGCCCTAGTCGGCCCCGCGTGTCCCTGGGCAACCTCAGTCCGCACTTCTGACAGTGGGATGCGCCCTTCCGTATGTCACGCGACGGAGGTGTATGAGCCTTACCTTTTGGACGTTCGACGGGATACGACACGACCTGGCCCCCCAGTTCTGCCCCGAGACCGCGCCCGTTGGAGTGGCGAAGCGTCAGGTACGAGGCATGCGGGCCAGTTTGGCAGCACATCGAGAGACGCGGTAGGAGTAGGCAGGGGCACGGGCAAGATCTTCAAATCCTGCCGTGACCCGAAACAAAGGGCCCTCACGGCCGGAGTCCGAAGTCGCCGCGGGGATGTCGCTGGAGTCCGCGCTTCACTCAGCGGAGTGGAGTCGGCGGCCTATGGGGTGTTTCGGGCTCGCTCATGCTTCGGTCTCGTTGTGTCTTGCCGAACGATGGATGCATGTCACTGAAAAGTCTGCGTTCGCTGGCCCGCCGCGTGGTTCCCGCGCTGCTGGTCGCCCAAGCCGCCTTCCTCCCCCTCCAGGCCGCCTCTGCTGCCGAGCACGCGTCACACCCGTGTCTGCTGGCCGCCAGTTGCGGTTCGGTCGTCGTCGCTCCTGTCTCCCAGGCAGCCCCGGACCACGGTGACTGCACCAGTCCGGAGCCGGTCGTGTGCCTGATCCGGAGTGAGACTCCGGAGGAGCGCGAAGTCGCGCGCGATCAGCGGATGCAGTACCACCATCTCCTTGAAGACATGGAACGCAAGGAGTGCACCATGCGCGCCGACGGGCGTTCGGAGGAGGACATCGCACGCACTCTGGTTCAGATGCGCAACGACGCCAAGGATGTCGTCCGCGCCGGCATGACCCGGGAACAAGTCGCGGAGCTGGAAGCACGTAACCAGAAGAAGTACGGCAACCCCCTCGGCCCGACAGCGGACCAGCTCTACGTGAAGTACGGCTCCTGGGAGAAGGTCACCGAAGCCGCCACGCGTTCGAGCGCGGCCGTGGACCACGAACTCGGCCTGGAATTCCGCCACTGCCCCTGCGAAGTGCTCCAGGCGGCATGACTCGGCCCTCAGAGCGTGCGTGGCCCCGGCCCAACGCCACAGCGCCACCATCAGGCCGGTCCGCCTGCCTCCTCGCAGGCGGACCGGCCTGATCGGTCGAGCCGAAGGCCGGCCGCAACCCGGTGAAAGGCGTCCACTGCGGCGTGACGGACACCCCATAAGTGCCTGACTGGTTGTCAGTGGCGAGCCTTACGCTTTCACCATGCGCAAAGGGGCGATCAGTCGAGATGGTGTGGTCAAGGCTCTGACGGAGCATGACGAGCTGGGACAGGACAGATTCCTGTCCAAGTATGGGTACAAGCCGGCCACCGGATACCTCCTCCTGCACGAGGAGCGAACCTACGACTCGAAAGCCATCGCCGGTGTGGCTCACAAATTCGATCAAGGCCGGGCACTGAGGCCGGACGAACTGAGCGGCGGAAGGTCTCACGCCGCCAGGTGGCTAGCCCGACTCGGCTTCACCATCCGTTCGTCTCGGAGCCCCGACTGGACTCGCGACGAGATCATCCTTGCCTGTGACCTGGCCATGAAGAACGGTTGGAAGCGCTTGGAGTTCGACGACCCACGGGTGACCGAACTATCTGCTCTGCTCCAGACCATGCCGATCCATCCTGAAGAGATACGTAATGAGCTCTTCCGGAATCCCAACGGCGTAGCTCGGAAAACGGTGGACATCACGTGCCGCCACCCCGACTACACGGGCAAGCCCACGAACGGCAACGCACTGGATGTCGAAGTCATGAACGACTTCCTCGCCCGGCCGGCCGAAATGTCGGAGGCAGCCCGACGCATCCGGCATGGCCTTGTAGTCGGAGAATTCCAGGATCTGCCACCTTCGGCCGAGGAGGAAGACGACTACAGCGCACCCGAGGGCAGGCTGCTGCTGAGCCGCCACCGAAGCCGCGAGCGGAACAAGGGGTTGCGCAAGAGGAAGATCGACACCGTGTTGCGTCAGGGTCGTCAGCTCGCGTGTGAGGCATGCGGCTTCGATTTCGAGCAGGTGTACGGCGACCGTGGAACGGGGTACATCGAGTGCCACCACGTCGTCCCACTGCACGAGGCCGGCGAGGGCAGGACCAAGCTCAGCGACCTCGCTCTCATATGTGCCAACTGCCACCGCATGATCCATCGGCGCGCACCCTGGCCGACCCCTGGGGAGCTGCGAACCTCCATGGAGCAGAAGCACGCGGCTGACAGGCGAGCAGCGGAAGTCTTGGCACGACCGCGCAGGGCGGCTGACGAGCAGATGCCGAACCCGTGATCCGACATGCGTCGCTGGCATCAACGTTGGCGCGCAGCGACGGGCCCGGAGAAGCCGCAAACGTCGACTCCTACCTGATAGGAGAACTCGGCCCCGCTCCTGAAGCGGGTGCCGAGTCACCCCGTGGCGTCGCCCCATCCCGTCTCCTCCAGGATCTCGCCGACCACCCGCCGGGCCGTCTCCGCCATCGCCGGGTTCGACGTCCGGTAGTACGAGAGCTCCATGAGCGCGATCGACAGGGCCCAGCCCCGCCCCCGTGCCCACGTCGCCGCGTCCGCCCCCACCCGCGTGCGGAAGGTCCGCCTCGCCCCGGCCCGCAGCAGGTACCAGCCGGGGATCAGGTCGACCGCGGGGTCGGCCAGGCCCATGCAGCCGAAGTCGATGACCGCGTTCAGCCGGCCGCCCGAGACCAGGACGTTGCCCGGCTGGAGGTCCCCGTGGACCCATACGGCCGGGCCCTTCGGGGTGGGGGCCCGCAGGGCTTCCGTCCACGCGGTGGCCGCCGCCCCGGTGTCGATGACGCCGTGCAGCGCGTCCAGGGCGCCCCGGGTGGCCGTGTCCCGTGAGGGCAGCTGTTCGCTGCGGTAGGCCGGCGGGCCGTCGGTGGTGTCCACACGGCGCAGCGCGAGGACGAACTCCGCCACGTCGGCGGCGAATTCGGCACTGCCCACGCCGGGGGCCGGATTGGTGCCGTCGAGCCAGCGACAGACCGACCAGGCCCAGGGGTAGCCCTCGTCCGGCGCACCCTCGGCCAGGGGTGTGGGGACGGCGAACGGGAGGTGCGGGGCGAGGCGGGGCAGCCAGCGGCTCTCCGTCGCCACGTCCTTCGAGCCGCCCTCGATACGGGGCAGCCGTACGGCCAGATCCGCGCCCAGCCGGTAGATGGCGTTGACCGTCCCGTGGGAGCCGACCGGCTCGACGGGAAGGTCCGCCCACGCGGGGAACTGCGCGGCGAGCAGGCGCCGTACGAGCGCTGCGTCGGTCTTGGTCTCATCGGCGTGCATCCGGCCCATGCAAGCCGAACCGGGCGGGGGTGTCGAACGAAATCCGGTGGGCCACACTTCCCCGGCTGCGGCAGGATCCCTGCTCATGACCCTCGTACTCCCGCCCCGTCTCACCGCCTCCGCCCGGGCCCTACGCGACAGCGCCCGGCGGCGAGGGCTGCACACCTTGCGGCTGCCGGACCACGAGGTGCCCGAGGGGCTGCGCGGCGGGAGCGCGTATCTTCACGCCGGTCCTTCCTTCGCCGACGCCGTGGCCTCCGCGCTGGGTGTCGCGCCGCTCGAGGCTCCCGCCGACTGGCTGGCCCGGCTGCCCGCCGAGTTCGTCCGGCGCGAGATCCGTGCCGTGCCCATCCGTGAGGCGTACGGGCTGCGCCGCCCGGTCTTCGTCAAGTCTCCGAACGACAAGGGCATCCCGGCGCTGGTCTACGCGGACGGATCCCGGTTGCCGGGGCCGGACGCGGTAGATCCGGAGACGGTGGTGCTGGTGAGCGATGTCGTCGCGTTCGACGCGGAGTACCGGCTGTATCTGCTCGACGGGCAGGTCCACACCGGCAGCCGGTACGCCGTCTCGGGGCGGCTGCACCTGGCGCCGCTGTCCGCCGAGGCCCACGCGTTCGGCTCGGAACTGCTCGCCGCGGCGGGGCACACCCTGCCGTCCGCGATCGTCGTCGACGTCGGATTCACCGACGAGGGCCACTGGGCGGTCATCGAGGCCAACGCCGCCTGGGCCAGCGGCTGTTACTCCTCAGACCCGGATCGCGCACCGGAAGTGGTGCTCAGGGCCGCCGGCCCTTCCGCACACCTGGCGGAACGGGACCGCCCGTTCGTCCGGTGAACCGCGTCAGCGGCAGGACGCCCTCAGCTGTGCCGCCGCGTGGTGCGCGCCCACCAGCTCCGCGTCACCCCAGTCCCGGCCCCGGTCGACCATCTGCACCGCGAAGGTGTCCCCCTTGACCGGGTAGCTCCGTACGTCGACGGCGGTGCCCCGGTGCTCCGGCTGGTGGACGGCGAAGCCCGTATAGGCCGAGTCCGTGTCGTGCGGGTCGGACAGGACCCGGTAGACGGTCGGGGCGCCCGCCACGTCCCGCTCGCGGACGCTGCTCGGCACGAAGACCGTCAGGGCGCACTCGCGGAAGCCGTCACCGAGGTGCCAGGACCAGACGGCGCTGCTCCCCCGGTCCTGGCCCGGGCTCCCCGACATCGGGACGGCGCTGAACCGGCCGTCGCACGGACCGCCCGCGAAGCCGCCCGACTCGACGGTGTACCAGCCCGCGTCGCCGTTCTCGAAGCGCCCGCGCTCGGCGTAGTCGCCCGTGGTGCAACCGGGCCCGGCCCATGCGGTGTAGCGGTAGCGGCCCGTATCGGCAGAGGGCGCCGGTACGCCGTCCCCGGACCCGATCGGCCCGATCCGGGTCGGGGCCCCGCCGCCGGTCGGTGCCGGTACGGCGCCGGCGCGGCCCGCGGTCTCCGGGCGCGCGCCTCCGGCACCCGTGGCGAGCAGCGACACGGCGGTGGCCAGACTGCCCGCGGCCACGACGACTCCCGCCACGATCAGCGCCTTCCGCCGCCGGGGCAGCGTGGAGAACCGGCCCGTCAGCGTCTCCTGGGCGATCCAGGAACCGCTGCCGCGAGGCGAGCGCGCCACGGAACCGCACCGGGGACAGACCATGCCCGGCAGCGGACCGATGTGTTCGCCGCCGCAGTGTTGGCACCTCATGGCAGCACACCATGCCAGTGCGGCACGCCCGGAGGGAGAGTTCCCGCACTTATTGGCGCAGTTCCTCGGGGCAGGGCGTGCCCGGCTGGAACTGATACGGCCCCGCCAGGCGGTAGACACCAGGGCGCGGTGCGAGCAGCTCGGTCCACTCGTCGCCGTCCGCGTCCTCCTCCACCTTGATCAGGCAGCCGTGATCGTTGGTGAATTCCTTCGGAGCGTTCCCGTCTTTCTCCGAACGCTTCTTGGACACCTCCGTCTCCCGCGGCCGCTCCACTCCCTTGCCCTCCTCGTCGACGACGGCCAGCCACCGGGAGTACGGGATCCGGATCAGGACCCGGCCCGCCGACTGCACGCGGATCGTCAGCCTGTCGTCACCGGCCCGCTCCACCGTCGCGGGCGGATCGGCGAGCGGCACCGGGTCCAGGACCCGGAACACCTTCCAGTTGGCGTCGCTCCAGACCGCCTTCAGATACGGCAGCCCCTTCTCGACGAGCGCGGTCTCCTGCTCGGCCCCCGAGTCCGGCTTCCCGGTGGGCAGCACCACGTAGTGCACGGCCCAGCGGTCCAGCCACTCGCGGTAGTTCATGGAGTTGAGGGTGTCGTCGTAGAAGAGCGGGTTGCGCTTCATGTCGGCCTGCCGGTTCCAGCCGCGCGCCAGATTCACGTACGGCACGAGCGCCGAGGCCTCACGGTGGCTGCTGGGAGGTACGACCTCGACCCTGCCCCGCTCCGCCCCCACCCTCTGGAGCTGGTTGACCAGTGGGGCCAGTGAACGGTTCCAGGACGCGTCGGGGGCGGTACGCACGATGTCGTCGACGCCCTTGAAACCGATCCAGAAGTTCAGTCCCGCGAAGACGATGACCAGCGCGTACCAGCGCCGGGTGCGCGGAGCCGTGTACGGGAGTGCGGCCAGCAGGACGACACCGGCGAACAGCATCGCCATACGCGAGACGTTCGAGCCGATCTGCGAGTCGACCACATAGGTCAGCAGCGTCCCGGCGCCGTAGACCGCGGCGGCCGTCCGCACGGTGCGCCAGTCGCGGGGCACCAGGAAGAAGACGAAGACCGCGTAGAGGAACGGCAGTGACAGGGTGCCCAGGGCCATCGGCTGGGTGCCCGAGAACGGGAACAGCCACGAGGACAGGACCACCACCGCGACGGGGGCCAGACCCAGCGCGTACGCCCCGGGGCGCCGTTTGTTCAGGAAGAGCGCCGCGGCGACCACCCCGAGGAAGAGCCCGGCGACCGGGCTGCCCGCCGTGGCGAGCCCGGCCAGCGGCGCGGCGATTCCGGCCTTCGCCCACCGCTTGTAGCGCCAGCGGTGGGGCCAGCAGAAGACGGCGGCGACGGCGCCGAGCGCGAACATCATGCCGAGCCCGAACGTCACCCGGCCGGACAGGGCGTTGCACAGATACGCGAAGACTCCGGCGAGCGCGCACGCGACGGGGTTACGGACCGCGGGCACCCGCACCAGGATCAGGGCGGTGAGTGCCGAGGACACCGTGCCGGCGACCATCATCGTCGACCGGACGCCGAGCACCGACATCAGATAGGGCGACACCACGCTGTACGAGACCGGGTGCATGCCCCCGTACCAGGCGAGGTTGTACGCCGTCCCGGGGTGGCGGCCGACGAATTCGGACCAGGCGTCCTGGGCGGCGATGTCACCGCCGCTGTTCGCGAAGAAGAAGAACCAGAGGAGGTGCACGGCGGCGGCGACCGCGGTGGTCAGCAGGACGGGGTGGCGCAGGAGACGGCTCCGTATCGAGCCGTCGGCACCGTCGCCGCCACCGGTGGCCTGGGCCGGGATCCGGACCGGGGTGCTCTCGGCGGGCGGGCCGGCTTCGGCCCGTGTCGGCTCAGCGGTGGTCACTGCGACTCTCCCCGTCCTTGCCCGGGCCTGCCGAACCCGTCCATGTACTGCACGGGCCTCATCCGTACGCGGAAGGACGCGTCCCGGCGCCCGACCGTTGCCTTCGGGACGCTAGCACGCGGCATTTTCGCCGCGCTGCCCTATTGGGGACACGCCCCTGCCCCCGCGACGGCGGGGACAGGGGGGCGGCCGTCAGGTGATGCGGGTGAGCTTGTCGCCGAAGCCCGGTTCGGTCATCTCGCTCTGCAGGGCGACCGGGGCGGAGACCTTGCCCGTCCCCGTGCCGACCGTCACCTCGCCGACGACGGTGCCCGCCTTCGCCGTGTGGGCGGGCGCCTTGCCGCCGTCGGTCAGCTTGAGATCCACCTCGAGCCCGCCCCAGCCGACGGCCTTGAGGTCCTTGGTCGCGACCACGGGGGTCTGCCCGCCGAAGCCGTTGTCGACGTACCCGACAATCTGGCCCTTCTTGACGACGGTGGCGGAGTCGACGCCCTCCTGGGCGGTCTGGATCAGCGCCAGACTGCTCTGCAGGGCGCGCTGCAGCTTGGCGTCCAGGGTCCCGTCGACATCGGCACCCATCACCGCGCCGATGATCCGGCGCGTCTTGCCGTCGATGACCGTGTCGGCCGTCCAGATGAGGTTGCCGCCGGCGGGGGTCGACGAGCCGGTCTTGATGCCGCTGACGCCGGGCTCCAGCAGGATGTTGTTGTTGTTGTAGATCGTCTTGCCGATGCCCGGGATCTCGGCCTGCGGCATGTTCACGATCTCGCGGAAGACGTCGTTCTGCATGACCGCCTTGGCCAGCTTGAGCTGGTCCGCGGGAGTGGACCGGGTGGTGGCCTCGAGACCGCTGGGGTCCGTGTACACCGAGTTCGTCATCCCGAGGTCCTCGGCCGCCGCGTTCATCTTCTCGACGAACGCCTTCTCGGTGTCGGCGTCCCAGCGGGCCAGGAGCCGCGCCACGTTGTTGCCGGACGGGATCATCAGGAGCTGGAGCATCTGACGCTCCGTGTACTTCTGGCCCTCCTTGATGGGCGCCGTCGACTCGTCCGGCCGGTTCGCCTCCTCACCGGCCTTCGCGTCGACCACGATCTGGTCGCCCGCCTGCTTGCCGGTGATCGGGTGGCCCTGGAGGATCACGTACGCCGTCATGATCTTCGCGACGCTCGCGATCGGCGCGGACTTCTCTTTGCCGTACGTGCCGATGGTGCCGACGCCCTCGACCTCGACGGCACCCTGTCCGTCCTCCGGCCACGGCATGGCCAGCTTCTCGCCGCCGAAGGTGTACGTGGGTGAGGCGGAGAGGGTCAGTGTGGGGTCGGGCAGCGGACGCATCGCCTGCGCGATCGCAAAGATGACCAGGACGAGCAGGAGAAGCGGCGTCCAGATCTTCACCCTCCTGACCGCGGTGCGGACCGGGGTCTCCGGGGGCGGCGGGGTGTTCGTCAGCTCGGCGAGCAGGTCGAGCGGCGGCCTGGGCGGCATGGGCTGCTGCCTGGTCCGCTCGGCCTCGGCGATACCGGCCCCGGGGCTCGCGGGGCTGCCGGGGCCGGCCGTGACGTCCGGGGTGACCGTGGGGCCGACCACGGGCGCGGGGCGTACGTCGTCCGAGCGCAGCGGCACGAACTTGCTCGTCCGCTCGGCGGGAGCCTCAGGAGCCTCGGGGGCTCCGGAGGCCTTGGCGGCCCAGGAGGCGGGCTTCCGCGCGGCCGCCTTCTCCTTCGGCGGGAGCTTCAGCGCGGTCGTCGGGTGGTCGATCTGCTCGGCCCGCGGCGCCTTGAAGACGGCCGTCGGATGATCGATTCCTCGCTCGTCGCGCGCGGAGTCCGCCTCCTCCGCCGGGGATACCTCCGCCCGGGTCTTCGGGATCCGGGGGGCGTCGTCGGGGGCGCGGGTGGCCGGTGCGTCGTCCTTGGCCTCCGCGGACTCGGCGGCGTCCTCGGACGCCTCGGCCTCTGCGGTCTCTTCGGCGTCGTCGGACTCATCGGCGTCGCTGTCGGCCGTGGCCTTGGCATCACTGCCGGCCGTGGCCTTGGCATCACAGCCGGCCGGGACCTCGGCGTCGCTGCCGGTCGAGGCTTCGGCGGCGGGGGCGGCCGCTGTTTCGGCGGCGGGGGCGGCCGCTGTTTCGGCGGCATCGTCCGCCGACGAGTCGTCGTCGGCCGGGGTCACGTCGGTGTCCGCCGGCGTCTCGTCGTCGGCGCTCTCCGCCTTCTCCTCGGTGACAGCCGGAGCCTCTCCGCTGCTCCCGGGCGCCTTGTCGTCGTCCTCGGACGGCTCGGCCGCAGCCTCGGCCGCACTGCTACGACCTGCGGCTTCCTCTTCGGGCCCGGTCGCCACCCATGCCGCGACGGCGGCACGCAGCCGGGCGTCGGTGGGCGTCGATCCGGCCTCGGAGCCGGTTTCGGAGCCGCCGTCCGAATCAGCGCCGTCGGTGTCGGTACCCGACGCCGCGTCCGGTGCGGACGGGGCCTCCGAAGCGGGCTCGGCGACCTCCTCGCGCTCGGAGCCGGAGTCCGCCCCGGCGTCGGAACGGCCGGAATCGGACTCGCCCTCAGCGTCGGAGTCCGCCCCGGCGTCGGAACGGCCGGAATCGGACTCGCCCTCGGCGTCGGAGTCCGGCCGCGTCTCCTCCGAGGAAGTCGACGAGGGCGCCTCAGGCGCCGCCGTGGCCTCCCCGGCCGCGTCCTCCGCCTTCTCGGCCTCCCCCGCCGCCTCGCGGGGCGTGGAGGCCCTCTCAGGGCCCTCTGCGCCCTCCGAGGCGCCGGAGGCGCCCCCTGAGGCGTCGGCCTCCGCGGAGTGCGGCAGGCGGAAGACAGCGGTCTCGCTGTCCTTCGCGGTGCCTGTCGCCCCGTCCGTCGTGCTCCCGTCCGCCGCAGCGACCGGTCCACGGAACACGGCGAGACGCGGATCGCGTTCCTCAGCCGTCCCCGACGACTTCCGCTGCTCCGACTTGTCGGGGGACTCGCCCGCCACCGATACCTCCTTGATGAGCCGCGGGGACATGCCCGCACTGTCCGAACCATCTACCAGTGTCCTGTGTGAACCCTTGACCGAGCCGCTAGACGAGAACGACATACCTAACGGTTCCCTCACAAAGCACCCAGGCACCCTCGACAGACCAATGTGAGAGGGGTCACCCTGTCATTCATCCACGCGGGGAGGCATGGATGGGCAGGAGCCGCAGAACAATTCCGGAGGAGCTTCTGTTGCTCGCTCTGGACCCGACCACGGGTACCACAGCGCAGCCGCAGTCGCTCGACCTCGGCCTGGCCGGGGCACAGCTAGTGGAGCTGGCTCTGGCAGGACGGATAGCCCCTGACGGGGATCGTATCGCCGTGGTGATGCCACGGCCGACAGGAGATCCGACTCTGGACTCCGCACTGGAACTGCTGCGCCGTCGTGGCAGTCCGGTTCGGGCAGTCCACTGGATCGGCGGGCCCCGGCTGGGACTTCGCCAGATCTACCTCGCTCATCTGGAGCGGTGCGGCATGGTTCATGCCGTGGCGGGCCAGATGTGCGGAGTGCTGCCGACGACTCGCTACCAGGCGACGGACACGGCAATCAGCCGGGACATCAAGGCCCGGCTGGACAACGCGATCCGCACCGGCGTACCGCCGGACCCGCGGACCGCGGCGCTCGCCGCACTGGCCCACGCGGTCGGACTCGGCAAGCACCTGTACCCCGGGAACGAGGGGCGCTCATCGCGCTCCCGGCTCCGGGACCTGATCAGACACGACCCGATGGGCGGTCTCGTGGCGCATGCCGTGATGGACGTCCAGAACGGCGTGGCCGTCCAGCCACGCCGTAATCAGCAGACGGCAGGCGTGCCGTTGCAGCCGCAAGCGCACCGCGGCAGCATGGCGCACACCTCCGTCCACTGACAGCACGACCGCGCGGACACTTGGCGCGGAGTACTGAATACCGCCATATCGCCGCACCGAAGTCCCCATGACCCGGTTCGGGAGCCGCACCAGGCGCGGGGCAGCCGGATCCACCGGCTGCCCCGCGCTCTTGCGTGCGCTGATTGCGTGTGGCCGTTTCCCAGCGCGGCCGGGGCCCCGGGTGGCAATCTGCTGAGCAAGCAGATACGCACAGCTACAACAGCTGCATAGCCGGAGGTGCCGTTCCCGTGCCGACCAACGTCAATCCCACTGTCAGGCGACGCCGGCTGGGCCAGGAACTGCGCCGCCTCCGCGAGATCAAGGGCATGACGGCCGAGGAGGTGGCGGAGCGCCTGCTGGTATCGCAGTCGAAGATCAGCCGGCTGGAGAACGGCCGCCGCTCGATCAGCCAACGCGACGTACGCGATCTCTGCGGGGTCTACGAGGTCGAGGACCACCGCGTCGTCGACTCACTGATGCAGATGGCCAAGGACTCCCGCCAGCAGGGCTGGTGGCACGCCTTCGGCGACATCCCGTACAGCGTGTACATCGGGCTGGAGACCGATGCCGAGTCCCTCCGGGTGTACGAACCCCAGGTGGTCCCCGGTCTGTTGCAGACGCGGGGTTACGCGGAGGCTCTGATCAACGGCGCCCTGCCCGAGGCGCCGCCGTCCGACATCGAGAAGCGGGTGAACGTCCGGGCCCGCCGCCAGGACCGTGTCAACGCCCCCGAGCACCCTCTGCGCCTGTGGGCCGTCATCGACGAGTCCGCGCTGCGGCGGCTCGTCGGCGGCAAGCAGGTCATGATCCAGCAGTTGGAGCACCTCATCGAGCAGTCGCAGCTGCCCCATGTCACCGTGCAGGTGCTGCCCTTCGACATGGGGGCGCACCCCGGCATCAACGGTCAGTACGCCATCCTGGAATTCCCCGACGCCGCGGACTCCAGCGTGGTGTACATCGAGGGGGTCACCAGCGACCTCTACCTGGAGAAGGCGAACGACGTGCAGCGCTACAGCGTCATGTACGAGCACCTGAGGGCGCAGGCGCTGAACGTGGACCAGACCCGCCAGTTCATCGGCGACATCGCCAAGAGCTACACGCGCTGAGAGCCCTCCGGCATCCACCGGAACAGATCTGCCCGACAAGCCCCTTTGCGCGGGAAATGCTGTGATGTAAGTGAGGTGGGGGCGGGACGATACACCGCCACCACCTCACTGCGGAAGACCCACATGGAATATGCCATCCGGTCGAGTGAACGGCCCCACCACCACGCGATGTTGGCGAGTAGCGTCGATCACGCCAACAGGAACGAAGTTGGTGCCACTCACATCAACTCTCTGAACCGGAGTGAACATGGCCATTCTTCAGGGCGCTACGGATAACTGGACGAAGTCGACGTACTCCGGCGGCAACGGCGCGTGCGTCGAAGTGAAGTCGCCCGTCACGCAGGCCATCGCCGTGCGCGACTCGAAGGCCCCCGAAGGCCCCTCGCTCTCCTTCGTGTCCGGAGCGTGGAACACCTTCGTGCGCGACGTCGCGTCGGGTTCGATCAACGCCTGACCGGTACGCCGGTCCTCAAGCGCCGCACCATGGCCGGTCACGGAACACGACCGCCAGGAGCCCTCTCGACTGGCCCGCCGTCCTGGCCGAGGGGGCTCGACCCGCCATCAAAACCGGCGTCGTCGATGGACGTACCGCACACATCACCACGTCAGCATTCGGCACCGACAGCACACTTCGTGCCATCGGTGCGCAAGCCTCACGTACAGCCTTCCCCCTTCTCCGGCCGCACGGGACCCGCATCCCGTGCGGTCGTTCTGCGTTCTCGGGCGTTCCTGCCTTGCGTCGATCTCTGCACAGCCTGACGAAGTGCCCGCTCATCGTGTGGCCGCGCTCACGTTCACGACAACGCTCCGAGAGGTCAAGAACGAGTAAAATCGTTCGCCTTGCTGATCCGCGTTCACATCCCTGATCGCGAAAACCTTGACCGAGGGCCCGGACAGGCGGTTCAATCCCCGAAGTCCCCGTTCCCGCACGGGGCCCCGCTGAACGGCCGTACTGACGAAGTGCGTTCCCGTTCACAAGGCGGACCCCTGGAGGGGGCACATGAACAGTCTCGACTGGGCCGTGCTCATCGGCTACTTCGGTGTGATGGTCGCGATCGGACTCTGGTCGCACAAGCGCGTGGACAATGTCAGCGACTTCTTCACGGCCGGCGGCAAGATGCCGTGGTGGCTGTCGGGCATCTCGCACCACATGTCCGGTTACAGCGCGGTGATGTTCACCGGCTACGCGGGTATCGCGTACCAGTACGGCGTCACGTCCTTCGTGACCTGGTCACTGCCGATCGCGATCGGCATCGGCATCGGCGCCAAGCTCTTCGCGCCCCGGCTCAACAGGCTGCGTTCACGGCTGCACGTGGCCTCGCCGCTCGAATACCTCAAGAACCGCTACAACATCCAGACCCAGCAGGCCCTGGCCTGGTCCGGTCTGCTGCTGAAGATCGTGGACGTCGGTGCCAAGTGGGCGGCCATCGCCACGCTGCTCTCCGTCTTCACGGGCATCACCCTGACCCAGGGCATCTTCATCACGGGCGCCATCACCGCCGTGTACTGCACGGTCGGCGGGCTGTGGGCCGACGCGCTCACGGAGCTCGGGCAGTTCATCATCCAGCTCTTCGCCGGTCTGGCCATGCTGTTCATCGCCATGAGCAAGCTGGGCGGCTTCAGCTCACTGTGGACGGTCTGGGACAAGCTGCCCGAGGGCCACACGAGCCCGACGGCCGGCCCGTACACGGTGACGTTCCTGCTCGCGTACCTCTTCATCAAGACCTTCGAGTACAACGGCGGCATGTGGAACCAGGCCCAGCGCTACATGGCCACGGACTCCGCACGCTCCGCGACCCGTTCGGCCCGCCTCTCCGCGATCCTGTGGCTGGTCTGGCCGACGGTGCTCTTCTTCCCGATGTGGGTCGCCCCGCTGCTCGTCGAGGCCAAGAAGCCCGACGCCTCGGACAGTTACGCCCTGATGACCGAGCAGCTGTTGCCGCACGGTCTGCTGGGTCTGGTGGTCGTCGGCTTCTTCTCGCACACGATGGCCATGTGCTCCTCCGACGCCAACGCGATCTCGGCGGTCTTCACCCGGGACATCGCACCGGTCTTCTCCAAGGCTGCCCGGACGTGGAGCAACCGCAGCGGTCTGCTGGCCGCACGGCTGTCCACGCTCGCCTTCCTCGGACTGTCGATGGCGCTGGCGACCCAGATCAACTCGCCGACGTTCAAGGACATCATCTCGGTCGTCATCAAGTGGGTGGCCGGACTCATGGGCCCGATCGCCATCCCGTTCATGCTGGGTCTGCTGCGCAGGTTCCGCCGGTCCGGCCCGACGGCGGCCCTCACCAGCTGGGCGGCGGGGCTGCTCGCGTTCTACTTCACCAACTACAACTTCGACGGTTCGGTGAAGACGGATGTCGCCCTGCAGTACCAGGTGGCACTGCCGCTGGCGATCTCCCTCGTGCTCTACATCGTCATCGGATTCATCAAGCCCGAGGACACCCCGGAGCGCGACGCCCTCATCGAGATGATCAACACCGACGACGGGGGCCCTGCCGGCGGAGCCGCGGCGGCGGCCGTCCCCCTGCAGAAGCCCGGCCCGGAGAGCACGGGAGTTCCGGAGGGTGTGAAGGACTGACCGCCCCTCACGCGGGGGGCATCCGAACGGTGGGCGGGCGCGGCGGCGCCCGCCCACTTCTGTCCTCCGGGCCTCCGGAGAGCCTTCGCTCAGTCCCGCGGGTAGCGGGCCAGCCAGCCCGGGGCGACCGCGGTCGGGCTGTGCAGGGCGGGCCCCTGGGTCATCTCCATCGCGAAGTCGTCGGAGAGTTCGAGGAGCGTCGAGCGCCCCTCCAGCTCCGCCAGCCAGGCCGGCGGCAGCGCCGTCTCCCCGTGCAGCGCCCCGAGAAGAGCCCCGCAGACGGCCCCGGTGGCCGCGGACGGCCCGGAGTGGTTCACGGCGAGCCGCAGCCCGTGGCGTACGTCCTCGCCCACCAGCGCGCAGTACAGCGCCACGGCGAGGACCTCCTCGGCTGAGTCGGTGTCGCCCAGCGCCTCGATGAGGGCCGGCCCGGGTATCCCCTGGCGTACGGAGCCGAGGGCCTGCCGGAGCGCCTCGGTGACCTGTTCGTTGCCCGGACGCCCGGCGAGCAGGGCGAGCGCGTGCTGGACCGCGCCGTCCAGGGTCTCGCCGCGGGCCAGGCCGTGCACCATGACGGCGAGGGCTCCGGCGGCGAGCTGCGCGGTGGCGTGGCCGTGGGTGTGGGCGGCGCACTCGACGGCCAGCTGCAGGACGAGCTGGGGCTCCCAGCCGACGAGCAGCCCGAAGGGCGCGGAGCGGGTGAGCGCGGCCGAGTCCCGCGCCGCGGGGTTCTTGGGCACGGCGAGGGTGCCCATCGTGGAGTCACCGAATCCGACGAGGCACTCCCTGGTCGGGGCGCGGCGGGTGTACAGCCACTCCTCCCTGGCCAGCCAGCCGTTGTCCTTGCGGCGTTCGTCGGGCCCCCAGGCGCTCTGGGTGGCCGCCCAGCGCAGATGGGCGCGGTGCACGTCGGTCGGCGGATGCCAGGCGCCGGTGTCCCGGCGGACCTGGGCCCGGATGAGCCCGTCGACGGTGAAGAGGGTGAGCTGGGTGACCGCGGTGACGGCGCCGCGTCTGCCGTGCGCGGGGACGAAGTCGGCCACCCCGTCCACACCGTGGGCGGCGCGTATCGCCTCCAGGGTGAGCCCCGAGACACCCGCCCCGAGCGCGTCCCCGATGGCCCCGCCGAGCAGGGATCCCCGTACCCGGCCGCGGAAGTCCTGCTGCTGGGCACGGCCCCAGACAGCTGTGGTCCCTGTGCTCACCGTGCCCCTTCCGTCCGGCCTGCCGCCTGCGACTGCGCAAGCACTGTAATCGAACAGGAAGGAGCGGTTCAGGGGCGGAACGGAATGTACGGACTGGTACGCGAGAGCACTTCCGCGCGGCATTCCTCATGGTTTCCGGCCCACCCCAGCGGCCGGGAGAGCCGCCCGGCCGCGGGTGGCTCGTTCAGCCGAACATGCCGGGCCGGTAGTCGCCCGCGGGCTGCTGGACGATGACGTTCAGCCGGTTGTACGCGTTGATCACGGCGATCAGGGCCACCAGGGCGATGAGTTGGTCCTCGTCGAAGTGCTCGGCGGCGTTCGCCCACACGTCGTCCGGCACACCGCCGGACGCGTCGGCGATGCGGGTCCCCTGCTCCGCCAGTTCCAGGGCGGCGCGCTCGGCATCGGTGAAGACGGTGGCCTCGCGCCACACCGCGACCAGGTTGAGCCGGAGCGGCGTCTCGCCCGCCTCCGTGGCCTCCTTTGTGTGCATGTCCGTGCAGAACCCACACCCGTTGATCTGACTGGACCGGATCTTGACCAGTTCCTGGGTCGCGGCGGGCAGCCCCGAGTCGGTGACCACTTTCCCGGCCGAGTTGATGTGCTTCAGGAAGGAGGCGGCGGCCTTGTTGCCGAAGAGGTCGAGACGAGCGTTCATGATCAGCTCCTGCGCTGTTGCCGATGCTTACACCCCCTCGACGGACCGGCCCCGGCGGGATGTGACATGGCCACATGTGACCTGGGTCTCGTGCGGACATCACCCGTGGCGCTCCCTGCACTCCGCGACCCGCAGCACGTCTCCCAGCGATTCCGTCGTCCGTACGAGCGCGAACCGCACGGCCCGCCCCCCGGCCGCCGGGTCCGCGAGCACGGACTCGGCCCCGCCGAGCACCTCCTCCGCGCAGGCGATCAGCTCGGCCTCCACCTCGTCGGCCAGGCGGGACTCCGGGAACGCTCGGGGAAGTCGCTGAGCGAGCTCACCGGGTAGACGCGATACGACAAGAGCTACCTGTACCGGCTGGAGACAGGCCAGCGGCTGTCCAAGCTCGCTGTGATGGAGGACCTGGACCGGCACTGCGGTCCGGGGGCCTGCTGGTGCAGCTGTGGAAGGTGGCCCGGCGGGAGGTCTTCAAGGACCGGTACAAGGAGTTCATGCGGCTGGAGCCGACGGCGCGGATCATGCACAAATTCACGCTCGGGATTCCGGGCCTGCTGCAGACGGAGGACGTCGCGCGCGAGTCGTTGTCCGGCATCCAGGAGACGCCGGAGGAAACCGAGTTGGTGGAGGAACAGGTGGTGGCACGGATGGGCCGTCAGCAGTTGCTGCACCGCAAGCCCGCCCCGTCGGTCCGGATCATCATCGACGAGTACGCGCTGCGCCGCCCCGTCCCGGACTCCAAGGTGTGGGACGGACAGTTGACGCATCTGATCGACACGGCGGAACTGCCGTCGGTCGTCCTCCAGGTGCTCCCCTTCTCCGTGGGTTCACATCACCTCATGGACGGCTCCCTGACCCTGCTCTGGCAGGAGGACGGGTCCTCGGTTGCCTACACGGAGGGCAACGGCTGTGCCGAACTCATCGAGGAACCGGCGGCGGTGACGCGCTACCGGCTGTCCTACGATCGGCTGCGGGACCGGGCGTTGCCCCCGCCGGAGTCCACCGGATTCATCAGGGGCGTCCTGGAGGAGCACAGATCATGAGCCGTATCCCCGACCTCGGAACCGCGGTCTGGCGCAAGTCCAGCTACAGCGACGGCGGCGACAACAACTGCCTCGAAGTCGCCGACCGCTACCCCGGCCTCGTCCCCGTTCGCGACAGCAAGACTCCCGCCGGCCCCGCCCTCGTCATCGCCGCGCCCGCGTGGGCCGCCTTCGTCGCGTACGCGGCTCACCCCACGGCGTCCAGGGCCGGATAGTCCGTGTAACCCGTCTCCCCGCCCACGTACATCAGGTACGCGTCCCGGACCTGGTTCACCGGCGCGCCCGTGCGCATCCGGCGGATCAGGTCGGGGTTGGCCAGGAAGGGGCGGCCCAGCGCGATCACGTCGGCTCCGGCTGCCAGCAGCCGCTCGGCGTGGGCGATGCCGCCGTCCTCCGGGATGCGGTCCTTCGGCAGCACCGGGTTGGCGATCAGCGTGCCCTGCCAGTCCTTCCGGATCCGCTGGAAGACGGGATCCTCCGGGTCGGCGTAACCCACGTGCAGATAGGCCAGGCCGGCCCCCGCCAGGGCCGCGAGAAGCGCCGGGTAGATCTCCTCGGTGTCGCCCTCCACCATGCCGTTGACCGTGCTCCACGGCGAGACGCGCAGGCCCACCCGCTCGGGTCCGATCGCAGCCGCCACGGCCTCGGTCACCTCCACGACGAAGCGGATGCGGTGGGCCACGGGGCCGCCGTAGGCATCGGTCCGCCGGTTGGTCCCCTGGCCGAGGAACTGGTGGAGGAGATGGCCGTTGGCGCTGTGCACCTCGACGCCTTCGAAGCCCGCCTCGATGGCGTTGCGGGCGGCGGAGGCGAAGTCCGCCACGGTCGTACGGATGTCCTCCTCGGTCATCTCGCGCGGGACGACCGAGGGCACGCGCCCGGCCGGGGTGTGGATCGTCTCCGGCAGCGCGATCGGCGAGGGAGCGACCGGCGTCAGTCCGCTGGTGTCGGGATGGCCGGCGCGCCCGCCGTGCTGGATCTGGAGGAACATCTGCCCGCCCTCCGCACGGACCGCGTCGGTGACCCGGCGCCACCCCTCGACGTGGGCCGGACTGTGGATCGCGGTGATGTTCGGGTACGTCTGACCCACGGCGTTCGGCGTGGACGCCTCGGCGATGATCAGCCCCGCCGAGGCGCGCTGCGCGTAGTACGTGGCCATGAGCGGGGTCGGGACGCCGTCGGCGGTGGCACGGTTCCGGGTCAGCGGAGCCATCACGAGGCGGTGGGGAAGGGTGAGGGGGCCGAGCTCGACGGTCTCGAAGAGCTTCGCGGGGGAAGTGGCTGCGTTCGTCATGCCGGAACGGTAAGAATTGACACCGGTGTCAGGTTCAAGCCCCGGAGGCGAGGAAACCATGCGGATCGGCGAGCTGGCCACACGTACGGGCGTGAGCGAGCGCTCCCTGCGCTACTACGAGACCCAGAACCTCCTGACGGCCGACCGCACCCCCGGAGGCCACCGTGACTACGCCGAGGGCGCGGTCGACCGTGTGATCCGCATCCAGGAGTTCTACGCCGCCGGGCTGTGCAGCTCGAAGATCGCCGAGCTCCTGCCCTGCGTACGGGACACGGACGGCGGCCCCTCCGAGATCGCCACCCCGCGCCTGGTCAGCGACCTCTCCGTGGAGCGCGACCGCATCGACAGGAAGATCGACGAGCTGCTCCGCTCCCGGGAGGTGCTGGACGACGTGATCGCCACGGCGGCGGGCGAGACGCCGAGCGGACGCTGAGCCGAGCACGCCTCCTTCATCCCCCCGGCGTCATCATCGGCTCGTCGGCGGACGGACCGAGCCGCGAGTCCGCCGAATAAAGGGGACACAGGATGTCGGGTATGGCGCCGAGCATGGTTTCACCGGTCGTCGGCGACGACTTCATGGACCGGGCCGTGCAGCCTGCCAGGACTCGAGGAGATACATGCCCGACACATCGACACCCGCACTCCATGGAAAGATCGCCCTGGTCGCAGGCGCCACCCGGGGCGCCGGGCGTGGCATCGCGGTGCAGCTGGGCGCGGCGGGCGCGACTGTCTACGTCACCGGTCGCACGACCCGGGGACGGCGATCGGAGTACGACAGGCCCGAGACGATCGAGGAGACCGCGGAGCTCGTCACCGCCGCGGGCGGTACGGGCATCGCGGTGCCCACCGACCACCTGGTGCCCCAGCAGGTCCGTGCGCTGGCCGGGCGCATCGATGCCGAGCAGGGGCGTCTCGACGTACTCGTCAACGACGTCTGGGGCGGCGAGCGGCTGTTCGCGTTCGACAAGCCGGTCTGGGAGCACGACCTCGACGACGGGCTGCGGCTGCTCCGGCTGGGCGTGGAGACGCATGCGATCACCAGCCACTTCACGCTTCCCCTGCTGGTGCGGCGGCCGGGCGGGCTCGTGGTCGAGATGACCGACGGGACAGCCGCGTACAACGGAGCGAACTACCGCAACTCCTACTTCTACGACTTGGTCAAGAACAGCGTGCTGCGCATGGCGTTCGTGCTCGCCCACGAGCTGGAGCCGCACGGCGGGACGGCGGTGGCGCTCACCCCGGGCTGGCTCCGATCGGAGATGATGCTCGACGCCTTCGGTGTGGCCGAGGAGAACTGGCGCGACGCGCTGACCGAGGTGCCGCACTTCTGTATCTCGGAAAGCCCGGCGTACGTCGGCCGCGCGGTCGCCGCTCTGGCTGGGGACGCCGCCCTGGCCCGCCGGAACGGCCAGTCACTGTCCAGCGGGCAACTCGCCCAGGAGTACGGCTTCACCGACCTCGACGGTTCCCGCCCCGACTGCTGGCGCTATCTGGTCGAGGTCGAGGGCGCCGGCAGGCCGGCCGACGCGACGGGGTACCGCTGACGGTCCGGCCGGGCCGTTCCTTCGGTTGAGGAGCCGCCTACTCCTCGGCGAAGACGTCCTCGACCGACCGGGCGGTGGGGGCCCGCAGAAGCCAGCGGTTCAGGGTGTCGAGATCGCCGCAGGTGGTGATCCGTTCACGCGCCTCGTCCGATACGTCGACGCCCGCTTGCGCAAGGAAGAGCAGGATGCCCTGCGCAATGCCCTCCGTCCGGCCCTCGTTCCGGCCCTCGTTCCGGCCCTCGTCCCGGATTTCCTCTGCCATGAAGGACTTGTAGAAAGAGAGGTCCACGGCCACCAGGTTCCTCCACTGTTGTGCGGCCGGGCGGTTGCCCAGGCCTTGCGCGGTGAGTTCGACAAGGGGATCGGCGATGATTTCCGGTACGTCCCGCAGAGCGGTGGACAGCGTTTTCAGTATGGCACCGATGTCCGGATCTGCAGCGTGCGTGATCGCCGCCAGCGTGGTCAACGCCAGATCCTTCCGGGCCTCGGCGACGTCGGTGATCACCGGCATGTTGTGCGGGCCCGCGACGAGTGGCCTCAGGGTGAGCGCGGGCCACTGGCGGGGCCCGATGGAGACGGGAGCGGAGGCCCATTCCGCCGTCGCACGGTCCTGGCAGACGACCAGCAGCAGCGGCGGAAGCCGGTATTTCGTGTGGAGGTAGGACAGGTAATAGGCCCAGCTCGCCGGCTTGTCCGTGTCCTTCTTTCCTTGGGCCTCGATGGCCAGGAGAAGCGGCTCGTCGTGCTCCGTCTCCAGCCGCAGCAGGGTGTCCACCCGCCGTTCGAGTGGACGGTTCTCGGTCAGGTCGGTAGGCATCACGGTGACCGAGACGGGTGGGGCGATCGTGATCCCCAGCACTTCCGAGACCCGGGAGAACAGGCCCGGGTGCTCCTGGAAGATTCGGTGCATCGCCTCGTGGGGCGAACTGACCATGCGGGACTCCTGCGGGTGGCGTGATGCTCGAAGCGCCCCCGAGCACCGGGTTCGTTCTTGCCAGGAGCATATGTCCGCGGTGTCATCCAAACCCGCCCCAAAGAGGCGGATCACCCCTGTGAGTGACGCACTCAGAACGGCAGTTACGAGCAGCCGCTTCCGGAGCCCGGCCGCGCGGCTCCGGAAGCGGCCAGCGCTCCGCTACTGCGGTAGCACCGGCAGCAGCTCCGGCAGGTGGCCGTCCGATGCCGCAGCGGCCGTGACGCGCTCCTCGGGCACCTCGCCGTACAGCGTCGTACGCGGCTTCGCGGGCCGGCCCGCGAGGTCGGCGATGGCGACGAGGTCCTGGATCGAGCGGTACGAGCCGTAACTGGAGCCCGCCATACGGGAGATGGTCTCCTCCATCAGGGTCCCGCCCAGATCGTTGGCGCCCGAGCGCAGCATCTCCGCCGCGCCCTCCGCACCGAGCTTCACCCAGCTGGTCTGGATGTTGGTGATGTGCGGGTGGAGCAGGAGGCGGGCCATCGCGGTGACGGCCCGGTTGTCGCGGTCGGTGGGCCCGGGACGGGCGATGCCCGCCAGGTAGACCGGGGCGTTGGTGTGGATGAACGGCAGCGTCACGAACTCCGTGAAGCCGCCGGTCTCCTGCTGGAGGCGGGCCAGCGTCCTGAAGTGGCCGAGCCAGTGGCGAGGCTGGTCCACATGGCCGTACATCATCGTGGACGAGGAGCGCAGCCCCGTCTCGTGGGCCGTTTTGATGACCTCCAGCCAGTCGGCCGTCGGCAGCTTGCCCTTGGTGAGGATCCAGCGGACCTCGTCGTCCAGGATCTCCGCGGCGGTGCCGGGGATCGAGCCGAGGCCGGCCTCCTTGGCCGCGGTCAGCCAGTCGCGGACGGACATGCCGGTGCGGCTCGCGCCGTTGACGACCTCCATCGGCGAGAAGGCGTGGACGTGCATGCCGGGGACGCGTTCCTTCACCGCCCGCGCGATGTCGAAGTACGCGGTGCCGGGCAGGTCCGGGTGGATGCCGCCCTGCATGCAGACCTCGACCGCGCCGACGTCCCAGGCCTGCGCCGCGCGGTCGGCGACCTGGTCGAGGGAGAGGGTGTAGGCGTCGGCGTCCGTACGCCGCTGGGCGAAGGCGCAGAAACGGCAGCCGGTGTAGCAGACGTTGGTGAAGTTGATGTTCCTGGTGACGATGTAGGTGACGTCGTCGCCGACCACGTCACGGCGCAGGGTGTCCGCGATCCGGCACAGCTCGTCCAGCGCAGGCCCGTCCGCGTGGAGCAGGGCGAGGGCCTGGTCGTCGGTGAGCTTCGTGGGATCGTCGGCGGCCTGGCTCAGCGCCTGGCGTACGTCGGTGTCGATGCGGGACGGGACCATGCCCGGGGCGGCGGCCTCGCGCAGGGCCTCCCAGTCGCCGTACACCTCGTCGAAGTCGTCGCGCCGGTCGCCGGTACGGCCCTCGGTGTCGATGGTGCGGTGCAGGTCGGTGCGGCCGGACGAGCCGAACTCCTCGTCGGGCTCCTGCCAGGGCAGTCCGGCCGGGATCGCGCCCTCCTTGGCGAGGCCCGTCTCCGGGTCGGCGAGCGCGCGCACGTGCGGCAGGAGGCGGGGGTCGAGCCAGGGCTCGCCGCGCTGGATGAACTCCGGGTAGATGGTGAGGCGTTCTCGCAGCTGGAAGCCGGACTCGGCGGTGCGGGCCGCGAGTTCGTCGATGTGCGGCCAGGGGCGTTCGGGGTTCACATGGTCCGGGGTGAGGGGCGATACGCCGCCCCAGTCGTCGATGCCCGCACCGATCAGCAGGGCGTATTCGGCGTCGACGAGATTCGGCGGGGCCTGGATGCGGGCCGAGGGACCCAGGATGTGGCGGGCCACGGCGATCGCGGCGGCCAGCTCCTCCAGCTCCGCGTCCGGCATCCCGCGCATCGCGGTGTCCGGCTTGGCGCGGAAGTTCTGGACGATGACCTCCTGGATCCCGTGGTAGGCGCGGGCCGTCTTGCGCAGCTCGAAGAGGGAGTCGGCGCGCTCCTCGTACGACTCGCCGATCCCGATCAGGATGCCGGTGGTGAAGGGCACGTTGGACCGGCCGGCGTCCTCCAGCACCCGCAGCCGGACGGCCGGCTCCTTGTCCGGGGACCCGTGGTGCGGGCCGCCCTTCTCGGACCACAGCCGGGTCGCCGTCGTCTCCAGCATCATGCCCATGGAGGGGGCGACGGGCTTCAGCCGCTGCAGGTCCGTCCACGTCATCACACCGGGGTTCAGGTGCGGCAGCAGCCCCGTCTCCTCCAGCACCCGGACCGCCATGGCCCGCACGTACGCCAGGGTGTCGTCGTAACCCTCGGCCTCCAGCCATTCCCGCGCCTCGGGCCATCGGTCCTCGGGCCGGTCGCCGAGCGTGAACAGGGCTTCCTTGCAGCCCATTTCGGCGCCCTTCCGGGCGATGTCGAGGATCTCGTCCGGCGACAGGAACATCCCGTGCCCCTCGCGCCTGAGCTTCCCGGGCACGGTGACGAAGGTGCAGTAGTGGCAGGTGTCCCGGCAGAGCCGGGTCAGGGGGATGAAGACCTTGCGGGAGTACGTGATCACTCCCGGCCGGCCCGCGGCTTCGAGGCCCGCGTTCCGGACCCGGGCGGCGGACGCGGCGAGATCGGTCAGGTCCTCCCCCCGCGCCTGGAGCAGGACGGCGGCCTCGGCCACGTCGAGGGCGACACCGTCGCGGGCCCGCCGGAGGGCACGCCGCATGGCGTTGGTCGTGGGGCGCTGAGGAACGGTCATGATCCGAGCATACGAGCGCGTCTCTCCTTCTGGACCAGGGCCTCTTCCCCGCGTAACCGCCCCGTCGGCACTGGCGCCTTGGCCGTTATGTCCCGCTTGCCCCGTAGGCTCGGAGGGGTGATGGAAACGATCGTCTTCGACATCGGAGAAACCCTCGTCCGCGACGACCGCCACTGGGCCTCGTGGGCCGACTGGCTCGGGGTCCCGCCGCACACCGTCAGCGCCTTGGTCGGCGCCGCCGTCGCTCAGGGCCGCGACGGCACCGACGCGTTGCGCATCCTGCGCCCCGGCATGGATGTGGCCGAGGCGTACCACGCCCGGGCGGCGGCCGGGCGGGGCGAGCACCTGGGCGAGGCGGACCTCTACCCCGACGTCCGCCCGGCGCTTGCCGAACTGCGCGCGCTCGGCCTGCGGGTCGTCGTCGCGGGCGACCGGACGGCCCGGGCGGGAGAGCTGCTGCGAGCCCTGGACCTGCCGGCCGACCTGGTCGTCACCTCGGAGGAGTGGGGTGTCACCAAACCGGACCGGGAGTTCTTCGCCCGCGTGCTGGAGGTGTCGGGCGCCTCACCGGAGGCCACCCTGTACGTGGGGGACCACCCCGCCGACGACCTCTTCCCGGCGAAGTCGTCCGGCCTGCGGGCGGCCCACATCCGCCGCGGCCCGTACGGACATTGGTGGGCGGACCACCCGGACGTCCTGGAGACGGCGGACTGGCACATCAGCGCCCTGACCGAACTGCCGGCACTGCTGGGCGGAAACACGCGACGGAGAACGGCATCGGGCCGGCCCGGAACACCCGCGCGGCCCGAGGAGCCCACCTCACCCGAGGATTCCGCCCCGACCGAGCAGCCCGCCCGGCCCGAGGATTCCGCCCCGACCGAGCAGGTACGGGCCTGAGCCCACGCCCCTACGCGTCATCTCCGCGCAGCGAGAGCCGCAGCCGGTCACTGGCCAGCCTCATGTGCTCGGCCATAGCCGCGTCCGCGCCCTCCGGGTCGCCCGCCCGGATCGCGTCGAGCACGGCCCCGTGCTCGTGCAGCGTCCCGCTGACCGTGCCCTCGATGTCTCCCGCCCGCTCCATCCACACCTGGAGCAGCGCCCGGATGGAGTGCAGGATGTCGCTGAGCACCGTGTTGCGGGCGATGTTCGCGGTCTCCAGGTGGAAGGCGATATCGGCGTCGATGAACGCCTTGACGTCCGTCCCCGCCTCCCGCATCCGCTCCAGGTGCTCCTCCAGCCGCTCGACGTCCGCCTCGGACGCCCGGTCCGCGGCCAGCCGCGCCGACATGCCCTCCATGAAGGTGCGGACCTCGACCAGGTCCTGGGTGCGGCGCTGACCGAGCATCAGGCCCCAGTTGATGGCCCGCGGCAGGAACTCCGAGGTCCCCTCGCGGACGTACGAGCCCGAGCCGGGCCTGATCTCGATGATGCCCAGGACGTCCAGCGCGGACAGCGCCCCGCGCACGCTGGACCGCGCGACGCCGAGTGCGTCGGCGAGCTGGCGCTCGGCGGGCAGGCGCGTGCCCGGCTTCAGGTTCCCCTCGGACAGGTGATCAAGGAGCCGCTTGGCCACCTCACTGACCGAGGACTCCCGTACGACGGGGCGCAGAAGTGACGTGAAATCGGGCGCTTCGGGCTGCGTGGACACGCTGACCAGTACATCAGACGGGGCGGCGGAACCCCGGAGCGGGCGGACGATAACGCGCTCATCGGGCCAGGAGAAGAGCTCAGGGGAGCGACCTACGTCACTTTGGTAAATTGGTGACCAATTTAGGATCCAGGGCTAGCTTGGAGTTGTTCACCGGCCGGAAACACAACCTTCCACGGTTCGCCTTCGCCTGCCGGAGTAGACACGGAATCGGACAAAGCGGTCCGCAAGCGAGGAGTCTCCATGGGCGCCACAGCGCATTCAGCGATCGAGAGATCAGCGATCAAGAAGGTCTCGGTCCGGCTCGTCCCCTTCGTGGCCCTGATGTTCTTCGTGAACTACCTGGACCGGACGGCCGTCTCGTTCGCCGAGCCCAACGGCATGGGGCAGGACCTCGCCCTCACCGCGGCGCAGTTCGGCTTCGCCTCCGGCGTCTTCTTCATCGGTTACATCATTCTCGAAGTGCCCAGCAACATGGCGCTGCACAAGTTCGGCGCCCGGCGCTGGCTGGCCAGGATCATGGTGAGCTGGGGCGTCGTCGCCCTCCTCTTCACCTGGGTGCAGAACAGCGAACAGCTCTACACGCTCCGCTTCCTGCTCGGTGTCGCCGAGGCGGGCTTCTTCCCCGGCGCGATCCTCTTCCTCAGCCAGTGGGTGCCCTCCCGGCACCGTACGAAGGTGCTCGGCCTCTTCTACCTGGCGCAGCCCCTGACCACCGTCATCGGCGCCCCGCTGGCCGGGTGGTTCATCAACCAGCACGGGCTCTTCGGCCTCGAGGGCTGGCGCGTGATGTTCCTCGGCGTGTCCATCCCGGCGATCCTGCTGGGTGTCATCGCCTGGTTCTACCTGATCGACAAGCCTGCCGACGCGAAGTGGCTGACCTCCGAGGAGCGGGACTGGCTCACCGATGAGCTCGCCGCCGAGAACGCCGGCAAGACCGGCGCGGACGAGAAGACCAATCACGGCAAGGAGGCCCTGAAGGCCGCCTTCACCAACAGCCGCGTCTGGACACTCGCCCTCATCTACTTCGGCTTCATCTACGGCCTGTACGCACTCGCCTTCTTCCTGCCGACAATCATCAACGGCTTCCAGGAGCAGTTCGGCACGACGTTCAGCGTGATGGACAAGGCCCTGATCACCGCCATCCCGTATCTCCCGGCCGCGATCGTCCTCTACTTCTGGTCCCGCCACGCCACCAGGCACGGCGTCCACACCTGGCACATCGCGGGTCCGGCCGTGGTCGGCGGGATCTCGATCCCCGTCGCCCTCTACATGGGCTCACCGGCCGCCACGGTCGCCGTCATCACCGTCACCGCCTGTGCGATCTTCGCCGCGCTGCCGGTCTTCTGGTCCGTCCCCTCACAGTTCCTGACCGGCGCGACAGCCGCGGCCGGTATCGCCCTGATCAACACCGCGGGCAACGTGGCCGGCTTCGCCGCCGGCTATGTCACCGGCTGGCTGAAGGACTTCAGCGGTGGTTACCACCTGCCGCTGTTCCTCGTCGGGGCCTTCATGCTCATGTCCGCCGCGCTGATGCTGTGGCTCGCCAACCGGTCGAACGGCCGGGGCGCGAACCAGGGCCGGCCCCTCGCAGAGGTCCGCTGATGACCCGCCTGTCCAACGACCCCGCCGCCTTCGCCGACGAGGCACTCGAAGGCTTCGTCGCCGCACACCCCCGCAGGGTCCGCCAGGTCCCCGGCGGCGTGGTCCGGGCCACCCGTACCGCCCCCGGCCAGGTCGCCGTGGTGGTGGGCGGCGGCTCCGGCCACTACCCGGCCTTCTCCGGTCTTGTCGGCCAGGGCCTCGCCCACGGCGCGGCGGTCGGCAACGTCTTCGCCTCCCCCTCCGCCCACCAGGTGCGCCAGGTCGCGCGGGCCGCCGAGACCGGCGGCGGCGTCCTCCTCGCGTACGGGAACTACGCGGGCGACGTCCTGCACTTCGGCCAGGCCGCAGCCCGGCTCACCGCGGAGGGCGTCCCCACCCGCACGCTGGGCGTCACGGACGACATGTCCAGCGCCTCGCCCGACGAGGCGCACAAGCGCCGTGGTGTCGCCGGGGACCTGGTCGTCTTCAAGGCGGCCTCGGCCGCGGCCGAGGCGGGACTGCCGCTGGACGAGGTCACCAGGATCGCCGAGCTGGCGAACGCCCGTACCCGGTCCTTCGGTGTCGCGTTCTCCGGCTGCACCCTGCCGGGCGCCGACCACCCCCTGTTCAGCGTCCCCGAGGGCCGGATGGCCGTCGGGCTGGGCATCCACGGCGAACCCGGCATGGGCGAGCAGCCCGTACCGACCGCCGACGAGGCGGCCGAACTGCTGGTCGCCACCGTCCTCGGCGAGCTTCCCGAAGGCGTCGGATCCCCACGCGGCGAGCGTGCGGCGGTGATCCTCAACGGTCTCGGCTCGGTGAAGTACGAGGAGCTGTTCGTCGTCTACCGCCGGGTCGCCCAACTCCTCGCCGAGGCCGGTGTGGAGACCGTCGACCCCGAGGTCGGCGAGCTGGTCACCAGCTTCGACATGGCCGGTGTCTCGCTCACCCTGTGCTGGCTCACCGACGAGCTGGAGCCCCTGTGGACGGCCCCGGCCGACGCCCCCGCCTACCGCAAGGGCTCCGTCGAGGCGGCGGACCTGTTCGCACCCGGCCCGTCGGCGGAGACGGCCGAGGAGACCGTCCCGTCCGCCACCGACGCCTCCCGCGAGGCGGCCCGCACGGCCCTCACCGCCCTGCGCGTCCTCAAGGAGACCGTCGACGTCCACGCCGAGGAGCTCGGCCGGATCGACGCGGTCGCCGGGGACGGCGACCACGGCATCGGCATGCAGCGCGGCTCCACCGGGGCGTACGAGGCGGCCGCCCGCGCCGTAGCGCTCGGCGCCGGTGCAGAAACGCTTCTGCACCGGGCCGCCGATGCCTGGGCGGACCGGGCCGGCGGCACCTCCGGTGCCCTGTGGGGCTGCATGCTCCGGGCGCTCGGCAGCACCCTCGGCGACACCGAGCGGCCCACGGCCCCCCTCGTCGCCACCGGGGTCGCCCGGGCCACGGCCGGCGTGATGGAGCTGGGGAAGGCGGAGGTCGGCGACAAGACCATGGTCGACGTCCTCGTCCCCTTCTCCTACGCGCTCACGGCCGCCACCGAGGCGGGACAGCCCCTGGCCACCGCCTGGGACACGGCCGCCCACTCCGCGTCCGCCGCCGCCGAGGCCACGGCGGACCTGCTCCCCCGGATGGGCCGCGCCCGCCCGCACGCCGGGAAGAGCCTCGGCACCCCGGACGCCGGAGCCCACTCGCTCGCCCTGATCGTCCGTGCCGTGCACGACGTGTTCGTACCCACCCTGGAGAACCACTGATGTCCGAGAAGCGGTCCGAGAAGCCGTCCGGGAAGCTCCGCGTCGTCGTCGGCTCCGACGACGCCGGCTACGCGTACAAGGAAGCCCTCAGGAAGGACCTGGAGGCCAGCGGCCTCGTCGAAGCCGTCACCGATGTCGGTGTCGACGCCGACGGGCACACCGCCTACCCGAAGGTCGCCATCGCCGCGGCCGAGATGGTCGCCCGCGGCGAGGCCGACCGCGCCCTGCTGGTCTGCGGCACGGGCCTCGGCGTGGCCATCGCCGCCAACAAGGTCAGGGGGATCCGGGCCGTCACCGCCCACGACTCCTTCTCCGTCGAGCGCGCGGTGCTCTCCAACAACGCCCAGGTCCTCACCTTCGGCCAGCGCGTCGTCGGTCTGGAGCTGGCCCGCCGGCTGGCCTCCGAGTGGCTGACGTACCGCTTCGACGAGGCGTCGGCGTCGGCCGCCAAGGTCGCGCTGATGGACGACTACGAGAACAAGCAGGAAGCCGCAGCCTGATGCCCGCGCGGAACCGCCCCCAGGTCACGATCGGGGTGAGCCTGAAGATGTACTTCGGCCACCACGAGACCCTCAACTGGGCCCGCAGCATCGCGGATCTGGCCGCCCGGCACCCGGCCGTCACCGACGGCACGGCCGAGCTTTTCGTGCTGCCCGCCTTCCCCGCACTCGTCCCGGTCACCGGCATCGTCGCCGGCACCCAGGTGCGGACCGGGGCGCAGGACCTGGCGACCGAGGACTCCGGTCCGTACACCGGCGAGGTCAGCGGCGCGCACCTGCACGAGATCGGCGCCCGCTACGCCGAGGTCGGGCACGCCGAGCGCCGCCGGCTCTTCGGCGAGGGCGACACGGTCGTCGCCGCCAAAACGGCCGCCGCCCTGCGCAACGGGCTGACCCCGGTGCTCTGCGTCGGCGAACTCGACCAGGTGTCCCCCGCCGAGGCGGCCGCCCGCACGGTCGCCGAGGCCGAACGCGTCCTGGCCACGGCGGCCCACGACGGCCCCCTCGCCCCGGTCGTCCTCGCGTACGAACCGCAGTGGGCCATCGGCGCCCCCCGGCCCGCCTCGCCCGAGCACATCCGCACGGTCTGCGAGGCCCTCACGGCCTGGCTCGCCACCCAGCCCTCCCTGTCCGGCAGCCGCGTGATCTACGGCGGCAGCGCGGGCCCGGGCCTGCTGACCGAGCTGGGCCCGTGCGTCGACGGCCTGTTCCTCGGCCGCTTCGCCCACGACCCGGCCGCGGTGGAACGCATCCTCGACGAGGCGCGGGAAGGGGCCGCCGCGTGTACGGCCTGAGCACCTACGCCTTCTTCTGGCGCATATCGGACAGGGCCCCCCGCCCCCTCACCCTCCAGGAGATGCTCGCGCAGACCCGGGAGCTGGGCGGCGAGGTCTTCCAGATCTGCGACTACCCGCTGATCGAGTCGTACGACGACGACCAGCTCGACGCCCTGCGCGCCACCGCCGCCGGACACGGCATCACGCTGGAGCTGGGCACCAGGGGCGTACGCACGGAGCACCTCTCCGCCTACCTCCGCATCGCTCGGCGCCTGGGCGTCACCCTGGTCCGCTCCATGCTGAACACGGCGGACCACCGGCCGTCCGTCGCTGAGGCCACGACGCTCCTGCGCGAAGCCGTCCCCGCCTATGCGGCGGCAGGCGTCACGCTGGGCCTGGAGACCTACGAACAGGTCTCCACCGAGGACCTGCTGGCCGTCGTACGCGGTGTGGACAGCCCGAACCTCGGCGTCGTCCTCGACCCGGGCAACAGCGTCGCCCGGCTGGAGCGCCCGGTGGACGTCGTCGACGCCACCGCCCCGTACGTGGTGAACATCCACGTCAAGGACTTCTCGTTCTCCCGCCGGGACGGCTGGGTCGGCTTCACCTTCGCCGGCTGCCTTCTCGGCGAAGGCCTCCTCGACTACGACCACATGATCCGCGAGGTCGGTCCCGACGAGCGTGGCATCAACCAGATCGTGGAGCACTGGCTCCCCTGGCAGGGCGGTTTCGAGGAAACCGCCCGCCTGGAGGACCGGTGGACCCGGCACAGCATCAACACCCTTCTGAGGAGCAAGTAATGGCCACCGGATCCAGGACCGTCGCCGTCATCGGGGCCGCGGGCAAGATGGGCCAGCGCGTCTCGAACAACCTGGTCAAGAGCGACTTCACCACCCTCTTCGCCGAGAACTCCCCCAAGGGCCAGGAGCTGATCCGTGAGCTCGGCCGCGAGCTCACGGACAGCGCCGACGCCGCCGCACAGGCCGACGTCGTGATCCTCGCCGTCCCGGATGTCGTCCTCGGCACGGTCTCCGAGCAGCTCGTCCCGGTCATGAAGCCCGGCGCGATCCTGCTGACCCTGGACCCGGCCGCCGCGTACGCCGGTCTGCTGACCCGTCGCGCGGACGTGCACAACGCCGTGGCGCACCCCTGCCACCCGTCGGTGTTCCTGGAGCGCACGACGAAGGAGGAGTGGGCGGACACCTTCGGTGGCATCGCCGCCCCGCAGGAGGTCGTCGCCTCCTTCGAGCCCGCCGCCGAGGCCGCCGACCCGGCGGCCCAGGAGCTGGCCGAGGCCGTCATCTCCACGATGTACGCCCCGGTCGTCGAGGTGCACTGGGTGACGGTCAAGCAGCTCGCGGTCCTGGAGCCGACCCTCGTCGAGACGATCGCCTGCATGGTCGGCGCCCTGCTGACAGAAGCCCTCCACGAGACGGTCCACACGGTGGGCGTCCCGGAGAAGGCGGCCCGCGCGATGCTGCTCGGCCACACCCAGGTCGCGCTGGCCAACACGCTCAAGGGCTCGAACCCGTTCTCCGACGCGTGCCTGATCGCGATGGACTACGGGCGGGAGTCGATCGTCCGCGACGACTGGAAGAACGTCTTCAAGGACGACGAGCTCGACAAGGTCATCACGCGGATGCTCAAGATCAAGGAGATCAAGCGCTGACCCGGTCCTGACACCGGCGCCACCGCTCAGATCCCCGCGAAACCGGGCCGGGCTCTCCATCAGGGGTGGAGGGTCCGGCCCTTCGCATGCCCTCTCGCCTCACACCCGGAGGATGCGGGAGATCCCGTAGTCGAAGCGCGCGTCGAAGGAGGCGTCCTCGAAGTGCTCGGCGGCCCGGGAGAGTGACGGGTACTCCCCCGCGTCCAGCCGTCGGGCGAACGCCGGGCCCCTCGCGTCCGGCAGCGCCTGCTCCTCCTGGGCCAGCCCGAGGGTGAAGTAGACCAGGGTCCAGGCCGTCCAGACCGCCTCCCGCTCCCGCAGTCCGCCGGCCAGCAGCGCCTCGACCGTCAGCTCGGCGAAACGGAGCGTGGCGGGCTCGGCGGCGTACGTGCCGGCCACGATCCTGGCTCCGTCCCGGTGGGCGAGCAGAGCCCGGCGATAGCGGTGGAACAGCTCGCGGACGCGGGGTTCCCAGGGGCCGGGCAGCCCTTCCACGGGCACCTCGGCCAGGATCGCGTCCGCCATCAGCTCCAGCAGCCGCGCCTTGGTCTTGGCGTGCCAGAGCACGGTGTTCATCCGTACGCCGAGCTGGTCCGCGATGCCCCGGATCGAGAGCCCGTCCGCGCCCTTCTCGTCCAGCAGCTCCAGCCCCGCCCGCACCACCGCGTCAGGGCCGAGCCGGGTGGGCGCGGGGTTCTCCGCTTGCTTCTTGGTCACCGACCTAGTCTACTGGGCACACATTTCATTGGTCACTGACCAAGAGCATGAGGAGCCGCCCCATGGAACACGTCGTCATCGCGGGAGGCGGGCCCACCGGCCTGTGGCTGGCCGCCGAACTGCGCCTGACCGGGACGCCCGTCACCGTCCTGGAAGCCAGGCACGAGCGCGACCCCCACTCGAAGGCCCTCACCCTCCACCCCCGCACGCTGGAAATCCTGGCCTTCCGGGGTGCCGTCGACCCCTTCCTCGCCGAAGGGCGGCGTATCCCCAGCGGGCACTTCGGCGGCCTGGACGACCGGATGGACTTCAGCGTCCTGGACACCCCGTACCCCTTCACGCTCGCCCTGCCGCAGGCCCGCACCGAGGAGCTGCTGGAGGAACACGCCCTGGCGGCAGGTGCCGACATCCGGCGCGGGCACCGGGTGACCGGCCTCACCCAGGACGAGGACGGGGTGACCCTGAACACCACCGGCCCCGAGGGCCCGTACACCCTGCGCGCCGCGTACGCCGTCGGCTGCGACGGCACCCGGAGCACCGTGCGCGAGGCCGCCGGCATCGCGTTCCCCGGCACCGACGCCACGACGTGGGGCTGGCTCGGCGACGTCGTCCTGGACGCCCCACCGGAGGGTGCGGTGTACGCCGCGTCGGGTCCGGCCGGTGGCGTCATGGTCGTCCCGATGCCGGAGGGCGTCCACCGGATCGTCGGCGGCGACCCGGACAGCAACGGTCCGGACCACCCGGGCGAACTGACCCTGGACGCCCTCCGCGCCAAGGTGAACCGGATCGCCGGCACCGACTTCGGGATGCGCGACCCGAGCTGGCTCTCCCGGTTCGGCAACGCCACCCGCCAGGCCGCCTCCTACCGCAAGGGCCGCGTCCTGCTCGCGGGCGACGCCGCGCACATGCACTACCCGGCCGGAGGCGTCGGCCTCAACGTCGGCCTCCAGGACGCGACGAACCTCGGCTGGAAGCTGGCCACGACCCTGGCGGGCACGGCCCCGGACGGCCTCCTGGACAGCTACCACACCGAACGCCACCCGGTGGGCGCCGACCTGCTGACCGGCACCCGGGCGCAGACGGCGCTGATGAACGCCCGCTCGGCCGAGGGCGAGGACCTGCGCGCCCTGCTCAGCGAACTCATCGCCACCGTCCCCGAGTTCTCCCGGAACCTGGCCGAACGGCTCTCGGCGCTGAACGTCGCCTACCCCGCGCCCCTCGACCAGCCCGGCCACCCCTTGACGGGCCGCCGCGCACCCAACCTCGAACTCGCCGACGGCACCGACCTGTTCACTGCCCTCCACTCCGGCCGATACGTCCTCCTCGGCTTCGCCGGCACCCCCGCGCCGATGCCCGGAGCCCTCACCCGTGCCGCGTCCCGGCCCTGCACCCGCCCCGCCTGGTCCACCGTGCACACCGCGCTCATCCGCCCGGACGGGCACGTCGCCCGGGCGAGCGATGTCCCCGACGTGATCCGGACGTGATCGCCGGCCCGTAATCTCCCTCCGGTCAGGGGGATCCACGGGGTGAACGGACAAGCGGGGGGCAGCACATGAGATACGGGCGCGCGGCGATACCGGTACTGGCCGGAGGGGTGCTGCTCACGGCGCTTCTGTGGTGGGCGGGGGCCAGCGCGAGCGCGCTGCATCTCCAGGGCGCCACCGACGTGCTCGGGGGCCGGGTGGTCGCCGATCTCCAGCAATGGCTCTCGCCATGGTCGTACGATCCCCCGGACTCGGTCCGCTTCGGCACCGGGGTGCTGGGGGACATCGCGGACCCTGCCTCGGCCGACCCCGAGCGCTATCTCTCGCTGTACGAGACGGGCATGCAGATCCGGTTCGCCGCGGTCTTCGTCTTCTTCATGGCAGGGGCGCTGGTGCTCGTGCGCAGGCTGCCTCCGGTGAACCGGCGGGTGCCGGCCGCGCTGCTCGCGGTGTGGGCCTGGGGCGTGGTCGCCGGAATGCTGGCGGCGACCGTCTCCGCACCGTGGCTCATCGCCTCGCACGGGCACGGCAGTTACCGCCTCCTGCCCCAGCTGGCGAGCATGACCTCCTCCGGGCAGCAGATCAACGTGGTGGCCTCGCTCGTCGCGGCGGTCGTCACCGTGCTCGTGGCGCGGATCACCGCCAAGGGCGCCGGCCCGCTGCCGCTGCGAGCCGTTCCGGTGGGGGCGGCCCGCCTGGCCGCGACCGCCGGCACCGCCGTGGTCGCCCTCTCCTTGGTGGTCCTCTCCTACGAGTCCGTGGCGGCGTCCATCCAGACGGTCTCCCTCTCCGGCGGGCTGCTCTCCGAGCCGGGCGACCTGCTGCGCGCATGGCTGCTGCTCGGCGGCTGGAACGCCCCGACGGCCGGCTCCCCCGGTCTCTGGTTCCTGTACCGCCTCGCCGACGTGCTGCTGCTCGCCGTGGTGTGGTGGGCGCTGCGGCTGCTGCCCGTCCTGCTGACCCGGGCCACCGTGCCGGCGACGGCGGTCGGCGGGGTCTGCGCGACGGTCGTCGGGCTGCTGGCGAGCCAGCTGTTCCAGTTCGCGGTGATCGGAACGGACTCGGGCCTGCGGTGGGGCGGGCAGTACCTGACCGGCGCCCTCGGCGGCCACGTCCCGGCCGCCCTGACCTGGGGCCTTCTGGCCGGTCTCACCGCCGCCGTGACCCTGCGACTGGCCGGAGGCGGCGCGGAGAACGCCGAGCCGTTGTTCTCCGTCCCGCCGGTCGCGCCGGCGCCCGCGGAGCTGCCGGACCGGTCCGCCGGATGACCGCAGCCCCCGTCCGGTGCGTCACCGGGCGGGGGCTGCGGTTCACAGGGGCCCGGTTACTTCCCCAGCACCGCCTTCATCACGTCCTTCGCGATCGGGCCGCCCAGGCCGCCGCCGGAGATGTCCGAACGGGAGATGTCCATCGCCGTCGGGTCGATGAACACAGCGACCGCCACGGACTGGCCGTCGGCCTTCTTGCCGTACGAGACGAACCAGCCGTACGGGACTTCCTTGCTCACGTCGTCGCCGCGCTGGGCCGTACCCGTCTTGCCGCCCACCGTCACACCGTCGATCAGGGCGCGCTTCGCGCTGCCCTCCTTGGCGGTGAACTCCATCATCTCCTGGACCTTCTTCGCCGTCTCCTCGGAGACCGCCTCGCTCTTGAGCTGCGGCTCGTGCTCCTCCAGCGTGGAGAGGTCCGGGCCGTCCAGCTTCTCCACGATGTACGGCTGCATCAGCTTGCCGTCGTTGGCGAGGGCCGCCGTGACCATCGCCATCTGCATCGGGGTGCTCGTGAGGCTGCCCTGGCCCATGCCGGTGAGGGCGGTGCCGGGCTTGTCGAGCTTCTCGGGGTAGAGGCTCTTGGTGGCGAGCATGTCGCCGAAGGCCTCGGAGTAGACGTCCGCGTTGAAGCCGAACTTCTCGGCCGTCTCGCGCATCCCCTGGTCGCCCACCTTGAGGGCGGCGTCCAGGAAGACGTTGTTGCAGGAGTACTGCATGGCCGTCTTCATCGACGCCTTGTTGCAGACCGCGTCGCCGGCCTCACTGCTGATCTTGCTCGACGACAGCGGCAGCGGGTACGGGGAGACCGCGTCGGTAGGAGCGTCGACGTCCGTGACGACGCCGTGTTCCAGGGCCGCGGCGGCCGTGAGGATCTTGAAGGTGGAGCCGGGCGGGAAGGTCTCGCGCAGCGGCCGGTTGGCCAGCGGCTTGCCCTTGTCGTCGACCAGCGCCTGGAACTTGTCGCCCTCCTTGAAGGAGTTGCCGGCGAAGACCGAGGGGTCGTACGAGGGCGTCGAGACCAGGGCGAGGACCTTGCCCGTCGACGGTTCGATGGCGACGACCGCCCCCCGGGCGTCCAGGTCGCTCAGGCCCTTGTAGCCCGCCTCCTGTGCCTTCGGGTCGATGGTGGTGACCACATTGCCGCCGCGCCGCTCCTCACCGGTGAGGATGTCCTTGGCCTGCTGGAAGGCGAAGCGCTCGTCCTCGCCGCTGAGGACGCTGTCGTACGTGTTCTCCAGGAGGGACATGCCCTGAGCCTGGGATGCGTAGCCGGTGACGGGGGCGTACATCGGACCCTGTTTGAACGTCCGCTGGTACTTGAAGTCGGTCCCCTCGACCTCCTTCGACCCCGTGACCGCCTTGCCGCCCACGATGATGTCGCCACGCGGGGTGGCGAACTGGGTGATCTTGACCCGCCGGTTGTGCTCGTGGGTGGCCAGCTCCTCGCTCTGCGCGTACTGGAGCCAGTTGGTCCGTATCAGCAGGGCAAGCATCAGCAGCCCGCAGAAAATGGCTATGTGCCGCAACGGCCTGTTCATCGTGCTCCCGCTCCCAGGCAGCCGAGCACACACGCACACGGGCCGCACCATCGATGTCCGGAGGTGATAGATGCGATTTTAGCGTCGATGGTTGCACGGGAGGTCACGGCCGATGGCTTCCGGGCCACAGTTCCCTCACACATGGGCGGCGTAGGCGTCCAGAGCGCGTAGCACCTCCGCCTCCCCGGCCGGGGGCAGTTGGAGGACGACCTCGTCGATGCCGAGATCCGCGTAGTACGCCAGCTTTCCCGGGGAGGGCCTGACTGCGTAGGGCACCACCTGGAGCTGCTCCGGGTCGCGGCCGCCCCCCTCCCAGGCGGCGCGCAGCTTCGGCACGGACTCCGACAGGCCACGCCCGCCGATCGGCAGCCAGCCGTCCGCGTCCCGGGCGATCTGCGCGAACAGCTTCGGTCCCGCCGCCCCGCCGATGAGGGTGCGCGGGCCGTTCACCGGGCCGCGCGGCGCCTGCACCGGCTTCGGGTAGGCATGGCTCGCCCGGACGGAGCCGAACTCACCCTCGTACGCCGTTGGTTCCTCCGCCCAGAGGGCACGCATCAGGGCCAGCCGGTCGCTGCCGAGGGCGCGCCGGGTCGACCACTCCACACCGTGGTCGGCGGCCTCCTCCACATTCCAGCCGAAGCCGACGCCGAGGGTGAACCGGCCGCCGGACAGGTGGTCGAGCGTGGCGGCCTGCTTCGCCAGGTCGATGGGGTCGTGCTGGGCGATCAGCGTGATGCCGGTGCCGAGGGCAAGCCGTTCGGTGACGGCGGCGGCCTGTCCCAGGGCGACGAAGGGGTCGAGGGTGCGGCCGTATTCGGGCGGCAGTTCGCCGCCTGCCGGATACGGGGTCTCCCGGCTCACGGGGATGTGGGTGTGCTCGGGCAGATACAGCCCGGCGAACCCCCGCTGTTCCAGCTCGCGAGCGAGCCGGACCGGTGTGATCGTCTCGTCGGTGAGGAAGATCGTTGTGGCGATCCGCATGCGAGGCACCTCCGTCGTCGTCCGTGACTGTCCCAACGTAAGCCGTGCGGCGGGTGAATCGGAGCCTCGCCAGGTGATTCAGTCCTGCACGACCAGCGCCGGGGTCTCCTTCGTCAGCACCTCACCCCGGAAGAACGCCGGGCCTCGGCGCCGCATGGCCTCCATCAGCACCACACCGAGCAGCAGCAGCCCGACACCGATGACGAAGACGGAGCCGACGCCGAACACGGAGGAACCGGAGCCGTACGCCGGGTCCCACATGTCGTACAGCGTCTTGCCGAAGACCGCCGTGAGCAGGATGCCGCCGACGACCGGGAACAGGCCCTTGAAGACGAGGTCGCGGGCGGACCGGGTGAGGTCGGCGCGGAAGTACCAGGCGCAGGCGAAGGCCGTGAGCGCGTAGTAGAAGCAGATCATCAGGCCGAGTGCGTAGATCGTGTCGACCAGGACGTGCTCGCTGACCAGGGTCATCACCGTGTAGAACACCCCGGTCGCGACACCCGCGACGACCGTGGCCCTGCCGGGCGTACGGAAGCGGGGGTGGACCTTGGCGTACGAGGCGGGCAGGGCCTCGTACGCCGCCATCGCCAGGACCGTGCGCGCCACCGGGATGAACGTGGTCTGCAGGCTCGCGGCGGCCGAGGCCAGCACCGCGACGAAGAGCAGGATGCCGAGGCCGGGGCCCATGACCGGGCCGGCCAGGGCGGCGAAGACGTTGTCGGAGGTGTCCGGGTTCGCGAGGCCAAGACCCGAGCCGCCGGTGCCGACGGCCATCTGGGCGGCGATGCCGGTGGCGAGGTAGGAGCCGACCAGGACGACCATCGCGATGAGTGCGGCGCGGCCGGGCGTCTTCTCAGCTCCGGTGGTCTCCTCGTTGGCGGTGAGACAGGTGTCCCAGCCCCAGAACATGAAGATGGAGAGGGACAGCCCCGCGGTGAAGGCGCCGAAGGACTGGACGGCGAACGGGTTCAGCCAGGACCAGGAGAAGTGCGTCGAGGTCGCGGTGAAGTCGCCGTCGGCCGCCTTCTGCACGGCCATCGCGACGAACACCGCGAGGACCACGAGCTGGAGGGCCACGAGGGTGTACTGGAGGCCCTTGGTGGCCGTCATCCCCCGGTAGCTGATCGCCGTCGCCACAGCGATGAGGAGGAGGCACGTGAGGATGTGGACCGGCTTGCTGTCGTCCAGGGCGGCCACCGGGCCGCTGCCGGTGATCTCGCCGGCCAGCAGCCAGAAGTAGGAGGTGGCGACGCCCGCGAGGTTCGACAGGACGATGATCGTGGCGATCACCAGGCCCCAGCCGCACATCCAGCCCAGTCGCGGCCCGAAGGCCTTCACCGTCCAGGTGAACGAGGTGCCGCAGTCCGGCACGGCCTTGTTGAGCTCCCGGTACGCGAAGGCGACCAGCAGCATCGGGAGGAACCCGGCCAGGAACACGGCGGGCATCTGCACGCCGACCTCACCGGCGGTGGAGCCGAGGGTGGAGGTCAGGCAGTACACCGGGGCGACGGTGGAGATACCGAGCACGGCACTGCCCATCAGGCCGACGGAGTTCCCGCCGAGCCCCTTGTCGCGTACGCCGCCGTCGGCCGGGGCGGTTCCCCGTACCGTGTCTCCGGCCTGTGGCCGCGCGTCCAGCTCTGTCATGGAGAGGACGCTATGCGCTGCGATTTCCATATCCGGAGGATGAGACTCCGACGTCTCACCCTTGATTACCCACGCCCTGGCGGCAATTGACCGCACACATCGAAAGCTTCAGATGAACATGACCTTGCATTCAATGACCCACACGTGGGCGTACAGGTGTACGGGAATCGCACCCCTGTCCTTTTTGTGATGATTCAAAATTTGTCCGTCGCGTGTCTGGGCCCTGCAGGACGCCCCCGTCGGCGCGGATGTTCCGGCCGGTGACCCGGGGCCCTCCCGGGCCGGCGAGAAGGGCGATGACGTCCGCCACGCGCCCGACTCCCCCAGGCGTCCCAGCGAGGCCATCGCGACCGCCCTCTCCAGGCCCTGGGGTGTGCTGCTCGATGGCGCCCTTGCTCGCGGCGTACGGGGCGCTCCCGGGGACGGGGAAGACGGTGTTCGGAGTGGGCACGCTCACGATCCGGCCGGCGGCGGGCGCGGCGAGGTCCAGCCGGAGAGAGGTGGCGGTGCCTTCCTCCCGCTCCGCCGGCCGCACGACCTCGTCCGCGGCCTCCTGGTTCCGCGCGTAGTTGAAGACCACGTCGGCCCCGTCCCGCGCGAGGCGCAGGACGGCCCGCCCGATGCCTCGTGAACCGCCGGTGACGACAGCCGTCCTGCCCTTGAGCACCGCCATGATGCCTCCGCTCCGCGGGTGTTCCGGTCCGTGGGACCAGGACAGCCCTCCCCGTCGCTTGACCCCGGAAGCGTCTTCGGCGAAGCGGAACGGCCTCGCTACTGCTTGCGGTACAGCTCCTCGATCTCCGCGTCGAAGTCCCGGATGATCGCGTCGCGCTTCAGCTTCAGCGACGGCGTGAGGTGACCGCTCTCCTCGGTGAAGTCCTTGGGCAGGACCGTGAACTTACGGATGGACTCCGCGCGCGAGACCAGACGGTTGGCCTCGTCCACCGCGCGCTGCAGCGCCGCGCGCAGCTCCTCGTCCTCGACGAGCTCGCGCAGGGGGATGTTTTCCTTCTTCCGCATCCGGCGCCAGTGCGCGAGACCGTCCGGCTCCAGGGTGATCAGGGCGCTGATGAACGGCCGGTTGTCCCCCACGACCATGCACTGGCTGACCAGCGGGTGGGCGCGCAGCCAGTCCTCCAGCGGGGCGGGGGTGACGTTCTTGCCGCCGGACGTGATGATGATGTCCTTCTTGCGGCCGGTGATCGTGAGGTAGCCGTCCTCGTCCAGAGCCCCAAGGTCACCTGTCGCGAACCAGCCGTCCTCCAGACGCGGCGTGGCCTCGCCGCGCTCGGTGTCCCAGTAGCCCTGGAAGACCTGGCCCCCGCCGAGCAGCACCTCTCCGTCGTCCGCGATGCGCACGGCGGTGCCCGGCAGCGGCCATCCCACCGTGCCCAGGCGGGGCTTGAGCGGCGGGGTGACCGTGGCGGCGGCGGTGGTCTCGGTCAGGCCGTAGCCCTCGAAGATCTGCATGCCGGCCCCCGCGTAGAACGCGGCGAGCCTGCGTCCCAGCGGGGAGCCGCCGCAGATCGCGTACCGGACGTGGCCGCCCAGCGCGGCCCGGATGCGCCGGTAGACCAGCGGGTCGTAGAGGGCGCGGGCGGCGCGGAGTCCCAGGCCGGGGCCGGGGCCCGTGCCGTGTTCGGCGGCCTCGACCGCCTCGCCGTAACGCCGCGCGATCCGGGCCGCACGGTCGAAGGACGAGGCGCGGCCCATCTTCTCGGCGGTGGCCCGGCCGGTGTTGAAGACCTTCTCCAGGACGTACGGGATGGCCAGCAGGAACGACGGCTTGAATCCGGCCAGGTCCGCGAGCAGGTCCTCGGTCCGGATGGACGGCGCGTGCCCGAGCCGTACCCGTGCGCGCATGCAGCCGATCGCGACCATCCGGCCGAAGACATGCGAGAGCGGAAGGAACAGGAGGGTGGACGCGGGGTACTTGGAGACCGACTTGAAGACCGGGTGGAGCAGCTCGATGGCGTTGTCGACCTCGGCGAAGAAGTTCCCGTGGGTCAGGACGCAGCCCTTGGGCCGGCCCGTGGTGCCGGAGGTGTAGATGAGGGTGGCGGGGCTGTCGGGTTCCAGGGCGCTCCGCCGGGCGGTGACGGCCGCGTCGGGTACGTCCTTGCCCAGCGTCTTCAGCCGGCCGATCGCGCCCGTGTCGAACTGCCACAGATGGGCGAGGTCCCCGAGCTGCTGCCGCTCCTGGCTGACCAGCCGGCCCTGCTCCTTCGTCTCCACGGCGCAGGCGACGGCCCCGGAGTCCTGGAGGATCCAGCGCGTCTGGAAGGCCGACGAGGTGGGGTAGATGGGCACGGTGACCAGCCCGGCCGCCCAGGACGCGAAGTCGAGCAGCGTCCACTCGTAGGTCGTACGGGCCATGATCGCGACCCGGTCACCGCTCTGCAGGCCCTCCGCCACCAGGCCCTTGGCGACGGCCAGGACCTCGGCGGCGAACTCGGCGGCGGTCACGTCCTGCCAGCTGTCGTCCGCCTGCTTGCGGCTGAGGACCGCCTCGGACGGGGCCTCCCGGGCGTTGTCGAAGGGGATCTCGGCGAGCGAGCCACGTCGCACGGCCGGCGCGAGCGGCGGCACGGACACTTCCCGTACGGATCCGTCGGCCGCCCTGACCTTGGTCGGTTCGACCAGGACCGGAACGGGGGACGCGGCGGGTACGGCGGCGGGGGCGGGCGTGGTCACGAGCGGCTCCTCGACATGGGTTCCGGCGCCGGGCCCCCGTCGGTGGGGTCCGGCGCCGAGGCGGCTGTGGGTGCGCGGGGTCGTTCACGTACGGATAGCGGCTGAGGGGGCTGCGGTTGCGGTCAGGGGCGTTCCAGGACGGCGGTGACCCCCTGGCCGCCCGCCGCGCAGATCGAGATCAGGCCCCGGCCGGGCGCGTTGCGCTCACCGAGGAGCTTGGCCAGGGTCGCCACGATCCGGGCACCGGTCGCGGCGAACGGGTGGCCGGTGGCGAGGGACGATCCGACCACATTCAGCTTGTCCCTGTCGACGGGCGCGAGCCCCTGCTGCTCCCAGGACGCCAGGGTGGCGAGCACCTGGGAGGCGAAGGCCTCGTGGATCTCGAAGAGGTCGAAGTCCTCCATGGTGAGCCCGGCACGCTCCAGCATGCGCGGCACGGCGTACGCGGGCGCCATCAGCAGCCCGTCCTCGCCGTTCACGTAGTCCACGGCGGCCGTCTCGTACAGCGACAGATACGCCAGCGGTTCCAGGCCGCGCGTCTCGGCCCACTCCTCGCTCGCCAGCAGCACGGTGGCCGCGCCGTCGGTCAGCGGGGTCGAATTGCCCGCGGTCATCGTCGCGTCGGGGTGGTCCGCGCCGAACACCGGCTTCAGCGTGGCGAGTTTCTCCACCGTGGAGCCGGGGCGCAGGTTCTGGTCGCGGTCCAGGCCGAGATACGGGACGACGAGGTCGTCCAGGAAGCCGCGTTCGTACGCCGCGGCGAGCCGCTGGTGGCTGGTGGCGGCCAGCAGGTCCTGGTCCTGGCGGGCCACCCCCCACTTCCGGGCGGTGACCGCCGCGTGCTCGCCCATCGAAAGGCCGGTGCGGGGCTCGGCGTTGCGCGGGATGTCCGGGACGAGGTGCCCGGGGCGTACGGCTGCGAGCGCCTTGATCCTGGCGCCCGTGGACTTGGCCCGGCGCGCCTCCAGCAGGATCCTGCGGAGCCGGTCGTTGACCCCGAGGGGTGCGTCGCTGGTGGTGTCGGCGCCGCCCGCGATCGCCGAGTCGACCGCACCGAGCGCGATCTTGTTGGCCACGGCGACGACGGCCTGCAGACCGGTGCCGCACGCCTGCTGGATGTCGTACGCGGGCGTGCGCGGGTCCAGGGCGGAGCCCAGGACCGTCTCGCGGGCCAGGTTGAAGTCACGGCTGTGCTTGAGAACCGCGCCGGCGACGAACTCGCCGACCTGCTGTCCTCGCAGGCCGAAGCGCTCGACCAGTCCGTCCAGCGCGGCGGTCAGCATGTCCTGGTTCGACGCCCTCGCGTACGGACCGTCGGAGCGTGCGAACGGGATACGACTGCCACCGATGACCGCGACCCGGCGCGGCTGCGGAAGTGCGAGGGGAATCAACTCGACCAGCTCATCTCGACAACTCCTGACCCTTGAGTAACCTTACTCCGGAGTAAATCTACGACCGAGCAGGAGTCCAGACAATGGCCGACCGCTATCTGCACTTCACCGGCACGGGCCCCGGCCGCTTCCTGACCCGCAGGCTCGGCCTGCCACAGCCCGCCCCGCTGCGCCGCTGGACACTGGAAACCCCGTCACTCGACGGGCCGTTGCTCCACCTCACCGCAGGTAGCTCCGCCCACTCCGGCACGCTCGGCCCGGTACTCGCCGCGACCGGCCTGAAGGTCACCGACCGGGCCGGACGCCCGGCCGCCGTCGTCCTGGACGCCACCGGCGTCACCACGGCCGCGGGACTCGCCGATGTACACGCCGCTCTCCACCCCGTCGTCCGATCGCTGGCCGGCGGCGGCCGCGTCGTCGTCCTCGGCACCACGCCGTCCCCCGACGACCACCACCAGGCGGCGGCCCAGCAGGCCCTCGAAGGGTTCGTACGCTCGCTCGGCAAGGAGATCGGCCGGGGCGCCACGGCGCAGCTGCTGCGGCTCGCGCCCGGGGCGGACGCCGCCTCCGCCGAGTCCACCCTCCGCTTCCTGCTCTCCCCCCGCTCCGCCTACGTCAGCGGCCAGGTCGTCGAACTCACCGCCGACGCGCCCGGCGAGGTCGCCGACTGGGCGGCGCCGCTGTCCGGGCGCACCGCGCTGGTCACCGGCTCGGCGCGCGGCATCGGCGCGTCCGTCGCCTCCGTCCTCGCCCGGGACGGCGCCCAGGTGATCTGCCTGGACGTCCCGCAGGCCCAGGAGGAGCTCGTCCGCACCGCGGACCGCCTCGGCGCCACCGCCCTGCCGCTGGACATCACCGCACCGGATGCCGCCGACCTGATCGCCGCGGCCGTCCCCGGCGGCCTCGACATCCTCGTCCACAACGCGGGCATCACCCGGGACCGCAGGCTCGCCAACATGCCGGCCGACCGCTGGGCCTCGGTCATCGACGTCAACCTCGACAGCGTCCTGCGCACCACGGACGCCCTCATCGGGTCGGGCACCCTGCGCCGCGGCGGCCGGATCGTCGCCACCGCGTCCATCGCCGGCATCGCGGGCAACAACGGCCAGACCAACTACGCGGCCAGCAAGGCCGGAATCATCGGCCTGGTCCGCTCCCTGGCGCCGCGAGCCGCCGCCGAGCACGGCATCACCGTCAACGCCGTCGCGCCGGGCTTCATCGAGACGAAGATGACGGCCGCCGTGCCCCTCTTCATCCGGGAGGCCGGGCGCCGGATGAACTCCCTGTCCCAGGGCGGCCTTCCGGTGGATGTCGCGGAGACCACCGCCTGGTTTGCCCAGCCCGCGTCCGGAGCGGTCAACGGCCAGGTCGTACGGGTCTGCGGCCAGAGCCTGCTGGGGGCGTGACGCGATGACCGGCCTGAGCCTCTCGCTCGTCCGCGGAGCCGTCACCTCACCCTTCAAGCGGGCCGGGCGCCCCGGCGCCACCCTGCCGCCGGCCCGTGAGGTGATCCCGCACGGACGCATCGCCCCCGGCCCCCTCGCCGCGTACAGCAGGATCTGCGGCTTCGCCGAATCGGGCCCGCTGCCGCTCACCTACCCGCACGTCCTGGGCTTCCCCCTGGCCATGCGGCTGATGACGGGCCGCGACTTCCCCCTGCCGGTGCTCGGACTGGTCCACACCTGGATCGAGATCACCGCACACCGGGTGCTGCAGCCGACGGACCAGCTCGAACTCACCGTGTACGCCGACGGCCTCACGCCGCACCGGCGCGGCACGGAGGTCACGATGGTCACCGAGGCGCGCCTCGCCGGCGCACTCGCCTGGGAGTCACGCAGCGGCTACCTGTCCCGGCACGCGACCGGAGCGGAGGCACCCCCGCCCTCTTCCCAGGCCTCGCCCCCGGAACCGCCCGCCGTGGCCGAATGGCAGCTGCCCGCCGACCTCGGGCGGCGGTACGGGGCCGCTTCGGGCGACCGGAACCCCATCCATCTCCACCCCGTGACAGCACGGCTCTTCGGCTTCCCCCGGCACATCGCGCACGGCATGTGGACCGTCGCCCGCTGCCTGGCGGAGGCCGAGGGCGGGAGCGGCTCACGCGGGCCGGGCCGGATCCGGTCCGTGCGGGCGGACTTCAAGGCGCCCGTCCTGCTGCCCTCCACCGTCACGTACGCCGCCGACGGCACCGCCTTCCAGGTGCGCGGCGCCAGCCGCGTCCACCTCACCGGCACCGTGGTCCGGGAGGGCTGAGGAACTACCGCTCGGTCCCCCGGGACTGCCAGCCGCGCCCGTGCATGAGGTTCTCCAGGCCCGCCCACGAGAAGTTCATCAGGGTGGAGGCGGCCTCCTTGGCGGAGACGCCGGGAGTGGCGTTCGCCCAGCCGGCGAGCGCCTCCGCCGCCCCCACCAGCGCCTGCGCGAGCCCCGCCACATCCCGGTCGGGCAGCGCGGGATCGCTGTGCGCCTCACGTGCCGCCGCGCCGATCAGACCCGTCACGAACGCAACGATCTCCTCACGCAGCGCCCCCACCTCGCTGACGAACGGCTCCCCGTGCGAGCTCGCCTGCTGGTGGAGCACCGCCCAGCCGTCCGGGTTCTCCGCGGTGTGCGTGAAGAACCCCCGCAGTCCCGACCACAGTTGCCGGTCAGCCGGAATCCCCGGCTCCACCGCGGCCTGCACGGCCTCCACCAGCGCTTTCGACTCGCGGCGGATGCACGCGGTGAAGAGCTCCTCCTTGGAATTGAGGTACAGATAGACCAAGGGCTTGGACACACCGGCCAGTTCCGCGATCTCGTCCATCGAGGCGGCCCGGTACCCGCGCTGCGCGAATGTCCGCACGGCCGCGTCCATCATCTGCTGCTCACGCACCGCGCGCGGCATCCGTTTGCTCTTCACTGCACTCACGTCAGACATCCCTCCCGCCCCCACTGCGCTACTCCTCGGTAAGACTACGGCGCGGCCCCGCCCGCCGTCGTACGGACGGAACACGGCCCGGCCACGATGGCCGGTAGTCGTCCACATACCTCCGGGGCAGCACCGCGTACACCTGTGGTGGCCCACGGGATCAGCCCGCGGGCCGATGCCTCCGCCCAAGCCCGCCGCCTAGTGTCCCTGGCATGACGATGAGACTCCGCAGACGGACGGCCGTCGCCGTCCTCGCAGCCACGCTCCTGCTGGCCACGCCCGTCGCCACCGCCCAGGCGTTATCCGGCCCGGCGCCCGCGCAGGCCGCGTCCGCCACCGCCACCGCCACCGCGTCCGCCACCGCCACGGTCGACGAACTGCCCCGCCCGACCGGCCCGTACGCCGTCGGCACAGAGGTCCTGAACCTCACCGACCACGACCGCCCCGACCCCTGGGTGCCCGAGGCCGGGGACCGCGAGCTGATGGTCTCCCTGTACTACCCGGCCCGCCATGGCCGGCCGGGTAGTACCGCCCCGTACATGACCATCGGAGAAGCCCGGATGGTGCTGGCGAACACCGGGCTGGAAGGCACCGTGCCACCGTCGGCGTTGAGCGGGCTGGGCACCCACGCCCGCACCGGCGCCCGGACAGCCCCTGGGCGCTTCCCCCTGGTGCTGCTCTCCCCCGGATTCGGCAACCCCCGGGCGACGATGACCTCGCTCGCGGAGGACCTGGCGAGCCGCGGTTACGTGGTGGCGAGTGTCGATCATGCCTACGAGGCATTCGGGACCGAACTGCCCGACGGCCGGGTACTGACCTGCGTGGCCTGCGAGAAGATGGAGTCCGCGCCATCCGATGAAGCCCGGGAGGAGCTGGGCAGGCTCGTCTCCACCGGACGGTCCGCCGACCTCTCCTTCGTGCTGGACCGGCTGACCGGCCACCGTCCCGCCTGGAAGAGCTCCCGCATGATCGACCCGCGCCGGGTCGCCGTGGCCGGCCATTCCATCGGGGGCAGCGCCGCCGCCTCCGCGATGCTCGAAGACCCGCGCTTCGACGCGGGGATCAACATGGACGGCAGGTTCCAGGAGCGCGTTCCCGCGTCCGGTCTCGGCGAGCGCCCCTTCATGATGCTGGGCACCACGTCCTTCCACACCCCCGGTGGCGAGGACGAGTCCTGGGACGAGGGCTATCAGCGGCTGGACGGCTGGAAGCGCTGGATCGGCGTCGCGGGATCCGGCCACTCCAGCTTCACGGACGTACCCGTCCTGGAGGACCGGATGGGTGTGACGCTGGACCCCTCGGTCACGCTCTCCACCGACCGTCAGGTCCGGATCACCCGTGACTACGTCGGCGCCTTCCTCGACCAGCACCTGCGCGGACGGCACCAGCGCCTGCTGGACGGCCCCACACCCGGCAACCCCGAGGTCGTCTTCCAGACCCGCTGACGGCCCCGTCGCACACAGGAGCGCCCCCGGACACAGAGGTCCGGGGGCGCTCGTGCGCGTGCGGGTCACGCCGTGACGGGAACGCCCTTCGGCTCCACGTCGTGCGCCTCGGGCTCCTCGACCGGGGAGGCCGACGCCGAGTTGTACGCGTCGTGGTCGAGGATCTTCTCGCGGGCCGCGACGATCACCGGGATCAGAGCCTGTCCCGCCACGTTCGTGGCGGTGCGCATCATGTCCAGGATCGGGTCGATGGCGAGGAGCAGGCCCACGCCCTCCAGCGGGAGGCCCAGCGTCGACAGGGTGAGGGTCAGCATGACCGTGGCGCCGGTGAGGCCGGCGGTGGCCGCCGAGCCGATGACCGAGACGAACGCGATCAGGATGTAGTCACCGATGCCCAGCTGGACGTCGAAGATCTGCGCGATGAAGATCGCCGCCAGCGCGGGGTAGATCGCGGCGCAGCCGTCCATCTTGGTCGTGGCACCGAACGGCACGGCGAAGGAGGCGTACTCCTTCGGGACGCCCAGGCGCTCCGTGACCTGCTGGGTGACCGGCATGGTGCCGACCGAGGAGCGGGAGACGAAGGCCAGCTGGATCGCGGGCCAGGCGCCCTTGAAGAACTGCAGCGGGCTGACCTTGGCGACCGTGGCGAGCAACAGCGGGTAGACGCCGAACATCACCAGGGCGCAGCCGATGTAGACGTCCGCGGTGAAGGTGGCGTACTTGCCGATCAGGTCCCAGCCGTAGTCGGCGATGGCGTAGCCGATGAGGCCGACGGTGCCGATCGGGGCGAGGCGGATGACCCACCACAGGGCCTTCTGGAGGAGCTCCAGGATCGACTCGCTGAGGGAGAGGATCGGCTTGGCCTTCTCGCCGAGCTGGAGCGCGGCGATACCGGCGACGGCGGCCATGAAGACGATCTGGAGGACGTTCAGCTCGGTGAACGGCGTGATGACGTCCGTCGGGATGATGCCGGTGAGGAAGTCCAGCCAGGAGCCGGCGCTCTCGGGCTTGGCGCCGTCCTTCGGGGTGAGGCCGGTACCGGAGCCCGGGTTGGTGATCAGACCGATCGCGAGGCCGATGGCGACCGCGATCAGCGACGTGATCATGAACCAGAGCAGGGTGCGGGTGGCCAGCCTGGCGGCGTTGTTGACCTTGCGCAGGTTGGTGATCGACACCAGGATCGCGAAGAAGACGAGGGGTGCGACGGCCAGCTTCAGCAGCTGGACGAAGATGTGGCCGACCTGGTCCAGCGTGGTGTAGAGCCAGCCGATCTCGTAGCTGCGGGTGATCCAGCCGAGCAGGACACCGAGGACCAGACCGGCGACTATCTGTATCCAGAACGGGATTCTGGGCAGGCGGAAGCCGGAACCGGACGGCTTGCCGGCTTCGGTCTCGGCGGTGGGCGCGGGATTCGCGGACACGGACACACTCCAGATGTGACGCATCGGGACGTACGAGGGAGAGACGTACGGTCGTGCGGTCGAACAGGGGGACGGGGGTGCGGCGCCCGCGTCAGGGGCGGCGCCGCTGCATGATGCCGGTTCAGACGTTGCGGCAACAGACCGCGGACATACAGCGGCAGAGATCGACATGCAGGCGCGCCACGAGCGGGACGCTCAGAGCGTGATGGGTGCGCACTGCGGTAATCATGTCGAATACGTTAACACTGCAACTTTGAGAACCTCAAAGGTACGCTTCTTGATCATCTCGGGAGAGCGTGCACCCGGGCACGCGGAAGCCCCGGTACGGGAGCGGCTGCTCCGGTCCGGGGCTTCGTATGTATGTGCGTGCGGTGTGAGGAACCTTACGCTGCGCCTACTGGGCGACGCTGTCCTCGCGGGTGCGGTTCGCCTCGAGCCTGGCCTTGGTCCGGTCGACCGACGAGATGAGCTGCTCGGACATCTCGTCGCGCTGCTTGCGCAGCAGGACGAAGCTCAGGGGGGCGGAGAGCAGCAGGCCGAGGAGGATCACCCAGACGACGTTGGAGCCGCCGACGCCGGAGGGGATGACACCGAAGTGGACCGCGACACCGGCGACGAAGAAGCAGCCGACGAAAATCAGCAGGCGCATGGCGGTGTACCGGATCGTTGCGCTCGGCTTGGCAGCGGACACGGCTGGCCTTCTCTCTACGTCCGACGGTCCTGCGGTCGTGCAGTCCGGGGTCCTGCCCGACCAGTGAAGCATGCCCCGAATTCGATCAGTTCGCAGGGTTGCCCCGGCGCGGCCGCGCGCCCGTACCCGGCAGCCTCAGCGGAAGAGCGGGAGCAGCATGATGACGTCGTCGCGGTAGTCGTCCTCGGCGACCCGGATGGCGTTCGGGACCCGGCCCACCTCCTTGTATCCGCAGGAGGTGTAGAAGCGGTCGGCACCGGTCCCGCCGCGGCAGGTGAGCCGGATGGCGTCGATGCCGTCGAGCTCCAGGGCGGCGTCGGCCGTGGCCGCCATCAGCGCGCGCCCGTAGCCCTTGCCCTGGTGGCGCGGGTGGACCATCACCGTGTAGGCGCCGATCCAGTGCCGCATGAGCCGGTGGGTGTTGTGGGTGAGGAAGGCGGTGGCGGCCACCGTGCCGTCCTCGTCCCGCCCGACGACCAGGTGGGTACGGCCCTCGGCCATTGCGGCGAGGTGCTTGACCAGCTCCGGCCGGACCTCCTCGTCGGTGACGGGCGGCACGAAGCCGACGGCTCCGCCGGCGTTGCTGACGTCGGCCCAGAGCGCGGCGATGCCGTCCCGCAGGGCCCGGTCGAATGCGGGATCCACTTCAAATGTAAGCGCCATATGTGCAGGTTAACCATTACGAGAGGGTGACCTCAACCCGCGTCCACCACGCGGGAAAGCCCCGGCCGGGGGACGGCAGGCCGGGGCTTTCGTACAGCGGGACACCCGGGGCACCCGCTACGGGCGCGGGGCGTCGGGCGGGCGTGAGGCCTCAGACGCGCATCGGCTGCGGAGTCTCGCGCCGGTCGGCCTCCGGGCCCGGGTACTCGCGCAGGATCTCGTACCGGGTGTTGCGCTCCACGGGCCGGAAGCCCGCGTCCCGGATGAGGTCCAGCAGGTCCTCGCGGCCGAGCTTGTTCGGCGTGCCGTAGTCGTCCGCGTCATGCGTGATCTTGTACTCGACGACCGAGCCGTCCATGTCGTCCGCACCGTGCTGGAGCGCGAGCTGCGCGGTCTGCACGCCGTGCATGACCCAGAAGACCTTGACGTGCGGGACGTTGTCGAAGAGCAGCCGCGAGACCGCGAAGGTCTTGAGCGCCTCCGCGCCGGTCGCCATCGACGTCCGCGCCTGGAGGGTGTTGCGGACCTTGCCGTCCTTCATGTCGACGAAGTCGTGCTGGTAGCGCAGCGGGATGAAGACCTGGAAGCCGCCGGTCTCGTCCTGCATCTCCCGCAGTCGCAGCACGTGGTCGACGCGGTGACGGGGCTCCTCGATGTGCCCGTACAGCATCGTCGCCGGGGTCTTGAGACCCTTCTCGTGCGCGAGACGGTGGATGCGCGACCAGTCTTCCCAGTGGGTGTTGTGGTCGACGATGTGCTGGCGGACCTCCCAGTCGAAGATCTCCGCGCCGCCGCCGGTCAGCGATTCCAGACCGGCCTCGATCAGCTCGTCGAGGATCTCGGAGGCCGTGAGCCCGGAGATCGTCTCGAAGTGGTGGATCTCCGTCGCCGTGAACGCCTTGAGCGCCACCTCCGGCAGGGCTTCCTTGAGCGCGCTGAGCGAGCGCGGGTAGTAGCGCCACGGCAGGGTGGGGTGCAGCCCGTTGACGATGTGCAGCTCGGTGAGGTTCTCGCCCTGCATCGCCTTGGCGAGACGGACGGCCTCCTCGATACGCATCGTGTACGCGTCCTTCTCGCCCGGCTTCCGCTGGAACGAGCAGTACGCGCAGGACGCGGTGCACACGTTGGTCATGTTGAGGTGACGGTTGACGTTGAAGTGGACGACGTCGCCGTTCTTCCTCGTACGCACCTCGTGGGCCAGCCCGCCGAGCCACGCCAGGTCGTCGGACTCGTAGAGCGCGATCCCGTCCTCGCGGGTCAGCCGCTCGCCGGCCCGGGCCTTCTCCTCCAGCTCGCGCTTGAGTCCCGCGTCCACTAGGGCGCCTCCATGTCTCTCTGTAGTCGTTCCGCCAGCCCACGGTACTCCCCCGCCCTCCGGGCGGAGGCACCCCCGTCACCGCTCGGCGTCACTCCTCCTCGGGGAGCTCTCCGACCCGGTTCTCCCACTTGGTGGAGAGCACGACCGTCGTACGGGTCCGGGAGACCCCCCTGGTGCCGCTGAGCCGCCGGATGGTCTTCTCCAGGCCGTCCACGTCGCCGACCCGCACCTTGAGCATGAACGAGTCGTCACCCGCGATGAACCAGCAGTCCTCGATCTCGGCGAGGTCCTTCAGCCGGTGCGCGACGTCCTCGTGGTCGGCGGCGTCGGAGAGGGAGATGCCGATCAGCGCGGTGACGCCGAGCCCGAGCGACGCGGCGTCGACGGTCGCGCGGTATCCGGTGATGACACCGGCGGTTTCCAGCCGGTTGATGCGGTCGGTGACGCTGGGCCCGGAGAGCCCGACGAGCCGTCCCAGCTCGGCATACGAGGCCCTGCCGTTCTCTCTGAGGGCCTGGATGAGCTGCCTGTCCACCGCGTCCATGTGACTGAAACCTTCCATTGTTCAGCAGTACCGCGAGCTTACGTGTAGAATCTAAGGCACAACAGGGCCAGGCCCTGTAAATCTTTCCCAGTATCCAAGAAATGCTTTCGAATCTTCAGGAGTGAACTTCACCGTGTACTCGATCGAGATGGCCTACGCCCGGATGCGCGAGCTGCAGGACCTGGCCAACCGCTCGCGTGCCCACCAGCCCGCCGCCGCCCACCGCGTCGACCGCGCCCGCGCCCCGCGCATGAGCAGGAAGAAGCGCTGACCTCACCGCTTCAGCTCCGGGAGGCACCACCGAGCTCCCCCTCCCACCGGCGGTACAGCTGGTGCGGCACCCCCGCCGCGTCCAGCACCCGCCCGGCGACGAAGTCCACCAGGTCCTGGATGTGCGTCGCCCCCGCGTAGAACGCCGGAGAGGCGGGCAGCACCACGGCGCCCGCCTCGTCGAGCGCGACCATCTGCTTGAGCGTCTGGCCGCTGAGCGGCGTCTCGCGCACCACCACGACCAGCTTCCGCCGCTCCTTGAGCGTCACGCTCGCGGCCCGCTGGAGCAGATCCTTCGAGAGCCCCAGCGCCACCCCGGCCACACACGCCGTCGACGCAGGGACGATCAGCATCCCCTTCGCCGGATACGACCCCGAGGAAGGCCCCGCCGCCAGGTCGCCGGCCGCCCAGTGGCGTACGCCGTCGATGTCGGGCCGGAAGGTGTCCGGCTTCCCGTCCGCGCCCCGCGCCAGCCAGCTCCGCAGGTCCTCCTGCCAGTGGGCGTCACGGAAGGCGATGCCCGTCTCGTCCAGGAGCGTCAGCCGCGAGGCACGGCTGACCACCAGATCGACGCTCTCCCCGGCCGCCAGCAGTCCGCGCAGCACCGAGGCCGCGAACGGCGTGCCCGATGCGCCCGATACCCCGACAATCCAAGGCCTGCGCTCCTGCTGACTCATCGAAGTCCCGGCTGTCACACCGCCGAGCCTATCCGGCACCCCGTCCCAGGAACTGAGCCAGGGGCTCCGGACGTTGCAACGGATGAGGGAACAGCCATGGACAGGGGGTGACCATGACGGGAACACGCACCACCGCCACCGCACGAGCCGTCACGGCCGGCGCGGTCATGCTCGCCTGGGTCGCCCTGCTGTGGCTGCTGGAAGGCATCGACATGGCGACGGGCAATTCCCTCGACAGCTACGGCGTCAGCCCACGCGAACCCGCCGAGCTGGCCGACGTCGTCCCCTCCGCGTTTCTGCACAGCGGCTGGGAGCACGTGGCGTCCAACAGCGTCCCGCTGCTGGTCCTCGGCTTCATCGCCGCGCTCGGCGGGGTACGCAGGTTCGCCGCCGTGGTGCTCGTCGTGATCGTGACGGCCGGCGTCGGCGTCTGGCTCACCGCGCCGCCGAACACGGTGACGCTCGGCGCGTCCGGCGTGGTCTTCGGCCTCTTCGGCTATCTGCTGGTCCGCGGCTTCGTGGACCGGCGCCCGCTGGACATCGTCGTCGGCGTGATCATCGCCGCGGTCTACGGCTCCCTGCTCTGGGGCGTACTGCCGACGGACTCCGGCATCAGCTGGCAGGGCCACCTCTTCGGCCTCATAGGCGGGGTGGCGTCGGCGTTCTTCTTCCGCCGCCCCCGCCGCCCGCAGGAGCCCAAGGGCTACATCACGGTATGAGGGTCAGGGTGTGAGGGTCAGGGTGTGAGACCCCGCACCAGCAGATCGAGCAGCGCACACGCGAAGAGCGCGATCCCGATGAAACCGTTGACCGAGAAGAAGGCCCGGTTCAGCCGGGACAGGTCGTGCGGCCGCACGACCCGGTGCTCGTACACGAAGGCCACGGCGACGACCACCATGCCGATCCAGTAGAAGATCTCCGCGTCCGTCGCCAGTCCGAACCACACCAGCAGCCCGGTCGTCACCACATGGCAGACCCGTGCGCCCCAGAGGGCGGCAGGGATCCCGAATCGCGCTGGGAAGGAGAGCACTCCGTGGGCCCGGTCCGCCTGCACGTCCTGGCAGGCGAAGATCAGGTCGAAGCCGCCGATCCAGATGCCGACGGCAAGCCCCAGGATCACCGCGTCCCACGACCAGCTCCCGGTCACCGCCAGCCAGGCGCCGATCGGCCCCATGGCCTGGGCGATCCCCAGGATCGCGTGCGGGAAGTTCGTGAACCGCTTGCCGTACGGATAGACGACCATCGGCACGACGGCGACCGGAGCCAGCGCCAGACAGAGGGGGTTCAGCAGGGCGGCGGCGCCCAGGAAGACGACGAGGGCCACGATCGCGCCGGTCCACGCGGACCTCACCGTGACGGCGCCGGTCACCAGCTCCCGGCCCTCCGTGCGCGGATTACGGGCGTCGATCTCGCGGTCGATGATCCGGTTGGCGGCCATCGCGAACGTACGCAGCCCGACCATCGCGACGGTCACGAGCAGCAGCGTGCCCCAGTGGAACGTGCCGTCCAGCTGGAACATCGCGGTCAGCGCGGCGATGTAGGCGAAGGGCAGCGCGAAGACCGAGTGCTCGATCATCACCAGCCGCAGGAACGCCCGGGGCTTGCTGCGGGGCTGCGGCACAGCGGCGGCGGAGGCGCTCACAGTCCGTACTCCTTCCATCGGCGGTCGACCTTCGCCGCCGTATCCGGGTCGGACTCGACCATGGCCGGCCAGCCGCCGTCCCGGGTGTAGCCCTCCTCGGGCCATTTCCTCGTCGCGTCGATGCCGGCCTTTCCGCCCCAGAACTGCTGGTAGGAGGCGTGGTCGAGATGGTCGACCGGGCCCTCGACGACGGTGAGGTCGCGGGCGTAGTCGGTGTTGCCCAGCGCCCGCCAGGAGACCTCGTGCAGGTCGTGGACGTCGCAGTCGGAGTCCACGACCACGATCAGCTTGGTCAGCGACATCATGTGGGCGCCCCAGACGGCGCTCATCACCTTCTGGGCGTGCTTCGGGTACTTCTTGTCGATCGAGACGATCGCGCAGTTGTGGAAGCCGCCCGACTCCGGCAGGTGGTAGTCCACGATGTCCGGGACGATGATCTTGAGCAGGGGCAGGAAGAACCGCTCGGTGGCCCGGCCCAGCGGACCGTCCTCGGTGGGCGGCCGGCCCACGACGATGGACTGCAGCAGCGGGCGCTTCCGCATCGTCACGCAGTCGATCTTCAGCGCGGGGAAGGGCTCCTGGGGGGTGTAGAAGCCCGTGTGGTCGCCGAAGGGCCCCTCGGGCAGCATCTCGCCCGGCTCCAGCCACCCCTCGATGACGACCTCGGCCTGCGCCGGGACCTGGAGCGGGACGGTCTTGCAGTCGACCATCTCGATCCGCTTGCCCTGGACGAAGCCGGCGAAGAGGTACTCGTCGATGTCCCCGGGCAGCGGTGCCGTGGAGGCGTACGTGACCGCGGGCGGCGCACCGAACGCGATGGCGACGGGCAGCTTCTCACCGCGCCTGGCTGCGACCTGGTAGTGGTTGCGGCTGTCCTTGTGGATCTGCCAGTGCATCCCGATGGTGCGCTTGTCGTGGCGCTGCAGCCGGTAGAGCCCGAGGTTACGGATCCCCGTCTCCGGGTCCTTGGTGTGGGTGAGGCCCAGGTTGAAGAAGGAGCCGCCGTCCTCGGGCCAGGTGAAGAGCGCGGGCAGCTGCTCCAGGTCCACGTCGTCGCCGGTGAGGACGACCTCCTGGACGGGGGCGCTGTCGGACTTCACCTTCTTCGGCGGCAGGTGGGTCACCGCGCCGAGCTTCCCGAAGGCCTCGCGGATCCCGACGAAGCCCTGCGGCAGTTCCGGTTTGAGGAGTCCGCCGATCTTGTCGCTGATCTCGGCGTAGGACTTCAGTCCGAGCGCCTTGAGCAACCGCCGGTCGGTCCCGAAGACGTTCATGGCCAGGGGCATGGACGCCCCCTTGACGTTCTCGAACAGCAGCGCGGGCCCGCCCGCCTTGTTCACCCGGTCGACGATCTCGCCGACCTCCAGATACGGGTCGACCTCGGCCTTGATGCGCTTGAGATCGCCCTCGCGCTCCAGAGCCCGGAGCAGGGAGCGAAGATCGTCGTAAGCCATAAGGCCAAGTATCGGACACCCGCTACCCTGGGCCCGTCACCGGGGGCGGTCCGTGCGCCTCCCCACCTCACCTCGGGGGACTTTCCACCATGCTCAGGGCCTTGATCTTTCTCCTGCCGCTGGCACTGACGATCTACGCGTTCATCGACTGCCTGAACACCCCGGAGGACGAGGCGAAGCACCTGCCGAAGATCGCCTGGGTCTTCATCATCCTGCTGTTCTGGATCGTCGGGCCGATCGTCTGGCTGGCCGCGGGCAAACCCCGCCACGCGCCCGCCGGGGGCCGTACGCCCTCCGAATGGCACCGCGGCCGCCGTACGGCGTGGGTGGCGCCCGACGACAACCCGGACTTCCTCAAGTCGCTGAAGGACGAGAAGGCGCTGAGGGACGAGAAGGCGCTGAGGGACGAGTCCAGGAGCGACGAGGCGCGCCTCGATGAGCGGGAGGCCGACCTGCGCCGCCGCGAGGAGGAGCTGAGGCGCCGTGAGGGCGGCGCTGGTCCCGGCGACTCGGCTCCGCCCGCCACTTCATGAACCCTGCCCTCACGGGTTCCTGACTTCATGAGGACAGGAGCCGCCCCAGCCGGTCGAGCAGGGGCAGCAGCGCCGTGCGCTCCTCGGGGGTGAGTGCCTCCAGCGCGCCGTGCACCACACGCATCTCGGCGCGGATGCGGTGTGCCAGCTCGGTGCCCTCCGCCGTGCGGGAGGCCACCTTGGAGCGGCGGTCACCCGGCGCCGGGGTGCGCGTCACCAGGCCGCGGCCCTCCATACGGCCGATGAGACCGGTCGCGTTGGACGCGTCGCACACCAGATGACTGGCCAGCGCGCTCATGGGCATGGGTTCGTTGAGGGCGATCAGCGCCCGGGCCTGCGAGGTGCTGAGACCGTGGCGGCCTGCGACGGCGGTGAGGTCGTCGTGGTGGCCACGGACGACGACTGCGAGAGGTTCGAGCAGTTCGTCCGGAGTAGGGACGGCGCGGGGTGCCGGTTCCGTCGTCATGGTCGGTCATCCTTCGATCGGTGCGCGTGGTCCGGAGGCCCGGACGCTGTCCGCCACGCACCCGCATTCATTTGACATGCTCAACTTTGACCCGTTACATGAAGGGTATTGCTTGAGCATATCAAGCTTCAGGTTTCACGCGTCTCGCGTCTCGTAGGGAGCACCCCATGTCCTCCGTACTCTTCGTCCTCACCGGTGCCGACCACTGGACACTCAACGACGGCACCGCCCACCCCACCGGCTTCTGGGCGGAGGAACTCGCCGCCCCCCACCGTGTCTTCTCCCAGGCCGGCTTCGACATCACCATCGCCACCCCCGGCGGGGTCGCCCCCACCGTGGACAGCGTCAGCCTCACCGCCGAGTACAACGGCGGCCAGGACCAGGCCGACGCCGTGGCCTCGTACCTCGCCGCCATCGACGAGACGCTCCGCATCCCCGCCCGGCTCGAGGACGTCGTACCCACGTCGTACGACGTCGTCTTCTACCCCGGTGGCCACGGCCCCATGGAGGACCTCGCCGTCGACGGTACGTCCGGCCGGCTGCTCACCTCGGCCCTCGACTCCGGCACCCAGGTCGCCGTCCTGTGCCACGCCCCCGCGGCCCTGCTGCCCGCGCGCCGTGAGGACGGCAGCTGGCCGTTCGCCGGCTACCGCATGACCGGCTTCAGCAACGCCGAGGAGACCCAGGCGGGCCTCGCCGACAAGGCGCCCTGGCTGCTGGAGGACCGCCTCGTCGAGCTCGGCGCCGACTACACCGCCGCGGACGCGTGGTCGGTGCACACCGTGCACGACCGCAACCTGCACACCGGCCAGAACCCGGCCTCCTCCGAGCAGCTGGCCCGCGAGATCCTGGCGGCCCTGTGAGCGCCGCCGAGGCCGTGCGGGAGACCCCGGCCGATGTCGTGGCCCGGCTCCGTGGAGCCTTCCGTACCGGCCGCACCAGGGACCTCGCCTGGCGCACGGACCAACTGACGCGCCTGCGCGCCCTGCTCACCGAGCGGGGTGACGACCTGGCCGAGGCGCTTCACGCCGACCTCGGCAAGAGCCGCAAGGAGGCCTACCGGACCGAGATCGACTTCACGGTCCGCGAGATCGACCACACCCTGGAGCGCCTGGCCGGCTGGCTGGAGCCCGAGCCCGCTCCCGTACCGCCCATACTCGCCGGGGCCACCGCCCACACCGTGCAGGACCCGCTCGGTGTCGTCCTCGTCATCGCGCCCTGGAACTACCCGGTGCAGCTGCTGCTCGCACCGGTCGCAGGCGCGCTGGCCGCGGGCAACACCGTCGTGGCGAAGCCCAGCGAGCTGGCGCCCGCCACCTCCGCCGCCCTGGCCCGGCTGCTGCCGGAGTATCTGGACGCCGACACGCTCGCCGTCGTGGAGGGCGGGGTCCCGGAGACCACCGCGCTGCTCGCCGAGCGCTTCGACCACATCTTCTACACGGGCAACGGCACGGTCGGCCGCATCGTGATGGCCGCGGCGGCGAAGCACCTCACGCCGGTGACGCTCGAACTGGGCGGCAAGTCGCCCGTGTTCGTCGACCGTGGCACGGACCTGAAGACGGTGGCCGCACGGCTGGCCTCCGGGAAGTTCCTCAACGCCGGCCAGACGTGCGTCGCGCCCGACTACGTCCTGACCGACCCGGAGACCGCGCCGGCCCTGGCGGACGCCTTGGCGGCTGCGGTCGAGGGGCTGTTCGGGCAGGACGCGTCCACCAGCCCGGAGTACGGCAGGATCGTCAACGAGCGCCACTTCGACCGGCTGGTGGGCCTCCTGGACTCGGGCCGCACGGTGACGGGCGGCGCCCACGACCGGGACACGAAGTACATCGCCCCGACCGTGCTGGCCGATGTCGCCCCGGACTCCCCCGTGATGCGGGAGGAGATCTTCGGCCCGGTCCTGCCGGTCCTCACCGTGGACGGCCTCGACGAGGCCATCGGGTTCATCAACGACCGGGACAAGCCCCTGGCGCTGTACGCGTTCACGGAGTCCCCCGCCGTACGCGAGCGGCTGCTGGCCGAGACGTCCTCGGGCGGGGTCGGCATCGGCCTGCCGCTGGCCCACCTGACCGTGTCGGACCTGCCGTTCGGCGGGGTCGGCGAGAGCGGCATGGGCAGCTACCACGGCCGGTACTCCCTGGAGACCTTCAGCCACCGCAAGGCGGTCCTGGACACCCCGCTCGGCTGACGCCCGTACATGCCGCGAGGGCGCGACCGCTTCGGTGCGGTCGCGCCCTCGCGGCTGTGTTGGTCAGACGCCGGCGTAGGAGTGCTTGCCGGTGACGAAGATGTTCACGCCGTAGTAGTTGAAGAGCCAGCAGCCGAAGGCGATCAGCGCCAGGTAGGCCGCCTTGCGTCCCTTCCAGCCGGCCGTCGCGCGGGCGTGCAGGTAGCAGGCGTAGGCGACCCAGGTGATGAAGGACCAGACCTCCTTGGGGTCCCAGCCCCAGTAGCGGCCCCAGGCGTCGCCCGCCCAGATGGCGCCCGCGATGATCGTGAACGTCCACAGCGGGAAGACGGCGGCGTTGATGCGGTACGAGAAGGTGTCCAGGGTCTTCGCGGCGGGCAGCCGCTCCAGGACCGAGGTCGCGAACTTGCCCGGCGTGCCACCGTTCGCGATCTTGTTCTCGTAGCTGTCACGGAACAGGTAGAGCAGCGTACCGACGGCGCCGAGGTAGAAGACGGCGCCGCAGATGATGGCGGTGGAGACGTGGATCCACAGCCAGTAGGAGTGCAGCGCAGGGACCAGCTGGTCGCTGTCGGTGTACAGCGTGGTGGTCGCGATGCCGAGGTCCAGCAGGACGGTGGTGACCAGCAGCAGACCGATCCAGCGGACGTTCTTCCTCAGCGCCAGGAGGATCAGGTACGCACCGACGGCCACGGTGGAGAAGGTGATCGAGAACTCGTACATGTTGCCCCAGGGGGCACGCTGCACGGACAGGGCGCGGGCGACGACTCCGCCGGCCTGGACGGCGAAGGCGACGACGGTCAGGGAGACCGCGATCCGCCCCCACAGGTCGCCCTTGAAGGTGCCGCCCGCGGCTCCGGGGCCGTCCGGGACGTCCCGGGTCCCGGCGGCGGAACGGGTGACGATCTTGGGGCGCTCCAGCACTGCGGTGCTGCCGCCCTGCGCGGTCTGCACCTTCACCGTCGAACCGCCGGTGGCCGCGTCCTTCTTCAGCGCGGCGGCCGTGCGGCCGACCTTGCTGCGGCTGCCGAACACCCACTCCGCGATGTGCGCGAAGAAGGCCAGGGTGTAGACGGCCATCGACGAATAGATCAGCGTGTTGCTGATGTTCGCAAGATTCTCGTTGGTTGCGGCGGCGAGATTCACTTCTCAGCCCCTTCGGCAGGTTCTTCGGAGGGTTGTTCGGTCTCGGGTTCGAGATCGGGCGCGGTGGGCGCCACGGTGTTGAGCGCGACCGCGAGATCGGCCAGCTCCTCGGGCAGCTTCGCGGACTCGCTGCGCCCCAGGCCCGCCATCTCGACGACGGTGACGCCGTCCGCGCCCCGGACCGCCCGCACCCAGACGCGGCGGCGCTGGATGAAGAGCGAACCGGCGAGCCCGATGATGGCGGCGACGGCGCCGGTGAGCGCCCAGCCGCTGGCGGGCTGGCGCGAGATCTGGAAGCTGGCCCACTCCTCGACGCTCTCGAAGGTGACCGAGCCCGCGCCGTCGGGGAGCTTCATGGTCTCGCCGGGACGCAGTCGCTTCTTGAGCTTGTCCCCGTTGCTGTCCTTGAATTCCTTCATCTTGGACGTGTCGAGCTGATAGACGTTCTGCGGCAGTCCGGAGTCGACACCGAGGCTGCCGTAGTAGCCGTTGAGCGCGAGGACCGGGTAGTCGAGCCCGGGGTACTGCGAGAACATCGTGCCCTGGCCGTTGCCCGCGAACGTCGGTACGAAGAAGGCCTGGAAGCCCAGCTGGGTCTTCTTGCCGTCGGTCCCCTTGTAGCCGTCCATCACCTTGACCGCGCCGGTCGAGGTGACGTTGTTGTCGATGGGCAGCAGGGGCACGGCGGACCTGTAGACCTCCTTGCCCTTGCCGTCCTTGACGGAGATGACCGGGGCGTAGCCGTGGGCGTTCAGGTAGACCTTCGTGCCGTCGACGACGAGCGGCTTGTTGACCTCGATGACCTTCTTCTTCGGCTCACCGTCGGCGCCCTCGGCGTACGTCACGCGGGCCTCGTAGGTCCTGGGCGTGCCACGCTGCGGGCCGCTCCGCTCGTACGTGCCGACGAAGTCCTCCAGGTCGAAGCTGAAGGGGGTGAGGTCGTCGGTGTCGAAGAGCGAGCCGGACTTGAAGTCGTCGTACTGGGTGATCGTGTTGGCGAAGCCGTCACCCTCCACGATCAGTTTGCCGCCCTCGGACTTGAAGAGCTGCCCGCCGGCGAACGCGACGAGCATGACGATCAGCGCGATGTGGAAGAGCAGGTTCCCGGTCTCGCGCAGGTAGCCCTTCTCCGCGGCCACCGCGTCGCCCACCGCGTGCGAGCGGAAGCGCCGCTTGCGCAGGATGCCGAGCGCGGCCTCGCGGACCTGCTCGGGCTCGGCGTCGGTGCGCCAGGTGGTGTACGCGGGCAGCCGGGTCAGCTTCTTCGGGGCGCCGGGCGGACGGCCGCGCAGCTGGCCGACGAACTGGCCGGTGCGCGGGACGATGCAGCCGATCAGGGAGATGAACAGCAGGATGTAGATCGCGGAGAACCACACCGAGCTGTAGACGTCGAAGAACTGGAGCTTCTCGTAGATCGGCGTGACGGTGGTGTGGGCCTTCTTGAAGGTCTGCACCTTCAGCTCGTCCACGCTGTTCTGCGGGATCAGTGAGCCGGGGATCGCGCCGAGCGACAGCAGGAAGAGCAGGATCAGCGCGACCCGCATCGAGGTGAGCTGGCGCCAGAACCACCGGGCCCAGCCGATGACGCCCATCGCGGGCACGGAGGACGCGGAGTCTTCGCGCGGGGCGGTGGACAGTTGCTCTCCGGCCTCGCGGAGGTCGCGCTCGTCCGTGGTGTGCGTGTTGCTCATGGACTCAGATCCCTACAGTGAAGCCGTTGGACCAGGCCTGCATCTCCTGGATGAGCACGTCCCAGGCACCCGTCAGCAGGAGCAGTCCGGTCACGATCATCATGCCGCCGCCGATGCGCATGACCCACGCGTAGTGGCGCTTGACCCAGCCGAACGCTCCGAGCGCCTTACGGAAGGCGACCGCCGCCAGGACGAAGGGGACACCGAGTCCGAGACAGTACGCCACGGACAGGATCGCGCCTCGGCCCGCGGTCGCCTGGTCGAAGGCGAGGGCGTTGACGGAGGCGAGCGTCGGGCCGAGGCACGGGGTCCAGCCGATGCCGAAGAGCGCGCCCAGCAGAGGCGCTCCCACCAGTCCGGTCACCGGCCGTCTGTGGATGCGGAACTCGCGCTGCGTCATCCAGGGCATGAGGCCCATGAAGAAGACCCCCATGAGGATCATCAGGACGCCGAGGACCTTGGACAGCGTGCCGCTGTACTCCTGGAGGGTCCCGCCGAAGAAGCCGAAGAGCGCACCCCCGGACACGAACACGGCGGTGAAGCCGAGCACGAAGAGCGAGGCCCCGGCGACGGTTCTGCCCCGCCGCTGTTCGGCCAGGTCGGCGCCGCTGACCCCGGTGACGTAGCTGAGGTAGCCGGGCACCAGGGGCAGGACGCACGGCGAGAAGAAGGAGACGAGACCACCGAGCAGAGCGATGGGCAGCGCCACTATGAGAGCTCCGCCGAGGACCGTCTCGTTTCCGCCGGCCGCGGCCAGTTCGAGCACCGGAGTCACTTCTCCGCGACCAGCGGGTCGATCATCTCGCGCAGCTTCTCCGCGTCGAGCGCGGCGAGCGAGCGGGCGGCCAGCTTCCCGTCCCGGTCGATGACCACGGTCGACGGGATGGCCTGCGGGTTCAGCGTGCCCTTCGGGAAGCGCAGCAGCAGCTTCCCGGTCGGGTCGTAGATGCTCGGGTAGGTGACCCCGAAGTCCTTCTCGAAGCTGACCGCGAGGGACTTCTGCGGGTCCCTGGTGTTGACGCCGACGAACTGGACGCCCTGGTCCTCGGTCGCCTTCGCGACCTTCTCGAAGTGCTTGGCCTCGGCTCGGCACGGGCCGCACCAGGATCCCCAGAAGTTCAGGACGACGATCTTGCCCTTGTAGTCGGCGACGGCGAGGTCCTTGCCGTCCAGGGTCGTGCCGTCCAGCTTCGGCGCGTCGGTGCGTTCGCCCTTGGCGACGGTGGAGATCCCGCCGCTGCCGGTGACGAAATTCGTGTTGCCGCCGCCGCCCGCCTTGGCGCCGTCACCACTGCATGCGGACAGGGTCAGGGCACCGGCCACCGCGGTTGCGGCGAGCAGGGTGAAGCGGCGTCGGGGTACGCGGCCAGAGCTCATGTGAAAAGTTTCGCATGGCAGTTCCGGGGATCTTGGGCACCCCCCTCGGTGACCGTAAAGCCCCTTGTCAAGCCTGTTTAAAGAAGGTGTTCCAGCCACCTTCGGGGGCTTGTCCCACCTGGAGCGTACGGAGCTTCGCGAGCACCGCCGGGTCCTGTGCGTCGAGCCAGTCGACGTACTGCCGGAAGGAGACGAGGCGCACATCCGGCTTGCCCGCGATGTGTTTGAGCGCGTCCTCCACGGCGTCCATGTAGATGCCGCCGTTCCACTCCTCGAAGTGGTTTCCGACGTAGAAGGGCGCACGGTTCGTCTCGTAGGCGCGGTCGAATCCGGCGATATACGCGTCGGTGGCCTGGGTGCGCCATCCCGGATAGCGGGAGGGCATGCCATTGGTCGAATTCTTCGACTGGTTGGCGAGGATGTTGTAGTCCATGGAGAGGACTTCGAAGGTGTGGCCGGGGAAGGGAATGCCCTGAAGCGGAAGGTCCCAGACGCCCTGGCGCTTCTCGGGCCACATCTGGCTGCCGCCCGGCGAGCTCGCGTCGTACCGCCAGCCGAGCTGCTTCGCGGTGGGGAGGAGATTGTCCTGGCCGAGCAGACAGGGTGTACGGCCCCCGACCAGTTCCTTCCGGTAGTCGAACGGCAGCGGTTCGACGTCCTCCCACCCGGTGTTGGTCCGCCATTCGGTGACGAACGACACCGCCTGATCGATCTCGCTCTGCCATTGCGCGGGTGTCCAGTTGCCCACCGATCCGGAACCGCCGCAGAAATGCCCGTTGAAATGGGTGCCGATCTCGTGCCCTTCGAGCCAGGCCTGGCGGACGTACTTCAGGGTCTGCTTGACGTGGTCGTCGGTGAGATAGCCGATGTCGGAGGCGCCCCGGGGGTTGTTGGGCGGGCGGTAGAGCGACTTCTTCGACTCGGGAAGCACATAGAGCCCGGAGAGGAAGAAGGTCATCGCCGCGTCGTGTTCCTTGGCGAGTTCGAGAAAGCGCGGGAAGAGTCCGTTGCCGACCTCGCCCGCTCCGTCCCAGGAGAAGATCACGAACTGCGGCGGCTTCTGGCCCGGTTCGAGCGGGACGGGGGCGACGGGCTGATTCGGCTGCTTTCCGGTGTCCGCCGTGGAGCCGTCACCGATCAGTCTCACCTGTTTTCCGGGGGCGCCTCCGCCATTCCCGTGCGTCCCTTTGCCGCCGTTGGAACTCTTCCCAGGCTCCGCCCGGCTGTCCGACGATCCGAGGGAGCCGCAGCCGGACATCGACAATGCGGCTGCGGCTCCGAGCCCTGCCCCGAGCAGGCCCCTTCGGTTGATTTCACGCATAGCGTCCCCATCTGCGGTCGTATTACCTCAAGGCCATACAAACTGGCGATGGCTTAGATGAGGAAACCAACACGACGGTTCCACCGATAATCACAAAAGTTGTTACGTGAACAGACCCTTACAGGTGCTGCACACGGCATACAGAACGGCGGGAAACACGAGCCCCGGCGCGCGACATACGGGCGGCTACGCCCCGAACGCCTTGGACTTCCCCTTGACCGGCTTCGCACCCGCGAGGAGATGCGCCGGCACCAGGTCCCGGGCGGGCTCGGTGTATCCGACCGACACGATCTGGTCGCCCTGGTACGTGAAGGTCGTCAGCGAGGCCAGGGTGCACTGCCGCTTGCGCGGGTCGTGCCACAGCCTGCGCCGCTCCACGAAGCTCCGCACGATCCAGATCGGCAGCTGGTGGCTGACGCAGACCGCCTCGTGCCCCCGGGCGGCGTCACGCGCCGCGTCCAGGGCGCCCATCATCCGTACGACCTGCTCGATGTACGGCTCACCCCAGGACGGCTTGAAGGGGTTGGTGAGGTGCTTCCAGTTCTCGGGCTTGCGCAGTGCGCCGTCGCCCACCCCGAAGGTCTTCCCCTCGAAGACGTTGGCGGCCTCGATGAGACGCCCGTCGGTCGCCAGGTCCACGCCCTGCGACTTGGCGATCGGCGTGGCCGTCTCCTGGGCGCGCTCCAGCGGAGAGGCCACGACATACGTGATGTCGCGCTTCTCCAGGTGCTCGGCGACCCGGTCGGCCATCTTGCGGCCGAGCTCGGACAGGCTGTAGCCGGCGCGGCGCCCGTAGAGCACGCCGTCCGGGTTGTGCACCTCACCGTGGCGCATCAGGTGGACGACGGTGATGTCCTTCGCACTGTTCCCGCTCATGCGGTGGCCTCCGATGCGGCACGGGCGGCGGCGGGCAGCGCCGCGGCGATCCGCTCGAGCGCCCGTGCGTCGTGGGCGGTGGAGACGAACCAGGACTCGAAGGCGGACGGCGGCAGATAGACGCCCTGCTCCAGCATCGAGTGGAAGAACGCGGTGAAGCGGAAGGCTTCCTGCTTCTTCGCCTCCTCGTAGTTCCGGACGGGCTCGTCGGTGAAGAAGACGGAGAACATGTTGCTCGCCGCCGACACCGTGTGCGCGACGCCCTCCTTGGTGAACGCCTCGCCGACCAGGGAGCGCAGCTCCGCGGAGACCGCGTCGACCTTCGCGTACGCCGCGTCGTCCAGCAGCCGCAGCTGGGCGAGGCCGGCGGCGGTGGCGACCGGGTTCCCGGAGAGGGTGCCCGCCTGGTAGACGGGGCCGGCGGGGGCCAGGTGCGCCATCACGTCGGCACGGCCGCCGAAGGCCGCGGCGGGGAAGCCGCCGCCCATGACCTTGCCGAAGGTCATCAGGTCGGGCCGCACACCGTCGATGCCGTACCAGCCGGCCTTGGACGTACGGAATCCGGTCATCACCTCGTCGGAGATGTACAGCGCGCCGTCGGCCGCGCAGATCTCCTTCAGCCCGGCGTTGAAGCCGTCCAGGGGCGGTACGACGCCCATGTTGCCCGGCGACGCCTCGGTGATCACGCAGGCGATCTCACCGGGCTGTGCGGCGAAGGCGGCGCGCACGGCCTCCAGGTCGTTGTACGGCAGCACGATCGTGTCGCCCGCCTGGGCGCCTGTCACCCCGGGCGTGTCGGGAAGACCGAAGGTGGCGAGCCCGGAGCCGGCCGAGGCCAGCAGCGCGTCGACGTGCCCGTGGTAGCACCCGGCGAACTTCACGACCTTGGCGCGCCCGGTGAATCCACGGGCGAGCCGGATCGCGGACATCGTCGCCTCGGTGCCGGACGACACCAGCCGCACCTGCTCCACGGGCTCGATCCGGGCCACGATCTCCTCGGCGAGCGCGACCTCGCCCTCCCCCGGCGTACCGAACGAGGTACCCCGGGCCACCGCGTCCTGGACGGCCGCGATGACTTCCGGGTGCGCGTGGCCGAGGATCATCGGCCCCCACGAACACACGAGGTCGACATACTCACGGCCGTCGGCGTCGGTGAGGTACGGACCCGTACCGGACACCATGAACCGGGGCGTACCGCCCACGGCCCGGAAGGCACGCACGGGAGAGTTCACGCCGCCGGGCGTCACGAGGGACGCGCGGTCGAAAAGCGTCTGCGAAACTGGGGCTTCGTATGAATACGCCACTTTGGTCCTGATCTGCGATTCGGGTTTCGGGGGGCCTGGCCGGAATTCCCGGCCGCCGGTGAGCAGGGAGCTCGCTCTCCCCGTATGAGGCTCGTACAACGAAAGGGCGTCAGTCTCCTCGCGTCTGCGAAACTGGGGCGTCATAGGGAAAGCTCACACATGCCATGGTGTCAGAGGCGTCGACGGTCTTGCGGACAGGTGTTTCACCGCACGCCCGTGGGGGAGGTCACTGACGATGATCGGGTTGCGCGGCGGGGCTGTGTCTCCTAAGAAGTAGTCGGGTGGATGAGATATGCATCGCGGTGGCGGAGTGGGCGAAGGGACCGACGACCTGGGGCCCGAGCCTGCCCGGCGAGGGCGGCACCGGCGTAAGGCCGAGCGCGAGGCCGAGCGCGTGCGGGACGTCCGGGCGGGCGGCGTCGACGGTTCGGGGAGCAGGAGCAGTGGACGCGTGGGGGTGACCTACAAGTACTTCGGTGCCCCTGACGGGGCCACCGCCGCACGTGTGCCCATCTCCATGCGTCCCGAGGAGCTGGGCGGCGACGAGCTGGGCATGGGCGGCATGTTCAGCAAGATCAAGCCCGAGACGGTGGCGGCCATGGTCCTCACCGGCATACAGGGCATACCCCTGAACAAGGTGCCCCCGCTGGAGCTGGTCGTGCTCCATCCCGACTACGCCGTGGTCAAGCTGCCGATGACGGTGGTCGACCCGCTGCGGGACGTCGGTGAGGAATCGGTCGGCGCGGCGGCCTTCATCTGGTCCACGGTCCCGGACCGCGGCGGCCCGCGCGACGCGTTCAACGTCTACCAACTGCTGCACGAGTGGCAGGACTTCTCCCACCGGCTGCACGACGCGGGCCACCAGGCGTACTGCCTGGTGTGGCCCTGACGCCGCAGCCGGTTCCCCCGGTCACTCCGGTTTCCGCGGTTCCCCCGGTTTCTCCGCGGCGGAGGCTCCCGGGAAGAAGCGGCGGCCTGGGGGGCCTGCCCCGTTCCCACGCCTCTTTCCCGGTGTAGGAACATGTACCCATGACGGCGGATGAACTGCGCGTGGTCGTGGAAGCCACGGACGACGGTGTCGTCCTGATCCGTGTCCGGGGAAGCCTGGACGGGTGGTCGGGCCCTTCCGGCCTGGTCGAGGCGCTGGACGAGGCGGCCGGGAGCGGGGGGCGGCTGACCGTGGCCGATCTGTCCGGGCTGGAGTTCGCGGACTCGACCGCGCTGCATGCCTTGCTGAACGCACAGCACCGCCACGCAGCGGCGGGGGTGGCGCTGGTCCTGGCCGGGCCGCTCGGGACAGGCGTGCGCAGGCTCTTCGAGGTCTCGGGCACCGGCGGAGCCTTCACGTTCGCCGACACGGTGGACGCGGCGCTGACATGCTGAGCGCCTGCGGGGGGTGCCGGCCGTCGGCCGGTCTCCCGGCCGGGAGTGTGACCGGAGGCTGTTCGGGCAGGCGCAGGGGGTAATGGACGGGGAACGAGAAGTGCTTGAGGACGGCAGGCGTCGGGTCGAAGGGCCGGATGACGCCGTCGGCTGGGCTGCTCCGGAGGAGCCGGTGCGTACGGGCCGCACGCCCGGCGTGCCGCGGAACGCGGCCGCCGCTCGCGACGCCGTCGTCCGGCTCCTGCAGGAGCGTTTCTGCGAGCTGGGCGGGGAAGGGCCGGCCGATGTCGTGGTGGCCGACGCGCTGCTGGTGACGTCGGAGCTGGTCACCAACGCCGTCAGGCACGGCGGCGGGCTGACCGGATTCACGACGGAGATCACCGACGAAGGCCTCCTCCTCACCGTCAGCGACGCCAGCACCCTGCCACCGGTCACGGTGGAGCGCGATCCGTCCGCCGCCCCGGTCGGTGGCTACGGCTGGCCCCTGGTGCACCGCCTGGCGAAGCGGGTGTCCGTCACGTATCTCCCCGACGGCAAACACATCGTCGCGCTGGTCGCCCTCACCTGAGCGGCCGTCACGGCGGGCACCGAACGGCGGGGCAGGGAGTCGGCGCGGTGGTCACCGGCAGTCGGCATAATTCCCGCATGGCCCGCGAGCACCTCGACAACTCCGCGTCGCCCGGCCTTCCCGTGGTGGCGGCCGAGGGGGAGATCAACGGTCACTGGGTCGTCCGGGCTCAGGGCGATCTCGACTCCGACAGCATCGATCCGCTCTTCCTCGCCATGTGGCAGGCCGTGGCCGGGCACGGGACAGTCGTACTGGAAGCGTCCGCGATCACCTTCGCGGACTCCTCGTTCCCCGGTCTCCTCATCGAGGTGCACCAGCGGACGGATCTGCGCATCGCCGCACCGGGCACGGCCCTGACGAGGCTCCTGCGGACCGCGGGGGTGGACCGGGTGCTGCGGAGCTTTCCGACGCTCGACGCGGCCCTCGGTGCGCTCTGTGACCGCCGCCGGCCGGCACGTCGTCGCGTCAACCTTCGGGCGTCATCGCCAGCCGTCAGCCGGGAGGGGCGGGCGGCGTACCTTCCTCCTGCTCGGTCCGCCGGCCGGCTCCCTCGAGGACGAAGAGCCGCGCCGTCCCGGTGACGTCCAGGATCCTGCGGAGGAAGGCGGGCGGGTTCTCCAGGTGCAGCGCCACACCGCGGGATGCCGTACCGCGGTGGATCAGCAGGAGGCTGGAGACCCCCATCGAATCGCACAGCCGCAGCCCGGAGCAGTCGAGGAACAGGTCCCGCGGGCCGGGATCGGCCGCAAGGCAGACCTGCGCCCGTTCCACGAGCAGATCGCTCGAGTCGAAGTCCAGGTCACCGACGAGACGCAGCCGTACGGCACCCGGGCCGGCCTCGATCTCCACGGTGAGCGGCGGACAGGGAAGTTCGGTCATCCGGAAGCTCCGGGGTCGTGGCCGGCGGTTGTCAGGAAGGCGTCCAGGACGGTGCGCGCCCGGGCGAGCAGCCGGGTGGACCGGGGAAAGTCCTTGAGCTCCGGCCCCAGGACGTCGAGGACCGGTTTCAGGGACGCCGCCGGGACCCGCCGTGCCTCGAGGATGCCCGCGGTCCACGCCAGGAAATCGGTGAAGAGCTCGTCGTCGTCCATGTAGAGGGCCACGCCCAGGTAGTCGACGATGTGGGCGATGTCCTGCGCCGTGTGCTCGCGCTGCTGGTCCGTGTAGGCGGCCGCCGCGGGGAAGCGGGTCTCGAGCTGGGCCAGCACCTCCCGCACGAGCTGCGGCCTGCTGCGGACGACGAGGGTGTACTCCTGGTCGCCGAGGTGCGGCAGGTCGTCGATCTGCTGCCTGCCGGCGGACGGCACCGCGATGCCGTCCGCGATCCGGCGTGCCGCGGAGCGCGCGTCCGGCTCCCAGGCATCGGCGCCCAGCCGTCGCGCGTGCCGCCCGTCGGGCCCGAATGCCGCCCCGCCCGCCAGCACGGGTACCCCCACGGCCTGACAGGCGGTGATCGCCGCGTGCGCGGTGGGCAGCCGGGTGGGGATCGAGGAGGACAGCGCGACCACGTCCGCACCGTTGGTGTGCAGGTGCCCGATGAGATGGGGCGTGGGCACCTGGGCCCCGAGGAAGTCGACCTGCCACCCCCGCAGCGTGAGGACCTCGGCCAGCAGACGGGCCGGCAGCACATGCCATTCCTGGTCCACACAGGCCACGGTGACCCGGCCCAGACGCGGTGTGGTGCGCACGGCCGGGTGGTGGGCGAGCGCGGCTATGACCCGTTCGGCGATGGCGCTCGCCGCGTGTTCCTGCGCCACGCTGAGGCGGTTGGCGGCCCATTCGGTGCCGACCCTCGCCTGCACGGGGGCGATGACGTCCAGCAGCGCCGTCTCCGCGTCGATCCCGTCGTCCAGTGCGGTGAGGACCACCGAGGCGGCGGCGTGTTCGTCCCGGTCGGTCACCGCGGTCCACAACCGGTCCTGCAGGCCGCGCATCCGGGGAGCGGCAAGCGTGTGTGTGCTCATGCCGTGTACCTGCCCCGGGTGTGGCCGTCCACCGCGCTGAGATGGGTGGTCAGCGGGGCGGTGATCGCGACGAGGGCCATGTCGTCGTGCCGGCCGTCGTTCAGCCACTGGGACGCGAGCACCTGGACACGCTCGACCACGGCCGTGCCCGGCATGCCCCCGCACTCCGCCAGGGCCCGCATCAGCCGCTCCTCGCCGAAGAGTTCGTCGCCGAGGGGGCCGCCGCGCGCCTCGGTCACACCGTCGGTGTAGAGCAGACACGTCTCGCCCGGCAGGAGGTCGGTCTCCACGGTGCCGGCCTCGATGTGGGGCAGCGCCCCGACCAGGGTCCCCCGGGTGCCGATCTCCTCGACACGGCCGTCGTTGCGGATCACCAGGGGGGCGGGGTGGCCCGCCGACGTGAGGCGCAGCCGCACCCGGTTCTCCTCGCGCCGGACCGAAGCCAGCACCAGGGTCGCGAAGCGGGTGTGGTGCGAGTTGAGGAGCGCCCCGTTGAGGAGCCGCAGCATCTGCTCGTGGTCGCCGCCCAACGGCGTGAGCGCCTGGAGCGTGTTGCGGATCTTGCCGGTGAGCACGGCCGCGTCCAGGCCCTTTCCGCACACGTCGCCGAGGACCGCCAGTGACGCGTCGTCGGGCGTGCTGCCGGGATGTACGTCGTAGAAGTCACCGCCCACCCGGTCCCGGTCGGCGGAGGGCCGGTAGCCGCCGGCGTACTCGACCCCGTGCACCCGGTTCAGCTCGGGCGGCAGCAGGTCCCGCATCAGGGTCCGCGTGATGTCGCTCTGTTCCGCGTACAGCCGCGCGGCGGACATGGCGGCGCCGGCCCGCGCGGCGAACAGCCGGGCGAAGACCTCTTCGCTCTCGTCGAACTCGGTGGCCCCCGTGCCGCGCAGCAGGACCAGGACCCCTGCCGGGACCCCGTGGCCCGGCAGCGGGGTGACGGCGGCCGACCCGACGGTGCCGGTGAAGTCCTCCGGGAGAAGCCATGCCGGCAGTGAGGCGGGATCGATCCACCGGGAGGGTACGGGCGGGAAGCCCTGCAGCGCCTCGCTCAGGCCGGGCACCTGTGCCGGGTCCGCCGTCACCGTGCCGCGCACCGCTGCCCGGCCCTCGACCGCGTACGCCAGGGGCAGCTTCCGCCCCACGGCGGGCCCGATGACGACGGCGGCGTCGGCGAGGTGCCGGGAGGCGAGTTCGGCGGTGACCCGCATGCAGCGGTCGGTGTTCAAGGAGGCCAGGAGCACGCTCGACGCCTCGGCCAGGAAGGTGGTGCGCGCGCGCTCCGCGGCCAGTTCCTCCTCGGCGAGCTGCCGGTCGGTGGTGTCGGCCAGCCACCACACCAGGTCGCCGTTGCGGCTCGGGGCCGGGTGCGCCTCGAAGCTCCGCGCACCGATCCGCCCGCGGAAGGCGGTGCGGTGCGGGCCGGAGGCCGGGTCGTCGCCCGCCGTGCGGCGGGCGGGGCCGGTCGCCTCCTGGTGGGCACGTGCCAGCCAGGCCGGCACCGCCTCCGTCAGTGCGGTGCCCCGAGGCGCGCCCCCGAGGAGCGCCTCGGCGGCCGGGTTGAGGTCGACGACCGTTCCGGCCGTGTCGACGACGAGCACGGCGTACGGGGCCTGGCCCCACAGGTCGGTATCGGACGCTGGATCCCGCTGAGTTCTTGTGGCGATGGGTTCCTTCAGAGATGCCATGAGGGGGGACCCGCCTACGGCGAGTCGCACCACCTTCCAACTGGACGAAAATCACTTTCCCAGCGGCAACCATTGCCCAGCGGAGGAGCTGATGGCAACCCACCCTCCCGCGCAGGCATGAGTGCGGGGCGGCGCGCACACCGTCCACACCCGGGAACTTCACGAGAAGCACACAGCTCGCGTGGACCCTCGGAGCCACGCCGTCGTGGGGCCTCCCGCACCGCCCTCTCGGAGCGTCATCGCTTCCGCGCAGGCTCAGTTGCCCCCGGCGAGCCGGCCGCTGAGCGAGCCGTGGAGGTCGGCGCTCCGCTCGTTGAGGCCGATGATCTCCACGCTCTTCCCGCGCTGTTCGTACTTCGTGGTGATGGCGTCCAGCGTCGCGACCGCGGAGGCGTCCCAGATGTGTGCCGCGGTCAGGTCGATGACGACCAGCTGGGGGTCGGCGGCGTAGTCGAACCGCCCGACGAGGTCGTTGGACGAGGCGAAGAAGAGCTCGCCGAAGACGGAGTAGACGATCCGGCCGCCGTCCCGGTCGGTGACGGACGTGACGTCGGCCAGGTGGGCCACCCTCCGGGCGAAGATGACCATGGCGGTGACCGAGCCGACGACCACGCCGACGGCGAGGTTCTCGGTGGCGACCACGCAGGCCACCGTGATCACCATGACCGCGATCTCTCCGGCGGGCATCCTCCTCAGGGTCGCGGGCGCGACGGAGTGCCAGTCGAAGGTGGCGAAGCACACCATGACCATGACCGCGACGAGGGCCGCCATCGGGATACGCGAGACGAGCGGCCCGAACGCGATGCACAGCACCATGAGGAAGACGCCCGCGAGGAACGTGGACAGCCGGGTGCGGGCACCGGAGACCTTCACGTTGATCATGGTCTGGCCGATCATGGCGCAGCCGCCCATGCCGCCCAGGAAACCGGTCACGATGTTGGCGATGCCCTGGCCGATCGACTCACGGGTCTTGCTGGAATGGGTGTCGGTGATCTCGTCGACCAGCTTGGCCGTCATCAGCGACTCCATCAGGCCCACGAGCGCCATGGCCAGCGCGTAAGGGGCGACGGTGGTCAGGGTGTCCAGGGTGAAGGGCACGTCCGGCAGGCCGGGGACCGGCAGGGACGAGGGCAGTTCGCCCTTGTCGCCGACCGTCGGCACGGCGATGCCCGCGGCGACGGTGATCGCGGTCAGGATGACGATGGAGACCAGCGGGGCCGGGACCGCCCTGGTGATCCTCGGGAAGAGCACCATCAGGACCAGCCCGCCTATGACCAGCGGATACACCGGCCAGGGGACACCGCTCAGCTCAGGGACCTGGCCCATGAAGACCAGGATCGCCAACGCGTTGACGAAGCCGACCATCACGCTCCGGGGCACGAACCGCATCAGCCTGGCGACACCGAGGGCACCGAGGACGACCTGGAAGACCCCGCCCAGGATGACTCCCGCGATCAGGTATCCGAACCCGTGCTCCCTGTTGAGCGGGGCGATCACGAGCGCGACCGCACCCGTCGCCGCGGAGATCATCGCGGGCCTGCCGCCGACGACCGAGATGACGACGGCCATCGTGAACGCGGCGAACAGACCGACCGCAGGGTCGACCCCGGCGATGATGGAGAACGAGATCGCCTCGGGGATCAGCGCCAGCCCCACCACGAGGCCGGCCAGGGCCTCCGTACGGAAGACCTTCGGGGACAGCCAGGAGGGCCGGAAACCGCGCAGCCTGCCGGCCGGGGACGGTACGGATGAGGGCAAGGGAGGCGCGACCTGTCGTTGCTCGGGCATACCCGGCGGACCGGGGCGTGCGGGGGCGCGGGGAGCCGGGCGGCATCCCGCGGATCGTCCACGGCGGCGGACGGAAGTATGAGGGCGGACAGTGCGCTGCAGTCACCGGGCTCGCGCCGAGCGGCCGCGACGCGCCTACACGCTCCACCGGGCGGCCGGGCTCCTGGTCGGGCGGGCCCTGTTCGCTCGGCCCGGACCGCGCCGGGGGCATCGTCGGCCCCGGACAGCTGGCGCCGAGCAACTCTACCCTAACGTTAGGGTAGAGACGGAACGCCGTCCTCCCGTGGTCACGGCGGGAGTCGAGAGGGCACGTGGACACCGTGAGCAACGAGCACATGCAGATCGGCGAGGTCGCCGCGCGCACCGAGCTGTCCCTGCGCACGATCCGGCATTACGAGGACTCCGGGCTCGTGGCTCCCTCCGCCCGCTCCCGTGGCGGGTTCCGGCTGTACACCGAGGCGGATGTGGCCCGGCTGATGGTCATCCGCCGGATGAAGCCCCTCGGTTTCACCCTGGACGAGATGCGAGGGCTGCTTGACGTGGTCACCCGGCTCGACGAGGACGGGGAACTGACCGCGGGCGAGCGGAGCGAACTCCTGGAGCGGGTCAGGGCCTACGAGCGGACCGCGTCCGAGCAGGTCGCCAAATTGCGGGTCCAGCTGGCGCGGGCCGAGGAGTTCGCCCTGGCCCTGCGCATACGCCTGGACCGGAGCGGGCAGCCGGGCGCCTGACCCCTCGGCCCCCTTCCGGCCCGGAGGTGCTCCCGAGTTGCCGCCCTCGGGGCGCGGAGATCACTCTTCGGCCATTGATTGGCCGAAGAGTGATCTCCAGCCGCACCGCAGGGTCTGCCGATGCAAGGAGCACGACCCCCCGAGGAGGCCCCTGCATGGACGACCTGCTGCTGACCCTGGCCGTCCCGGTGGTGGTCATCGCGAGCGGGGTGTACGCCGTCTGCGACTGCCGGCGGCAGCGCCGGCAGCCTCCGCCGCCGTACACCCGCAGGGCGGCCCGTCTCGCGGCACGCGACGTGCTGGAGCGGGCCGAGGCCCTCGTCGACAGCGCGTACGCAGGCCTCGGCAGGCTCTACGCCGACCCGGCAGCCCCCCACCCGGCCGGGAGCGCCCCGGCCGTCAGTGGCCGGCCGGACTCCAGCCGGGATCGCGGCCCGTCACGGCCAGCACCCGCTCGAAAGCGGTAGCTCCGGGCGCCAAGGGGAACGGCTCGCCGAACACCTTCATCTCCCGCGCCTGCGGGGCCATCGCCGCCAGTCCCGGCTCCAGCTCCGTCACCACGACCGGGTCCGGCACGAAGTCCTGGCCCGTGGCCCGGGCGAGGTCCCAGGCGTGCACGGTCAGGTCCCCCAGCACCATGAGCCCCACCGTCCTGGCCGGCATCGCCATGGCTCCGGCTTCCCCTTCCTCCGCCCCTGGCTCGGCCCAGGCCTTCACCAGCTGTGCCGTCCCGTCGTCGAACCGGCCGCGCCAGTCCCCCGTCACGACGTCGTCGGTGCCGCTGAAGTCAGGGGCCCCCTTGGCCGCGAGGACCCGGAAATTGTCGATCACGAGGAAGAGATGGTTCAGCAGGGCCCGGACGTCGTACTCGCCGCACGGCGTGCCGTCGGCCAGCCGGGCGTCGTCGATGCCCCTCACGACGGGGACCGCCTGCGCGGCTGCCTTCTCGAGGAGTTCACTGATCGTCTTCATGTCTCCGACGGTGCACCCGGCAGGCCACGGCGTCTTGAAGAAACACGACAGTGACGCCCCGTAGGATCCGGCCATGGCCGGACCCGGACGCGAGACGCGGGGCATCGTCGACGCCCCTGACCTGTTCACCCGCGTGCATTTCCGCCTCCGCGACCCCGCACCCGCGCTCCGTCCCCACCTGGAGCACTACTGGCTGATCGACTGGGACCTCCCGGCGCCGTACACCTCTCGCGTCGTGCCGCACCCGAGCGTCCATCTGGTCTTCCAGCGGGCGGAGGCGGGCGGCGAGGCGGAGTACGAGGACTCCGCCGAGGTCTACGGCATCGTGCAGGGCATGTTCAGCCGGCGGCTGGAGGGCAAGGGACGGGTGTGCGGGGTGAAGTTCCGGCCCGGGGCCTTCCGGCCGTTCGCCCCGCACCGGCCCGTGTCGGAGTGGACCGGACGCCGGGTCCCCGCCGACGAGGCGCTGGCCGTCCCGGAGCACGGGCGGCTCGCCTCCGCGACGGCGCGGACGGTACTCGACCCGGCCGACGAGGACGCCCGGGTCGCGGCGCTGGACACGTACGCGCTGTCGCTCCTCCCCGCGCCGGACCCCCAGGCGGAACTCGCCACGGAGCTCGCCGAGCTCGTACGCACGGACCGCTCGCTGCTGCGGGTCGACGCCCTGGCCCGCGCGGGGGGCCTGTCCGTTCGCTCGCTGCAGCGGCTGTTCTCCGCCTATGTGGGGGTCGGGCCCAAGTGGGTCATCCTCCGCCACCGCATCCACGAGGCGCTGCAGCGCGCCGGGACGGACCCGGAGCCGGACTGGGCGGAGCTCGCCTCCGATCTCGGCTACAGCGATCAGGCCCACCTGGTCAGGGACTTCACAGCCACGGTGGGTGTCCCCCCGACGGCCTTCGCCCAGCGCTGACGTCCGGCCAGCTCCTGGTCCGCCACGGCCGGCATGTCGCGCTGAGCGAGGACCGGACCGGCCGGGGCAGGATGTTCCGGACCGCCGCGACAAGGCCAGGGCCGGCGGACGGCCCGCCGGCCGTGGCCCGCACCTGCGCGGCGACCGGAAAGCCCTCGCCGCCGCGTCTCGCGCAATGGCATCCTGACCAGGTGAACGGACCCGAGATCACCCTCGAAGTAGCCCCGGAACTGCGGCTCTTCGTCGCCCACGACCGCCGCCGCGGACGCACGGCCGTCACCACGGACGGCTCGTCGACCCTCGGACATGTCGTGGAGTCCCTCGGCGTCCCGCTCACCGAGGCCGGGCAGCTACTCGTCGACGGCCGTCCCGTGTCCGTGTCTCACATCCCCGGATCCGGCGAACTGGTCGAGGTGCGGGCGGTGCGACGCCCCCAGCAGGTCCCGGGCGCACCGCTGCGCTTCCTGCTCGACGTCCATCTCGGCACGCTCGCACGGCGGTTGCGGCTCCTGGGTGTGGACGCCGCGTACGAGAGCGAGGACATCGGCGACCCGGCGCTCGCCACCCTCTCGGCGGAGCAGCGACGTGTCATGCTCTCGCGCGACCGTGGGCTGCTCCGGCGCAGGGAGATCTGGGCGGGGGCGTACGTCTACAGCGACCGGCCGGAGGAGCAGCTCCGCGACGTCCTGGGCCGCTTCGCCCCCGTACTGGCGCCGTGGACCCGCTGCACCGCCTGCAACGGGCAGCTCACGGCGGCCGACAAGGACTCCGTCAGCTCCAGGCTGGAGAAGGGCACGCAGGCGGGTTACGACGTGTTCGCGGAGTGCACCGCGTGCGGCCGGGTGTACTGGCGGGGCGCCCACCATGCCCGCCTGGAAGCCATCGTGACGGAATCCGTGCGCGAATTCGGCGGACCGGGGAGCCAGGCACCGACGGCCTGAGGGGCCGCGGGCGCCCCGCTCAGGGCTGCTCGGCCGTCAGATAGCGCTGAACCGTGGGCGCGAGCCAGGCGACGACCTCCTCCCGGGACATCGCGACGGCCGGCTCGAACCGCAGGACGTACCGGGCGAGCGCCATGCCCAGGATCTGCGAGGCCACGAGCGCCGCACGCCGGGGGGCGTCGGCGGGATCGGGGCAGACGCCCTCGGTGATCGGCCCGAGCTGCGCGGTGAAGACCTCTCGCATCCGCTCGGCCCCCGCTCCGTTGGTGACGCCGACCCGGAGCAGGCCCGTCAGCACGTCGTCCTGCTCCCAGCGGTCCAGGAAATGCCCGACGAGCACCGCGCCGACGTGCTTGCCGGGCAGTGCGCCCAGGGCGGGCAGCCGCAGGTCGAACGCGGAGGCCGCGGCGAACAACCCCTCCTTGGAGCCGAAGTAGCGCATCACCATCGACGGGTCGATGCGCGCGTCACGGGCGATGGCCCTGATGGTGGCGCGCTCGTACCCGTCGGCGGCGAACCGCTCACGGGCGGCTTCGAGGATCGCCGCCTTGGTGGCGTCCGAGCGGCGTGGGGAGGGGGCGCGCACTGTCATGCCAACAACTGTAGGCCAACATCCGTTGACAGGCCATACCCATCCGCCCTACCGTTGCCAACAAGCGTTGACCAACAAGCGTTGGCATTTGCCATACGGAGGCCGCCATGACCGGCACGTCCAGCACGTCCAGCACGGGAGCCAGCCACTCCGGCACCACCGATGTCGTCGTCGTGGGCGCGGGCCCCACCGGCCTGCTCCTGGCGGGTGACCTCGCCGCAAAGGGCCTGTCGGTCACCCTCGTCGAGCGCCGCCCGCGGGAGACGGGCAATCTGACCCGCGCCTTCGCCGTGCACGCCCGCACGCTGGAGCTGCTCGACGCGCGAGGTCTCGCCGACGCGCTGGTCGCGACCGGCACGCGTCTCAGCCGGATGCGGCTCTTCGGCCGGCTCTCGCTCGACCTCACGCGGCTCCGCTCCCGCTTCCCCTTCCTCCTCATCACCCCGCAGTACGAGGTGGAACGCCTGCTGGGCGAGCGCGCACTCAAGGCCGGCGTGCACTTCCGGTACGGGACGGAGCTGCTCGGCCTGAGCCGCCCCGCCGCCGGAGACACGGTCACCGCCGAGATACGCGACGCCGACGGCACCCGCTCCACCATCGAGGCCCGGTATCTCGTGGGCGCGGACGGGGTGCACAGCTCCGTTCGCCGGGCCCTCGGCCTGCCCTTCCCCGGTGAAGCCGTGATCAAGTCCATCGTCCTGGCCGATGTCCGGCTCGCCGAGGCACCCTCCGGGGTGCTCACGGTCAACGGCACGGGCGACGCCTTCGCCTTCATCGCCCCCTTCGGCGACGGCTGGTATCGCGTCATGGGCTGGAACCGCACCCACCAGGCCGACGACAGCGACCCCGTGGAGCTCGACGAACTGCGCGAGATCACACGCACGGCGCTCGGCACCGACTACGGGATGCACGACGCCCGCTGGGTCTCACGGTTCCACAGCGACGAACGCCAGGTGCCCGCCTACCGCACGGGCCGGGTCTTCCTCGCCGGCGACGCCGCCCACGTCCATTCCCCGGCAGGGGGTCAGGGCATGAACACCGGCCTCCAGGACGCGGCGAACCTCTCCTGGAAGCTCGCCGCCGTCCTGCGCGGGCACGCCACCGACCCGGAAGCGCTGCTCGACAGCTACCACGCCGAGAGGCACCCGGTCGGCTCCCAGGTCCTGCGCGCCAGCGGTGCGATCATCCGCCTGGCCATGGCCAGGACCCCGCTGCAGCGGCTCGTGCGGACCGTCCTCACCCGCGCCCTCTCCGTCGCGCGCCCGGCCTCGGACAAGGTCATCGGAAGGATCTCCGGAGTCGGGATCTCCTACGGCGCACCGAAGGGCAGCCACCGTCTCGCGGGCACCCGCGCCCCCGACCTGCGGCTCGCCGAAGGCCGTCTGCCGGAGCTCCTGCGCGACGGCTCCTTCGTCCTGGTCACACCGCGCGGCGCCGCCGCCCCTCCGACCGGACCGGCCCCGCTCGTCCACGCTCACTGGGCGGGCGACCGCACGACCACGCTGCTCATCCGCCCCGACGGATACATCGCCTGGGCGGGCGAGCGCCCCGGCCCCGACGCCCTGCGACGGGCCCTCGGCCGATGACCGGCCCCGGACGGTCCAGCCCCGCCTCAGCCTCAGAAGGCGTACGCGTCGCCCGTGGAAAGGGCCAGCACCTCATGCGTATCGTTCCGCCGGTTCCGGTCGCTCGCGCCGCCGTTCCACAGGGTGTCCACCCGCACCACGACCTCGGCCGGCCGGCTCGCGAGGCGCAGGCCGAGGGCGGTGCGCCTCGCCTCCGCGGCCACGCGCAGCGGACCGGTCCCGCACAGCACCGTCCGGCTGTCGCTGCGCAGACAGCCCTGGGGCAGCCTCTGCCAGGGCGCGAGCGGCACGGAGAAGCGCAGCCGCACGGTCGCGTCGTCGAGTGGCGACGGCCCCCGGTTCCCGGTCCGCAGCTGGATCCCGATCCGCTCCTCCTGGAGAGAGACGCGTCCGTGGTGGGACACGTCCGCCTCCGGCGCGATCCCTCGCGGCGCCGGCTCGGCCACGGCGGAGAGCCCCGGCCCCAGCACCACAGCCGCCACCATCGCCGTCACGACGGGCACGTTCAGTACTGCTCTACGCGTCGCTCGCATCCGCCGAACGTACCGACAGGCCGCTGGTCACCCCTGCCCACCGACCCGTTCGCCGCGCCTGGCCCACTCGCACGGCTCACCCTCACGCCCCGCTCACCGCCCGCCCTCACGCCCCGCTCACCGCCCGCCCTCACGACCCGACACCGTCGGCCGGGCCTCCACGCACCACGGCCTCGTCCCCGCGTGACACGCTGGCCCCATGCTCGTCGCTCGTTCCGTCGCCCTCTTCGTCGTGGCCGCGCTCTTCGAGATCGGGGGCGCCTGGCTCGTCTGGCAGGGCGTGCGTGAGCACCGTGGCTGGATCTGGATCGGCGCGGGTGTCATCGCCCTCGGCGCCTACGGTTTCGTGGCCACGCTCCAGCCGGACGGTGACTTCGGCCGGATCCTCGCGGCGTACGGCGGGGTGTTCGTCGCCGGTTCGATCGCCTGGGGCATGGTCGCCGACGGCTACCGCCCGGACCGCTGGGACGTGACCGGCGCACTGGTCTGCCTGGCCGGCATGGCGTTGATCATGTACGCCCCCCGCAACCACTGAACCCGCAAACCGCTGGGCCCGGGCCGGACGCCCACGCCTATCCTGGGCCCGTATCGATCAGCTGCCCGAGGAGTTCCCATGGCCGCCACCCCCATCGCCGTCATCACCGGCGCGAGCAGCGGCATCGGCGCCGCGACCGCCAGGCAGCTGGCCGCCGCCGGATACCGCGTGGTGCTCACCGCACGCCGCAAGGACCGCATAGAGGCGCTGGCGGCCGAGCTCACCGAAGCGGGCCACCAGGCCACGGCCTACGCCCTGGACGTCACCGACCGCGCGGCGGTCGACGAGTTCGCCACCGCGTTCCGGTCCCTGGCCGTCCTGGTCAACAACGCCGGCGGAGCCTTGGGGGCCGACCCCGTCGCCACGGGTGACCCCGCCGACTGGCGCCAGATGTACGAGACCAATGTCATCGGCACGCTCAACGTCACCCAGGCCCTGCTCCCCGCCCTCACCGCGAGCGGCGACGGCACCGTCGTGATCCTGTCGTCGACGGCCGGTCTCTCCACGTACGAGGGCGGTGGCGGCTATGTCGCGGCCAAGCACGGCGAGCACGTGCTGGCGGAGACCCTCCGTCTGGAGATCGTCGGCACCCCGGTCCGGGTGATCGAGGTCGCTCCCGGCATGGTCAAGACCGAGGAGTTCGCCACCACCCGATTCCGGGGCGACACCGAGAAGGCCGCCAAGGTCTACGCGGGCGTCGACGCCCCGCTCTCCGCCGACGACGTGGCCGACACGATCACCTGGGCCGTCACCCGCCCCAGCCACGTCAACATCGACCTGCTGGTGGTCCGCCCCCGAGCCCAGGCCTCCAACTCCAAGGTGCACCGCACCCGCTGAACCCCCGGTGGGCCGGGGCCGGCACCGCTAGCGGCACCGGCCCCGTCTCAGCCCTTCACGCACACGACCTGCTTGAGCTTCGCGACGACCTCGACCAGATCCCGCTGCTGGTCGATGACCCGCTCGATCGGCTTGTACGCCGCCGGGATCTCGTCCACCACACCGGAGTCCTTGCGGCACTCCACGCCCCGCGTCTGGTCCTCGAGGTCCTGCGTGGAGAACTTCCGCTTGGCGGCGTTCCTGCTCATCCGCCGACCCGCGCCGTGCGAGGCGGAGTTGAACGACTTCGCGTTCCCCAGCCCCTTCACGATGTACGAGCCGGTCCCCATGGAGCCGGGGATGATCCCGAACTCCCCCGAGCCCGCACGGATCGCGCCCTTCCGGGTGACCAGCAGGTCCATGCCGTCGTACCGCTCCTCCGCCACGTAGTTGTGGTGGCAGGAGATGACCGGCTCGAACGTGACCCTGGCCTTCTTGAATTCCTTCCGGACCACGTCCTGGAAGAGGCCCATCATGATCGAGCGGTTGTACTTGGCGTACTCCTGCGCCCAGAACAGATCGTTGCGGTACGCCGCCATCTGCGGGGTGTCGGCGATGAAGACCGCCAGGTCACGGTCGACCAGGCCCTGGTTGTGCGGAAGCTTCTGGGCCTGTCCGATGTGGAAGTCGGCGAGCTCCTTGCCGATGTTCCGGGAGCCGGAGTGCAGCATCAGCCACACCGCTCCGGCCTCGTCGAGACAGAACTCGATGAAGTGGTTGCCCGATCCGAGCGTTCCCATCTGCTTCGTGGCGCGTTCCTGACGGAATTTGACCGCGTCGGCGATGCCGTCGAACCGGGACCAGAAGTCGTCCCAGCCGCTGGTCGGGAAGCCGTGGAGCTTGCCCGGATCGACCGTGTCGTCGTGCATCCCCCGGCCCACCGGGATCGCCTGCTCGATCTTCGACCGCAGTCGTGAGAGGTCTCCCGGCAGGTCGTTGGCCGTGAGCGACGTCTTCACCGCCGACATCCCGCAGCCGATGTCCACGCCCACCGCGGCCGGGCAGACCGCTCCGTGCATCGCGATCACCGAGCCGACGGTCGCGCCCTTGCCGAAGTGGACGTCCGGCATGACCGCGAGGCCCTTGATCCAGGGCAGTGTGGACACGTTCCGCAGCTGCTGCATCGCGACGTCCTCGACCGACGCCGGATCCGCCCACATGCGGATGGGAACCTGCGCACCCGGTACCTCTACATACGACATAACTCCTCGATTCCCCCGAAAAAGACTGAAAGCGCAAAACCGGTGCCTAGGTCGGCATACAGGTCGGCCGACCGGCATTCACAGCGGCGCGTGCGATACACATTGTGTCCATCGGCCGCTATCGAGCGGCAACCCGTTTTCGTACCGAAGGGAGCCTGGGACCGTGCGACACATGGCGTACGTACCCGGCGTCGCGCTTCTCGTGGCGCTCGTCGCCGGCTGCAGCGCCGGCTCCGACGCCGACGACCCCGCCGCCGACAGCAAGCCCGGCAGCCCGACGGTCACGGCCGCGCCTCCCGGGAAATACCGGACGCTGCCCGAATCCTGCCGTGCCGTACCGCTCTCCACGCTCAAGGACCTGCTGCCCGGCGCCGCCGGACTGCCCGAGGAGCAGCAGGAGAAGGTGTACGAGGGCACGGCCGCCGTCACCTACGACACCGACCGCAAGGTCGGCTGCCGCTGGAAGTCGGACGCCCCGGACGCCTCCCGGGATCTGTCCATCGACTTCGAGCGCGTCGTGTCGTACGACCCCGCGGTGAGCGACGACGACCGCGCCCGGGACGTGTACGCGGAGAAGCAGGACGCCGCCGCCCTCCCCACCACCTCGGCAGGTGCCACCCCCAGCGAGACACCCAGCGGATCGGCATCCGCGTCGGCCGGCAGCACACCGTCCGGCTCCCCGGGCGGCTCGTCGTCCGCCTCGCCCTCCGCCGACCCGTCCGGCAGCACCACCGACGCCGACCCCGACGAGGACCTCCGGCCGCGGCTGCTCGACGAGCTCGGGGACGCCGCGTTCCTGGACGACACTCTCACCCGGGCCGGTTCCACCGCGCAGCACCGCACCGTGAGCGTGGTATTCCGCACATCGAACGTCATCGTCACCGTCCACTACACCGAGCAGCCGGCCCGCGTCACGGAGGTTCCCGACAGCAGGGAACTGCAGGAGAAGGCCCAGGCCCTGGCCCGGAAACTGGACGAGGCCCTCAGCGACTGACCAGGCCCCGACGGCCTCCGGCCGGGGTTCGGGGAGCACCCCGGGGCCTCCGGCCGAAGGCGGCATCCGGTCGCCGTCCGTCGTACCGTGGCCCCCGACCGACACACCGACCGACATACCGCGAGACACACCGCCCGACGTAGCGAACCGACGCAGCGACCGGCGTACCGCCCGACCACCCGCACGACCGAGACCGCCGTGCCGTCCGAGTGAAGGAACCATGCACCGATCAGCCCCGCGACTGTCCCGCATACTCGCCTGCGCCGCCGTTCCGGTGATGCTCGTCGTCGCCGGCTGCTCGTCGGACTCCGACGACGCGAAGGGCTCCGCCTCCTCGGCCTCCCCGAGCGCGAAGAAGTCCGAGCCCACCGTCGAGCCCGCGAAGTTCACCACGCTGCCCGACGCCTGCACCTCGATCGGGAAGAAGACGATCGAGGACCTGGTTCCGAAGGCCAAGACCAAGGGCGGCACCCCGAGCAAGTCCAGCGACACCGCGAGCCGTGGCGGCTGCTCCTGGAACGGCCTGGACGACAACGGCGTCAAGGGCTCGCAGTACCGCTGGCTCGACGTCGGCTTCACCCGCTTCGACTCCGACCAGTCCCTGGGCAGCGGGGCCAAGCGCGCGACGGACGAGTACACGAAGCAGGTCTCCAAGGCGCAGGCGACCGAGGGTGCCGAGAAGGCCTCGGCCAAGCCCGCCACCGGCCTCGGTGAGCAGGCCACCTCTGTCACGTACGGGCTGAGCAAGTCGAGCGAGGACTTCGAGTACGCCACGGTCGTGGCCCGCACGGGGAACGTCGTCGTCACCGTCACCTACAACGGGGCCGGGTTCGCCGGCTCCAAGACGCCCTCCGCCGCCGACATCCTCAAGGGCGCCCAGAAGGCTGCCAAGGAGGCCGTCGCCGCGGTCGGCGACGACGCCGGAGCAGGGAAGTCCTCGGCCTCCCCCTCCGCCAAGGCATCGTCCTCCCCGTCGTCGAAGTCGTCGGCGAAGACGTCCGCGAAGTCGCCCTCCAAGTCGCCCGCCAAGTCGTCCTCCAAGGCCGTCGACAAGTCGTGACCTGAGCCCCGCAGGAGCGCCAACTCCCCTGCCCAGAGGCGCCTTGACGTAGCCCGGTACTTCCCCGAGTACCGGGCTACGGCCCCTCCCCACGCAACACGTCCGGCCGGCGTGTGCCAGGCTGTGCGCGCGCCGGGTGCCGAAGTGGAACCGGTTCATCCAAGTCGGGAGGGGATTCGCGGGTGGCCGCCATGCAGCTGACACGCACACACCGCGTGCTCATCGGGGTCGTCGTCGCCGGGGCCGTGCTCATCGCCGCGATCGGTTTCGCGGGCTCGTACGCCGCTGTGCGCGAACTCGCGGAGGAGAAGGGCTTCGGCGAGTTCTCGGTCGTCTTCCCGATCGGCATCGACGCGGGCATCTGCGTCCTGCTCGCGCTGGACCTGCTGCTGACGTGGATGCGCATCCCCTTCCCGCTGCTGCGTCAGACCGCCTGGCTGCTGACCGCGGCGACGATCGCCTTCAACGGCGCCGCCGCCTGGCCCGACCCGCTGGGCACCGGCATGCACGCGGTGATCCCCATCCTGTTCGTCGTCGCCGTCGAGGCCGCACGGCACGCGGTGGGCCGGATCGCGGACATCACGGCCGACAAGCACATGGAGGGCGTCCGCCTCACCCGCTGGTTGCTCTCCCCCGTCCCCACCTTCAAACTGTGGCGCCGGATGAAGCTGTGGGAGCTGCGCAGTTACGAGCAGGTCATCAAGCTCGAACAGGACCGGCTGATCTACCAGGCCCGCCTCCAGGCCCGCTTCGGCCGCAACTGGCGGCGCAAGGCACCCGTCGAGTCGATGATGCCGCTGCGCCTGGCGAAGTACGGCGTCCCGCTCGCCGAGACCGCCCCGGCCGGCCTCGCCGCCGCGGGCATCGAGCCGGCCCTGCTGCCGCCCGCACCGGCAGCCGTGGAGACGGAGCAGCAGCACCCCCAACTCCCTTACGCCCCGGAGTCGCAGCCGCAGCCGCAGGAGCAGCCGGCCCCGTACGACGCGTACGACCAGCAGCACCAGGAGCAGCACCAGCAAGCCCAGCAGCAGTACCCCCACGAGGACCCCGGTGCGCACGACAGCCCCTGGTTCGCGGCCTCCAGGGTCCTGGACGAGACGTACGAGGGCGCGTACGACCCGGAGTACGACGAGGGCATGGAGCCCGCCCCGGTCATGATCCCCTCGGGCGCCGGCAACCGGACCCGCCCGCTGGGCAACGTGGGCACGATCGGCGCGTTCCCGCACCCCCGCTCCGCCGAGCCGGGCCCCGGACAGGAGCAGGAGCAGGACGTGGCCCAGGAGCCCGACCCGACCGAATGGGCCGAGGCCGAGGCCGAGTTCAGCAAGTTCGCGTACGAGGCGTACGCCGAGTACACGCACCAGCACCAGACCCACCCGAGTGCTGAGGCGCTCGACATAACCCTTTCGGACGTCCACAACGTCCACCACCCGCGCAGCGCCGCCCTGCTCCGTCGGCTACTGCCCGGCTTCAAGCAGCGCTTCGACAGCGAGATGGCCGCGGACCACATCGCGTAGAAGCGGAAGCGGACAGAAGGAAACGGGCGGGCCGCTGAGCGGCCCGCCCGTTGTCGTATCCCGTGGTGCTACGCGCCGAGCAGCGTCCGCACCCGGTCCGCTCCGACCGCCAGAAGGAGCGTGGGCAGGCGCGGCCCGGTGTCGCGGCCGACGAGCAGCCGGTACAGCAGCGCGAAGAAGGAGCGCTGGGCGACCTTCAGCTCGGGCGTCGGCTTGGCGTCCGGCGCCAGGCCCTCCAGCACCTTCGGCACCCCGTAGACGAGCGTGGTCAGACCGTCCAGCGACCAGTGCGAGTCGAGCCCTTCCAGCAGCAGCCGCAGCGACTCACGGCCCTGCTCGTCCAGGGAGCCCAGCAGCTCCTTGTCCGGCTCGTCACGGACGATGGTGCGGGCTTCGGCCGGCACCTGGGTGGTGATCCAGTTCTCGGCGCGGTCGAGCCGGGGCCGTGCCTCGTCGAGCGAGGTCAGCGGGTTCTCCGGGTCGAGCTCGCTGAGGATGCGCAGCGTCTGGTCCTCCGCGCCGGCGGTGATGTCGGCGACCGAGGCGAGCGTGCGGTACGGCAGCGGGCGGGGGGTGCTGGGCAGTTCCCCGGCGGCCGTGCCGATGGCCCGGGCGTACGCGGCGGCGTCGGCGGGCAGCACCGTGCCGTCCGCCACCTTGCGGGCCAGCGAGTCCCACTCGTCGTACAGACGCTGGATCTCCTGGTCGAAGGCGATCTTGAAGGACTGGTTCGGCCTGCGGCGCGCGTACAGCCAGCGCAGCAGCGGCGCCTCCATGATCTTCAGCGCGTCGGCCGGGGTCGGCACGCCGCCCTTGCTGGAGGACATCTTCGCCATGCCGGAGATCCCGACGAACGCGTACATCGGCCCGATCGGCTGGACACCGTCGAAGACCTCGCGCACGATCTGGCCGCCGACGACGAAGGAGGAGCCCGGCGAGGAGTGGTCCACGCCGCTGGGCTCGAAGATCACACCCTCGTAGGCCCAGCGCATCGGCCAGTCGACCTTCCAGACCAGCTTGCCGCGGTTGAACTCGTTGAGCCGGACCGTCTCGGCGAAGCCGCAGGCCGAGCAGGTGTAGTTCAGCTCGGTCGTGTCGTCGTCGTAGGACGTGACGACGGTGAGGTCCTTCTCGCAGTTGCCGCAGTAGGGCTTGTACGGGAAGTAGCCGGCGGCGTTCGAGCTGCCGTCGTCCTCGTCCGCCGCGCCGGAGCCCTCGGCGGCCTCCAGCTCGGCCTCGTCGACCTTCTTCTGCTGCGGCTTCTTGCCGCCGCCCTTGGCGCCCGCCGCACCGTCCTTCTTGGTGCGGTAGCGGTCCAGCACGGCGTCGATGTCCGCCCGGTGCTTCATCGCGTGCAGGACCTGCTCGCGGTACGTGCCCGCCAGGTACTGCTCGGTCTGGCTGATCCCGTCGTACTCCACGCCGAGCTCGTCCAGGGCCTGGGTCATCGCGGCCTTGAAGTGCTCGGCCCAGTTCGGGTACGCCGACCCGGCCGGGGCGGGCACCGAGGTCAGCGGCTTGCCGATGTGCGCCTGCCAGGAGTCGTCGACGCCCTCGACCCCGTTCGGCACCTTGCGGTAGCGGTCGTAGTCGTCCCAGGAGATCAGGTGCCGCACGGTGTACCCGCGGCGGCGGATCTCGTCGGCGACCAGGTGCGGGGTCATGACCTCGCGGAGGTTGCCCAGGTGGATCGGGCCCGACGGGGAGAGCCCGGACGCGACGACGACCGGTTTGCCAGGCGCACGTCGCTCCGATTCGGCGATGACATCGTCCGCGAAGCGGGAGACCCAGTCGGTCTCGGTGCTGCTCTGACTCGAAGCCACGGTCGGCACGTCCTTCTCTCGTGTAGGACTCGTAGGGGCGTCCCCCATGAGGGGCACCCCCATTCTCCCAGGTACCGACCGCAGCGCGAAAACGGCTTTACACCCCGTGGGATACTGGGGTGATCCTTTGTCCTCTACCGAAACGGCAGCCGGCTCATGGCTTCGGTCCCTTCCCTCGCTTCCACGCTCCAGCAGCAGCTGGCGGACGCCCTGACGGCAGCACTGCCGGATGCCGGCACCGCGGACCCGCTGCTGCGCCGAAGCGACCGGGCCGACTTCCAGGCCAACGGGATCCTCGCGCTCGCCAAGAAGCTCAAGGGCAACCCGCGTGAGCTGGCCTCCAAGGTCACCGCGGCCCTCCCGGCAGGTGACCTGATCAAGGACATCGAGGTGTCCGGCCCCGGCTTCCTGAACGTCACGCTCACCGACGGGGCGATCATCCGCACGCTCGCCGCGCGCGCCGCCGACGGCGACCGGCTCGGCGTCCCGCTGAAGGCCTCCCCCGGCACGACCGTGATCGACTACGCCCAGCCGAACGTGGCCAAGGAGATGCACGTCGGCCACCTGCGGTCGGCGGTCATCGGTGACGCGATGGTCCAGATCCTGGAGTTCACCGGCGAGAACGTCGTCCGGCGCCACCACATCGGCGACTGGGGCACCCAGTTCGGCATGCTCATCCAGTACCTCTTCGAGCACCCGGACGAGCTGAAGCACGAGAGTGACGCGGCCGACGGCGAGGCGGCGATGTCGTCGCTGAACCGCGTCTACAAGGCGTCGCGGGTCCTGTTCGACTCCGACGAGGAGTTCAAGGCCCGCTCCCGTGACCGGGTGGTGGCCCTCCAGGCCGGTGACCCGGAGACGCTGGCGCACTGGCAGCGCTTCGTCGACGAGTCGAAGATCTACTTCTACTCGGTCTTCGACAAGCTCGACATGGAGATCGACGACCCCGACATCGTCGGCGAGTCCGGTTACAACGACATGCTCGAGGAGACCTGCCGGATCCTGGAGGAGACGGGCGTCGCCGTCCGCTCCGAGGGCGCCCTGTGCGTGTTCTTCGACGACGTCAAGGGCCCCGACGGCAACCCGGTCCCGCTGATCGTCAAGAAGACCAACGGCGGCTACGGCTACGCGGCGACCGACCTCTCCGCGATCCGCAACCGGGTGCAGGACCTCAAGGCCGACACCCTGCTCTACGTCGTGGACGCCCGGCAGTCCCTGCACTTCAAGATGGTCTTCGAGACGGCCCGCCGCGCCGGCTGGCTGAACGACGACGTCAAGGCGCACCAGCTCGCCTTCGGCACGGTCCTCGGCAAGGACGGCAAGCCGTTCAAGACCCGTGAGGGCACCACCGTCCGGCTGGAGGACCTCCTCGACGAGGCGGTCGAGCGGGCCACCGCGGTGGTCCGGGAGAAGGCCGAGAAGGTGGGCCTGTCCGAGGACGAGATCGTCGAGAACGGCCGGTACGTCGGTGTCGGCGCCGTGAAGTACGCGGACCTGTCGACCTCCGCCGTGCGGGACTACAAGTTCGACCTTGACCAGATGGTGTCGCTCAACGGCGACACCTCGGTGTACCTCCAGTACGCCTACGCCCGGATCCGCTCCATCCTCCGCAAGGCGGGCGACGCGAAGCCCGCCGCGCACCCGGAGCTGGACCTGGCGCCGGCCGAGCGTGCGCTGGGCCTGCACCTTGACCAGTTCGGCGCGGTCCTGGACGAGGTGGCCGAGGGGTCCGAGCCGCACAAGCTGGCCGCGTACCTCTACCAGCTGGCCTCGCACCTCACCACGTTCTACGACCAGTGCCAGGTGCTCAGCGACGAGAACGCTCCGGAGGTCGTCGAGAACCGGCTCTTCCTCGTGGAGCTCACCGCCCGCACCCTGCACCAGGGCATGAAGCTGCTCGGCATCAGGACGCCCGAGCGCCTCTGACCCTTCGGCTGCCCGCACGGGCCCGGCCGGGATCACTCGATCCCGGCCGGGCCCGTTCGCGTTCCGCCGGTCAGTCGAACGCGGCGGCGAAGGCGCCGGACTCGTAGGAGCCCCCCTTCAGGTGCGTGATCACGGCGAGCCGGTTGGCCGCGTTCATCAGGGCGACCAGGGAGATCAGCGCGGCGACCTGGTCGTCGTCGTAGTGCTTGCGCACCTGCGCCCAGGTCTCGTCGGACACACCCGGCTGGGCGTCGGCGAGCCGCGTGCCCTCCTCGGCGAGCGCCAGTGCCGCCTGCTCGGCCTCGGTGAACACGGTGGACTCGCGCCAGGCGGCGACCAGATGGAGCCGGACCGCGGTCTCGCCGGCGGCCGCCGCCTCCTTGACGTGCATGTCGATGCAGTGCCCGCAGCCGTTGATCTGGCTGACGCGCAGCGACACCAGCTCCTGCGTGGACTTCGGCAGCGCCGACTGCTGGACCACCAGCCCCGTGCCGGCGAACCGCTTGGCGAACTTCATACCGATCTCGTTCTCGAAAAGGTTGAACCGTGCGTCCATGACGTCGTCCTCACTCGTGGTCGTGCACTCGGACGAACACGAGATGCCGCCGACGCGTCCCCTGTGACGGGACCACCCCTGTGACCTGAATCACCGCTCGCCGATGTCACGGAGTGGCGGCCGCCGGCATCTTGTGCGCGTGGCACCGTCGACAGCGGACAGACAGGAGCAGCCGGTGGAGAGCGAACGAGCACACAGCAGGGACGCGGCCGGGCAGCTCGCCGGTGAGGGGCGCCCCGACCCCGCGACCGAGGCGTTCGTCGCCCACCGCAACCTGCTGTTCACCGTCGCCTACGAGATGCTCGGCTCGGCCGCCGACGCGGAGGACGCCCTCCAGGAGACCTGGCTGCGGTGGGCGGACGTCGACCTCGGCACGGTGCGGGATCCCCGGGCCTACCTCGTCCGGATCGCCACGCGGCAGGCGCTGGGCCGGCTGCGCACGCTCGGCCGCCGCAAGGAGTCCTACGTCGGCACCTGGCTGCCCGAGCCACTGCTCACCGCGCCCGACGTGGCGGACGATGTCGAGCTGGCCGACAGTGTCTCGATGGCGATGCTGCTGGTGATGGAGACGCTCACACCGGCCGAGCGGGCGGTGTTCGTGCTGCGCGAGGTGTTCGCCCTCGACTACGAGGAGATCGCCGAAGCCGTGGGCAAGAGCCCCGCAGCGGTCCGCCAGACCGCCCACCGGGCACGGTCACACGTCGCGGCACGCCGCCCGCGCGGGACGGTTTCCCCCGCCGAGACCCGGGGCGCGCTCGAAGCGTTCAGGCGCGCGGTGGAAACGGGCGATCTGCAGGGCCTGCTCGACGTACTCGCCCCCGATGCCGTCCTCCTCGGGGACGGCGGCGGAGTCAGACAGGCCGTCCTCCGGCCCGTCGTGGGGGCCGGCAAGGTGGCCCGGCTGCTGATCGGCGGGCTGGGCAAGGCCACCGCGCTGTCGCTGCGGACGGCAGACGTCAATGCCTGCCCGGCGCTGGTCGTCAGGGTCGGCGGCACGCTCGACACCGTGGTGACGGTACGCATCGACGACGGCCTCATCACCGGTCTCTACGCCGTGCGCAACCCCGAGAAGCTGTCACGCATGGAGCAGGAGACCGTCCTGAGCCGCTGAGGCCGCGGCCGGGCCGCACCGTGCCCGGCCGTCACTGATCCTCCGGGCCCCACTCCTCCGGGACCCACTGGGCCGTGTCCGAGCGGTAGTAGTACGACGGCCGAGCCTTGAGGCTGCTCGTACGGAAGGGCTTGCCCCCGTCGTCGATGCGCAGCATCCCGCTCCTGCCACCGCTGGTCCACTCCAGCTCCAGGTACCAGGTGACGTCGTGCCCCTCCACATGCGCGTCGAGGTGGAAGACCTCCACGTCGGTGGAGCTCACCCGGTACGGGAAGTCCTTCGCGGGGACGGCCACGCCGGCGTCCTCGCCCGCGACGGGCTTGGTACGCGGCCGGCTGTCGTCCAGGTCGATGTCGAAGGTCTGCGGCGTGATGCCCCCTCCACAGCCGTTCCCCATCGAATACGCGCCCCAGGCGAGCGGGGCGTTGCGTCCCAGCACCCGTACGTGCAGCCCGTTCAGCACGACCGCCTCGCCGGACGTCCCCTGGAGGGTGAGTTCGAGCTTCATGTCACCCCCGTCCACACCGTCGAGGACCCGCGCCCAGCCACGGGTGTCCTGAGGCGGGGGCGCCGGCGGCAGGTCGTCGGGCGCCTGGTCGAACAAGTAGTACTGCCCGCAGGGCGATTCCCAGTTGTACGAACTGATGGTCGCGTGCACGGGTACGCCACCGCCGCTGCTCTCCGGCCGGCGCGAGGACGGCGAAGGTCTGGCGCTCTTCCCGCCGGCCGTCGGGGAAGCGGTTCGGCTGGACTCGGCGGACGGGCTGCCGCTCTTGCTGGGCTTCACGCTCCCGCTCGCCCTGCCGGTGGGCACGACCGGCGAGATGCTGAGCCCCACCTCCGCCCGTCCGTCGTCCGAAGGCTCGTCACTCCCGAGGCCGCGGACGGTGAGAGCCGCGGAAACGGTGAGCGCCACGACCGCCACGGCGGTGAACAGGACGCGCAGCTTCCTGCTGGTGCGGCGACGCGGAGCGGGTACGCCGCCGGGCCGCGGTCCCTGGGGTGTCACGTCCTCCGATACGGATTCCGTTTCGGTCCGCGCCTGTGGTTCCGCTTCTTCCCGGGAAGAGACGCCGTCGGTAAGTGCCGGCCCAGGGCTCGCCGGTTCGGTCGCGGCGGGCTCGGACTCCGCGAGCGCGGGAGCGGGTACGGAACCGGGAGCGGGTGCGTCGGACGCGTCGGGCTCGTCAGGGGTCCCGCCGGCGGCCCCGGCCGCCTGCGGCTTCCGAGGCCCCCGCCGCTTCGCCTCGTCGGCCAGGATCCATTTCCGGTGAAGGGCCATCAACTCGTCGGAGGTGGCCCGGCACACCCGCGCGAAGCGCTCGACGGGCGCGTAGTCATGAGGAACGGCGTCACCGTTGCAGTACCGGTGCACGGTCGAGGTGCTCATGTGCAACTTCTGGGCGAGCGCCCCGTAACTGAGCCCGGACCTCTCCTTCAGCTCCCTGAGCAGCGCCGCGAAGTCCTGGATCTCTGTGCCCACTTCGACCGTTCCCCTTCCGTGCGTTCCCGGAGCGCGTTCCAGGGACGTGGTGTCCGCGCAGGTCAGAGTACGTGGAGACGTTCCAGCGTCCCGCATGCCCCGCCAGCCGTTGCAGCGGGAATCCGGGCCTGGACAAGATGTGGACACACCGCGGCGTTCCCCGCGATCCGTACATCCCACCCTCGTCCGTCCCGGGAGCCGCCATGCGTACTCGACCTGCGCTCAGCCTGACCGACGCAGTCGCCGCAGCGGTGCTGATCGTCTGCATCGCAGTCGTCATCGCACTCCTGCAGAACCTCTGATCACGCGTCACCGACCAGTAGACCCGCCCGCACAACAGGGTGCCAAACGGCGCCCCGGGCACATGCCACCTTCGAACGGGGAGAACCACTCATGCGTAACCTTCACTTCCGCCGTGCCGCCCGCACCTCCGTCCTGGGCACCGCCGCCCTGATCGCCGCCCTGTCCCTGACGGCCTGCCAGAGCGACAGCCCGGCCCCGGCGGCGTACGACGCCGAGGCCCCGGCGCCCCAGAAGCCGGCCTCCGGCGCTTCGGCGGCCCCGGCATCGGACACGGGCAACGGCAAGGAGACGGCCGGAGACACCGGCACCTCCGGTTCCGGTTCCGAAGGCGCCAAGGATTCCGGTTCCGAGAGCGCCAAGGGCTCCGGTTCCGCCGCTGCGAAGCAGCAGCGCAGCAGCGCGTCCCTGCCCACCTGCACCGGCGAGAACACCAAGCTCACGATCACCGGCGTCAAGCGCCCGGTCAACCACATGCTGCTCACCGTGACCAACACCGGATCGAAGGCGTGCAACGCCTTCTACCACCCGGTCCTGCGCTTCGGCGAGGCGCAGTCCGTCCCCCCGGTCGTGGAGGACAGCAAGCCGCAGGCCGTCGTCACCGTCGCGCCCGGCGAGTCCGCCTACGCCGGAGTCATGACCTCGTCCGCCGACGGCAGCGGCACGGGCGGCTATTCCACCCAGGACCTGAGCGTCGGCTTCCTGGACGCGGAGTCGAAGTCTGCGGGCGACATGGTGAACGTCCCGCTGTCCAAGGACGTGTACGTCGACAGCACGCTGACCGTCACCTACTGGCAGACCGAGATGGACGACGCCCTCATGTACTGACCGTTCCCGCACCGAGGCTCCGCGGCCTCCAACGACGGGCGTGACACCGCAGCATCGGTGTCACGCCCGTTCACCCGTGTCAGGGGCGTTCGGGCCGCTACGGTCCACGGATGCGTATGTATCTTTCGTCCTTCCGGACAGGGGACCATCCGGAGCAGATGCTGGCACTGCTGCACCGCCCACCCGCCTCCGAGATCACGGTCGCGGTGATAGCCAACGCGGTCGACGCACTGCCGGCCGGCGAGCGCGAGGCGGCGGTGGAGCGGGAGCTCGGAGCGCTTTCCGGGCTCGGGCTGCGGCCGGTCGAGCTCGACCTGCGTACGTTCTTCGAGCAACCCGGGGCGCGGATCGCGGCCGCTCTCGCCCGGTTCCCCCTGGTCTGGGTCCGCGGCGGCAACGTGTTCGTCCTGCGCCAGGCCATGGCCCGCAGCGGGGCCGACCGGGCCCTGGTGGACCTGCTGCGCCAGGACGCCTTCGTCTATGCGGGCTACAGCGCCGGCGCCTGCGTCCTGGCCCCCGGTCTGCGGGGCCTGGAGGAGTGCGACGCCCCGGAGGCGGTGGGCACCGCGTACGGCGACGAGGCCCGCTGGGACGGGCTGGGCCTTCTCGACTACGTCGTGGTGCCCCACATCGACTCGCCCGGGCATCCCGAGACGGAGATCCTCGGCACCGTGGCCGGCCGCTACCGGGCCGAGGGCATCCACCACCGGACCCTGCGCGACGGCCAGGCCCTCGTGGTCGACGGCCGTATCACCCGCGTCTACTGACCGGACGAGTCCGGTTTGGTGTGGAGGACGTCACGGGCCTGGTCGGCGGCGCGCATGATGTTCTCGGTGACGAACGCCATGAAGCGGGCGATGTTCTCGAGGCGGGTGGCGGCCGGAGTCCCGGCGCCGAGGACGCCGACACCCTGCTCCGCGGTCTCCACTATCTGGGCGCTGGACCGGGCGCTGGCGACCATCGACTGGTACCAGACGTCGTTGTCGACGATGTAGCGATCGCGGCGGCGTTCGTCCCGTTCCCGGCGGATGAAGGCCTGCTCCTCCAGGTAGGCGATCGCCTTGGAGACGGACGCCGGGCTGACCTGGAGGCGTTGGGCGAGTTCGGACGCGGTGAGGGTGCCCGTGTCGGTGACGACGAGGCAGACGAGCACCCTGGACATCATCTTGGGCATGCCCGACTGCACGAGGACGGTGGTGAACACCTCCTCGAACGCGAGCACCTCCCCGGCGTCGCGCCCCCCGGCCTGCCGGGGTTCTTGAATCCCCCGGCGCGCGGCCTGGCTCCGCCGGGTGGCCCGGTGCCCGGTGGCGCGGTGGGCGACATCGGCGCGGTAGGCGGTGGGCCCTCCGTTACGCATCACCTCCCGCGTGATCGTCGAGGTCGGACGGTCGAGGCCTCTCGCGATCTCCGCGTAGGCGAGGCCGTCGGCCAGTCCCAGCGCGATCTGCTGGCGTTCCTGCTGGGTGAGTCTGCCTCCGGGCATCGCGATGTCCCCTTCATGGTCCGTGAGAACGCCAGCATAGCGTTCACTTCCACTCCATTGCAACGCAACGAGGGCAACCCGTTGCATTAGGCTTAAGCCCATTGCAATGAAATCCCTCCATCTACCTGCAATAACAAGGGAGATGCGCAACAAGGTCGTTGCTCACTCAGTGAATGCAACGTAGCGTTTCTCTCATCGGAAACACGAACCGAAGGAGCGCACCATGCAGACGTTCACCACTCCCGCCCCGGTCGCGGCCATCCTCGACATCCCCGCGGGCCGCATCCAGTTCATCGCTGCGGACCGGGCCGACACCACGGTCGAGATCCTGCCCGCGAACGCCGCGAAGAGCCGCGACGTGAAGGCCGCGGAGCAGACCGAAGTCGCCTACAGCGACGGAGTCCTGCGCATCGAGGCCCCGGCAGCCACGAACCGGGTCCTCGGCAGTTCCGGATTCGTCGAGATCACCGTCCAACTGCCCGCCGGCTCCCGCATCGAGGCGAAGTCGGCCAGCGCCGAGGTCCGGGGCGTCGGACGGCTCGGCGACGTCACCCTCGAGAGCGCGCAGGGCTCGGTCAAGCTCGACGAGACCGAAGGCGCCCGCCTCTCCCTCCAGGCGGGCGACATCTCCGTCGGCCGTCTGGGCGGCCCGGCACAGATCAGCACCGTGAAGGGCGACCTCCGCATCACCGAGGCCGTACGCGGCGCGGTCACACTGCGCACCGAGTACGGCGAGATCTCGGTCGGCGCCGCCCGCGGGGTCTCCGCCTCCCTCGACGCCGGCACCAGCCACGGCCGGATCCACAACACGCTCATGAACTCGGACGGCGCCGCCGCTGCCCTGAACATCCACGCGACCACCGCCCACGGCGACATCACCGCACGCAGCCTCTAAGGAGCCTCCTCATGACCAACTCGGCCATCGCAGCACACGGGCTGCGCAAGTCCTACGGCGACAAGACCGTCCTCGACGGCATCGACCTGGTCGTCCCCGCAGGGTCCGTGTTCGCACTGCTCGGTCCGAACGGCGCCGGCAAGACCACCGCCGTGAAGATCCTCTCGACCCTCATCACCGCAGGCCCGGGCACCGGCGCCGTTCACATCGGCGGCCACGACCTGGCCACCGCACCCCAGGCGGTCCGTGCCGCGATCGGTGTCACCGGACAGTTCTCCGCCGTCGACGGTCTGATCACCGGCGAGGAGAACATGCTCCTCATGGCCGACCTGCACCACCTCTCCCGCAGCGAGGGAAGGCGCGTCACCGCCGAACTCCTGGAGCGCTTCGACCTGGTCGAGGCGGCGAAGAAGCCGGCGCAGAGCTACTCCGGCGGCATGAAGCGCCGTCTGGACATCGCCATGACGCTGGTCGGGGGCCCGAGAATCATCTTCCTCGACGAACCGACCACCGGTCTCGACCCCCGCAGCCGCCACAACATGTGGGGCATCATCCGCGAACTCGTCTCCGACGGGGTCACCGTCTTCCTCACCACCCAGTACCTGGAGGAGGCTGACGAACTCGCCGACCGCATCGCCGTGCTGAACGACGGAAAGATCGCCGCCCAGGGCACCGCCGACGAACTCAAGCGGATGATCCCCGGCGGACACGTGCGGCTCCGCTTCACCGACCCCGACACCTACCGGTCCGCCGCCTCCAGCCTGGGCGAGGTCACCAGGGACGACGAGGCACTCGCCCTGCAGATCCCCAGCGACGGCAGCCAGCGCGAACTGCGCGCCGTCCTCGACCGGCTGGACTCGGCCGGCATCGAGGCGGACGAACTCACCGTGCACACCCCCGACCTCGACGACGTCTTCTTCGCGCTCACCGCCGGCACCGCCATCCCCGACCAGCCCAAGGAGAACGTCCGATGAGCACCCTCTCCCTCACCGTGCGCGACTCGTCCACCATGCTGCGCCGCAACCTGCTGCACGCGAGGCGCTACCCCTCCCTCACCCTCAACCTCCTGCTCACCCCGGTCATGCTCCTCCTGCTCTTCGTCTACATCTTCGGGGACACGATGAGCGCCGGCATCGGCGGCGGCGACCGCTCGGCCTACATCGCCTACATCGTCCCCGGCATTCTGCTCATGACCATCGGCTCCACCGTGGTCGGCACCGCCGTATCGGTCTCCACCGACATGTCCGAGGGCATCATCGCCCGCTTCCGGACCATGGCCATCCACCGTGGCTCCGTCCTTTTCGGACACGTCGCCGGCAGCGTCCTGCAGGCCATCGCGAGCGTCGTCCTCGTCGGCGCCGTCGGCGTCGCCATGGGCTTCCGCTCCACGGACGCCACCGTCCTGGAATGGCTGGCAGCGTTCGGGCTGCTGGCGCTGGTCTCCCTGGCCTTCACCTGGATCGCGGTCGGGATGGGCATGGGCAGCCCCAACGCGGAGGCAGCCAGCAACAACGCCATGCCGCTGATCCTCCTGCCCCTCATCTCAAGCGCCTTCACCCCGGTCGAATCCATGCCGGGCTGGTTCCAGCCCATCGCCGAGTACCAGCCCTTCACCCCGGCCATCGAGACCCTGCGAGGACTCCTCCTCGGCACCGAGATCGGCCACAACGGGTGGCTCTCGGTCGGATGGTGCCTGGCGCTCACGGTCCTCGGTTACCGCTGGTCCAAGGCCCAGTACGACCGCGACCCCAAGTAACCGTCATGACAGCGCGGGCCATGACCCGCACCTCGTCCCGCCCAAGGCGGCGTACACCGGCAACACGCCGGAGTGCGCCGCCTGTTCGTCTGTCAGCCCTCGGGGGAGGAAAGCTGTTCGCGGAGCCACGCGTGGTCAGGGTTGACGTGCGGCCGGCCCGCCACGAACACGGTCGGCACGGTCTCGTTGCCGTCGTTGACCTCTCGCACCGCTGCCGCGCCGGCCGGGTCACGCCAGATGTCCACCCAGTGCAACTGACGGGCCCTGCGGCCCAACCGGAAGCGCAACCGCATGCAGTACTTACAGCCCGCCCGCCAGTAGATGACCGGCTTGCCGTCGACCGCGCTGCGGCGTTGAGCTTCCAGCGCACCCATGGACCTGGGGAAGAACAAAGGTGAGTTCACGCCCGCGAGCAGCACGAACGCCAGGAGGAACACCGCGGCTTGGACAGGACTCCCCTGAAAAATCAGGCCGGTCGCAACGACCGAGCCACACAGCACCAGCAGTATCGGCAGTATCCACGCGCGTGTCATGAAGACGCAGGCTATCCGTGCTCAGGTCCCGCGTGGCCGCTGTGGCGTGCGCACACATCGAAGACTGTCACTCTCTGTGTATATCCTCATGCGTTGAGTGAACCCGTACGGATTTCTTGTACGGGTCGCGCATGCGTGAACTACGTACGAGGGCGGGGAGTTCGACCGTATGCACCCCAGGAAACGGCAGCGCAAGAACGCGTCCGCCATGAAGCTCGTCGGCAAGCTGGTCGGCCTCTTCCGCGTCGCAGCGGGCCTGACCCAGGTCCAGCTGGCCGACCGAGCAACCGTGCAACTGGAGACGATCGCCTCCATCGAACAGGGCCGCCGCTCCCTCCTGCCCGACCTGGCCCGCCGCCTGGACCAGATCCTGGACACGAAGGGCGCGCTGGAGACGGCGGTGGACAACATGCCGGAGGTGGACCTGATCCCGGCGTGGGCGGAGCGGTACATGGACCTGGAGCGGGAGGCGCTGGCGCTGTCGTGGTACGAGAACCAGGTGCTGCCGGGGCTCCTCCAGACCGAGAGTTACGCGCGAGCGGTGTTCAGAACCGATGTTCCAGCCCTCGGCGACGAGGAGATCAGCAAGCGGGTGGCCACACGCATGGAGCGAAGGGAGATCCTTCACCGGCATGAGCCTCCCACTGCAAGCTTCGTCATCTCGGAGGCCGTCCTTCGGGACCGCTTGGGCGGGGACGACGTGCACGCAGAAACCCTTCGCCACCTGCGGGAATGCACTGATATCCCTGGAGTTACCATGCAGATCATGCCCCTGGGCCGCCACACGCACGCGGGCCTCTCCGGACCCTTCATCCTCCTGGAAACGCTCGAACATCAGCGTCTCGCTTACACAGAGACCCAACGCGGCAGTCAGCTGATCTCGGCCCCGGATGACGTGAGCATCCTGGAACGCAAATATGCGATGCTGCGAACACAGGCCCTCAACACCGAAGAGACACGCGGCCTGTTGGGCCGGCTTCTGGGAGAGTGATGAGCAGCGCACGTGCGTGGTTCAAGTCGAGCTACAGCAGCGAGCAGGGCGGCGCCTGCCTCGAAGTCGCCTACGACTGGCGCAAGTCCAGCTACAGCGGCATCGAAGGCGGCCAGTGCGTAGAGGTCGCCGCGCACCCTTCCGCCGTCCACGTCCGGGACTCCAAGGCCACCGAAGGACCCACTCTCACCGTCTCCCCCACCACCTGGGTGGCCTTCGCCGCCTTCGCCGCCCGGGGCTGACCGGGATCATCCAGCAGCCGCCGTCAGCCCTGGACGATCACGCGCTCGGCACCGGGTATCCCCTTGTCCCACCAGTGCCCGTAACGCCCGTAGACCGCCGGATCGCGGTCGGCGAGCAGCGCCGACAGCCTCTCCGCCTCCTCGGTCAGGCCCTGCCACGCCGCCCTGCTGAGCGCACGGAAGGCGGTCAGTTCCAGGCCGCCGCCCTCGGCCGCACGCCACACACCGGCGACCTGGCCGTCGACGAGGAGACAGGGCAGTACGTCGCCGTTGCGCCGGACGACCAGCGGCCGGTACTCCTCGGGTACGACGCGGCCGGCGCCGGCGTGTGACAGCAGCGTGCTGTCCCACATCGGCAGCAGTCTCGGCGGCGCCGGGGTGTCCTCGGCGGGCACGGTGGCGTCCGCCAGGTCGTACAGGACGGCACGGCCGGGGCCCGGCACCGGCACCACCTGGCCCTCGAGCTCGCTCAGCGCCTGCGTGATCGGCGGACGGTCCAGCATGGTGAACCGGGCGAAGTCCTGGGTGGAGGCCGGCCCGAACGCACGCAGGTAGGAGAGGAGCAACCGCCGCACCCCGGCGGCCGCTTCCTGTGGCCCGCCCTCCGGGGCGGCGAGGTAGCTGTTGCGCTGCGCGAAGGACCACGGGCCACCGGCCGGCGCGTGGTGCACGGGCCCGTACGTGCGCAGCGCCCACCACACGCGGTGCGCGTGCTCGCCGAACCGCCCCGCGAACTCCCCCTCCACCTCGGCGCCGGAGCGGGGCTGCTCCAGGAACCCCGCGAGCTCCGGGAGCAGCGCGTCGGCATCGGTGTCCGCCAGGCCGGTCGAGGTGAAGCGGCGGTCGTAGAGCCGAGACGACCGCAGACGGCTCACCATCGCGGCGTGGTACGGCGCGTAGTCGTCGGCGTGGACGGCGTGCAGTGTGATCCGCATGAGGGACGCCTTCACGACCCGGCGGTCCGCGAACGCCGCGTCGAGGTCCTCGGGCACGAAGTCCCGCACGCGGTTCCACAACGCGAGGTACGGCGACGCAGGGGACTGGGCCTGGAGCGCGCAGACCCGGCGCACCGCCTCCGCGACGTCGAGGTGCCGTCGTTCGAGCAGGAGCTGCCGGTCCAAGGTGGCCAGAGCGAGCTGGCGGGCGGTAAGACTCATGGGGGGATCATGCCGTCGGCCCTGGTACGCCAGGCACCCTTTTCGCAGGGCCCCGAACCAACGGACGACCGCCGACGTGGCCGCGACGTCGGCCCCCCCGATACCGCGCGCCCTCGTAGTCGACCGGGGCAGACACACACGCGGAGCGCTGCATGGGCGGGGAATCGGCCTTGTGGCTGCCCGTGCCGGTGCGCGAAGGAGACCGCTCGTATCCGTCGCTCACTCGTGAGCGGCAGCACGAAAGTGACCCGCGGCACGGCCTCGGGGCTACCCTCCGGGCCTTCGTGGCGGCTCCTCCCAACCCGCAGCGCTACCCCGCCAGAAGAAGGTGCCCCGCACACGTTGTGGGGCGGCGGTTTAGGCGGCATCCGGCAGGGACAGATCGTGAGGTGTTGAGACGAGACTGCTACGTGCAGATGATTCCGGGACGTTCCCGATCGCGGCGAAAGAAGATGTACGAATGGCGTCGGAGAGTCTTCGAAGGGAGCGAGTGAGCCAAAATCCCCTCTCACCCGTGCGCGATGCCGTGCACGGCCTCATCGACACATCCGATACCCCAGCCGGTTTCGCGTCCCCGATCATCGACCGCATCATTCAATCGCGCCCCGTCCAGCGGCTGCGGCGGGTCAAGCAGCTGGGATTCGCCTCTCACAGCTTCGTGGGAGCCGACCACAGCAGATACGCCCATGCCATCGGCACCATGCACATCATGCGTAAGCTCCTGCGCCAGGTCGGGTCTGCGGATTCGGAGTTCTTGGCCACGTTGGAGGCCGAGTACGCCCGAATCTATCAGCCGGACCATCCCCCCGAGACTGAATGGCTCTACGAGCACGTTCTGGTCGCTGCGCTCTTGCAGGATGTGGGCGAGCTTCCTTATCAAAGCGCCACTCGAGGGCTCTATGTTCCAGACGACGACATTCGTTCCTGGGTCGGCCTGAAGATCGGCCGAGATACCTCTCTCTGGCCCGCCAAGCCGGTTTTCACCCTGGCTTGTCTGTTCGGATCCGAGATCGATCCTCTCCTGGCGCCGCTGAACAGCACCTTCATCGCTTTCCTGATGACGGCTGACTACTGGCCCGATACCGACCTGGCCACCGCGTTCCTGCCTGTGCGCCATATGCTGGACGGCGAGATCGACGCCGACCGGATTGATTACGTACATCGCGACGCACACCACACCGTCGGCATGCTGGGCAATTCGGACGACGTCATCTCCGCGATCATCACGTACGACGACCGAGGCCCCATCTGCTCGGACCCAGCGCCGTTCGCCAACTTCCTGGCCACGCGTGCGCATCTGTATTCCACAGTCTATTTCGCACCACAGAACCGATTCAGAGTCATGCTGGTCAAGAGCATCCTCAGGGGCGTACGCGAGTCCGATGAGCTACGTCTGGCCTTCCCTCTGATCTCGAACCAGCACATGAGCACCGACTCCTTCCTGGACATCGACGACGTTCGGCTCGAAGAAGAGATCATCAAGCTCAGCCAAAGCGTCCTCAAGAGAAAGCTGAGCAAGAGGGCCGGTACGGCTCTGACGGAGTTCACCACGGGCACGAAGCTGTATCGGCACTTCTGGCTTCGGGATGTGGAAGCCGCAGACGCTCCGGCCCGAACGGCCGACGTCCCAGTGCCGCACGATCTCTTCTTCGAGGTGTTCGGGGCCGACGCTCCCCCGAGCAGCGGAGTTCGCTTCTCCATGGAGGGCCCCGACGGCGAGGTGGAGCTCACCGGCATAGGGGAATGCAACGGCCCGCACTTCGGAGTCACCAGCAATGCACGCGCAACGCTGCCCATTCTTGGTGACGTCCTGGTCTTCTATCCGAACAACAGCAAAGGCGAGGACATCAAAGCGGTGCGGGCCGCCTACACCGACCGCACCCTACGAGCCGCCCTGTTGCAGAGGGCCCGGAACGAGTGGGACGGAATTCCGCCGGACACCAGGAGTCTGAAGGGCTTCAACGGTCCGACGATCTTCATCTCCTACTGCACCGATGACATCGCAGAGGTACGACGTCTGGTGTCACATCTGCATCACTTCCGGCGACGCTACTTCGTCATCATGGAGGCGAACCAGGGGATCGGAGGAACGACGGCCCGCAACAGCATCGACGGGGTCATGAGCACTGATTCGGCGATCCTGGTCGCTTCACGCTCGTATCAGCAGCGGTGCTCCACCCAGCTGAACGGGAACATCATGCACGAGATCCGTACAATGCACGATCGCCGCTCCTCTTCCCCCACGGACTATCCGGTCGTCCCCGTCTCCGTTCACCCGCATCACGACGTGACCAATATCCCCTGGTCGTTGCTCGGGATGGACGCCCCTCCCTTCACAGGGACCGTCATCGGAATCGCGTCCGACACGGAACTGAGAACGACGGTAGAGGCAGCCTTGGCCGCGATCGACGCGGAGATCGGCAGCCGCCCATGAGCCAGCTCTCTCAGCCCACGAGCCAGCGCATATTCCGAATCGCCTTGTTCGGTCTGCCCGGTTCAGGGAAAAGCACCTTCTCGTCCCTCGCGAAATCGTGGGCCGCGAAAAATGAGGCCGCCGTGCATATCATCACGCTCGCGGGGCCTTTGTACCGTGCTCAGGCTGCGGTCTACGAGTCCGCAGGACGCCCCCTGCACACCGCGGAAGGAAGACAGGACGGCGCCCTGCTCAATTTCCTCGGCTCACACATGCGAAAGATCAACCCTCGTGTCCTCGAAGAGCACTTCCTGTCAGAAACAGCACGCATCTACTCGGCATGCGAGGGCAGCACCCGACCTAACCTGGTCATCTGCTCCGATGCCAGGCCGGCCGACCTCCCCTACCTACGGCGGAGCGGGTTCCACCCTGTGGTGATCACTGTTGACGAAGAGGTGGCCCGAAAACGGAAGGAAGCACGGGGCGATCTGACGCTCGGCGACTCACGGCATTCGACGGAGAACGGGCTGGAGCAGATACATCCGAGTACCCAGGTGGACAACAGCGGCACGCTGGAGGAATTCTCCACCGCCACCACCGCACTGTTGGATGCAGTGGCCAGGTGATACTGACCGGGCGCCAGATCGAAGCAGCCGTCGAGGCAGCGGAGATCGTCATCCGCCCATTCGACCCGAGCCGCATGAACCCGAACAGCTACAACTACACGCTGGGTAGTCAGCTCAGGTTCGCGGAGGGTGTCCTGGATGCCCGCCGCGAGGTGACCTGGCGCTCGGCCACCATCGGGGACGAGGGCTACGTCCTCATGCCGGGACAGCTCTATCTCGCGAGTACGGCTGAGGTCATCGGCAGTGACACCTACGTGACCAGTCTGATCGGAAGGTCGTCGCTCGGCCGACTCGGGCTCTTCGTCCAGGTGACCGCCGACCTCGGGCATCAGGGAGCCGTCCACTGCTGGACCCTGGAACTCACCGTCGTCCAACCACTCCGGGTCGTGCCCGGCATGCCGCTGGGCCAGGTCAGTTTCTGGAGTACGGCAGGGGCTGCCAGCTCCTACTCAGGCGTGTACGGGCAGACCTCGTCACCGAGGCCTTTCTGGCCACCGAGCCTCGCTTGAAGAGCCAGCCTCCCCTCGGAAAGCGAGCGCACAGTGATATTGACCGGCAAGGAAATCATCCGGCAGCACCACCTTCGGCGGATCGAGATAGATCCGTTCGACCCTGCACAGGTCAACCCGAACAGCTACGACTTCCGGCTCGGCACGGAGCTGCTCACCTACCGGAACAAGGAGCTGGACGTCAGGATCCAACAACCCACCGTACGCACGCATCTGACCGAGGCGGGCCTCGTCCTGCAGCCGGACCGTGTGTACCTCGGGTCCACCATGGAGAAGATGGGCAGTGACCACTACGTCCCCATCATCAGAGGCAAGTCGTCGCTGGGCAGGCTCGGCCTCTTCGTGAACATCACAGCCGATCTGATCGACATCGGCTCGCACAACAACTGGACACTGCAGTTCCACGCTGTGCAGCCGGTCCGGATCTATCCGGGGATGCGCATCGGCCAGGTCACCTTCTGGGTCCCGGTCGGCAGCATCAAGCTGTATACGGGCAAGTACCAAGGCTCCGTGGGGCCGCGCCCGTCCGAGGCCTTCCGCGACTTCTGAGGCGCCCGGCCCGAAGACGCCCCGGCCCCCGCCGTGCGCCGTCTGAGTACGAGCGCTCATGTGCGGCGCTGGACCGTGGAGTTGACTCATACGCATGTCGGAAGAACTTCATGACCCCCGCTCCCCGCACGCCTGGGCCGGACCGCTGATCTCCACGCTCGTCACCCTGCCCGCGGCGGCACTCGCACTGTTCTTCGGCGGCCTGTCCCCCACGGCGTGCGACTCCTGCGACGGCGCACAGGCCGACCGCTTCACCGACTCCTTCGACGCGGCATGGGCCGTGCTCTGCACCGGTCTCGTGCTGTCCCTGATCGTCCTCGTGGCGAGCTGGTCCCCGCCCTGGCGTCAACGGCAGGCCGCGGCCCGGGTGCTCCTCTCCCTGGCCGCACCCGCCGTCGTCCTCACCGCCTACGTGGCGTTCATGGCCCTGGTCGACTGGCCCTGACCAGGCGGCCGGACGGCCCGGTGTCCGATCCGTTCAAGACCACGGCGCCCGGGCCTGGGTAGCGTCGCAGCCATGAGCACTTCGGACACCGGAACCCGTCACCTCGGCATCCGCATCGACCGCCCCGCCGACGAGGTCTACGACTACGCGTCGGACCCGGCCCACCTGCCCGAGTGGGCGGCGGGCCTGGGCAGTTCCATCGAGAAGACCGACGGCCGGTGGATCGCCGACTCCCCCATGGGACGGGTCGTGGTCGACTTCGCTCCCAGGAACGACTACGGCGTACTCGACCACCACGTCACCCTGCCGTCGGGCGAGACCGTCCACAACCCCGTGCGAGTGATCGCCGACGGTGCCGGGTGCGAGGTCGTGTTCACCCTGCGCCGCCGGCCGGACGTGAGCGCCGACGAGTTCCGGCGTGACGAGGCCGCGGTGACAGCCGACCTCGCGACACTCGCACGCCTCATGGAAGAACGCTGACCCAGCGGCCTCGCCGCCTGGTCAGAGGAAGCGTGAACTGGTCACCGGGCCCGGTGACCGGAGTCCTGCCCGGTCTCCCCGGAGCCAGGTGCCGCGCACGGCCGAGACGAAGTCCGTCAGCTTCTCGACGGGGTCGGCGGGCGTCTCCCCGTCCCCGCCGTCCGGCGTCGGATCGGCGCCCACGATGTCGGCTGCGATCTCCGCCTCCGGCCTCCCGTCGGCCTCCGCGCGCTCCGCCTCGCCGTCGTCGCCCAACCGAAGGGTCTCCCCCCACGGGGGCACGACCGACTGATGGAGCAGCGTGACACTGTCGGCGGTGACGCCGGGCGGGTCGGTCCAGCAGCTCGCGTGCTCGTGCAGCACCTGGCCCGGCACCCGGTGGAGGAGCTGCCGGCTCACCTCGGGTCCCTGGGCGGCGCGCGCGGTGTCGCCGAGGTCGTAGGCGATGACGACGGTGTCCTCCCGCCCGGCCGCGAAGGGCTCCGCCGGCAGGCCCAGCACCTCGGCCGCCGCCAGGCCCAGGATCCTGCTCCCCCGGTCCGGCAGCAGGGACACCGAGGCCGGCCGCGCTCCTGCGGCCGTCAGCACCGCCTTGAGCCGCAACAGGCCCTGAAGGCACTGGTCGTGGGAGTCCTGGAACCAGGCGTATCGGCCGGTCATCCCGGCGTCGTAACCGTGCGGGGACAGCGTGCCCAGCACGGTGCCGCCCATGACGTACTGCCAGCCGCGGAGGTCCGAGTGGTCCAGCGGACTCACCGGCCCCGCGGTCGCGGCACGCTCCAGCACCCGGTTCTGCCGGTCCCGCGCGCCGAGCCAGACGTCCTCGTCCGGGGCGGGCAGACGGGCGTGCTGACGGCGGGCCAGCTCCAGGTCTCCGGCCAGGACGGCGTTGAAGACCAGGAGGTAGCGATCGGGCCAGTCGGCGAGGCCGCCCTCGTGTGCGAGCAGTGCGTCGGCCGCCTCGCGGTGCCGGCCCTCGTCCTCGTACGCCGAGACCAGTTCCCGCAGCGTGCCGGAGGAACCCGGCGCCAGGCGGAGCGCCTCCCGCAGCGCGGGTATCGCCAGGTAGGGCACGCCGCGCTCCACGCACGCGTACCCGTAGTCGTGGAGGAGCCGCACCCGGTCGGGGTGCACGGCCAGCGCGACGGCAGCCCGCCGGAGGTCGTCGAACCCGGCCGCCCCGGCGGCCCGGCCGACCACGGCGGCGACCTCCCCCAGCGGCGCCGACGGGGTCTGCCGCAGTCGGCGCAGCGCGCCCGGTACGTCACCTCCGTCGAGGCACTCCCAGGCCGCGGCGAGTTCGGGGGACGTGGGGCGGCGATTCCTGCGCGAGAACATGCGGGCGATCCTCCCCGTAGCCGGGAACGCCCTCAACCGAATTGATCGCCCCGCGGTGCCTGTCCCCCGTGCGAGCTACGCGCAGGTGTCCACCGTGAGGTGACGATCGCGGACCGCCGGATCCGTAGCGTTCGAGGCGCGCCGCGGCACCCCGGCCGCGGATCCGTCGAAGGAGCGTTCATGAGATTCGTCTGGCAACTGCTGGCTGTCGTGCTGGTCACCGCGATCGGCGGTCAGGCCGTCGCCGCCCTGGAGGACAGCCCGTGGCTGCAGTTCGCCCTGGGGCTCCTGACCGCCGTGGCCGCCGTACTCGTCTACGGATGGGTGGTGCGCAGGACGGAGCACCGCCCGCCAACCGAGGTGGCCCGCAAGGGTGCCGGGGCCGCGTTCGGCAGGGGTCTGCTGATCGGCGTCGCGATGTTCGGCGCCGTCATCACGAACATCTACTTCAACGCGCACTACGAGATCAACGGCCTGGGCTCCCTCACCGGCGCCGTCGGACTGGCCGGCTTCATGGCGGCCGCCGCCGCGACCGAGGAAGTGATGTTCCGTGGCGTCCTGTTCCGGATCATCGAGGAGCGCACCGGTACCTGGATCGCGCTGACCCTGACCGGAGTCCTGTTCGGCGCCTCGCACCTGCTGAACCCCCATGCCGACCTCTGGGGCGCCGTCGCCATCGCGATCGAGGCCGGCGGGATGCTCGCCGCCGCCTACGCCGCGACCCGCAACCTGTGGGTGCCGATCGGCCTGCACTTCGGCTGGAACTACGCGGCGGCCGGCATCTTCAGCACCGAGGTCTCCGGCAACGACACCCCGCAGGGACTGCTGGACACCGTCACCTCGGGCCCGGAATGGGTCACCGGCGGCGACTTCGGACCGGAAGGCAGCGTGTACTCGGTGGTGTTCGGAGCCCTGATCACCGCCGCGTTCCTGTGGCTGGCCCACCGGCGCGGCAACCTGGTGCCCCGCCGCCGCGGCGCCGACAAGGCCGCCGCCGCCACTACACTCCCTCGATGACCGGACTCCCGCGTATCCCGGAACGGTGGCGCCGGCCGGACGCCGCACTCTGGTACGCCCCGCTGGCGCTGCTGCTCCTCACCGCCTCGTTCCTGCCGGGTTTCCGCAACAACGGTACGGAGCTCGGCGGCCTGCCGAACCGCCCCTTCGACACCCTGGCCGTCGTGGCGATCGCCCTCCAGTGCCTCCCGCTCGCCGGGCGCCGGCGGTGGCCGGTCATCTGCTTCAGCGCGGTGTCGCTCGGCTTCGCCCTCGACCAGCTCCGCGGCTACCACACGCTCGCGGGCACCGCGCTGCCGATCGCGCTGATCAGCGTGGCGTCCCTCGTGGAACACCACCGGCGGGCCACCGCGATCGTCTTCTCCGCGGCGTACGTCCCGCTCGCGGTCGCGCTCCACCGGCTCGGGCCGGGCGACCCGCCGAGCGAGTTCGTGACGTTCTACCTGGCCGTGGCACTCGCCTGGGGCGTCGGGGTATGGCTGCGCAACACCCGGGCCGTGGAGGCCGATCGCCGTCGCCGCGTCGCCGAGGACACCCGCGCCGCCGAACGGGCGCGCATCGCCCGCGAACTCCACGACGTCGTGACGCACCATGTGACGGCGATGGTCGTACAGGCCGAGGCGGCCCGCTATCTGACCGCCGCACCCGACCGCCTCGACCAGAGCCTGACGGCCGTCACGGACACCGGCCGACGGGCCATCACCGACCTGCGGCACCTGCTCGACCTGCTCAACCCCGACCACGGCCCCCAAACCACACCGCCGCCCGTCGGCAGACTCCTCACACTCGTCGAACAGACGCGCCGAGCCGGGCAGCCGGTGGAGTTCACGGAGGAGGGCGCACCCGCCGAGTCGACCGGCAGCGCCGACCTCGTCGCCTATCGGGTGGTGCAGGAGTCCCTGACGAACGCCCTCAAGTACGCTCATGGCAGCGCCACTTCGGTCCGCGTGCGCCACTGCGAAAAGGAGATCTCCGTGGAGGTCAGCACGGACGGCTCCGGTTCGAAGGCCGCGCCCACCGGCGGAAGCGGGCGGGGCCTGGCCGGTCTCCGCGAGCGCGTCGACGTGCTGGGCGGCGACTTCAGCGCGGGCCGCCGGCCTGACGGCGGCTTCGTCGTCCGGGCCCTCATACCCGCCGGGAGCCCCTCGTGACCGAGCCGGTCCGTGTCCTGATCTGCGACGACCAGGTACTGATCCGCACCGGACTGGCGACGATCATCGACGCACAGCCCGACCTCGAGGTCGCAGGCGAGTGCGGGGACGGGCGGACGGCGGTCGACCTCGCAGAGAGACTGCGCCCGGACGTCGTGGTCATGGACATCCGCATGCCGGTGCTCGACGGCATCGCCGCCACCCGTCTGCTGGCCGGCGCCGGAGTGCCCCACCCCGTCAAGGTCCTCGTGGTGACGACGTTCAACCTGGACGAGTACGTCTACGAGGCGCTGCGCGCAGGCGCGAGCGGGTTCCTCCTCAAGGACGCCCCGCCGGACCGGCTGCTCCACGGCATCCGGACCGTGGCCGCCGGTGCGGCACTCCTGGACCCCGAGGTGACACGCCAGCTGGTGGGCCGGTACGCCGCCCGGATCCGGCCCACCGAGGACAAGGGCCACGACATCCCGCTGACCCCCCGCGAACTGGAGGTCCTGCGCCTCATCGCGGACGGCCTCTCCAACAACGAGATCGCCGCGTCCCTCGTGATCAGCCGGGAGACGGTCAAGACCTTCGTCTCACGCATCCTCACCAAGCTCGGGCTCCGCGACCGCGTCCAGGCGGTCGTCTACGCGTACCGCCAGGGCCTGGTGTCCTGAACGGGCCCGGCCCGCTTCAGCGCCCCAGCTTCTGCGCGACCTCCGTCGCCCAGTACGTCAGGATCATCCGCGCACCCGCGCGACGGATACCCGTCAGGCTCTCCAGGATCGCCGCGTCCCGGTCGATCCAGCCCTTCTCCGCGGCGGCCTCGATCATCGCGTACTCGCCGCTGATCTGGTACGCCGCGACCGGCACGTCCACCGCGTCGGCGACCTTGGCGAGGACGTCCAGGTAGGGACCGGCCGGCTTGACCATGACCATGTCGGCGCCCTCCTCCAGGTCCAGCGCCAGCTCGCGCAGCGACTCCCGGAGATTCGCCGGATCCTGCTGGTACGTCTTGCGGTCCCCCCTGAGCGAGGAGCCCACCGCCTCCCGGAACGGACCGTAGAACGCCGAGGAGTACTTCGCGGTGTAGGCCAGGATCGACACGTCCTCGTACCCGGTCTGGTCCAGGGCGTCCCGGACCACACCGACCTGGCCGTCCATCATGCCGCTGGGGCCCACCACATGCGCACCCGCGTCGGCCTGGACCTGGGCCATCTCGGCGTACCGCTCCAGCGTGGCGTCGTTGTCGACGCGGCCGTCCCCGGTCAGCACCCCGCAGTGGCCGTGGTCGGTGTACTCGTCCAGACAGAGGTCGGACATGATCACCAGGTCGTCCCCGACCTCTTCCCGCACCGCCCGCAGGCCGACCTGGAGAATGCCCTCCGGGTCGGTACCCGCCGTGCCCCGCGCGTCCTTCTTCTCGTCCAGCGGGACGCCGAAGAGCATGATCCCCGAGACACCGGCCGCGACCGCGTCGACGGCGGCCTTCCGCAGCGTGTCCAGGGTGTGCTGCTGCACGCCGGGCATGGCCGAGATGGCGACCGGGGCGTCGATACCCTCGCGTACGAACGCGGGCAGGATCAGATTCGCCGGGTCGAGCCGGGTCTCGGCGACCATGCGCCGCATGACGGGGGTCGTCCGCAGCCGGCGGGGCCGCGAGCCGGGGAAGTTTCCGTAATCGGTCATCCTCCGAGACTAGACCCGTACACATCACCGATTTACCGACACCCGAGCCGGTAAAAGCGTGCCCTCGGAAGGTGGAACGGGACCGGCCGGATTCGAACCGGCGTCCTCCTACATGCCGTGAAGGCGCGACGACCACTGCGCTACGAGCCCCGTCCCGCCCGGGATCGTACGCGACGCGCGAACCCGCGGACCGGAAACAGGACGGGCCCGGCCGCTCCACGAGGAAGCAGCCGGGCCCGCACATCCGTCCGACCTATCAGGTCGTCGTCCGGCGACGGCGCGCGCCGGGGCGCCGTTCGCTCGGCCGGGTCACCGGGTCACCGGCCTCCTTGGCCGCGTCCCGGCGCTGCGCGCCGAAGTCCGCCAGCGCCTGGGCCAGCTTGTGGACCGACGGCTCCGGGGACAGCACGTCGACCCTCAGGCCATGCTCCTCGGCGGTCTTCGCCGTGGCCGGACCGATGCACGCGATCACCGTGACGTTGTGCGGCTTACCCGCGATACCGACCAGGTTGCGGACGGTCGAGGACGAGGTGAAGAGCACCGCGTCGAAACCGCCGCCCTTGATCGCCTCCCGGGTGTCGGCCGGCGGCGGCGAGGCGCGGACCGTGCGGTACGCGGTGACGTCGTCGACCTCCCAGCCCAGCTCGATGAGCCCGGCCACCAGGGTCTCCGTGGCGATGTCGGCACGCGGCAGGAACACCCGGTCGATCGGGTCGAAGACCGGGTCGTACGGAGGCCAGTCCTCCAGCAGACCCGCCGCCGACTGCTCACCGGACGGCATCAGGTCCGGCTTCACACCGAAGTCGACCAGCGCGGCGCCGGTCTGCTCACCGACGGCCGCGACCTTGATCCCGGCGAAGGCACGGGCGTCGAGCCCGTACTCCTCGAACTTCTCCCGTACGGCCTTCACCGCGTTGACCGAGGTGAACGCGATCCACTCGTAGCGGCCCGTGACCAGGCCCTTGACCGCGCGCTCCATCTGCTGGGGCGTACGCGGCGGCTCGACGGCGATCGTCGGGACCTCGTGCGGCACGGCACCGTACGAACGCAGCTGGTCGGAGAGCGACGCCGCCTGCTCCTTCGTACGCGGCACGAGCACCTTCCAGCCGAACAGCGGCTTGGACTCGAACCACGCGAGCTGGTCACGCTGGGCGGCGGAGCTGCGCTCCCCGACCACGGCTATGACGGGCAGGTGCCCGTCCGGCGACGGGAGGACCTTGGCCTGCTTCAGGACCTGGGCGATCGTCCCGAGGGTCGCCGTCCAGGTCCGCTGGCGGGTCGTCGTCCCGGCGATCGTGACCGTGAGCGGGGTGTCGGGCTTGCGGCCCGCCGAGACCAGCTCACCGGCGGCCGCGGCCACCGAGTCGAGCGACGCGGACACGACGGCCGTCGCGTCGCTCGCACCGACCTCGGACCAGCAGCGGTCCGACGCGGTACGGGCGTCGACGAAGCGCACATCGGCGCCCTGCGCGTCACGCAGCGGAACACCGGCGTACGCGGGCACACCGACCGCGTTCGCGATGCCGGGCACGACCTCGAAAGGCACACCCGCGGCGGCGCAGGCGAGCATCTCGGCACCCGTGTTGCCGTCCAGGCCGGGGTCGCCTGTGACAGCGCGCACCACCCGCCTGCCGCCCTTCGCTGCCTCCATGACAAGATTGGCGGCATCCCTGAGGACGGGTACTCCGGCGGGTGTTGACGCCATGTCAACAACCGTCATCTCAGGCGTGCTTACCCCTGCCCGCGCGTGGCAGCGAACGACGTCGAGAACGTCCGGTTCGGCTACAAGGACGTCCGCGCTCGCGAGCGCCTCGACAGCGCGCAGAGTCAGCAGTCCCGGGTCGCCGGGACCGGCGCCGAGGAAGGTGACATGCCCTGAGGACAGGACAGGGAAGTCGGATACGACAGGGCCGGTGGGGCTCAAAGTGCTCGCTCCCCCATAAGACCGGCCGCACCCTTGGCAAGCATCTCGGCCGCGAGCTCGCGACCGAGGGCCGCCGCGTCGTCGTGCGACGTGGGGACGGGACCGGTGATGGACAGCTGCACCAGGGAAGTGCCGTCGGTTGAACCGACGACACCGCGCAGGCGCAGTTCGTTGACAACCTGCCCGTCGGCCAGGAGGTCGGCCAGCGCACCCACAGGTGCGGAACAGCCGGCCTCCAGGGCGTTGAGCAGGGCGCGCTCGGCGGTCACGGCGACCCGGGTGTACGGGTCGTCGAGCTCGGCGAGGGCTGCGGCGAGGTCCGCGCTGCTTTCAGCGCATTCGATCGCCAGTGCTCCCTGGCCGGGAGCGGGCAGGACGGTGTCGACCGGCAGGAAGCCGGTGACCTCGTCCGTGCGTCCGAGGCGGCTGAGCCCGGCGGCGGCGAGTACCACCGCGTCGAGCTCCCCGCTTCGTACAAAACCGATACGCGTATCGACGTTGCCGCGGATCGCGACGGTCTCTATCTCGAGGCCGTGCGAGCGGGCGTACGCGTTGAGCTGCGCCATGCGGCGCGGCGAACCTGTGCCGATACGGGCGCCGGCCGGCAGCTGCTCGAAGGTCAGCCCGTCCCGCGCCACCAGCGCGTCGCGCGGGTCCTCGCGCACCGGCACCGCGGCCAGCACGAGGCCCTCGGGCTGCGTGGTCGGCAGGTCCTTGAGCGAGTGGACGGCGAAGTCCACCTCGCCGCTCAGCACCGCTTCACGCAGAGCCGCGACGAACACACCCGTCCCGCCGATCTGCGCCAGGTGCTCCCGGGAGACATCCCCGTACGTGGTGATCTCGACGAGATCGACGGCACGCCCGGTCACCTCGCGGACCGCATCAGCGACCATGCCGGACTGCGCCATGGCGAGCTTGCTGCGCCGGGTGCCTAGCCGGAGCGGTGTTGTGGTCTCCCCGCCCAGGGGTGAGTTGTCGGTCATGACCGCCCTCTATTCGGGTCGTTCAGGTCTGCCCGGGAGACGGCGGCCACCGTCTGCGGGTCGAGGTCGAAGAGTTCCCGCAGCGCATCGGCGTACCCGGCGCCGCCGGGCTCGCTGGCGAGCTGCTTGACCCGCACGGTGGGCGCGTGCAGGAGCTTGTCGACGACGCGGCGCACGGTCTGCGTGATCTCGGCGCGCTGCTTCTCGTCCAGGTCGGGGAGGCGTCCGTCGAGCCGCGCGATCTCGCCGGCCACCACGTCGGCGGCCATGGTGCGCAGGGCGACGACGGTCGGGGTGATGTGCGCGGCGCGCTGGGCGGCTCCGAAGGCGGAGACCGCGTCGGCGACGATGGTGCGCACCTGGTCCACATCGGCGGCCATCGGGGCGTCCGCGGACGCCTCGGCGAGCGACTCGATGTCGACGAGGCGCACACCGGCGACGCGGTGCGCCGCTCCGTCGATGTCGCGCGGCATCGCGAGGTCGAGCAGGTGGAGCCGGGCGGGACCGGTGGAGGCCGGACGTGCGGGCGCCCGGCGCACGGCCCGGGCCTGTGCGGCAGCGGCGGCGGATCCGTTCTCCACCCACGCGGCGTGCTGGTCCAGCTCGTCGGTCACGGCGGCCGGGGCGTCGGCCGCCCGCTCCGCGGTGTCGAACTCGACGCCGAGCGCACCGGCGACGGCCTCCGCGGTCAGCACGAGACCGGTCGCGCCGGTACAGGACACGACGACATCGGCACGTGTCAGTTCACCCGCGACGCCGTCCATCTCCACGGCGCGCGCCGTCGGGACACCGGCCTGGCCGAGGATCTCGACGAGCCGGTCGGCACGCGCCCGGGTCCGGTTGGCGACGACGATCTCGTCGACGCCCGCACGGGCCAGCGTCGCGGCGGCCAGCGAGGACATCGAGCCCGCGCCTATCACCAGGGCTCGCTTGCCGGCCGCCCACTCGGTGACCTCGGCGCCGTCGGCCAGCTGCTCGAGACCGAAGGTGACGAGCGACTGCCCGGCACGGTCGATCCCCGTCTCGCTGTGGGCGCGCTTGCCGACCCGCAGGGCCTGCTGGAAGAGGTCGTTCAGCAGACGGCCGGCGGTGTGGAGCTCCTGCCCCAGCGCGAGCGCGTCCTTGATCTGACCGAGGATCTGGCCCTCGCCGACGACCATCGAGTCCAGCCCGCACGCCACCGAGAAGAGGTGGTGGACGGCGCGGTCCTCGTAGTGCACATAAAGATAGGGAGTGAGCTCGTCCAGCCCGACCCCGCTGTGCTGCGCGAGGAGGGTGGAAAGCTCGGCGACACCCGCGTGGAACTTGTCCACGTCCGCGTACAGCTCGATGCGGTTGCAGGTGGCCAGGACCGCGGCCTCGGTCGCGGGCTCCGCGGCGAGGGTGTCCTGAAGCAGCTTCGTCTGGGCCTCGGCCGCCAGGGACGCCCGCTCCAGCACGGAGACGGGGGCGCTGCGGTGACTCAGCCCTACGACCAGGAGACTCATGCCGGCATCACGGCGGGCATGTCCCCGTCAGGTCCCTTCCGGCCGGAGGGCGTGGCACGCATCGGCGGCGCCTCGTCGGCGTCCTCGTCGCCCGCCCTGCCGTCGGCAGCGGCCTCCTCGCCGGCCTTGCGCTGCTCGTGGAAGGCGAGGATCTGCAGCTCGATCGAGAGATCGACCTTGCGCACGTCGACACCGTCGGGCACGGAGAGCACCGTCGGCGCGAAGTTCAGGATGGAGGTCACACCCGCGGCGACGAGCCGGTCGCAGACCTGCTGGGCCGCGCCGGGCGGGGTGGTGATGACGCCGATGGACACACCGTTGTCGCTGATGATCCGGTCCAGGTCATCGGTGTGCTGGACGGCGATCCCGGCCACGGGCGTACCCGCCATGGTGGGGTCGGCGTCGATCAGCGCGGCGACCCGGAACCCGCGGGAGGCGAAACCGCCGTAGTTGGCGAGCGCGGCGCCGAGGTTACCGATACCGACGATCGCGACCGGCCAGTCCTGGGTCAGCCCCAGTTCGCGCGAGATCTGGTAGACGAGATACTCGACGTCGTACCCGACACCACGCGTGCCGTAGGAGCCCAGGTAGCTGAAGTCCTTACGCAGCTTCGCGGAATTGACTCCCGCCGCCGCGGCGAGTTCCTCGGACGAAACCGTGGGAACCGAGCGCTCGGAGAGCGCTGTCAGTGCGCGGAGATACAGCGGAAGCCGGGCGACGGTGGCCTCGGGAATTCCTCGGCTACGGGTCGCCGGTCGGTGAGTTCGGCCAGTTGCCACGGTGCTCCTGCGGGATGAGCGGGGCTGCAGGCGGCCGTATGTCCAAAGACCGCCCCGTCCACAGCAGGCTATGTCTTTGTGAACGCGTGCACAAAGATGGTGTCCGTTTTGTCTGGTCAAAGTGACCGGGGTCACGCATATTCCCTGCGCGGTCCCGGAACCCGGGACGGCATCAGTCCGTTGCAGGCCCGAAGGGGGCAAGACGGTACACACTCCTCATGTCCACGCCCCCGAGACCACTCAAAACGCCCATGATGTTAACCGGGTTTCGCCCAGGAAGCCCCCTCACGTACGCAGTGCGGTGCGCAGCCGCGCCGGATCCACCCGCCAGAAGGTGTGCTGTTCGTCATCGATCAGGACCACCGGGATCTGCTCCCAGTACTCCTTGTACAGCGCCTCGTCCCGCGTGATGTCCTTCTCCACCCAGGACGCGCCGGTCTCCTCGCAGACCTCTCTCACCACCAACCGCGCATCGTCACAGAGATGACACCCGGGCTTCCCCACCAGGGTCACCACCCGGTCCGCGGGGTTCTTCCTCGTACGACGCAGCAGAGCACTCATACCTTCATTCTGCTCCCCCCGGCGGACCCTTCCGGACCCCCCGGAGACGCGGAATCACCCGTTTAACGCCCCGGTCCCGGAGAGTTCACACCGCCGCATCCCGCCAGGTCGGGAAGAGCCGAACAGAATGGCTATGCTCACCGCATGGCCGCTCTTGGATGGCTCACCCCCCGCAGGCGCCCCGCCACAGCACGCAGCGTGCTCGCAGGCGAGGCCGCAGCCGAGGCCGCGCAGAAGTCGGCACTGCCGGCCGGCGCCGAAGAGCTCCTCATCACCCCTGTCGAGGCCCGGGAGCCCGTCTTCCCGGTGGCCGGGGACACCCGCGCCGCGGCCTTCTTCGACCTGGACAACACCGTCATGCAGGGCGCCGCGATCTTCCACTTCGGCCGCGGCCTGTACAAGCGGAAATTCTTCCAGCGGCGCGAACTCACCAGGTTCGCCTGGCAGCAGGCCTGGTTCAGGCTGGCCGGCGTCGAGGACCCGGAGCACATGCAGGACGCCCGCGACAGCGCCCTGTCCATCGTCAAGGGCCACCGCGTCTCCGAGCTGATGTCCATCGGTGAGGAGATCTACGACGAGTACATGGCCGATCGCATCTGGCCCGGCACCCGTGCCCTGGCCCAGGCCCACCTCGACGCGGGCCAGAAGGTCTGGCTGGTGACCGCCGCCCCGGTGGAGACCGCCACGATCATCGCCCGCCGCCTCGGCCTCACCGGCGCCCTGGGCACGGTCGCCGAGTCGGTCGACGGCGTCTACACCGGCCGGCTGGTCGGCGAGCCCCTGCACGGCCCGGCGAAGGCCGAAGCCGTACGCGCGCTGGCGGCCGCCGAGGGCCTGGACCTGGAGCGCTGCGCCGCTTACAGCGACTCGCACAACGACATCCCCATGCTGTCCCTGGTCGGCCACCCGTACGCGATCAACCCGGACTCCAAACTGCGCAAGCACGCCCGCTCCCTGGACTGGCGGCTCCGCGACTACCGCACCGGCCGCAAGGCGGCCAAGGTGGGCATCCCCGCCGCGGCGGGCGTCGGCGCGCTGGCCGGTGGCACGGCGGCCGCCGTGGCGATCCACCGCCGCCGCCGCTGACCCCTTCTTACGGAGGCCTCCCGCACGGAGACCTCTCCCCTGCGGCGTCCTTCACCGCCCCGCAGCGGCACGCCCGGGTGCGTACGCCCAATCGGGAGCGGAACAGTGGCACGGGCACCCATCGCCCCGGCCAGTCGCGTTGCGTACGGACGACCACAACCCGTCGCCGCCATAGGCAGATCCCGAAGCGATTCGATCAATAACCGGTCACGATGTGCCACTTGAACCGTCACTTAGAGGTTACGGAAGCGACCTAATCGGTGATTTGAGCAACTGGGTGTAGCACGGCCTGTACGAAGCGTTATTCTCCTCAGACGCACAAGGAACCCGTCATCCGCTACCACGAGTGACGGTTTTCCAACTGCACGTGATGGAAGCTCTGCCTCTGGGAGTCCCGTGTACCCACACGTCGGGGTTGACACCTCGGGCCTGGCTACGCTGCGCGCAACGGTCCTCGACCGCTTGCGCGGCTTCGTCCCCACCGCGTACGCCGTCCCCCAATTTGCCACCCCTGTACCTGCCGGCCCTTGCTATGCGCTGGCCGAACGCAGCGCGGCCGTCGGAAGACGCACTAACCGCGGCGCTGCGGCTGCTGCGTCGTCGGCTCCCGTCCGCCGTCCGACAGCCGACAGCGACAGCGCGCGCATGATGGATCTCGTCGAGCGCGCGCAGGCCGGTGAGGCCGAGGCCTTCGGCCGCCTGTACGACCAGTACAGCGACACCGTGTACCGGTACATCTACTACCGCGTGGGAGGCAAGGCGACAGCGGAGGACCTCACCAGCGAGACGTTCCTGCGCGCACTCCGCCGCATCTCCACCTTCACCTGGCAGGGCCGCGATTTCGGCGCGTGGCTGGTCACGATCGCCCGGAACCTGGTCGCCGACCACTTCAAATCCAGTCGTTTCCGACTGGAAGTGACCACCGGCGAAATGCTCGACGCCAACGAGGTCGCACGGAGCCCGGAGGACTCCGTCCTGGAATCCCTCTCCAACGCCGCACTACTGCAGGCCGTACGCCGGCTCAATCCACAGCAGCAGGAGTGCGTGACCCTGAGATTCCTGCAGGGTCTCTCGGTCGCCGAGACCGCCCGGGTCATGGGAAAGAACGAGGGCGCGATCAAAACCTTGCAGTACCGAGCCGTGCGAACGCTCGCACGACTCCTGCCGGACGACGCCCGCTGACGTCACCATCCGTGACGTGTCCGTGACACACCGATCGGATCATCCGTCGTCCGTAACCCAACTGCCGCGCCACTCGTTGTGCCGGATGCAGGCCCCCTGTCGCCACACCTGACCGTTTCCACTCGCTCGTTCGTGTGGAAACGTCTCCGGTGGGCAACCTTCCGGACCCTCAGGGGAGTCGACCGTCATGACGAGAGGAGGTGCCGCCAGTGATCGCAAACGTTTCGGCACACCGGCGGGCGAACGCCTTCGCCCAGGCCCTGGAGGAGCAGTCCCCCCAGGGTGCGGCGGCCGTACAGCCCGAGGACCCGGCCCAACCGGCCGACCACGGAACGCTGTTGGCCCTGGCGAACGGCCTCGGTGAGCTACCGGCGCCGGAATTCGATCCCGAGGTCAAAGTGGTGCAGCGAGCCCAGCTCCTCGCGGCCATGGAGACCATGTTCGCCGAAGGCGGTGCGTCCACGGGCCCTTCAGTGCCCGAACAACGGAGCAAGGGAGCCCACCGGGCCTCCCCGATCCGGAGGCTGCGTCCCCGCTCCCGCTGGGCGAAGGGCCTCACCGCCGGCGGACTCACCGTCGGTGTGGCCGCGGGAGCGTTCGGCGGAGTGGCCGCCGCCAGTTCCGACGCCCTGCCGGGTGATTCCCTCTATCCGCTCAAGCGCGGCATGGAGGACATCAGTCTCGGCATGTCCAGCGGCGACGCCGACCGGGGTGAGGCCTACCTCGACCAGGCGTCGACCCGCCTCGGCGAAGCCCGCCGGCTGATGGAGCGGGCCCGCTCCGGCGAGATGGACCACGAGTCGATCGGAGACGTCAGGCGCGCGCTCGACGGCATGACGCACGACGCCACCGAGGGCCACCGCCTGCTCCACGCCGCCTACGAGCGCGACGGCGCCATCGGGCCCATCCAGACGCTGGACTCCTTCTCCCGCTCGCACCGCGCGAGCTGGAGCAGCCTCCGCGACCGGCTGCCCGTCCAGCTGACCGACATCCGCGACAAGGTCAGCTCCGTCTTCGAGGCCATGGACCAGGAAGTCGCACCGCTGAAGTCCCTGCTGCCCCGCACACCGGGCACCGAGAGGGACGCGCCGCCCGCCGGTGCCACGCAGGAGGACCGGGACTCCAGGGCTCCGGAGAAGGCTCCTTCCTCCTCCGCGGCCCCGGACGACAGCGCGTCCACCAGCAGCAGCCGGCCGAAGCCCTCGGGCTCCGGCTCCACCCCCGCCGACGGCCTGCTCGGCGGCGGCTCCGACGGCCTGCTGGACGACCTCCCGACGGACGGCACCACCCCGTCGTCCCCGGGCGGCGCACCCGGCGCCTCCCCCGCGCCCGACGTCACCCTGCCGCCGCTGCTCCCGGGCCTGCTGCCCGGCCTGGGCATCGACAGCGAGGACGTCGAGCCGTAGGGACCACCGCACGTGAGGAGGGCGCCGTCCGGACCGGGCGGCGCCCTCCTCACGTCGGCCGTGCCGGCCGTGCGGTCCTGCGATCGGCGTGCGGTCAGAAGAAGACCGACCGGCGCTGCACCAGCAGCTTGTAGAGCGTGTGCTGGATCTGCTCCCGCACCTGGTCCGTCAGGTTGAACATCAGCATCGGGTCCTCCGCGGCCTCCGGCGGATACCCGTCCGTGGGGATCGGCTCCCCGAACTGGATCGTCCACTTCGTCGGCAACGGCACCGCACCGAGCGGTCCCAGCCACGGAAAGGTCGGCGTGATCGGGAAGTACGGGACCCCCAGGACCCTCGCCAGCGTCTTCGAGTTGCCGATCATCGGGTAGATCTCCTCGGCGCCCACGATCGAGCACGGCACGATCGGCACCCCGGCCCGCAGTGCCGTCGACACGAAGCCGCCCCGCCCGAAGCGCTGCAGCTTGTACCGCTCGCCGAACGGCTTCCCGATGCCCTTGAAGCCCTCCGGCATCACCCCGACGACCTCACCGCCCTGCAGCAGCCGCTCGGCGTCCTCCGCGCACGCGAGGGTGTGCCCGGCCTTCCTCGCCAGCTCGTTGACCACCGGGAGCATGAAGACGAGGTCGGCCGCGAGCAGCCGCAGATGCCGCTCGGCCGGGTGATTGTCGTGGACCGCGACCTGGAGCATCAGCCCGTCCAACGGCAGCGTCCCGGAGTGGTTGGCCACGATGAGCGCCCCGCCGTCGGACGGGATGTTCTCGATGCCCTTCACCTCGACCCGGAAGTACTTGTCCGCGAGGGGCCGCAGCATCGACATGAGGACCTGGTCGGTCAGCTCCTTGTCGTACCCGAACTCGTCGACCTCGTAATCCCCCGTGAGCCGGCGCCGCAGAAACGCGAGCCCGCCCGCGATCCGCCGGTCCCAGCCGCTCCCGGGCCCCTCCCCACCGTCCTGGGAGGCGGCACCCGTGGCCTCGGCGGCCCCTTCAGGCACCTGGCCGCCCGGCAGGGCGCTCACGGGCGCGGGACCGGCCGACGCGGGCTGCTGGGCCCTTCCGGCGCCCGGCAGCGCTCCTCTGCGCCGTCCCGCGCCGGAGCGCGAACGGTCGTCGTCGAAGGGAATGACCTTGGCGTCCGCCATCGTCGGTCGCGCTCCTCTACCTGGCGCCGTGAGTCGAATGTGTCCTGCCTGCCGGTCCCCCACCGAGCGGCAGCTCGGCCAGCCTCCCGACCGCCCTGCCCACCCGCTCGGGAGGCAGCAGCCCCGGCCCCCGGCTCCGAGCGAACTCCGCGAACGTCTCGGCCGTGGTGAACTTCGGCCGGAAACCCAGCGTCTCGCGCATCTGGACGGTCGAGACCACCCGGCCGTGCGTGAGGAGCCGGATCTGCTCCGGCGAGAAATCCGTCATACCGATCGTACGGAGCGCCGACCCCACCCAGGTGACGGCCGGCAGCAGCACCGGCACGGTCGGCCGCCCCAGCCTGCGCGAGCACTGCGAGAGCAGCAGCACACCGGCGCCGGCGATGTTGAACGTGCCGCTGTTCAGCGTGCCGCGCCGGGGTTCGCGGGCCGCGATCTCCAGTACGTCGACGACGTCGTCCTCATGCACGAACTGCAGCCGGGGGTCGTACCCGAGGACCGTCGGAAGGACCGGCAGCGCCAGGTAGTCGGCGAGCGGCGAGTCCGGCTCGGGGCCCAGGATGTTCGCGAACCTCAGCACGCACACGGCCACGTCCGGCCTGCGGCGCGCGAAGCCGCGGACATAGCCCTCGACCTCCACCGCGTCCTTGGCGAAACCGCCGCTGGGCAGGGACTTGGGAGGCGTCGTCTCGGTGAAGACCGCGGGGTCGCGCGGGGCGGAGCCGTACACGTTGGTGCTGGACTTGACCACGAGCCGCTGGACGGTCGGAGACTTCTGGCACGCACCGAGCAGCTGCATCGTGCCGATGACGTTGGTCTCCTTGACCGTCGTCCGCCCGCCCGCACCGAGCGCCTTCGCCGACACGTCCAGATGGACGACCGTGTCGACGGAATGCTCCGCGAGGACCCTGGCGATCGCCGACTGCCGGATGTCCGCCAGGACGAATTCGGCGTCCCCCAGCTCATGCCCCGGCGCGACCGCGTCCACGGCGATCACGCGGTCCACACCGGGATCCCGCTGGATACGCCGCACGAAACGGCCCCCCAGCTGCCGGGCCGCGCCTGTGACGAGCACGATCTTCCCCAAGATCAGCGCCTTCCGTCGATCGTTCACCGAGCGGGGTCTTCCCCTGGCCGTCACCGTAGTCGGTGGATGTTCCCCTGTGATGACCCCGGGCGGGCTTTACCGAAGCTGTGGCGGGAATACCACCGGATCCGCCGCACACCGCCGGGGCCCGGAACACCCGCCCGGAAACGCGCCGAGGCCCTCCCGCCAGGACGGCGGAAGGGCCTCGGACTCACGAACTGCGTTCGCTTACTTCTTGTTGCGACGCTGAACGCGCGTGCGCTTGAGCAGCTTGCGGTGCTTCTTCTTGGCCATCCGCTTGCGCCGCTTCTTGATAACAGAGCCCACGACTACCCTCGCTCACTTCTTCTTCACTGGTGCGGGGCGTCTGGGCCCACACGACCTACGTCGGCCTAGCCTACCCGCCACAGAGTGAGGGGCGTAATCCGAGGGCGACGTCAGGCCGACTCCACCCCCACGAAGGACTCTCGGAGATACTCGTGAACCGCTTGCTCCGGGACCCGGAAGGACCTTCCCACCCTGATCGCCGGCAGATGACCGCTGTGCACCAAGCGGTACACGGTCATCTTCGACACCCTCATGACCGAGGCGACTTCCGCCACGGTCAGAAACTTGACCTCGTTGAGAGGCCTCTCGCTGCCAGCAGCCATGACCCACCTGTACCTTCCGCACGAGACGCGCACCGGCTTCCCCTCCGGTGACTCTTCGTCGTTGTGCGCTCACTCCCCAGATTAGGGGCGGGTGATGCGAGTGGGGAAGAGGTGAGACGATCGGCCGCCTACTGTGACAGACACGCCCGATTGAGCACATACCGAGTAAGAGGCCGGTAGTAGTCCGACCGCACGCCGTCATCAACCGGAACGGCGACGGACACCCGCCCCTCCGCCTCACCCACGAACAGCGCTGGGTCATCCGTATCCGCCAGCCCGATGGCCTCGATGCCCAGCTGACCTGCCCCGCAGACCCATCCGTGGTCCCCCACCACCAGCTCGGGCAGCGCTCCCCGGGCGTTCACCGCCTCCTCCAGCACGGCCCGAACCGGGAGCGGTGAGTGGGTGTGTGCGCCGGTGGCACTCCCCGGAACCCGCACGCCCGGTTCGCGCACCAGCGCGACGCCTTGTACGTAGTCGAGGTTGTACGTGCGTACGCCGAACCGGGTCGTTATGTCGACACATCGGCCCTGCGCGGGAGTGAGCACCGCGCACCCGGCCGCCGACAAAGCGTCTGCCAGTCCGGCGTAGAACCCGAGCAGCCGGTGCGGATGCCCGGTGCCCAACAGCACCGGAGCCCGTCTCTCCGCAGCCCGGGCGAGCCGTTCCGCGAACGCGTCCAGCGCGGCCAGGGTCCGCTCCGGATCGATGACGTCAGAACCTGACACATGATCAGGATCGTCCGACACCCCGCACTTGTCGGCCATCAGCCGCAGCAGGTCACGCTCACCCCACGCCCGGTCCGGATCCAGCCCGAGCAGCACACGAGGGTCTCTCGCCGCGAAAAGCCGATAGCTCCGCAGACTCGTCTCCCGCGGCGTGGCCACGGGCCCGGCGAGCCGGGCCGCCAGCAGATGAGCGCGCAGCGCTCCGGTGCTCAACACCCTCCCGATGCTCCCGCACCACGAGCACCCCCGGGCCGGAACCCGGATACCGCACCACCGTTGGCGTAACGGCCTCGCGGGTGGGGCCGTGACCCTCCCTCAGGCCAGCAGCCCACGCAGCGGGAACGCCGACCGCCGCGTCGCCAGCACCGCCTGGTCCAGCCGGTCCGCCGGGTCGTACCCGTCCTCCCAGGGCTTCCACGACGGCGTACGGCCGTCCGTCATCCGGGCCGGGCCCAACTGCCGCGTACGGGCGTAGACCTCGTCCCGCCACGACGGCGGGATGACCGACTCCGGTGCCACCGGCGCGTGTGCGGCGATCCCCACGAGATGGGTCCAGGAGCGCGGCACCACATCCACCACCGCGTAACCGCCCCCGCCCAGCGCCACCCAGCGCCCGTCCTCGGCATAGGTGTGGGCGAGATCGTGGCAGGCCTCCATGACGGCACGCTGGGCGTCCAGCGACACCGCGAGGTGGGCCAGCGGGTCCTCGAAGTGCGTGTCCGCCCCGTGCTGGGTCACCAGCACCTGCGGCCGGAAGTCCTCCAGCAGCTCGGGCACCACCGCGTGGAACGCGCGCAGCCACCCGGCGTCACCCGTACCCGCCGGCAGCGCCACATTCACCGCACCGCCCTCACCCGCCCCGGAACCGGTCTCCTCCGGCCAGCCGGTCTGCGGGAACAGCGTGCGCGGATGCTCGTGGAGCGACACGGTCAGCACCCTGGGGTCCTCCCAGAACGCCGCCTGCACCCCGTCCCCGTGGTGGACGTCCACATCGACGTACGCCACCCGCTCCGCGCCCAACTCCAGCAGCCGTGCGATGGCGAGCGCCGGATCGTTGTACACACAGAAGCCCGAGGCCGCCCCGGGCATCGCGTGGTGCAGCCCGCCCGTGAAGTTCACGGCGTGCGCGGTCTCCCCGCGCCAGACGGCCTCCGCGGCTCCCACCGAGAGCCCGGCGATCAGCGCGGACGCCTCGTGCATCCCCTCGAAGGCGGGATCGTCGATCGTCCCGAGCCCGTACGCCTGGTCGGCGGCCCTCGGATCCGCGGACGCCGCCCGGACGGCCGTCACGTAGTCCTCACGGTGCACGAGCCGCAGCGTGGAGTCCCCGGCCGGCTTGGCCGCCCTGACATCCACCGACCCGTCCAGCCCGAACGCCCGCACCAGTCCCATCGTCAGGGCGAGTCTGACCGGATCCATGGGGTGACTGGACCCGAAGTCGTATCCCGTTACTGCCTCATCCCACATCAGCCGCGCGCGCCCGCTCATGCCCGCCACCGTATCGGGCGGGCTCCGCGCCGAACGACCGGGCGTACACGAGCGTCGCGAGGACCAGCACCATGGGCACGAGCATCGCGCCGCGATAGCTCCACGCGTCGCCGAGCGCCCCCACGAGAGGCGAGCCGACGAGGAAACCCACGTAGTTGAAGACGTTCAGCCGGGCGACGGCCACATCACTCGCCCCGGGGAACATCCTCCCCGCCGCCGCGAAGGTCTGCGGCACGATCACACAGAGCCCCAGCCCCAGCAGCGTGAAGCCGAGCATCCCCCACCAGGCACCGGGCGCCACCGCCACCACCGCGAAACCGACGGCGGCCAGCACACTGCCGCCCCGCACCACGGCCACGGCCCCGAACCGACGCACCCCGACGTCCCCGACGGCACGTCCCAGCAGCGTCGTCACCATGTAGACGTTGTACGGAAGCGTCGCCAGCTGCTCCGAGCTGCCCAGGACATCCTGCAGATACTTCGCGCTCCAATTGGAGACCGTCGAGTCCCCGATGTACGCGAACGCCATCACCAGGCAGAGCGGCAGCAGCAGCCTGAACGGCACGGAGCCACCCTGCCCGGGCTCCGCCCCCGCCGGATCGCCGCCGGAACCGCCCTCCGCGTACCACCTGCTGCCGATCAGAGCCGCGGGCAGCAGGACGACCACCACGGGCAGATAGGACACGAGCAGCGACAGGTCCCAGTGCGCACCTGCCCATGCCATGGACGCCCCGGCGATGCCGCCCAGGCTGTACGCGGCGTGGAAGCCCAGCATGATGCTGCGCCCGTAGGCCCGTTGCAGGCTGACGCCCATCATGTTCATCGAGGCGTCCAGGGCCCCGACCGCCAGCCCGAAGACCCCGAGCGCGACGACCGCCTGCCAGACCTCGCTGCCGGCACCCACGCCGAGCAGGGCGAGCAGCACGACGGGCTGCGCCCACCTGAGCACGACCCTGGGCCGTACCCGCGCGACCACCTTCTCCGTGGCGACACTGGCGACCCCCGCCAGGACAGGCACCGCGGCCAGGAAGGCGGGCAGCAGCCCGTCGGATATCCCGTACCGGTCCTGGATGGCGGGGATGCGCGTCACGAGCAGGGCGAAGGCCACCCCCTGCACCAGGAAGCTGAGCGCCAGGGAGGCTCTGCCGTACCGCAACCGCGCATCCGTCATGGCCGCGAGCGTAGAGCCCCTGTCTACCGCTGGGTAGATCGGTCAGGCGAGCAGTTTCGGGAGCTGCGACATGTCGGAGAAGTGCCCGGTGACCCCGACGAGCCGGTCCGCCGGCATCATGGAGGTGAACCCGTACACCTCCATCCCGGCCGCGCGCGCTGCCTCGACGCCGAGCGGACTGTCCTCGATCACGACACACCGCTCGGGGGCGACGCCCATCCGTTCGGCGGCGTGGAGAAACAGGTCCGGGGCCGGCTTCCCCCGCCCCACGTCCTCGGAGCTGAAGATCCACTCCTCCTCGAACCACTGGTCGAGCCCGGTCTTACGGTGCCCGGCCGCGATCTTCTGGTGGCTTCCGGACGAGGCGACGCAGTACGCCACCCCGTCGGCGACGAGCTCGCCCAGGAGTTCGTGGACCCCGTCCACCGCTGTCAGCTGCTCCGCCTCGAACGCGGCGAGGGTGCGGCGGTGCAGCTCCTCGTCGAAGTCCGCGGGGAGCTTCTGGCTTGTCCGCTCGTCCACCAGGTCGTGCACCCGGTGGATGGCGGCCCCCATGTAGTCGCGGAGGGACTCCTCGTACGAGGTGGGGTGACCGAGCTCCGTGAGGTAGCCGGCCAGGACCGTGTTGGAGATCGGCTCACTGTCGACGAGCACGCCGTCGTTGTCGAAGATGACCAGTTCGTAGCGCATGGTTCGACCCTAGACGCTCTGAACGCAGAAAAGCCCCGTGCCACAAGGGCACGGGGCTTTCCCGGAATAATTGTTCGGCGGCGTCCTACTCTCCCACAGGGTCCCCCCTGCAGT